>NZ_JBXAOB010000002.1:3431-544646 GCF_058802345.1 Pseudomonas sp. GW822-FHT02D10
AGTTCATTGGATGTCAAGGCCTGGTAAGGTTCTTCGCGTTGCTTCGAATTAAACCACATGCTCCACCGCTTGTGCGGGCCCCCGTCAATTCATTTGAGTTTTAACCTTGCGGCCGTACTCCCCAGGCGGTCAACTTAATGCGTTAGCTGCGCCACTAAGAGCTCAAGGCTCCCAACGGCTAGTTGACATCGTTTACGGCGTGGACTACCAGGGTATCTAATCCTGTTTGCTCCCCACGCTTTCGCACCTCAGTGTCAGTATCAGTCCAGGTGGTCGCCTTCGCCACTGGTGTTCCTTCCTATATCTACGCATTTCACCGCTACACAGGAAATTCCACCACCCTCTACCATACTCTAGCTCGACAGTTTTGAATGCAGTTCCCAGGTTGAGCCCGGGGATTTCACATCCAACTTAACGAACCACCTACGCGCGCTTTACGCCCAGTAATTCCGATTAACGCTTGCACCCTCTGTATTACCGCGGCTGCTGGCACAGAGTTAGCCGGTGCTTATTCTGTCGGTAACGTCAAAACAATCACGTATTAGGTAACTGCCCTTCCTCCCAACTTAAAGTGCTTTACAATCCGAAGACCTTCTTCACACACGCGGCATGGCTGGATCAGGCTTTCGCCCATTGTCCAATATTCCCCACTGCTGCCTCCCGTAGGAGTCTGGACCGTGTCTCAGTTCCAGTGTGACTGATCATCCTCTCAGACCAGTTACGGATCGTCGCCTTGGTGAGCCATTACCTCACCAACTAGCTAATCCGACCTAGGCTCATCTGATAGCGCAAGGCCCGAAGGTCCCCTGCTTTCTCCCGTAGGACGTATGCGGTATTAGCGTCCGTTTCCGAGCGTTATCCCCCACTACCAGGCAGATTCCTAGGCATTACTCACCCGTCCGCCGCTCGCCACCAGGTACAAGTACCCGTGCTGCCGCTCGACTTGCATGTGTTAGGCCTGCCGCCAGCGTTCAATCTGAGCCATGATCAAACTCTTCAGTTCAAACATCTTTGGGTTTTTAAGAAACCCTAAACTTGGCTCAGCAATCGTTGGTTACATCTTTGATTTCTCGCGGAGTAACTTGTGATGCTGATAATCTTGTTGACTATCAGTCTGACTGCACAAGCACCCACACGAATTGCTTGATTCAGTTGTTAAAGAGCGGTTGGTTAAGATCTTTCGTCTCAACCGAGGCGCGCATTCTACAGCAGCCTCTGTTGCTGTCAAGCGGTTATTTTCAGAAGCTTTCAAAGTTTCCTTTGTAACTTCAACCACTTGCGCTTCCGATCTCTCGTTAGCGGGAGGCGAATTCTACAGCGTTACTCGCTGCTGTCAACACCTCTTTTTCTCCGCTTTCGACCGAGAAGATCGAACCGTCAATAAGGCGACAACACACGGCCTTACCAACTCCTTCAGGCTTCGATGAACTGAAGCGTAACCGCTGCCGAAAACTGCATAACTCTTTGTTTACCAAGGAGTTTTCCGTTTCGACTGCGCCGGAAGTGGGGCGAATTATAGACGTCCAGAATCTGCCGTCAACACTTAATTTTGCTTTTCTATCAATGAGTTGCAGAAACCCGAAAAAACAGCGTTTCCCCCTCTCTATATAGAGAGGGGGAAACACCGCTTCTATATAGAAGGAACCCTCAGAGCACTCCAGCCTCTTTAAAAGCAGCAACGGCGGCAGCCTCAAGACCCAGCACTCGCTGCAGAACCTCAAGCGTGTGCTCACCCAATAGAGGAGGGGCGCTACGGTACTCCACTGGCGTCTCAGACAAGCGAATGGGACTGGCAACCTGCGGCACCAACCCAGCCAGCGCATGAGGAAGTTCGATCGCCAGACCACGCGCTTTAACCTGTGGATCGGCAAACACCTGCGACAGATCATTGATCGGCCCGCACGGCACACCTGCCTGTTCCAGTTGCGCCACCCATTCGACAGTGGTCTTGAAGACCGTAGCCTGGCGAATCAGCGGGATCAGCACCGCACGATTCGCAACGCGAAGCTTGTTCGTCGCGAACCGAGGATCATCCGCCCACTGCGGTTGGCCAGCCACTTCCGCGAACTTGCGGAATTGCCCGTCATTACCCACTGTCAGAATGAAGTCACCATCCGCCGTCGGGAAGTCCTGGTAGGGAACGATGTTTGGGTGAGCGTTACCCAAGCGCTTGGGTGCAATACCAGTAGTCAGGTAGTTCATCGCCTGATTAGCAAGACATGCCACCTGAACGTCCAACAGCGCCATGTCGATGTGCTGACCACCACCCTCATGCTCCCGGTGAGCCAGCGCCGCCAGGATCGCGACCGTCGAGTAGAGCCCTGTCAGAATATCCGTCAGCGCCACACCGACTTTTACCGGCCCGGCACCTTCATCACCCTCAGGGCGACCGGTCAGACTCATCAAGCCACCCAGGCCCTGGATCATGAAGTCATAGCCAGCACGCTTGGCATAAGGACCGGTCTGACCGAAACCCGTAATCGAGCAATAAATCAGATCAGGGTTGATAGCTTTGAGCGACTCGTAATCCAACCCATAAGCCGCCAGACCACCGACCTTGAAGTTCTCGATCAGGATGTCGGACTTCGCCGCCAGCTCACGAACCAGACGCTGGCCTTCGGCCTGAGTAAAGTCGATGGTCACCGACTGCTTGTTACGATTGGCCGACAAGTAGTAAGCCGCCTCGCTGGTGTTCTCGCCGTAAGCGTCCTTAAGGAAGGGCGGCCCCCAAGCGCGAGTGTCATCGCCATTGCCCGGGCGCTCGACCTTTATAACCTCGGCACCGAGATCCGCGAGGATCTGCCCGGCCCAAGGCCCGGCCAATACTCGCGATAAATCCAGTACCCGCAAATGCGATAACGCACCCATGGCCGCTCTCCTATTAATAGAACGCCTGGAGACCGGTCTGCGCGCGACCCAGAATCAGCGCGTGAACGTCGTGAGTCCCTTCGTAGGTATTCACCACCTCAAGGTTGACCAGGTGACGCGCAACACCGAACTCGTCGGAGATGCCATTGCCACCCAACATATCGCGAGCCATACGGGCGATGTCCAACGACTTGCCGCAAGAGTTGCGCTTCATCATCGAGGTAATTTCGACGGCGGCCGTGCCCTCATCTTTCATACGCCCCAGACGCAGGCAGCCTTGCAAGGCCAGAGTGATTTCAGTCTGCATGTCCGCCAGCTTCTTCTGGATCAACTGGGTGGCAGCCAAAGGCCGACCAAACTGCTGACGGTCCAGTGTGTATTGGCGAGCGGTATGCCAGCAGAACTCGGCCGCCCCCAGAGCGCCCCAGGAGATACCATAACGTGCAGAGTTAAGGCAGGTAAAAGGGCCTTTCAAACCGCGGACATCCGGGAAGATGTTCTCTTCGGGAACGAATACGTTGTCCATCACGATCTCGCCAGTGATGGAGGCGCGCAGACCGACCTTGCCGTGGATCGCCGGAGCGCTCAGGCCTTTCCAGCCTTTCTCCAGAACGAAGCCACGGATATCGCCGGCATCATCCTTGCCCCAAACCACGAATACGTCAGCGATCGGGCTGTTAGTGATCCACATCTTGCTGCCGGTCAGGCTGTAGCCGCCTTCCACTTTGCGCGCACGAGTGATCATCGAACCCGGATCGGAACCATGGTTCGGCTCGGTCAGACCGAAGCAACCGATCCACTCACCGGTAGCCAGCTTCGGCAGGTACTTCTGTTTCTGGGCTTCGGTGCCAAACTCGTTGATCGGCACCATGACCAGCGAAGACTGCACGCTCATCATCGAGCGATAGCCGGAGTCGACGCGCTCGACCTCACGGGCAATCAGGCCGTAGCTGACATAGTTCAGACCGCTGCCGCCGTACTGCTCAGGAATGGTCGCACCCAGCAAGCCGATCTCACCCATTTCGCGGAAGATCGCCGGATCGGTTTTCTCATGACGGAAAGCTTCCAGAACACGTGGCGCCAGCTTGTCCTGAGCAAACTGAGCGGCGGTGTCGCGCACCATGCGCTCTTCTTCGGTGAGCTGTTGATCCAGCAGCAGGGGATCGATCCAGTTGAAGCTAGCTTTACCGGCCATGAGAGAGTCCTCGCGAAGTAGGTCAAATATCGTGGACTGATCCTAGGCGCCGTTTCTGCATTGGGCAAACGAGGATTTTGCATACTGTTGTGCTAATTTCTCACTCCGTAATAGCCTTAAACGGCATCTATGCAAACTATTAGTGAGGTTGCCGTATATGCGCAGAAAGATACCCAGCACCGCTGCACTGATCAGTTTCGAAGCGGCAGCCCGTCATGAGAGCTTTACCAAGGCGGCTCAAGAACTATCGCTGACCCAAGGAGCGATATGCCGACAGATCGCCGGCCTGGAGGAGTTCCTCAGCGTCGAACTGTTCCGACGCTCACGACGCGGCGTGAAGCTGACCGAAGCAGGGCTTTCCTACAGCCGGCGAGTCGCAACCCAACTGGATGCCGTTGAACGAGACACACTGTCGGTGATGGGTCAGCAGGGCGCTAACGTCATCGAACTGGCGGTGGTGCCGACCTTCGGCACTCAATGGCTGCTGCCACGACTCAAGGACTTCCAGCAGCAACATCCGGAAGTCACGGTCAACCTGACCAACCGCACACGACCCTTTCTGTTTGCCAACACCGACTTTGACGCCGCGATCTACTTTGGTGACGCCGACTGGTCCGGCACCGAATCCCACAGGCTGATGGGCGAGAATCCGATGCCGGTGTGCAGCCCAGCGTTACTCGCTGATCGCGCTCACCTCAGCGCTGAAGTGATTGCCGACCTGCCGCTACTGCAGCAGACCACGCGCCCTTACGCCTGGCGCCAGTGGTTCGACTCACAGCACCTGAATGTCCCTCGCGACATGACAGGTCCGCGTTACGAGCTATTCTCCATGCTGGCTCAGGCAGCGATGCATGACATGGGCATCGCACTGATCCCACCGTTCCTGATTCAACGTGAGTTGGCGGAGAAACGACTGGTGATTGCCAACCCTCAGGCCCTGTCGAGCATCAAGGCCTATTACCTGATGATTCCTGACCGAAAGGTCGAATCAGCCTCTTTACGCGCATTTCGCGATTGGCTGGTTAACCAGGCACGCAGCTACAACCTAGAGGGGCAGGGCTTATCCAGCATTAACTGACCTAGTAGTCAGTAAAATCAAAGCACTACAGATGTAACTATTTGTCGCATTTAAGCAGACTGTGCCCATTGAATGCACAATCGTCCCACAAGCGCCTAACGGCGTGGCTTTGAGGTTCTGATTCAAAGCAATACTGCGTCATTCACAGCGCCGATGTGTAAATTCTTGAATTTCGGCAAAAATCCTTACAAGGCACGGCCTGCAAGGGGTTTAGGCGGTCACTGCGACATTCGGTCACGGGGTGACTTGTAGTTAATTTTCCGTCACCCGTCATAATCCCTTGAAGGCCACAAAGTTCGCCTGCAAAATGCCGCGCCCCGCCCGAAATACGGCGGGATCGTGCTGATCGGCCGCCCCAGTCGCACCCTCCGCAGTGCGCTGGCCTTCCAAGAAAGATCAAAAGCAATAAGATCAAGCAGGAGATTTGACGTGCACATTGGTGTTCCTCTCGAAACCCAGACCGGTGAAACGCGGGTTGCTGCAACCCCGGAAACCATCAAGAAGCTGATCGGCCAGGGTCATAAAGTCACTGTGCAAAGCGGTGCCGGCATTAATGCCAGCGTTGTCGACAGTGCTTATGAAGCGGCAGGCGCAATGATTGGCAGTGCCAACGATGCATTTGGCGCAGAGCTGATTCTCAAGGTCGTAGCACCCAGCGACAGCGAACTGACCCTGATCAAACGCGGCACCGTGCTAGTTGGCATGCTCAACCCGTTCAGCAACGAAACCATCGCCAAACTGGCCGAGTGCGGCATTACCGCGTTCTCCCTGGAAGCGGCTCCGCGCACCTCCCGCGCGCAAAGCCTTGATGTGCTGTCCTCGCAAGCCAACATTGCCGGCTATAAAGCGGTGTTGTTGGCCGCCCATCACTATCCGCGCTTCATGCCGATGTTGATGACGGCAGCAGGCACCGTGAAAGCCGCTCGCGTGCTGATCCTCGGCGCCGGCGTGGCTGGCTTGCAGGCGATCGCCACCGCCAAGCGTCTGGGCGCGGTGATTGAAGCGTCCGACGTGCGTCCAGCGGTGAAGGAACAGATCGAATCCCTCGGCGCCAAGTTTGTCGACGTCCCGTACGAGACCGATGAAGAACGCGAATGCGCCGTCGGTGTCGGCGGTTACGCACGGCCCATGCCGGCCAGCTGGATGCAACGTCAGGCCCTGGCTGTGCACGAACGCGCCAAGCAAGCCGACATCGTCATCACCACCGCACTGATTCCCGGCCGCAAGGCACCGGTATTGCTGAGCGCTGAAACTGTCGCGCAGATGAAACCAGGTTCGGTGGTCATCGACCTCGCGGCGGCCCAGGGCGGTAACTGCCCGCTGACCGTAGCCGACCAGGTGATCGTCGCGCACGGCGTGACCATTGCCGGCCCGACCAACCTGGCAGCCCAGGTCGGTGCAGACGCCTCAGCGCTGTATGCCCGCAACCTGCTGGACTTCCTGAAGCTGGTCTTCACACCTGAAGGCCAATTCCAGATCAACCTAGAAGACGACATCGTCGCAGCGTGCCTGATGTGCCGCGACGGCCAAGTCATCCGCAAAAACGCCTAAGCAGGGATTCAGACGATGGAAGAGCTTATCTCCCCCGGTATCTACAACCTGATCATCTTCGTGCTGGCGATTTATGTCGGTTATCACGTGGTCTGGAACGTTACACCCGCGCTGCACACACCCCTGATGGCAGTCACTAACGCCATTTCGGCGATCGTGATCGTCGGCGCCATGCTGGCGGCGGCGCTGACCGTGACGCCACTGGGCAAGACCATGGGCACCCTCGCTGTGGCTCTGGCTGCGGTCAACGTGTTCGGTGGTTTCCTGGTGACCCGCAGAATGCTTGAGATGTTCAAGAAAAAAGCCCCGAAAGCCGTAAAAGAAGAGGCGCCCAAGTAATGAGCATGAACCTCGTAACGACGCTCTACTTGATCGCGTCGATCTGCTTCATCCAGGCCCTCAAAGGCCTGTCGCACCCGACCTCGTCGCGACGCGGCAATGTGTACGGCATGCTCGGCATGGCGCTGGCCATCGTCACCACCGTCGGTCTGGTGTTCAAACTCGGCTCTGAACTGGCCACCGCTGGTATCGGCTACGTGATCGTCGGCCTGCTGATCGGCGGCACCGCCGGTTCGATCATGGCCAAACGCGTTGAAATGACCAAGATGCCGGAACTGGTCGCCTTCATGCACAGCATGATCGGTATGGCTGCCGTGTTCATCGCCATCGCCGCCGTGGTCGAGCCGCAGTCGCTGGGCATCGTCAAACAGCTGGGCGATTCGATTCCGGCCGGTAACCGCCTGGAGCTGTTCCTGGGCGCGGCGATCGGTGCCATTACCTTCTCCGGTTCGGTGATCGCGTTCGGCAAGCTGTCAGGCAAGTACAAGTTCCGCCTGTTCCAGGGCGCACCGGTACAGTTCGGTGGTCAGCACAAACTGAACCTGCTGTTGGGTCTGGCGACACTGGGCCTGGGCATTACCTTCATGTCGACCGGTAACCTCGGCGCCTTCGCCCTGATGCTGGCCCTGGCCTTCGTGCTGGGCGTGCTGATCATCATCCCGATCGGCGGTGCAGACATGCCGGTCGTGGTGTCGATGCTCAACAGCTACTCCGGCTGGGCAGCAGCGGGGATCGGCTTCTCGCTGAACAACTCGATGCTGATCATTGCCGGCTCCCTGGTCGGTTCGTCCGGTGCGATCCTCTCGTACATCATGTGCAAGGCGATGAACCGTTCGTTCTTCAACGTACTGCTCGGTGGCTTCGGCAACAACGTAGACGCGGCTGGCCCGGCTGGCTCGAAAGAAGCCCGCCCGGTGAAATCCGGCTCGGCAGACGATGCAACCTTCCTGCTGACCAACGCCGACACCGTGATCATCGTTCCAGGCTATGGCCTGGCGGTAGCACGGGCGCAGCACGCGCTTAAAGAGCTGACCGAGAAGCTGACCCACCGTGGCGTGACCGTGAAGTATGCGATCCACCCGGTAGCGGGTCGTATGCCCGGCCACATGAACGTGCTGCTGGCCGAGGCTGAAGTGCCTTACGACCAGGTGTTCGAGATGGAAGACATCAACTCCGAGTTCGGCCAGGCCGACGTGGTGCTGGTGCTCGGCGCCAACGACGTGGTCAACCCGGCGGCGAAGAACGATCCAAAATCGCCAATCGCCGGCATGCCGATTCTCGAAGCCTTCAAGGCCAAGACCATCATCGTCAACAAGCGCTCGATGGCCAGCGGTTATGCCGGTCTGGACAACGAACTGTTCTACCTGGACAAAACCATGATGGTCTTCGGCGACGCGAAGAAAGTCATCGAAGACATGGTTAAAGCCGTCGAATAAAAACGGCGCAAGCAGCAAAACCAAAAACCCCGGCCTTAGTAGGCTGGGGTTTTTTATTGCACACTAGATTAACTGCGCAAACCCGATCAAAGGCCATAAATCAGGGCCCGGCATTCGACCATGGTCGCGGGGAGAATTTTTTTGAAATCATTAGACTGAACATCTTGCCTCCGTTGCCCGAGATAACAATCCATGTACCGTGATCGTATCCGCTTGCCTTCGTTGTTGGATAAGGTAATGAGCGCCGCTGACGCTGCCGCTCTGATTCAGGACGGTATGACCGTCGGCATGAGCGGGTTCACCCGCGCTGGCGAAGCCAAAGCCGTACCCCATGCACTGGCCGAACGCGCCAAGGTCACGCCGCTGAAAATCAGCCTGATGACCGGCGCCAGCCTGGGCAACGACCTCGACAAACAACTGACCGAAGCCGGTGTGCTGGCCCGCCGGATGCCGTTTCAGGTCGACAGCACCCTGCGCAAGGCGATCAACACTGGCGAGGTGATGTTTATCGACCAGCACCTGTCGGAAACCGTGGAGCAACTGCGCAACCAGCAACTCAAACTG
This sequence comes from Pseudomonas sp. GW822-FHT02D10, assembly GCF_058802345.1. Lineage (NCBI taxonomy): Bacteria > Pseudomonadati > Pseudomonadota > Gammaproteobacteria > Pseudomonadales > Pseudomonadaceae > Pseudomonas > Pseudomonas sp. GW822-FHT02D10. Next base: position 12,463 of record NZ_JBXAOB010000002.1, read on the forward strand.
CCGGACATCGCGGTGATTGAGGCGGTAGCGATCACAGAGCTTGGCCATATAGTGCCCACCACCTCGGTCGGCAACTCGGCCAGCTTCGCGATTTTCGCCAAACACGTGATCATCGAGATCAACCTGGCGCACAACCCGAATCTGGAAGGTCTGCACGACATCTATATCCCGACCTACCGTCCGACCCGCACGCCTATTCCGCTGGTCAAGGTCGACGACCGCATCGGCAGCACCGCCATCCCGATTCCACCGGAAAAAATCGTCGCCATCGTCATCACCAACCAGTCCGACTCGCCGTCCACGGTGTTGCCACCGGACAGCGACACCCAGGCCATCGCCGACCATCTGATCGACTTCTTCAAACAGGAAGTGGAGGCAGGGCGCATGACCAACAAGCTCGGTCCGCTGCAGGCAGGTATCGGCAGCATCGCCAACTCGGTGATGTGCGGGCTGATTGATTCGCCGTTCGAAGACCTGACCATGTACTCCGAAGTCCTGCAGGACTCGACCTTCGACCTGATCGACGCCGGAAAACTGAGCTTCGCCTCGGGCAGCTCGATCACCCTGTCGAGCCGTCGCAATGCCGATGTGTTCGGCAATCTTGCGCGCTACAAGGACAAACTGGTGCTGCGCCCGCAGGAGATCTCCAACCACCCGGAAGTGGTTCGTCGCCTGGGCATCATTGGCATCAACACCGCGCTGGAGTTCGACCTGTACGGCAACGTCAACTCCACCCACGTCTGCGGTACGCGGATGATGAATGGCATCGGTGGTTCCGGCGACTTCGCCCGCAACGCGCACCTGGCGATCTTCGTCACCAAGTCGATTGCCAAGGGCGGGGCGATTTCCAGTGTGGTGCCGATGGTCAGCCACGTTGACCACACCGAGCATGACGTCGACATCCTCGTTACCGAGATCGGCCTTGCCGACTTGCGGGGCCTGGCGCCACGGGAGCGGGCGCGGGTGGTGATCGACAACTGCGTGCACCCGGACTACCGCGAAGCGTTGAATACCTACTTCGAGGCGGCCTGCGCCGTCGGCGGACATACCCCGCACATCCTGCGCGATGCCCTCAGCTGGCACATGAACCTGGAAGAAACCGGAAGAATGCTCGCCGTGTAATTAATACAGATGGCAGCTGACGCAAACACAATTTCGTCAGCTCGCCATTGCCACTCTAATATCCTTCAAAAACTGTACTGCTGTACCGGTCACTTCCTACCGTAATTGCCTACACTTCTGAGCAAATCACCAAAAAACGCACCATAAAAGTGCTGACAGGTACAGTTGCCTCGTTTTCGAGCAGTACAGCACCTATTAACAGTTAACTGGTCCCTCACAATACAGGTGAACTGTATCTAGAGAGACTGGCCAAACGAGAGGATCATTGGCATCAGTTAAACCACTACCTAATCCCGCCATAAGCGGAAGGATGTCAACCATGGAACGTACACTCAGTTCCGAACTGTTCTTCGAAGACAACGCTGCAAAAAACCAGGCTGCTATGCCTCTTCGCGTTATCGCCAACCTGATGCTGTGGCAGCGCCGCATCTCCAGCCGCCACCAACTGGCTCGTCTGGATTCGCGTCTGCTGGCTGACGCCGGGATTAGCGAAGCACAACGCTACGAAGAGCTGAGCAAGCCGTTCTGGCGCTAAGTTAGCGTCGCTGGCCCTGACCCTCCGGGTCCACCGCCAGCACCCCGAATTGAACACACAAAACCCGTCGTGGGAAACCACGACGGGTTTTGTCGTTTCAGGGCTGGAAAACAGACAGTACAGAAGGGTAATCGCAGAACAGATACAGTTTGAATAAATACATAACTTAACCAGTACAATTTAACGCGGGTGTAGCTGCTCCGGCGACGGCGAAGCGACCAACATGGTGTCCCAAGGCTGTTCAATCGGCCCCACCGCGAGGAATACACCATGAATCGGTTACTTGATATTTCGCTCCCGCGTACTCGCCGGCCCTCTGTCCTCAAGCTCCTGGCCCGATTGATCACCGCTACCGGTCGTAGCATGGAAAGGGCCAGAACCCGCCGCCTGCTAGCGGAACTCAATGACCAGCAGCTGTCTGACATGGGTATCAGCCACTCTGATCGACTGGTCGAACTGTGCAAACCTTTTTGGCGCTAACCGTGTCTAGATGAGGTGACAAGGCTATTCGAACGGTTGAACAACGGCCTAATATCCAAGGACAACGTGGCGAGCTCTGCGCAGGGCACGTCTGATCACTCAGACATTACGCAACGCGCAGTGGCTGCCCAGTGTTTTTCTTGGCGCCACTATTTATGGTTCATTCACAGGAGTTACCCCATGTCCCGTCTTCGTCTGCTCAGCGCTGCAGCCCTGCTGGCCGTGGCTGCCAATTCGCATGCCTCCAGCTTCATTGTCACCACTGACACTGTCGTCGGTGCACTCAAGGACAGCTCCGACGCCACATCCGACCTCTCGTCTTCGCTGCGTGACAAGAAGATCGTTCGCGCCGCCCGTGATGACGCTGCCAGTTTCGTGGCCAGCGAAGGCGCCATCCGTGGCGTCCGCCTGGAAAGTGCTCTCGACTACATCCACACACAGGCTCCACAGTTGAAAGCCACTGACGCACAGCTGGCTCAAGCCATTCTGGCCATCTGATCGACATAGGAAACGGGGCTCCCACAATGGGCCCCGTTTGCTCAGCGCTGGCTCTGTTCCGGGCAGAGGAGCGCAACTGGAGTCCGCCCTGATTTACCTGCGCCAGACCCAGCCAAAACTTCATGCCAGCGACCTTGAACTGGCACAGGCAATTCTCGTCCAATAGTTATCCCTGTTCTTCCGGAGCCGTTCCATGCGTAGCCCGCTGATTGCTGCCACCCTTGGCCTGTTGCTGTTGGCTGACGTGGCCCAGGCACACACCCTGGAAGCCACCAGTAACATGATCATTCGCGCCTCCCGGCGCACACTCGATTTCACCTCCGACACCACCACCTCGATTCGTGACCTGAAAGTCGTGCGCGAAGCCCATGATGACGCGGCCAGTTTCGTCGCCAGTAACGGCGATATCCGTGGCGCACATCTGGAAGCCGCTTTTGACACCTTGCGCACCCGCGTGCCGGAAGCTCGCGACGCCAGTGATCAGGTACTCGCCGAAGCCATCCTCGCACTGTGAGGACGCTCACTGCCTGGCTACTGGCAGCCACCGTATTACTGCTCGGCAACACGGCTCAGGCCAGCCTGCAATTGCACCTCATCACTGACGGTCTTAGCCCGGCAGAACAACAGGCCAGCCAGGCACTGCTGGATGAAGCGATACAAGCATTGCCGCCGCGCTTCATCCAGCAACTGGATCGCCGGGTTGATGTTGGCTGGACCAACGAAATGCCCGGCAACGCCTATGGAGAGGCGTCCCTGGTTTCAGAGCTGAACCTCAATCGCAACCTGCTCAAGGGGCTGGTCGACGGCAGCGCAGCCACTCAAAAAACCAATCGTCCCCACGGCACCGTACGCCGTGAAATGCTCGCAACGGTGCTGCATGAACTCACGCATATTTATGACCGTGCGCGCTTGTGGACAAGTGCCGAGCGCTTACTGATCCAGCGCTGTACGAGACAGAACAACAGTTCGGGCCTCGTCGGTATTCCCGATCAATGCCGTGGCCAGACTGACCGTCGTTTCACCTTGAGCGACGATCCGCGCCTGCTGGACCTTGCCGGCTGGCCGCAATACGTCGGTCGTCGCGGTGAACGCGAACAGCACAACCGTCAGATCTCCCGCAGCCCGGACCTCTACGAGACGAGCAGCCCCAAGGAGTTCGTCGCGGTCAACATGGAGTACTTCCTCCTCGATCCGAGTTACGCCTGCCGCCGCCCGGCGCTGTACCGTTATTACCAGGAACACTTCGGCTGGGCTCCACCGGCCAAGGACAATTGCGCCCAGTCCTTCGCCTTCCTGAACGCCGGCAACGACTTCGCCAAACAACCGCTGGGCCAGGTCGATCCGGAAAGGGTCTACGCCGTCGACTACCTGCTGGCCGAAGCCAACCAGAATCTGGTCAGCCGTTGGGGTCACAGCATGTTGCGACTGGTGATCTGTGCACCCGGTCGCCCACGCGGGCCGGACTGTCGACTGGACCTGGAATATTCCCTGGTGCTGTCCTACCGCGCCTTTGTCGGTGACGTACAACTGTCGAGCTGGGACGGTCTGGTCGGGAAGTACCCGTCGCGACTCTTCGTGTTGCCGCTGTCGCAAGTCATCGATGAATACACCAAAACCGAATTGCGCAGCCTGGCCTCGGTGCCGCTCAATCTGTCGCGCGGTGAAATTGCAGACGTGGTCGAACACGCCGCCGAGATGCATTGGAGCTACGACGGCAACTACTTCTTCCTGTCCAACAACTGCGCGGTCGAGAGCCTGAAACTGTTGCGCAGTGGCAGTAACAAACCACAGCTGATCGGCCTGGACAGCATCATGCCCAACGGTTTGCTGGAAATACTCAAGGCCCGCGGACTGGCGGACACCAGCGTACTCGACAATCCGCGCGAGGCCTTGCGTCTGGGCTATCGCTTCGACTCGTTCCGCGATCGCTATCAAGCGATGTTCGAGGTGCTGAAAAAGCACCTGCCGATCAAACAGGACAAGGTTGAAGACTGGTTAGCCCTGAGTGCCGCAGAACGTCGCCCGTGGTTTGAGCAGGCCGACCTGCGCACCAGCGCAGCATTGCTGTTGCTGGAGCAAGCCAGTTTCCGCCAGCAATTGCTGCTGGCCCAAAATGAAGTGAAGCAACGTTATCTGGATGCCCGCGAGTTGAAAAACGGCGGTATGGATCAAGCCAATCAGACCTTGAAACAGATTCTCGCCAACAGCGGTTTCCTCAGTCGTCCGGCAGAGCTGCTCGAAAAGGGCGGTTACGGCCTGCCGCAGCCCAATGAATGGAAACGTCTGGAGTCGGAAAGCAGCACGCGACAGAAGAAATTGCAGGTGTTGACCGGCGATCTGGACAAAGAGGTCAGGGCGCTGCTTGAACCAGGTCGAGCGGCCGAGATCGCGGCTAATGAAGCCAACATCAAACAATTGGGCACGCACCTGCGAGCGCTGCATAAGGCGGCCGGTGGGTTGGAGCTGCCTTAAGTCAAAAGATCGCAGCCTTCGGCAGCTCCTTGCCCCGTCCGCCCACCAGGAACATCTCGTCCGGTGTTTGCTCAGCGAAAGCTGGCTGAAAGGTTTGCCGATTAGGATCGCCCGCACTGCCGGCAACAGACCGGTTGGCCAAACGAATGTCGCAACGTTCGCTCGGCCCAATTAACAACAACAATGGTGATTCTGATGTCCGCTCGTGCCCGCCTGTTTGCCCCGACTCCCCCCGTACGCCTCGTGCTTCCCGTTCTGCGCTGACCCCACCCGGTTCGCCATTCCCTAGCCGCGCTACGCCTGGAGTATTCCCATGCTGACTTTCCTTGGCTTTGCCATGGTCATCACGTTCATGTACCTGATCATGACCAAGCGCCTTTCGGCGCTGATCGCCCTGATCATCGTTCCGATCCTGTTCGCCCTGTTCGGTGGTTTTGCCCCGAAGATCGGCCCGATGATGCTCGAAGGCATCACCAAGCTGGCCCCGACCGGGGTGATGCTGATGTTCGCCATCCTCTATTTTGCCTTGATGATCGACTCCGGCCTGTTTGACCCGGCCGTGCGCAAGATCCTCAAACTGGTCAAAGGCGACCCGCTGAAGGTTTCCGTCGGCACCGCCGTGCTGGCATTGGTGGTGTCCATGGACGGTGACGGCGCCACGACGTACATGATCTGCGTGGCTGCCATGCTGCCGCTGTACAGCCGCATCGGCATGAGCCCGCGGATCATGGCCGGCCTGATCATCCTCGCCGGTGGCGTGATGAACATGACCCCGTGGGGCGGCCCGACCGCGCGTGCCGCCAGTGCGCTGCATGTCGACCCGTCGGACATCTTCGTGCCGATGATCCCGGCCATGCTTGCCGGCGTGGTAGCGATCCTGGCAATTGCCTACCTGTACGGTAAACGTGAGCGTGCGCGTCTGGGTGAATTGCACCTGGTGGGCGACGAGATCGACCACAGCGAAATCAGTGTTTCGCAGTTCCCGGATGCTCGTCGTCCGAAGCTGATCTGGTTCAACGGCGCCCTGACCCTGGCCCTGATGTGTGCACTGATCGCCGGCCTGCTGCCACTGCCTGTGCTGTTCATGGTTGCGTTCAGTATCGCGATGATCGTCAACTACCCATGCCTGCAACAGCAGAAAGACCGCGTTGCAGCCCACGCCGGGAGTGTGTTGTCGGTGGTCGGGCTGATTTTCGCCGCCGGTATCTTCACCGGCATCCTGACCGGCACCGGTATGGTCGATGCCATGTCGAAAAGCCTGCTCGCCGTGATCCCGGACTTCCTGGGCCCGTACCTGGCCGTGATCACCGCACTGGCGAGCATGCCGTTCACTTTCTTCATGTCCAACGACGCATTTTATTACGGCGTGTTGCCGGTTCTGGCCGAAGCAGCCAGCCACTACGGCATCACTGCTGTGGAAATGGCTCGCGCCTCGATCGTTGGTCAACCCGTGCACTTGCTGAGCCCGCTGGTACCGTCTACATACTTGCTGGTGGCACTGGCCGGGATCGAATTCGGTGACCACCAACGCTTCACCTTGAAATGGGCAGTGCTGGTCTGCATGTGCATACTGGTCGCCGCATTGCTGATGGGGATTTTTCCGCTGTTCAGCACGCTGTAACAGCATCAACTCACCGCGCCGCCAGCTAAATGCTGGCGTCGTGGTTTAACACTCGCTCAAAGGAATACACATGGAATGGCTGACCAACCCGGAAATCTGGGTTGCCTTCTTTACGCTGACTGCCCTGGAAATCGTTCTGGGCATCGACAACATCATCATGATCTCGATCCTGGTCAGCCGCATGCCCAAGCACATGCAGGCACGTACCCGGATCGTCGGCCTGGCGCTGGCCATGGTCACGCGGATCCTCCTGTTGCTGTCGATCACCTGGGTCATGCGTCTGACCGCCGACTTGTTCGTGCTCTTCGGTCAGGGTATTTCCGGGCGAGACCTGATCCTGTTCTTCGGCGGTCTGTTCCTGCTGTGGAAAAGCTCCCAGGAGATGTTCCACGCACTGGAAGGTGAAGACGAAACTGACGATGGGCCAAGCGGCAAGGGCGGCAACTTCCTGTACACCATCATCCAGATCGCGATCATCGACATCGTGTTCTCTCTGGACTCGGTGATCACTGCGGTCGGCATGGTGTCCCATGTCCCGGTCATGGTGGCCGCGATCATCGTTGCCGTACTGGTGATGATGATGGCCTCGGGCAAGATCAGCGAATTCATCGACAAGCACCCGTCGCTGAAAATGCTCGCGCTGTCGTTCCTGCTGGTGGTCGGTACCGTGCTGATCGCCGAAGCCTTCGGTGTGCATGTACCCAAAGGCTACGTCTACTTCTCCATGGCATTCTCGCTGGCCGTGGAAGCGATCAACATCAAGATGCGTACCGCGATCGCGAAAAAGAAGAAACAACAGGAGCCAGTAAAACTGCGCAAGGACATCCCGGGTCAATAACCCGAATGTGCTGAAGAGCAGTAGAAGAAGGGGCTTACGAGCCCCTTTTTCACGTCTGCATGAAGCCGTCTCCATGACAGTTTTGTTTCAATCGACTCTTTAGCTATGCGATGCTGGCGCCCGGACCGTTAGCCAACTACAGCTTAAGTACAGAACGTAGAACGTTGCGGCACCGTCAACTTGCTCCATTGGGGCGCTATTCATTCAGGGGGCCGAGTATGCTGACCCTGCTTAATTTACTGTCTGCGGTAGCCTTGCTGATTTGGGGCACGCACATCGTCCGAACCGGCATCCTGCGGGTCTACGGTTCGAACCTGCGCCATGTCATTGGCCAGAACATGTCCAAACGCTGGCTGGCCTTTATCGCCGGGATTCTCGTCACCGCCATGGTCCAGAGCAGCAACGCCACGGCGATGCTGGTGACCTCGTTTGTCGGCCAGGGTTTGATGGCGCTGACGCCCGCCCTGGCGACCATGCTCGGTGCCGACGTCGGTACCGCACTGATGGCGCGGGTCCTGACCCTCGATTTGTCATGGCTGTCGCCGCTGCTGATTTTCCTCGGGGTGATTTTCTTTCTCTCACGCAAACAGACGCGTGCGGGCCAGCTCGGCCGGGTCGGCATCGGCCTGGGGCTGATTATTCTCGCGCTGCAACTGATCGTCGAAGCGGCTGATCCGATCACCCACGCTCACGGCGTCAAAGTGCTGTTTGCCTCGCTGACGGGCGACATCTTGCTCGATGCCCTCGTCGGTGCGCTGTTCGCGATGATTTCCTACTCCAGCCTGGCCGCCGTCCTGCTCACCGCAACCCTTGCCGGTGCCGGAGTGATCAGCCTGCCAGTGGCCATCGGCCTGGTGATCGGCGCCAATATTGGCAGCGGCGTGCTGGCGTTTCTCGGCACCAGCATGCAGAACGCCGCCGGACGTCAGGTGGCGTTGGGCAGCCTGCTGTACAAACTGATCGGCCTGCTGCTGATCATTCCAGTGCTCGGCCCACTGGTGCACTGGATGGACAAACTCAATTACCGCCCGCAAGGCCTGGTGATCGGCTTTCATCTGCTCTACAACACGGTGCGGTGCCTGGTGCTGTTGCCCAGCGTCGGCCCGATGGCCAGGATCTGTGCCTGGCTGTTGCCGGAGCACCCGGAAATCAATGGTCAAGCCAAACCACGTCATCTGGACCCGACGGCCCTTGCCACGCCAAGCCTGGCCTTGGCCAACGCCGCCCGGGAAACCCTGCGCATGGGCGACCTGATCGACAACATGCTCGAAGCCATGCTCGATGTATTGCGGGGCAAGCAAACCGCCGTCACTCAGGAAATGCGCCGCTTGAGCGATGATGTAGAAGCGCTGTGCGGCGCGATCAAGCTCTATCTGGCGCAGATGCCCCGCGAAGACCTCAGCGAACAGGACAGCCGGCGCTGGGCGGAGATCATCGAACTGGCAATCAATCTGAAACTCGCCTCTGACCTGATCGAACGCATGTTGCGCAAGGTGCAGCAGCAGAAGACCTCGCAACACCGCTCGTTTTCCGAGGTTGGTCTGGAAGAACTGGCCGGGTTGCACCATCAGTTGATCGCCAACCTGCGTCTGGGGCTGTCGGTGTTCCTGAGTGCCGACAAGGAAAGCGCCCGACAACTGCTGCGTGAGAAACGTCGCTTCCGTGCACAGGAAAGACGCCTGGCCCACGCCCATGTCAGCCGCTTGCAACGTAAGATCGTCCAAAGTATCGAAACCAGCTCGCTGCATCTGGAGCTGATCGCCGACATGAGACGCTTGAACTCGCTGTTCTGTGGCAGCGCCTATGTGGTCCTGGAAACCGCCGAAACCGGTGCATTAACCTCCGACGAAACGGCTGACATTACTCATTCACCTTGAACGTCTAGCGTCGAAGGAAGTCAGTTGAAAGGTTGAAGGCAAACCTTTGTGCCCGCATTTACCCGCCTGGAAGGTTGTTATGCGTTGTCTGTTGTTCGCGTGTCTGCTGTTGGGCTCCACCTGCTCATTTGCCCTGGATCGCTTTCAGGTCGAAGGTTATGCGCTGCCCAATGGTCTGCAATTGCTGCTCAAGCCCGGCAGCGAACGCGGGCATGTGGCGATTCGACTGGTGGTGGGCGTTGGCCTCGACGACTTCGCCTGCGCCGACAAAGAGCTGCCACACCTGCTTGAGCATTTGCTGTTCAGCGGCATCGACGCCAGCGGCGAAGGTGGGCTTGAGGAGCGCATGCAGGCACTGGGCGGTGAATGGAACGCCTACACCAGTAACGCCGACACCACGTTCGTCATCGAAGCCCCGGCAAAGAATCAACGCAAAGTCCTCGATTTGTTGCTGGCGCTACTGACCCAAACCCGAATCGACGACAACGCCATCAGCGCGGCCAAGCGGGTGGTCGAACGCGAAGACGGCGGCCATTATTCCCATTTGCAGCGCTGGCTCGATCGCCAGGATCTGGGCCACACCGCGAGCAATCAGCTGGCGGTGGAACTGGGCCTGAAGTGCCCGGAGCGCGCTCAGGTAGAGCACCTGACCCGCGAACAACTGGAGAAGGTCCGCAAGGAATGGTACGCACCGAACAACATGACGCTGATTATTGTCGGTGAGCTCGATCGCCTGCTGCCGGCCTATCTGGAGCGCACCTATGGTGAGCTGAAACCGATTGATCCCACCGAGCATTTGCCGCTACCGGATATCCAGCACCCGGCGCTAGCCGAGCGCAATCTGATCCACGGCTGGGTGGGTGGTGGCGCCAAACTGCACTGGTTATTCCCGGAACCGGCGCTCGACGATCAGTACGACGAGACGTTCGACCTGCTCAAGGACTACTTCGACTGGGCGCTATACCATCAGCTGCGCCTGGCACACGGGTTGTCCTACGGACCTTGGGCGGAACGCGAGGTGTTCGGCGGCGTCGGTTTCCTCAGCCTGAACGCCGATCTGGAACGCGATGATCTGCCACAAGCGCAGCAGGTACTCGATGAGCTTAAAGCCGATCTTCTGAAGAATGGCCTCGACCCCGCGGGATTCGAACGCTTGAAACAGGCCGCCATCGCCCGACAGGCCTGGGCCGTGCAAGGCAACAGCGGGCTGGCCGACTACTACTGGAGCGCGGTGAGCGACTACGAGGACGGACATTTCGACGACCCGGCCAAACACCTGCAAACAGTGACTCTGGACCAGGCCAACCAAGCCCTGCACAAACTGCTCGAACAGCAGGGTTACATTCGAATCGAGAAGCCACTGCTCAGCTATGACGAGGTGCTGTGGTTACTGGGTGGGGTGTTGGGGTTGATAGCGCTTGGTATTCTGGGTTGGCGCTCACGTCACAAATAGGGGGCCAAGCTTTCTCGCAACATCACTGTGCCAGCGTTATCCTGTCGGGGTTTTTCCCTCCGACCATTGCGAACTGCCGAATGCCTATCCTGACCCTTTACGTACAGCGCATCCTCGAACTGATGAAGCGCTATCCTGGGGTCATTGCGCTCGGTGGCTTCATATCAGGGGTCGGCAGCTTCATTCTGGTCGACCGCCAACAAAGCCTCGCGACCTGGATTGCGCTCGTCATGCTGGTCAGCTGGGTCTGGCTGATGCTGGAAAACAGCCTGACAGCGCTATTCGCCAAGGTCTTCAAACGCGAAATCCCCCAGCCGCTGCTGCGCTATGCGACGCAGATGATCCATCAGGAAAGTCTGTTTTTCGTCCTGCCATTCTTTTTCGTCACCACCACCTGGAACAGCGGGCAACTGGTGTTCACCGGGCTGCTCGGAGCAGCAGCGCTGGTTTCGATCACCGACCCGCTGTATTACAAATGGCTGGCACCGCGCCGCTGGCTGTTCCTGGCGATGCACACCCTGACCCTGTTCGCCGCACTGCTGACCGCATTGCCGATCATCCTGAACCTGACCACCGCGCAGAGCTTCAAACTGGCACTGGGCACCGCCATGCTGCTGTCCTTTCCGAGCCTGGCGTCGATCTTTCCGATTCGCACGATCCGCGGCGGTCTGAGCGCGCTCAGTATCACCCTGGTCATCGGCAGCGCCGGCTGGCTGCTGCGCTCCTGGGTGCCGCCGGCCACCCTGTGGATGACGCAAGTGGCGATCAGCACGCAACTGCAGGACCGTACGCCCGGCGACAGCCTCGATGAAGTCAGTGTCGCGCAATTGCGCAAGGACGGCCTCTACGCTTACACCGCGATCAACGCGCCGCGCGGGCTGGACGAGCGGATTTATCACGTCTGGCAATTCAACGGCAAAGAGGTCGACCGCATTGCCCTGGATATCCACGGCGGGCGCAAGGAAGGCTACCGAGCCTGGAGCCATAAACAGAACTTCCCCGGTGACTCGGTGGGCGACTGGCAGGTGCGGGTACTGACCGAAGACGGTCAGGTGATTGGCGTCCTGCGCTTCGACGTGACCGACTCAGGTCAAAACGGCAATACGCCGAGCGAGGCAAAGTAACCGGGATCGTGCTATTACGTAGCACTGCGTATCAGTAGAACAAGCACGGAGATTATGAGCAGCACGATTGCCGGCAGTGCCCAACTCGATACTTCGAACACCCCTGCGCAATTGCGGGTCACGGGTGACTGGACGCTCGTCCATTACGCCGACCTCAAGCGCCTGAGCGATTCCCTCAAAGGCCAGTACGACGACCGCACGCCCATCAACCTCAACGGTCTCGGCGCACTTGACACCGCCGGCGCCTCGCTGCTGGTCGAACTGCTCGGTGCCGAGCGCCTCGGCAAGTCCGCCGAACACCCCGATTGCAGCCTGTCCGCAGCCGACCGCGCACTGCTGCAAACCGTCTATTGCTCGCTGACCGACTTCTGCATCCCCGTCAAAGAACCCGAAATCAGCGTCGGCATCCAACTGCTGACGCGCATCGGGCGGGCGGTTGATGCAGTCTGGCAGGACACCCTGCAACTGCTGGGCTTTGTCGGCCTGATTCTGGAAACCATCACTCGCAGTCTGCTTCGCCCCAAGCGCTGGCGGATCACCCCGATGATCGCGCACATCGAACAAACCGGCCTCGATGCCGCACCCATCGTCGCCTTGCTGACCTTCATGGTGGGCGCGGTGGTGGCCTTCCTCGGCGCCACGGTGCTCGCCAGTTTTGGTGCGAGCATTTTTACCGTGGACCTGGTGGCGTTCTCCTTCCTGCGTGAATTTGGTGTGCTGCTGACCGCGATCCTGATGGCCGGGCGCACCGCCAGTGCCTTCACCGCGCAAATCGGCTCGATGAAAGCCAACGAAGAAATCGACGCGATCCGCACCCTGGGCCTCGATCCAATCGAGCTGCTGGTAGTGCCACGGGTGTTGGCATTGCTGGTGACGCTGCCGATGCTGACGTTTCTGGCGATGCTCTCCGGGATTATCGGTGGCGGGGTGGTCTGTGCGATATCACTGGGCATCTCACCGGCGATGTTCCTGTCCTTGCTGCAATCGGACATCGGCGTTCAACATTTTCTGGTCGGCATGGTCAAAGCACCGATCTTCGCGTTCCTGATCGCCTCCATCGGTTGCCTGGAAGGCTTCAAGGTCAGCGGCAGTGCGGAATCCGTCGGTGCCCACACCACCTCCAGCGTGGTGCAATCGATTTTCGTGGTGATTGTGCTCGACGCGGTGGCCGCGTTGTTCTTTATGGAGATGGGCTGGTGAGTCGTTTACTCCGTGAGCCTTGCGAGGCAGTGATCGAAGTCCGTGGGCTGTGCAATCGCTTCGGCCCCCAGAGCGTGCATGAAAACCTCGACCTGGATTTGTACAAGGGCGAGATTCTCGCTGTGGTCGGCGGTTCCGGTAGCGGCAAGTCGGTGTTGCTGCGCAGCATTGTCGGCCTGCGCCGGCCCAACGAAGGCGTGGTGAAGGTGTTCGGCAAAAACCTGCCGAGCCTGTCGGAGCATGAACGCTCGATGGTGGAGCGACGCTTCGGCGTCCTATTTCAGAAGGGCGCGCTGTTCTCTTCGCTGACCGTGACCGAAAACGTCGCCCTGCCATTGATTGAACACGCCGGCCTGAGCCGTGCGGACGCCGAGCATCTGGCGGCGGTGAAACTGGCCCTGGCCGGTCTGCCGCTGTCGGCTGCCGACAAGTACCCGGCTTCGCTGTCCGGTGGCATGATCAAACGTGCGGCGCTGGCTCGCGCCCTGGCGCTGGACCCGGACATCCTGTTCCTCGATGAACCGACCGCCGGCCTTGATCCGATCGGCGCTGCGGCGTTCGATCAGTTGATCCTGACCCTGCGCGATGCGTTGGGGTTGAGCGTCTTCCTGGTCACCCACGACCTCGACACGCTGTACACCATCACCGACCGGGTGGCGGTGCTGGCGCAGAAAAAAGTGCTGGTGGCCGACGCCATCGACACCGTGTCGGAAACCGACGACGCGTGGATTCACCAATACTTCCATGGCCCACGCGGCCGCGCGGCGCTTTCAGCCGCATCACAGCTCAACGAGGTATGACATGGAAACCCGAGCCCATCATGTATTGATCGGTCTGTTCACCGTATTGGTGGTGGCCGGTGCGTTGCTGTTCGGTCTGTGGCTTGCCAAGTCCAGCGTCGACACCGCCTTCAAGGACTACGAGGTGGTTTTCAACGAGGCGGTCAGTGGCCTGTCCAAAGGCAGTGCGGTGCAGTACAGCGGGATCAAGGTCGGCGATGTGGTGACGTTGCGCCTTGACCCCAAAGACCCACGCCGGGTACTGGCGCAGATTCGTCTGAGCGGCGATACGCCGATCAAGGAAGACACCCAGGCGAAACTGGCGCTGACCGGTATCACCGGCACCTCGATCATTCAGCTCAGCGGCGGCACCCCGCAAAGTCCGGAGCTGGAAGGCAAGAACGGCAATCTGCCGGAGATCGTCGCCTCGCCATCCCCCATCTCGCGGTTGCTGAACAACAGCGATGACCTGATGAGCAGCGTCAACCTGTTGCTGCATAACGCCAACCAGATGTTGTCGCCGGAAAACGTCGATCGGTTGAGCGGCACCCTTGAGAATCTGCAGCAAACCACCGCAAGCGTTGCCGAACAGCGCGGGGATCTGCGCCAGGCAATGCAACAGCTGGCGTCGGTTGGCAAACAGGCGAGCGCGACCCTGGAGCAGACTTCTGCGTTGATGCGTAACGCCAACGGTATGCTCAACGATCAAGGCAAACAGATGTTCGGCAGTGCCGAGCAAGCCATGAAGTCGCTGGAGCAGAGCAGCGCGACCATCAACAGCTTGCTGACAGACAATCAGGATGCGCTGAATAACGGCATGCAGGGGCTCAACGGCCTGGCCCCGGCCATACGTGAGTTGCGCGACACCCTGAGTTCGTTACGCGCCATCTCGCGTCGCCTGGATTCCAACCCCAGCGGTTACTTGCTGGGTGGCGACAAGGATAAGGAGTTCACACCATGAAGCCTGTCTACCGCGCCTTCGCCCATTGCTCGCTGTTGGCGAGTTTCGCGCTGACCGGTGCCTGCTCGATATTACCCAAGGCTGACCCGCTGGATGTTTATCGCCTGCCGTCCGTGCCGAGTGCTGCGTCGTCGACGCGTGCCAATCCTGTGCCTTGGTCGCTGCGTCTGGCCAAACCCCAGGCGAGTGACGTGCTCAATAGCGCCAAAATTGCCGTGATCCCTCAAGGCGATCTGATCAGCAGCTACAAGGCTTCGCGCTGGAGCGACCCGACGCCGATCCTGCTGCGCAATCGGCTACTCGCCGGCTTTGCACAGGACGGCCGCGTGCAGCTGCTGAGCACCGACGACAGCAACTTGCAAACGGACCTGGAGCTGGGGGGAAATTTGCAGGCATTCCAGACGGAATATCAGGGCAACACCGCGCAAGTAGTCATTAGCCTGGATGCGCTGCTGGTGCGTGGCAATGACCAGCGGATCCTCGCCAGCCGACGTTTTGAAGTACGCCAGCCATTAAGCGATGTGAAGGTGCCCGCGGTGGTGGCCGGGTTCGGTCAGGCCAGTGACACGCTCACGGCGCAGGTGATTGCGTGGACGGTAGAGCAGGGGCAGAAGAACGCGACCCTGAAACCCTGAAACCCACAGGTTTTTCCGGGTTAACCAAAGAACCAGTAGCAAACCCCGATCGCCCCCAGCACCCCGGCGAGTTCCGCCAACAGCGCGCAACCCACGGCATGTCGGGCACGCTGAATACTCACCGCTCCGAAGTACACCGCCAGCACATAGAAGGTGGTTTCGGTACTGCCCTGAATAGTCGCCGCCACCAGCGCCGGGAAGCTGTCGACACCTTGAGTCTTCATGGTTTCAATCAGCATTGCCCGTGCAGCGCTGCCGGAGAAGGGTTTGACCATCGCGGTCGGGAGGGCGTCGACGAAACGCGTGTCCCATCCGGCCCACTGCACCAGATGACGAATCCCGTCCAGACCAAAGTCCAGCGCCCCGGACGCCCGCAGCACACCCACCGCACAGAGCATCGCCACCAGATACGGCAGCAGGTTCTTGGCAACGTCGAAGCCTTCTTTGGCGCCTTCGACGAAGGCTTCGTAGACCTTGACCTTGCGCAGCGCGCCAATCACCAGAAACAGCATGATCATCCCGAACATCGTCAGGTTGCCGAGGATCGATGACAGGCTCGCCAGCGCAGTGGCTGAGAGCGCCGTCAACAGGGCCATGAATCCACCCAGTACCAGCGCACCCGGAATCAGATAGGCCAGAACCACCGGGTCCCACAGCCGCAGACGCTGCATGAACGACACCGACAGCAGGCCGACTATGGTTGAACAACTGGTCGCCAGCAAAATCGGCAGGAACACCAGCGTCGGGTCGGCAGCACCTTGCTGGGCGCGGTACATGAAGATAGTCACGGGCAGCAGGGTCAGAGATGACGCGTTAAGCACCAGGAACAGGATTTGTGCATTGCTCGCGACCGTTGTGCTGGGGTTGAGCTCCTGCAACGCACGCATAGCCTTGAGGCCAATCGGCGTAGCGGCATTGTCGAGACCCAGCGTGTTGGCAGCAAAGTTGAGGGTGATCAGGCCGATGGCTGGATGGCCTGGCGGCACTTCCGGCATCAGGCGCAGGAACAGCGGGCCGAGCGCCTTGGCCAGCCAGTCGACGATCCCGGCCTTTTCGGCGATTCGCAGAAAGCCCAGCCACAGGGTCAGGGTGCCGAACAGCAACATCATCACGTCGACCGACAGCTTGGCCATGGCGAAGATGCTTTCCACCATCGTCGCGAAGATCCCGGCGTTGCCGCCGATCAGCCATTGCGCCAGTGCCGAAACGGCCGCCACGATGAAAAAGCCAAGCCACAGGCCATTGAGCATCAGTCAAATCCCCCCAGAAGATGCGCGAATGATAGCGGGGTGGGGAGAAACGACAAACCCCGGATTTCTCCGGGGTTTGTGTGTGAGGACTGGCGCAGTTCACTGTGGGAGCGAGCTTGCTCGCGATAGCGGTGTATCAGTCGACATCAATGTTGGCTGTTACTCAGTCATCGTCGGATCGCCGCCCGGAGCAAGCTCGCTCCCACAAAAGCCCGCTCCCACAGGGTTTAGCTATCAGTTGCTGGAGATTTCGCCAGCCGGCAGCTTCTCTTTGCTGCGCCAGTGCGGCAGGGAGTTCCAGTAGCGCTGACCCTTGGCGTCGTCGTACATGCCTTCCCAACGGGAGACGACCAGTACGGCGAGGGCGTTGCCGATCACGTTCAGTGCAGTACGGGCCATGTCCATGATGCGGTCGACACCCGCGATGAACGCCAGGCCTTCCAATGGAATGCCCACGCTGCCCAACGTTGCCAACAGGACCACGAAGGACACGCCCGGCACGCCGGCGATACCTTTGGAGGTGACCATCAGGGTCAGTACCAGCAGCAACTGCTGGCTGATCGACAGATCGATACCGTACAGCTGGGCAATGAAGATCGCCGCGATACTCTGGTACAGGGTCGAACCATCGAGGTTGAACGAGTAACCGGTCGGCACCACGAAGCTGCAAATGGCTTTCGGTGCACCGTAGGCTTCCATCTTCTCGATCACGCGCGGCAACACGGTTTCGGAGCTCGCGGTGGAGTAGGCCAGCACCAGCTCATCCTTGAAGATGCGCATCAGCTTGATCACCGAGAAACCGAACAGGCGAGCGATCAGGCCCAACACCACAAAGGCGAAGAAGGCGACGGCGACGTAAACCAGGATCACCAGTTTGGCCAGCGGCAGCAGGGACGCGAAACCGAAGTTGGCAACGGTCACTGCGATCAGTGCGAATACGCCGATCGGGGCGTAGTTCATGATCATGTGAGTGACCTTGAACATGCTTTCCGAGACGCCCTGGAACATCTTCACCAGCGGCTCGCGCAGGTCCGATTGCAGGCTCGACAGACCAAGACCGAACAACACCGAGAAGAAGATGATCGGCAGCATCTCGCCACGCGCCATGGCGGCAAAGATGTTCGATGGAATCAGGTTGAGGATGGTTTCGATGAACGCGTGTTCATGCTGAACCTCGGCTGCGGTCGCCTGGTACTTGGAGATATCCACAGTACCCAGGGTGCTCATGTCGATGCCGGAACCCGGGTGGAACACGTTGGCCAGCACCAGACCTACCACAATGGCGATGGTGGTGACGATTTCGAAGTAAACGATGGTCTTCAGACCAATGCGCCCGAGCTTCTTTGCATCCCCCACACCGGCAATGCCGACGACCAGCGAGGAGATCACGATCGGGATCACGATCATCTTGATCAGACGGATAAAGATATCGCCTGCCGGTTGCAGAACGTTGCTGATCCACCAAGCCTTTTCGGCACTGAAATGGTTGAGCAGCGCCCCAATTGCAATCCCCAGCACCAGACCGATGAGGATCTGCCAGGCGAGGCTAAGCTTTGCCTTCTTCATATCATTACCCTTTTCTTATAAATGGACTCGGGAAGATGCACAAACTGGAACGCTCTATTGCGAAAAAGTCTGTGCATCTGCCCCCGGATAAGGTCGCCCGGAGCGCGTAATTACGGCTCTCTGGCAGATAAAAAAGGCGCAACTATTCCGATGCACGGGAGCGACGTCTAATGCCGTAAACGCCTACCCTATGCCGAATCGGCATGAGATTTTCAAACAAAATGACCATCACAAGCGGTTCGAATACGACATTTCGGCAGGCATAAGTGCCGTGAACCGGCCATCGCAGAGGAGATTGGAGGTTTTTTGAGCAGCGGAACAGGGACAAAAACAGAGAAAAATCCTACGAGCCATAGTGAAAAGTGAGCGGGAATTAACGCCAAATTTCTCGATATACGGTCGCCCGGATACGCCGCGAAATGCTGTGTGACGGCTGTCGATATTTTTTTTGCCGGCAGGCACAGCGATAAAAATCAATTGGCCGCTCTAGGGCGATGCTTTGCACACATAAGCGCGCCGCCGATTTGTCACGTCATAAGAGACGGTCAAATCGGCGGCGCTGCTTGTCCTGACCCGGCCCTTGCGCAGGCACTCCCTGTACCCGTAGGTCACTCCGATTCTGACGTTAGCCTCGACCGCGGCGACCAAAGAAGAACGAAGCAACAAACATTACCAGGAACACGACAAAGAGAATCTTGGCGATACCTGTGGCGGTGCCCGCGATACCACCGAAGCCCAGTACGGCAGCGACAATGGCAATGATCAAGAAGGTGATTGCCCAGCTCAACATGGTGATTCTCCTTACGCTTCTATTTAGAGGTGCAGTTATTCCCGGCACATGAACATCGCGCCAAGCCTGTTACCTAGAACACCCAACGCTCCTGATTCAGCATTCCGGACTCAGGTTTTGCCTGGTCCACACTCATCATTCTCATTGGGGTCGCATCAGCAGACCGGTTGCTGACTGCGCTGAAATGGGTTTGGGTCAAGTGATGAGCCGGTGCAATCGCTGCCTCTGGCTGCTGGCTTTGTTCCCAGCGCAAGAACTGCTGGCCGCCGATCAAGGTGATCAACAAAGCAAAAACGGCAAACAATCCTTGCTGGATAGACAGTGGCGAGATACGCAATTGGGCGGCACGTTGGCGATTCATCCTGAAACTCCTCCCACACTGGTGGCTATTGGTTAGGGGGGCTCCTTCTTGAACTGCCCCCGGCTTAACCAGACCATTGCAGCCTGCATGCCAGCTTCTTCACGAGATAAAAATTCAATAAAATCAAATAGTTATTTAATAAAAAGAAATACATGCGGACGCATCCTGCACGATGGCTCGAGCTGGATCATGCGTAATGCACGATCGATTTTCAGGAAATCGAAAATTTTTGGAATGTATGAAGGGTCACGGATGTCAGAAAAAGAGACGGGAAAACGCCAGGGCCACCGCTATAAAAATAAAAATGATTAAAATCATACAGTTATTAGAATTTCTAACAGACAACCACCCCGATATGA
The DNA here is from genome assembly GCF_058802345.1 of Pseudomonas sp. GW822-FHT02D10. Taxonomy (NCBI): domain Bacteria; kingdom Pseudomonadati; phylum Pseudomonadota; class Gammaproteobacteria; order Pseudomonadales; family Pseudomonadaceae; genus Pseudomonas; species Pseudomonas sp. GW822-FHT02D10. Next base: position 32,384 of record NZ_JBXAOB010000002.1, read on the forward strand.
CGAGAAGCGCCCAGAATCAACCATGCAACTTGCCCGATTTTTCCGAGACTAAATTAAGAGCATTCATTTAAGGAGTGTAGGAAAAATGGAATCAGCCAACGAGCATCAAGGCCGCATTCTGCTGGTAGATGATGAATCCGCCATCCTGCGCACCTTCCGCTACTGCCTGGAAGACGAAGGCTATACCGTCGCCACCGCCAACAGCGCAGCCCAGGCCGACGTCTTATTGCAACGACAGGTCTTCGACCTGTGCTTCCTCGACCTGCGCCTGGGCGAAGACAACGGGCTCGACGTCCTGGCACAGATGCGCGTGCAGGCGCCCTGGATGCGCGTGGTCATCGTCACCGCGCACTCGGCCGTGGACACCGCCGTCGATGCAATCCAGGCCGGCGCCGCCGACTATCTGGTCAAACCTTGCAGCCCCGACCAATTGCGCCTGGCCACTGCCAAACAACTGGAAGTCCGCCAGCTCTCGGCACGCCTTGAAGCCCTCGAAGGTGAAGTCCGCAAGCCCAACGATGGCCTGGATTCCCACAGCCCGGCGATGAAAGTCGTACTGGAAACCGCCCGCCAGGTCGCCAGCACCGATGCCAACATCCTCATTCTCGGCGAGTCCGGTACCGGTAAAGGCGAACTGGCCCGGGCCATTCACGGCTGGAGCAAACGCGCGAAAAAACCCTGTGTCACCATTAATTGCCCGTCATTGACGACCGAACTGATGGAAAGCGAACTCTTTGGCCACAGCCGCGGCGCCTTCACCGGTGCCAGCGAAAGCACGCTCGGCCGGGTCAACCAGGCCGATGGCGGAACGCTGTTCCTCGATGAGATCGGCGATTTCCCGCTGACCTTGCAGCCCAAACTGCTGCGCTTCATTCAAGACAAGGAATACGAACGGGTCGGCGACCCGGTGACTCGTCGCGCTGACGTGCGGATCCTCGCTGCAACCAACCTCAATCTCGAAGACATGGTCCGCGACGGTCGTTTCCGCGAAGACCTGCTCTATCGACTGAACGTCATCACCTTGCACCTGCCGCCACTGCGCGAAAGGGCCGAGGATATCCTGACCCTGGCCGACCGCTTCCTGGCGCGCTTCGTCAAGGAGTACGCACGGCCGGCCCGCGTCTTCAGCGACGAAGCACGCGAGGCGCTGCTCGGCTATCGCTGGCCAGGCAATATCCGCGAACTGCGCAACGTGGTCGAACGCGCGAGCATCATTTGCCCACAGGAGCAGGTCGAGATCAGCCACTTGGGCATGGCCGAGCAAACCACCAGCAACGCGCCAAGAGTCGGTGCGGCGCTAAGCCTGGATGAACTGGAGAAAGCCCACATCGGCGCGATACTGGCCAGCGCCGGCACCCTCGATCAGGCTGCCAGGACCCTGGGTATCGACGCCTCGACGCTGTACCGCAAACGCAAACAGTACAACTTGTGAGCAGCTCCTTATGAAGCTGACGATAAAGTTGCGCACACGGCTGTTTCTGAGTATCTCGGCACTGATCACCGTGGCGTTGCTCGGGTTGGTACTCGGGCTGGTCAGCGTGATGCAGATAGCCAGTAACCAGGAAGCGCTGATCCGCGATAACTTCATCACCCTGGACCTGGAACTCAAGCTGCGCCAGACCCTGGACGATCAGTTGATCATCATGCTCGGCGAAAAGCCCGACCTTGAGGCGCTGGAAACCTCTGAACGGCACTACTTCGAGCTGCTGGATCAAGGCATCGAGCACGAAAACAGTTTTAATGGCGACCATCACGGCTTCGAGCAAGCCCGCACTGACTACCTGTCCTTTCTCAAAGCCTTCAGCCGCACGCAGGAACCGTCCGGCAAGCTCACCGGCAATCGGGACCTCACCGAAAAATTCAACGTGCTGCGCAACGGCCTGATCGCCGAACACAAACAGGCGCTGGACAACATCAACGAGACCCAACGCAATGCCCGTGAACATGCGCTGCTGATTGCCGGTTTGCTCGGTTTGGTCGGATTGGCAGTACTGACCATTGGCTTCATCACCGCTCACGCCATCGCCCGACGGTTCGGTGAGCCAATCGAGGCACTGGCCAAGGCTGCGGATAACATCGGCCAGGGTAACTTCGATGTCACCCTGCCGATTTCCCCGGCGGCGGAGATGATCCAGCTCACGCGGCGCTTCGGGATCATGGCCGAAGCCCTGCGTGAGCATCAGGCAATCAACGTCGATGAACTGCTCGCCGGCCAGCAACGCTTGCAAGCCGTGCTCGACAGCATTGATGACGGTTTGCTGATGATTGATCGTCAGGGCCATCTGGAGCACCTCAACCCGGTAGCACAGCGCCAGTTGGGTTGGGATGAAGATCGCCTCGGTCAAGGCCTGGGCACCGCGCTCCAACGGCCGGAGCTCGATGAACAACTACAAACGGTACTACGCGGTGGAACACTGGAGCGTGCACCTGAAGACCTGAGCATCGAAGTCGATGGCGAGTCGCGGCTGTTGACCTACAGCCTGACACCGGTCATTCATCCCCAGGAGCATATCCTCGGTGCCGTCATGGTGCTGCACGATGTCACCGAGCAACGGGCCTTTGAACGGGTGCGCAGTGAGTTCGTACTGCGCGCCTCCCATGAGCTGCGTACGCCGGTCACCGGCATGCACATGGCCTTCGGCCTGTTCCGCGAGCGCGCACACTTTGCCGAGGACTCTCGCGAAGCCGACCTGCTGAACACGGTGAATGAGGAAATGCAGCGCTTGATGCAGTTAATCAACGACCTGCTGAACTTCTCTCGTTATCAAAATGGTCTGCAAAAACTCACCTTGGCGCCGTGCAACATCGATGACCTCCTGGAGCAAGCACAGGGGCGTTTTGCCGAACGGGCCCATGAGCAAAGCATCGAGTTGCTGGTGGAAGTGCATGCACCGCTGCCGCGATTGCAGGCTGATCAGGTGCAACTCGACCGGGTACTGGATAACCTGATCGACAACGCTCTGCGTCATACCGGCCACAATGGGCAGATACGCTTGCAGGCGCGCCGGCATGGCGAAAGGGTGATCGTCAGTGTTGAAGACAATGGTGAAGGCATCGCTTACGGCCAGCAGGGGCGGATTTTCGAACCCTTCGTTCAGGTCGGGCGCAAGAAGGGCGGCGCCGGGCTCGGCCTGGCGCTGTGCAAGGAGATCGTGCAACTGCACGGTGGCCGCATGGGCGTATATTCCCGGCCGGGGCAAGGCACTCAGTTTTATATGGCGCTGCCGCTGTAACGGACGCTCAGGCCTCGTCATCCAGCCGCCGTGGCGCCAGTCGACGGCCTCGGGTGATCAGCTCAATGAACTGCGCCGCGGTCAAGGCACGGGCAAATAGCCAACCCTGGCCGTAGTTCACCCCTTCGCTGCTCAGCAACGTGGCCTGGGCCTCATATTCGATACCTTCGGCGATCACCTTGAGCTGCAAGGCATGCGCCATACGAATGATATGCGGCGCCACGCCGCTGCTGGCGGCGTCGTGGCCCAGCGCATCAATGAAGGCCTTGTCGATTTTCAGGCAGTCCACCGGCAGGGTTTGCAGGTAGGCCAGGCTGCAATATCCGGTGCCAAAGTCGTCGATCAGCACTTGATGCCCGGCATCACGCAAGGCTTGCAGGTTCTCCCGCGCGACCACCACATCGATCAGCCCCCGCTCGGTCACTTCAAACGCGATCTGCCGTGCAGCGACCCGGTGCATGGCCAGCAAACGCGCCATGACCTGGCCGATTCGCGGCACCATGACGTCGCAGGCGGCGAGGTTGACCGAGATATACAACTGCGGGTTGGCGCGCAGTAACTTACCGAGCTGTTCAAGCAATCGCTCCAACACGAAGTCAGTGATCTGACGAATCTGGCCGGTGTTTTCCGCCATGGGGATAAACAGGTCAGGGCTGGTCAGCGTGCCGTCCGGTCGGCGCCAGCGCAACAAGGCTTCGGCCCCGACACAGTGACGGCTTTTGAGGTCGAAGATCGGCTGATACAGGACCTGTAACTCGCCACGTTTGAGGGCTCCCTGCAACTCGCCGCCCAACGACTGCCGCTGACGGGCCAGCAGAAACACCAAACCACCAATGCTCACGCCCAGCACCAGGCTTGCCGGCACCAGCCACCACCACAGCGTGGGCAGGTGCAGTGCGGTTCGAGGACTGATCAACACCAATTGATATTCGGGATTGTTGGTTGGCATGCGATAGATCAGCCGGGTTTTCGTGACCTGCAACGGTTCACTGCTGAAGGGCGACCAGGGATCGGCCGGCGGCCAGGCTTGAGGCGCCCCGAGGACCGGGATCGCCCGCGTGCCATGATCGACCACCACCAGGCTGCTGTCGGGCGTCAGGTCAACCATGTCGGTCAAATGCCCGCGTGAAGTCGCTACACGAAAGTTACCGCGCCCCAGCATCAACGCTGCGCGGTTTTCGTCGGGCTCGGTCGAGGTGTTGAGCCAATAACTGTAGATCGGCCCTTTGATGTCAGGTGGCCGGATCGCCGAGAGCGCATCCTGCCGCGGTCGGTTGGAGCACATTTGCGTGGCGTCGATATAGGCCGCTTCATACACAAAACGGTAATTGAAACTGACCTGCTGCAAGGTTGCGATCATCTCCGTGTCGCAACTGCGCAACGGCTGTGCTTCCAGATCATCAAGGCCTTCACGCAGTTGGCCGAACAGCTGCTCCAGGCGCTCCACAAATCGTTCGCCCTGAGCATTCATCTGTTCGCTTTCGCGTTGCTGGACCTGCCGCAGCGCCACGCCCAGACTACCGGCCAATAGCAAAGCCGCACTCAGCGCAGCCGCTAGTATCGCCAAAGACCAAGGGCGATAGAACCAACTGCGCAGGGTTTCGCTAGCGGCCGTCATCATTGAATATCCGAAGGATTACCAATGAGTTATAGCTAGTGATTAGGGAATAGCCCTGACCGTCGGGCGGGCGTCATTATTTTGTCTGGTTGAGCACCTGCAGGATCGCGGCACTTTGCGCGTCTGGCGTACCGTCAAACCGTGAAGGTCGGTAGTGCATCTGGAAGGCTGCCAGCACATGCCGGGTGGCCACATCCAACTCGCCGGTCTGCGGCGTCGTGTAGCCCAAACGCACCAGTTCTTGCTGGAACCAGGTGATGCTCGGCAGTTGCGCTTCGAATGACGCTTGCTGACGCGCCACCGCCTCGGCATTGGGCCAGACCACCAGCCCTTCGTCGGCCAGACGCTTCCACGGGAACAACGGACCCGGGTCAAGCTTGCGCAGCGGCGCGATGTCGCTGTGGCCGATGATGTTTCGCGGGCTGATGTTGTTGCGCTTGCTGATGTCCTTGATCAGGAAGATCAAAGACTGAACCTGCGCCTCGCTGTAGGGATACCAGACACGCCCGGCAGGCGTATCGTGAAAACCCGGATTGACGATTTCGATGCCAATCGAGCTTGAGTTCAGCCAGGTCCGGCCATCCCACTCGCTTTCCCCGGCATGCCAGGCCCGGCGGCTTTCATCCACCAGTTTGAAAATGGTGGCGTTCTTGTCGTCGCCAATCAGGTAATGACTGCTGACCTCGCCATGGGTCAACAACGCCAACGAACGCTCCTGCGAGGCGGTGGTGTAATGCACCACAATAAACTGCACGCGGTTGTCGTGATTCACCGAAGGATGGCTGGTGTCGATTCGAGGACCGCTGGCACAGCCCGCCAGAACAAGCAGCAAAAAAAGCAGAGGAATAGATTTCATGACAAAGGCAATACGCTGATGACAGTAATGCAACAGTGTAACGTACTGCCTTCTTCCGGGCCGGCAAAAGCTTGGCATTAAACAAAATGGATCAATTGTAGTCAGCCCAGCTCCACTCGGTTGCGGCCGGCGTTTTTTGCCCGGTACAGCGCCTGATCGGCTCTTTTCAGCACTAAATCACTGTGTTCTCCCGCCTTGAACGCCGTCATTCCCATGGAAACGGTGATCGTCACGCGCTCACCTTTGAAATGAAACGGGCAGGCTTCGATAGCCGAGCGCAGGGTTTCTGCCAACTTGGCGCCGACCGCCAAAGGGGTGTTGGGTACCAGCAAGACAAACTCCTCACCACCGAAACGGGCGATGAAGTCTGTACCGCGCAGGCGCTTGCGCAGGACGCTGGCGATGATCTTCAACACTTTGTCACCCGCCAGGTGGCCGTAGTTATCGTTGATGCGCTTGAAGTGGTCGAGATCGAGCATTGCCAGCAACAGTGAGTTGCCGTGTTGCTGCCACTGGGCGATCTCGTGTTCCAGACGCTCGCCCCAGGCCGCCCGGTTCGGCAAGCCGGTCAGCGGATCGATCAGGGCTTTCTGGCGCTGCTCTTCAAGGTGTTCGCGGTAGCCCTGAGCTTCCTGCTCCATGCTCGCAACCCGCTCGGCCAGGCCTTGCAGGCGTGCCGCAACCTCCTGCTCCCGCTCATCGCGCTGCTTTTGATGCTGATCCATGGTGCCGAGCAGACCTTCAAGGTGGTTCTCCAGCACATGCTTGAGGCCTTCCAGATCCGCAGCGTCCTGCATGCTGCTCTGTAGGCCATCGACTTGCTCACGGATCTGCGTATCCATCTCCCGCGCCGCAGAGCGGTTGTCGGCATGTCCCTCGCTGGCGGCTTGCAGGTTGCTTTGGAAGGATTCCAGTCGCTCATTGAGCTGCTTGAGGTAAACCTCGAACTCATGTTGGCCACTGTCGGTAATCGCCAGCATCAAAACTGCAAGGTCATCGAGGATCGGCAGCAGTTCGTACCAATTCAACCCATTTTGTAGCCGATCTCGCATCGCCTCGGCTTGCGGTCGGTGACGCTCGGGCAATGACAAGTCGTCCAGCAGACCCAGCAACGTGTCTTCGATGTGCTTGGCCACCGAACTGTAAGACGGTTCCGGCGAATCCGGCAGTGCGTACAGAATATCCTGCTCTGGTTGTTCCGACTCCAGAGCTGCCGGCGCTTCTGCCATCGCCGATGGGAGTGGAACGCTGCCGAGTAACAGCGAGGCTTCATCGCCCGATGGAGGGACAACGGACGTCAACTCGTCGGGATTGATCACCATGGAGTCGGAAGCCGTCGTCGGGTTGGGTACCGAAATAGCCTGCGACTCTTGCAGCGTATCCGCATCAGGCAGATCTTGATCCGCTACCTGCGCGTGGGTACTCGGCGCTTCGGCGGCAAGCACTGGAGGCACAAAAGCCACTACTTCAGGTGATGGCTTGGTTTCTTCCGGCTGAGGTGCCGCCGGCGCAGGCGTCGCAATCACCGCGTGCGACACTGGCGCAGTCGGTACCGGGACTTCCTGCACCGTTGGCATAACAACCTGGATCGGCGCCGGCGTCGGTGATTTATGCACCAGCCAAGGTGTCGCCTCTACAGCAGGTACCGGCGCTTGCTCAACAGGGCTCGGGGTAGACGCTTCGTGTTGAAACGCATCGGCTTCTGCGGCCTGAGCATCCGCATCTCGACCGCCAAACAAACGCTGCAGCAAACCTGGGCGGCTTGGCTCGGCGGGGTTTTCCAGCAGGCTCAGCGCCTGACCTTGCAGACCACTGAGCTCACCGAGTAACAGAGGGATCTCACGTGCCTGGCTGACCCGTCCGTCGAGTTGCTTGGCAAACGTCTTGAGCGGGCGGCTGATCTCGCGCGGCAACGGCAAGGCCTGGAGCTGACTGACCAGGGCGGTCAACGCAGCGCTGACTTGATTGACCCGGGTCTCGCGACGCTGCTCGGAGTCGAGCACGGCTTTTTCCAGGCGCGGCAGCAATGCGGCCAGCCCTGCGTCCATATCGTTGGTGCGGATGACTTCGCGCATTTCCTTCATGCACTGGTCAACCGCGCGGTCGGTGCCCTCAGCCGCTAGCGTGCTGCGCACCAAACCACGACGCAGCAAGTCAAGGCGGGCATCCCAGCGGCGCTCGAGCTTTTCCTGCTGTTCGATACCTTTGAGGTATTTCTCTTTCCAGCGCTGTGCTTCGTCGCTCATTCAGGGGTTCCGCGAAGGGCAGGACTCAACGCGGGCAATGCATCGGCCGTGAGCGAACCCGGCAGACGAATCTCTACCGCGACCGGCAGGTGATCGGAAATCGGTTGTGCCAGCACTTCGACCCGTTCGAGGGTCAGCGTAGGGCTGAGCAGAATATGGTCCAGACAGCGTTGCGGGCGCCAACTGGGGAAAGTCGCTTCGACTTGTGGCGCGAGTAGACCGAGGTCACGCAGGGGAGAGGTTTGCAGCAGATCACTGGCATGGGTGTTCATGTCACCCATCAACACTTGATGTTTGTAGTCGCCAATCAACTCGCGAATATAGGCCAGTTGCATTGTCCGCACGCGTGCCCCCAACGCGAGGTGCATCATCACCACCACCAGCGCCTCCGGCCCCTCACCGAACCGCACAAGAATCGCACCACGGCCCTTGGGCCCGGGCAGCGGATGATCTTCAATCGCCCACGGGCGCAAACGGCTGAGCACGCCATTGCTGTGCTGAGCGAGGCGACCGAGGTTGCGATTGAGTTGTTGATACCAGTAGGGGAAGGCGCCGAGTTGGGCCAGGTGTTCGACTTGATTGATGTAGCCTGACCGCAGGCTGCCGCCATCGGCTTCCTGCAAAGCGACCAGATCGTAGTCGCCCAGCAGATTGCCGATTTTTTGCAGGTTATCCGCTCGCCCGGTATGCGGCAGCAAATGCTGCCAGCTACGGGTCAGGTAATGCCGATAACGCTCGGTACTGATGCCGACCTGGATGTTGAAACTAAGCAAACGCAAACGGCTGTCTGCGGGCAAGCCCGAGGATTCCAGATGATGCTCGTTGACCTGCGGGTCGTGCAGGCCAACGAGACGTTCAGTACCCCAGCGTCGCATGGCGTGCGCCGCTTACTTAGCGGCGCGCTCCTTGGCGATCAGCTGATCGGCCACGCTCAAGGTACCTTCAGGACCACCGGCAGTGCCCAGGTCGAAGCGGTATTTACCGTTGACGACCATGGTCGGTACACCAGAGATCTGATAGGCCTGAGCCTTTTTCTTGGCATCTTCAACTTTGCCTTTGACGGCGAACGAGTTGTAGGTGCTCAGGAACTTGTCCTTGTCGACGCCTACGCCGGCCAGGAACTCAGCCATTTCTTCCGGGGTAGCGAGCTTCTTGCCACCATGGATCGCTTCGAACACGGCTTTGTGAACCTTGTGCTCCACGCCCATCGCTTCCAGGGTGATAAACAGCTGACCGTGTACGTCCCAGATACCGCCGAACATGGCCGGAATACGTACAAAGTTCACGTCGGCAGGCAGTTTTTCAACCCATGGGTTGATGGTCGGCTCGAACGCATAGCAATGCGGGCAGCCATACCAGAACAGTTCCACGACTTCGATCTTGCCAGGCACAGCCACCGGAACGGCGCTGCTCAACTCGACATATTGTTTACCGGCTTCAAGCGGTTCGGCAGCTTGGGCGGTCATGCCGAACAGGCTGGCAGTGACGAGTGCGGCGCTGAGAATCAGATTACGCATGCTTTACTCCTGAACAAATTGGCTCGCCTCGCGCGACCTGTTTTCCGGCAGATCATGGCGGGCATTAGTTGTCTAGTGTAACGGCAGCGGCCACAAAAAAGGGCGGCCAAAGCCACCCTTTTTATGCTTGCATCGAAGGATTAATCGAGCGTTAACATTGCGCGAGATCAACACCTTGCGCAACGCCCGCTCAACCGGCCTTAGTGCAGGCCTTGAATGTAGCTGGACACCGCTTCGATGTCCTTGTTGCTCAATTTTGCCGCGATGCTTTGCATGATTTTCGTGTCGCCGTCGTTGGTACGGTTACCTTCACGGAAATCGGTCAGTTGCTTGGCGACGTATTGAGCGTGTTGGCCACCCAGGTGCGGGAAGGCAGCAGCAGCGTTGCCTGCACCGTTAGGCGAATGGCAACCGGTGCATGAGGGCATGCCCTGATCCAGTTTGCCGCCGCGGAACAATTCTTCACCGCGAGCCACGACTTTCGGGTCTGCTGCGCCGACGCTGCCTTTCTGGCTGGCGAAGTAGGCAGCGAGGTCGGCCAGGTCCTGATCACTCAGGTTGGTCAACAGGCCGGTCATCTCCAGAACGGTGCGCTTGCCCGACTTGATGTCGTGCAGCTGCTTGTTCAGGTAACGCTCACCCTGCCCCGCCAACTTTGGAAAGTTTGGCGCCATGCTGTTGCCGTCCGGGCCATGACAGGCGCCACATACTGCGGCTTTCGCCTGACCAGCAGTCGCATCACCTGCAGCATGGGCAATGCCGGAGATCCCCAGGGTCAACAGCAGACTCACGATCAATTTGTTCATCAGCTAATCCAACTACGGCTAAGGGTTAAAGAGTTATGGACCGGAATCACTCGCTCATCCTCTGGATGATTGCTGAGTAATCCTCGGCACTGCAGTCCATGCACAAACCACGCGGCGGCATCGCCTTGAAACCCTGGGTCACGTGTTGCACCAGCGTCTCCATACCTTGCGCCAGTCTTGGCGCCCAAGCTTCCTTATCGCCCTTTTGAGGCGCCGTTGGGAGTTGGCCGGAATGACAGGCTCCACAAACACGGTTGTACACAGCTTCCGGATCCTGTGTAGCCTGAGCGCTGTAAAGCGGCATCAAGATACCGGTAGCTAGCAGCCATTTCGTCATAAAACGACCTTTTCAGGGTTGAGAGCGTGCTGCGTTCTAGTGCGCAATCAAGGTCAATCGCTCTCGTGAACTTCATCCTACGCTGGGACAAAGCGCACACAAAATCTGCGGCATTATATACTGGCGTCACTGAAACGGAAACGACGCTGCTCTTTGCGACCAATCTCGGCACCGCCCACATCGGAAATCCCATGCAACTCAAGAACCCCATCCTCGGTCTGTGCCAACAGTCCACCTTCATGCTCAGCGCCGCCAAAGTCGACCAATGCCCCGACGACGAAGGCTTTGAAGTGGCCTTCGCCGGGCGTTCCAACGCCGGCAAGTCCAGCGCCCTGAACACCCTGACTCACGCCAGCCTGGCTCGCACCTCGAAAACCCCGGGCCGCACGCAACTCTTGAACTTCTTCAAGCTAGACGATGAACGCCGTTTGGTTGACCTGCCGGGTTACGGCTACGCCAAAGTGCCGATCCCGTTGAAGATGCACTGGCAGCGCCACCTGGAAGCTTATCTGGGCAGCCGCGAGAGCCTGAAGGGTTTGATTCTGATGATGGACATCCGTCATCCAATGACCGACTTCGACCTGCTGATGCTCGACTGGGCCGTGGCCAGCGGCATGCCGATGCACATTCTGCTGACCAAGGCCGACAAACTGACCTACGGCGCAGCGAAGAACACCTTGCTCAAGGTTCAGGCGGAAATCCGTAAAGGCTGGGGCGAAACCGTGACTATCCAGCTGTTCTCGGCACCAAAACGCCTGGGCCTGGAAGACGCCTACACGGTATTGGCGAACTGGATGGAACTGGCAGACAAGGGCGCCGAGACAGAAGCTCAGTAAGCTTTGGGGATATCCGGAAAACTGTCTGTGGGGCGATCAGGCAAGGCAAAAGCACGGCTCGAAAGCGGAGTTTAGGGACCTAAATGAGCATTTCGAGCCGTGCTTTTAACGCAGCATGATCGTTCCACAGGCAGTTTTCAGGCAAAAAAAACCCCGAATTTCGTATGGGGAGGGAGAAATTCGGGGTCTAAGTTTCCGGACCGCTAGGGCGGGGTCCAGATATCTGCCAACACTTAACACAACATAGGAGCATCGAAGGGCTTCACCACCCATTCAGTAACTCTGAGTGGCGGTTCACGAATTTAGTTCCGATTGGTTTCAAAACCTATTGGGAATAACCCAAAGAACTTTCCGAACTAATAGCCCTTCGCGTGCGAGTTGCCGCGACACTATGCCGCGGCAAGCCCGCCTCAAACCGGCTTAATGCGCCTCATCCCAGTTGTTTCCGACGCCGACTTCCACCAAAAGTGGCACATCCAGGGTCGCTGCGCCGCTCATGTGAACGCGAATTTCCTCACGAACCTGGTCGACCAGGTCTTCGCGAACCTCAAGCACCAATTCATCGTGCACCTGCAGAATCACTTTGGCGTCCAGACCTGAAGTCGTCAGCCAGTTGTCCACCGCTACCATGGCTCTCTTGATGATGTCCGCCGCGGTGCCTTGCATCGGCGCGTTGATCGCCGTGCGCTCGGCGCCTTTGCGCAGGGCCGGGTTTTTCGCGTTGATGTCCGGCAGGTACAGGCGACGACCGAAAATGGTTTCGACGAACCCCTGCTCTGCCGCCTGGGCCCGGGTGCGCTCCATGTACTCGAGCACACCTGGATAGCGGGCGAAATAACGGTCGATATAGGCTTGGGACTGCTTGCGGTCGACGCCGATCTGCTTGGCCAGGCCAAACGCGCTCATGCCGTAGATCAGGCCGAAGTTGATCGCCTTGGCACTGCGCCGCTGATCGGTGGTGACATCCGCCAGCTCAACCCCGAACACCTCGGCAGCGGTGGCTTTGTGCACATCCAGGTCGTTGCGGAACGCATGCAACAGCCCTTCGTCCTTGGCCAGATGGGCCATGATCCGCAGCTCGATCTGCGAATAGTCCGCCGCCAGCAGCTTGTAGCCCTTTGGCGCGACGAACGCCTGACGAATCCGTCGACCTTCGGCGGTACGAATCGGAATGTTCTGCAGGTTCGGATCACTGGAAGACAAACGACCGGTCGCTGCCACCGCTTGATGGTAAGACGTGTGAATCCGCCCGGTGCGTGGGTTGATCTGCTCTGGCAGACGGTCGGTGTAGGTGCTTTTCAGCTTGCTCAAGGAGCGGTACTGCATCAGCACTTTGGGCAACGGGTAATCCTGCTCGGCCAGTTCCGCCAGCACCGCTTCGGCGGTTGAAGCCTGGCCCTTGGCGGTTTTGCTGAGAATCGGCAGCCCGAGTTTTTCGTACAGGATCACGCCCAATTGTTTCGGCGAACCGAGGTTGAACTCTTCACCGGCGATGGCGAACGCCTCACGTTCGAGAGCTACCAACTTGTCGCCCAGTTCAACGCTCTGTATGCCCAGCAGGTTGGCGTCGACCAACGCGCCCTGGCGCTCGATACGCGCCAACACTGGCACCAGCGGCATCTCGATTTCGCTGAGGACTTTGCTCAGGCTTGGAATGGCGTTGAGTTTTTCCTGCAAGGTCTGATGCAGACGCAGCGTCACGTCGGCGTCTTCAGCGGCGTACGGCCCGGCCAGCTCCAGCGAGATCTGGTCGAAGGTCAGTTGCTTGACGCCCTTGCCGGCGATGTCCTGGAAGCTGGTGGTGGTGTAGCCCAAATACTTGAGCGCCAGGCTGTCCATGTCGTGACGGGTTGCTGTCGAATCCAGCACGTAGGACTCAAGCATGGTGTCGAAGGCAATGCCTTGCACCGTGATGCCACAGCTCTGATCGCCGCCAATGGCGCAGTTGGCCAGGATGTTCATGTCGAACTTGGCGTGCTGGCCGACCTTGAGCTTGCTCGGATCTTCCAGAATCGGTTTCAGCGCGCGCAACACCGTGTCACGATCCAACTGATCCGGCACGCCCATGTAGGAGTGGGTCAGCGGGATGTAGGCCGCTTCGTTGGCCTGTACAGCAAACGACAGCCCGACAAGTTGCGCTTGCTGCGCGTCGACGCCGGTGGTTTCGGTATCGAAGGCGAACAGCTTGGCGTTTTGCAGCTTCTTCAGCCAGATGTCGAAATCAGCCTGGGTGAGGATCGTGGTGTACTTGGGCCCATCGTCGCCGACCACGGCTTCTTCAACCGCCGCCACCACGTCCTGGCCCGCTCGCTTGGCGTCACGCTGAAGCTCCTCGAACCAGCTCTTGAACTCGAGCAGGGTATAGAGCTCGGCAAGCTTTTCACGGTCCGGCTCATCCAGGTGCAAGTCGTCGAGACCAATGTCCAGCGGTACGTCGACCTTGATGGTCGCCAGTTGATAGGAGAGGAACGCCATCTCCTTGTGCTCTTCCAGCTTGGCCGGCAGCGTTTTAGCGCCACGAATCGGCAAGGTCGGAACGATATCGAGCTGCGCATAGAGCTCGGTCAGGCCGCCGTTCACACCCACCAGCAGGCCGGATGCCGTCTTCGGACCAATACCCGGCACGCCTGGAATGTTGTCGGAGGAATCGCCCATCAGTGCCAGATAATCGATGATCTGTTCGGGAGCGACGCCGAATTTCTCCTTCACGCCAGCCACATCCATCGCGCTACCGGTCATGGTATTGACCAAGGTAATGTGCCCGTCGACCAGCTGCGCCATGTCCTTGTCACCGGTAGAGATCACCACCGGACGGTCAGCCGCCGCGCTGCTGCGGGCCAGCGTACCGATGACGTCGTCAGCCTCAACGCCTTCGACGCACAGCAGCGGAAAGCCCAGGGCGATCACGCTCGCGTGCAATGGCTCGATCTGAACGCGCATGTCGTCGGGCATGCTTGGGCGGTTGGCTTTGTATTCGGCGTACAGGTCATCGCGAAATGTCCCGCCCTTGGCATCGAACACGACGGCGAACGGGCTGTCCGGGTACTGCTTGCGCAGACTCTTGAGCATGTTCAGTACGCCCTTGACCGCGCCGGTCGGCAGGCCTTTGGAGGTGGTCAACGGTGGTAGCGCGTGAAAGGCGCGGTACAGGTAAGAAGAACCGTCCACCAGGACGAGGGGGGCTTGGCTCATGAGCAGGATCAACCTTTTCGGCGGGTCCGGCGCTAGAATAGCGGGACCGTTGACGACAAAGGGACAAGGTTATCATGCGCTCACTAAATCGCCTGTTGCTGACTGGCTTCTTTGCAATGACTCCCCTGGCCGTCATGGCAGCCGACGATGCACCGACGCCAGAACCGGAAGTCACCATCCACACTGAAGGTGACAAAGTCATTCAGGAGTACCGCCAGAACGGCTTCGTATACGCGATCAAGGTCACCCCGAAAGGCGGGAAACCGTATTTTCTGATACGGGCGGACGGAACGGATGCAAACTATATCCGCTCGGATCAGCCGGATATGCTGATCCCGGCGTGGGAAATTTTTACGTGGAAGTAGTTTCTTAACTTTAATCGGCGCTGCCTCAACCGCGGCGCCCGAACTGAGCAGTTTTTAACCATGTCTGTGTTTACCCCCCTGGCTCGGCCCGAGCTGGAAACCTTTCTCGCCCCTTATGGGCTCGGCCGCCTGCTTGATTTCCAGGGGATTGCCGCCGGTAGCGAAAACACCAATTTCTTTATCAGCCTGGAGCAGGGCGAGTTTGTCCTGACCCTGGTTGAACGCGGCCCCGTGCAGGAGATGCCGTTCTTTATCGAGCTGCTCGACGTGCTGCATGACGCCAACCTGCCGGTGCCTTACGCGTTGCGTACTACCGACGGCATCGCCCTGCGCGAATTGGCCGGCAAACCCGCGCTGCTGCAGCCACGGCTGGCCGGCAAGCACATCAAGGACGCCAACGCACAGCATTGCGCGCAAGTCGGTGAGTTGCTGGGGCACCTGCACCTGGCAACCAAAGACCACATGATCAAGCGCAAAACCGATCGCGGCCTCGACTGGATGCTCGAAGAAGGCACACAGCTGCTGTCGCACCTGAATGCCGCGCAAAGCAATCTGCTGCAACGCGCCTTGAACGAAATCACTGAGCAGAAGACCAAAATCCTGGCGCTGCCTCGGGCCAACATCCACGCTGACTTGTTCCGCGACAACGCGATGTTCGAAGGCACGCACCTGACCGGGTTGATCGACTTCTACAACGCCTGTTCAGGCCCGATGCTCTACGACGTGGCGATTGCCCTGAATGACTGGTGCTCGGACGAAGACGGCTTGATTGACGGGCCACGGGCGAGGGCATTGCTGGGGGCTTATGCGGCATTGCGTCCGTTCACCGCCGCCGAGGCCGAGCTGTGGCCGACCATGCTGCGGGTGGCGTGTGTGCGGTTCTGGCTATCGCGCTTGATCGCCGCCGAATCCTTTGCCGGGCAGGATGTGCTGATTCACGATCCGATGGAGTTTCAGCAGCGCCTGGCGCAGCGTCAGCACGTCAGCACGCCGTTGCCGTTCGCCCTCTAAAAGCATCGCGAGCAAGCTCGCTCCCACATGGACAGCGAAAATCCTGTGGGAGCGAGCTTGCTCGCGATGGAGGCGATGCATATCCCAGAGTTAAAGCGACTCCAGGCAACCCGCGAGATCATTCCCCAACTTCTCCAGCACCTGCTCGTAGCCCTGAGCCGTCGCCGGCGTGTAACCACCCAACGCATCCAGCTCCGCCAGTTTCACCGGCAAACCGGCCACCAGTGTCTCGGCCAATCGTGGGCGCAACGGCGGTTCGCTGAACACGCAGGTCTTGCCGACTTCCTGCAAGCGCGAGCGCATTGCCGCAACGTGCTGGGCACCTGGCTGCACTTCGGCAGCAACACTGAACACGCCGGTGTGCTTGAGGCCGTAGGCGTCTTCGAAGTAATCGAACGCTTCGTGGAACACAAAGTAAGGTTTGCCTGCGACACCCGCCAGGCGCGCTTTCAAGCGCAGATCCAGCGCGTCCAGGCGCTCATCGAACGCCTTGAGGTTGCTCTGATAACGCGGCGCATTGGCCGGATCGGCAGCACTGAGGTCAGTGGCGATTTTTGCCGCGATCACCCGCGCATTGACCGGCGACAACCAAAGGTGAGCATCGAGGCTGCCGGGGCGGTGGTCGTGATCGTGCTCGTCAGCTTCCTCCGCGTGGGAGTGGCTGTCTTGCGCGAAACGGCGCAGTTTCAAGCCTGGCAGGTCCTGCACAGCAACCGCTGGCAGGCTACGACCTTTGAGCACGCGCGGAAGGAAACCTTCCATGTCCGGACCTATCCAGTAGAGCAAATCCACCGACTGCACTTTCCGTACGTCGGAAGGGCGCAAGGCATAGTTATGCGGCGACGCACCCGGCGGCAGCAACACCTCGGGAACCCCGACGCCGTCCTGCACCGCAGCAGCAATCAGCTGCAGGGGTTTGATACTGGTCATCACGCTCACCTCGGCATCAGCGGAGCTGATTGCAAACAAACCGGCAGTAAATGTGACAAAAATGGCAAAAAGTCTGGACACGATGACCACTCAAAGAGGCGAGAACGGGTAACATAATAACGTCTCTCACAAAACTCGTCGCCGCTCATGCCTAAAACACCGCTAGCCAGCCGTCCCCACGACCACTCTCACTGCGTGCACAGCGCGTTGTCCGAGGCCGACGTCATTTGCGCACGTCAGGGCTTGCGCCTGACTGCGTTGCGTCGGCGGGTGCTGGAATTGGTCTGGCAAAGCCACAAGCCGCTGGGCGCCTACGACATTCTGGCGGTACTCAGCGAGCAGGATGGCCGCCGCGCTGCGCCGCCGACCGTGTACCGCGCGCTGGATTTCCTGCTGGATAACGGCCTGGTCCATCGCATCTCTTCGCTCAACGCCTTCGTTGGCTGCAATCATCCGGGGCACGTCCACCAGGGCCAATTCCTGATTTGCCGCAAATGCCATGCGGCCATCGAGCTCGAACAGCAATCCATCAGCGACACAATCATCCACAGCGCCGGCGAAGTCGGGTTTGTGGTCGAAGGCCAGACCGTCGAAGTGGTGGGTCTCTGCTCGGGCTGCCAGGGGGCTTGATGAGCACTGCGTTGATCCGCCTCAATCAGGTTACGGTGACCTTTGCCGGGCAAAGCGTGCTGGACAACATTGAGCTGAGCGTCGAGCCGAAACAGATCGTCACCCTGATCGGCCCCAACGGCGCCGGCAAGACCACACTGGTCCGCGCTGTGCTTGGCCTGCTCAAGCCCGACAGCGGCAGCGTCTGGCGCAAGCCGAAACTGCGGATCGGCTACATGCCGCAGAAGCTGCACGTTGACCCGACCTTGCCGCTCTCGGTGCTGCGCTTCTTGCGCCTGGTGCCGGGTGTGGACCGTGCGCGCGCCTTGGCGGCGCTCAAGGAAGTCGGTGCCGAACAGGTGATCGACAGCCCGGTGCAGAGCGTTTCCGGCGGCGAAATGCAACGCGTGTTGCTGGCCCGTGCCCTGTTGCGCGAGCCCGAGCTGCTGGTGCTCGACGAGCCGGTGCAAGGTGTCGACGTCGCCGGACAAGCCGAGCTCTACAGCCTGATCACCCGCCTGCGCGACCGTCACGGTTGCGGGGTGTTGATGGTTTCTCACGATCTGCACCTGGTGATGAGCACCACCGACCAAGTGGTCTGCCTCAATCGCCACGTCTGCTGCTCCGGGCATCCCGAGCAGGTCAGCGGTGACCCGGCGTTCGTCGAGCTGTTCGGCAAGAACGCGCAGAGCCTGGCGGTTTACCACCACCATCACGACCACGCCCACAACCTGCATGGCTCGGTCGTCAGCGCGGCACCGGCCGCTCACACCCACGTTCATGGAGATGGCTGCAAGCATGGCTGATTTTCTGTTGTACGCCCTGCTCGCAGGCCTGGCCCTGGCCGCCGTCGCAGGTCCACTGGGATCGTTCGTGGTCTGGCGGCGCATGGCCTATTTCGGCGACACCCTGTCCCACGCGGCGCTGCTCGGTGTGGCGCTGGGTTTTCTGCTGGATGTCAGCCCGACCATCGCGGTCACCGTCGGCTGCCTGTTGCTGGCTGTGTTGCTGGTGACCTTGCAACAGCGCCAGCCGCTGGCCTCCGACACCTTATTGGGGATTCTTGCACCGAGCACGCTCTCTCTGGGGCTGGTGGTACTAAGCTTCATGCATGAAGTGCGGATCGACCTGATGGCCTATCTGTTCGGCGACTTGCTGGCAATCAGCCCGACCGATCTTTCGTGGATCCTCGGCGGCAGCGCGGCAGTCATGCTGCTGTTGGTGGCGCTATGGCGCCCATTGCTGGCGATTACCGTGCACGAAGAGCTGGCCACGGTTGAAGGCCTGCCGGTAGCAGCATTGCGCATGACCTTGATGCTGTTGATTGCGGTGGTGATCGCGGTGGCGATGAAAATCGTCGGCGTGCTGCTGATTACTTCCTTGTTGATCATCCCGGCGGCTGCGGCACAACGTCACGCACGCTCTCCAGAACAGATGGCCTTGGGCGCGAGTTTGCTCGGTATACTCGCGGTCTGCGGCGGCCTGGCGCTGTCGTGGTTCAAGGACACGCCAGCCGGCCCATCGATTGTGGTGGCTGCTGCCGCGCTGTTTCTGCTGAGTTTTGTCCTGCCCCGTCGAGGGGTGTAGACTTGCTCGTTTTTTGCGCAATCAGAGAGTCGCAGGAATGAAGCCGTTCGCCTCCCGTTATCTGCTCCTTGTTGCATTTTCGCTGCTACTTGGCGCCTGCCAAAGCACGCCGCCAGCCCCCGAGGTCCCGGACGCACGGGCTATGGCGATCGCGCAGCTGGAGCAAAGCCTGGCCAGCAGTGAACTGGCCACTGCCGAAGATCAATTGGCCGCCTTGCAGGCCGAATCGCCCAACGATCAGTCGCTGGAGCAATATCAACGGCAACTCGCCGAAGCCTACTTGCAACGCAGCCAGATCGTGCTACAAAAAGGCGACGTGAATGCTGCCGCCACGGCCCTGAGCCGGGCCCGTGCATTGATGCCCAAAGCCCCGGCGCTGACCGGTGGCGTCAACAATGCCATCAGCCATGCGCGCAAAGCCGAACTGGACCAGGCCGAGGCCGCCCTCAAGGCCGCCGAAGCCAAACCTGTCGCCAAGGTGATCGACCCCGCCGCTGAAAGCACCACCGTTGCGCTGAACATCACCGATAGCAAGCAACTGCGTCGGCAACTCGATGCGATTGCCAGCGATGTGGTGAATTTCCAGTGCAACGTCAGCCTCCAGGCGCCGCGCACCGAGGATTACCCGTGGCTGGCCACGCTGCTGACCAAGCGGGTAAAGAAGCTTGATGCCGACTTCGACCTGAAGATCGAACGGCAGATTCTGCGCAATGTCCCGGCACAGATGGTTCTGACGCCGCGCAAGCCATAAAAGAGAAGATCGCAGCCTTCGGCAGCTCCTACGGACCGGTGTAGGAGCTGCCGCAGGCTGCGATCTTTTTCTTGTTTATGACCTTTGATCGCGTTATTTCCAAATGACTGGATGAATGCGAAATAAATGCTAAGAACCTCTATACGGACAAGCTAAAATGCCCGCCCGGCTAACCGCTGATCCTTTTCTAACGCGCCCCACAAGGTTCGCTACGTGATCGAGTTTCAAAACGTCCATAAAACTTACCGCGTTGCCGGTAAGGATATTCCCGCGCTGCACCCCACCAATCTGTCGATTGAGAACGGTCAGGTGTTCGGCCTGATCGGTCATTCCGGTGCGGGAAAAAGTACCCTGTTGCGTCTGATCAACCGCCTGGAAGACTCCAGCGGCGGCAAGATCATCGTCGACGGCGAAGAAGTCACCGCGCTGGATGCCAATGCGCTGCGCCGCTTCCGTCAGCAAGTCGGGATGATCTTCCAACACTTCAACCTGCTGGCCTCCAAGACCGTTGCCGACAACGTCGCGCTACCGCTGACCCTGGCCGGTGAACTGTCGCGCAGCGAGATCGAGCAACGCGTGGCCGAGTTGCTCGCGCGTGTCGGCCTGTCCGACCACGCCAAAAAGTACCCGGCGCAACTGTCTGGCGGCCAGAAGCAGCGCGTCGGCATCGCCCGCGCTCTGGCGACCAAGCCGAAAATCCTGCTCTGTGACGAAGCCACCAGCGCCCTCGACCCGCAAACCACGGCGTCGGTCCTGCAACTGTTGGCGGAGATCAACCGTGAGCTGAACCTGACCATCGTGCTGATCACCCATGAAATGGACGTGATTCGCCGGGTCTGCGACCAGGTCGCGGTGATGGATGCGGGCGTCATCGTCGAGCAAGGTCCGGTGGCCGACGTGTTCCTGCACCCGAAGCACCCAACCACCAAGCGCTTCGTTCAGGAAGACGAGCAGATCGACGAAAGCGAACAACGCGACGACTTCGCCCACGTGCCGGGCCGTATCGTGCGTCTGACCTTCCAGGGCGACGCTACCTACGCGCCGTTGCTGGGCACCGTCGCCCGCGAAACGGGTGTGGACTACAGCATCCTCGCCGGTCGTATCGATCGCATCAAAGACGTCCCCTACGGGCAACTGACCCTGGCGGTCACCGGCGGCGACATGGACGCGGCGTTTGCCCGCTTCACTGCGGCTGACGTCCACATGGAGGTGCTGCGTTAATGGAAGCCCTGATGAGTTTCTTCGCCAATATCGACTGGTTCGAAATCTGGCTCGCCACCGGTGACACCCTGCTGATGCTCGGCGGTTCGCTGTTGTTCACCGTCCTGCTCGGCCTGCCGCTGGGCGTGTTGCTGTTCCTCTGCAGCCCGCGCCAGTTGCTCGAAGCCAAAGGCATTTACGCGCTGCTGTCGCTGATCGTGAATATCCTGCGCTCGCTGCCGTTCATCATTCTGCTGATCGTGATGATCCCGTTCACCGTACTGATCACCGGCACCTCGCTGGGCGTCGGCGGTGCGATCCCGCCGTTGGTAGTCGGTGCTACGCCGTTCTTTGCCCGCCTGGTGGAAACCGCGCTGCGTGAAGTCGATCGCGGCATCATCGAAGCGACCCAGGCGATGGGCGCGACGACCCGCCAGATCATCATCAACGCGCTGCTGCCGGAAGCCCGCCCAGGCATTTTCGCAGCGATCACGGTGACCGCGATTACGCTGGTGTCCTACACGGCGATGGCCGGTGTGGTCGGCGCGGGTGGTTTGGGTGACCTGGCGATTCGCTTCGGTTACCAACGCTTCCAGACTGACGTGATGGTGGTGACCGTGGTGTTGCTGCTGGTGTTGGTCCAGGTTCTGCAAACCGTCGGCGATAAGCTGGTGGTGCACTTTTCCCGAAAATAAATGCAATCGCCGGCCACGGCTGGCGGGCGCTCGGAAGGGCGCCTCACAAGGAGTTTGCTGGATGAAAAAACTACTCGTCGCGTTCGCTGCCGTTGCAGCGTTCTCCGCTCAGGCCGCTGAAACCCTGACCGTCGCTGCTACCCCGGTTCCGCACGCGGAAATCCTGGAATTCGTGAAACCGGCACTGGCCAAAGAAGGCGTCGACCTCAAGGTCAAGGTGTTCACCGACTACGTGCAGCCAAACGTACAGGTTGCCGAGAAACGCCTGGACGCCAACTTCTTCCAGCACCAGCCGTACCTCGATGAATTCAACAAGGCCAAAGGTACGAACCTGGTCAGCGTTACCGGTGTACACCTGGAGCCACTGGGTGCTTACTCCAGCAAGTACAAGACCCTCGCTGAACTGCCAGGCGGCGCCAACGTGGTGATCCCGAACGACGCCACCAACGGCGGCCGCGCGCTGTTGCTGCTGGAGAAGGCCGGTCTGATCAAGTTGAAGGATTCGAAAAACATCCTGTCGACCGTCAAGGACATCACCGAAAACACCAAAGACCTGAAATTCCGTGAACTGGAAGCCGCGACCATCCCGCGCGTGCTGACCCAGGTCGACCTGGCGCTGATCAACACCAACTACGCGCTGGAAGCCAAGCTCGATCCGTCCAAGGACGCGCTGGTGATCGAAGGCAAAGACTCGCCTTACGTGAACATCCTGGTCGCCCGCCCGGACGACAAGGACAGCGACGCGATGAAGAAACTGGTTGCTGCCCTGCACAGCCCGGAAGTGAAAGCCTTCATTCTGGAGAAGTACAAAGGCGCGGTATTGCCGGCGTTCTGATCTGCTGATGTAAAACAAAACGGGGACACAATCACTGTGTCCCCGTTTTTTTATGCCTGAAACACTGACCTTGTGGGAGCGAGCCTGCTCGCGATAGCGGACTGACATTCAAGATCGATGTTGACAGTGATGGCCCCATCGCGAGCAAGCTCGCTCCCACATTAATTTTGGGGTGTTTACTGACGCTTGAGCATCACCGGCAACTGGGCCACCAGTTTCGTGTTGTTCAACGGTGCGCGAATGAACCCGCGCTGCATGCCGTCCGGCCCGATCACCGCCAGGTTGCCACTGTGATCAACGGTGTAGTTGGGTTTGCTGGTATCCGCCGGGATGTATGGAATGCTCACCGCATTAGCGACTTTTTGCAGATCTTCGACCGACGCCGGCGTCAGGCCGATGAACTGCGGATCGAAGTAGCCCAGGTATTGCTTGAGCTGCTTGGGGGTGTCGCGATTCGGGTCGACGCTGACCAGAATGATCTGCAACTTGTCGACCGCATCCGCTGGCAGCTCGCTCTTGATCTGCCGCAGTTGCGCCAGCGTAGTCGGGCAGATGTCCGGGCAGAAGGTGTAGCCGAAGAACAGCAGACTCCATTTGCCTTTCAACGCGTTGATCGTGACCGGTTGGCCGTCCTGGTTGGTCATCTGCACGTCCGGCAGGTTGCGGCTTTGCGGCAACAGGATGATCCCCGCGTCGATCAGCGCAGTCGGGTCGCCCTGGCCTTTGCCAGACAGTACTTTGTTGACGGTCAGCCCCAGGACCAGCGCGATCAGGGCAACAAGAATGAAGACGGTTTTCTGGGTTCGAGTCATAGGTTCAACAACAAGTAGTGGTCTACGAGCAGGGCGATGAACAGCAGGAACAAGTAGTAAATAGAGTACTTGAAGGTGTTGATCGCCGCGTGCGGCTGAGTGCCACGGTACAGCACCACGGCCCATTGCAGAAACCTCGCGCCCAGCCCGAGGGCGCAGATCAGGTACAGCAGGCCGCTCATGTGGATGACATAGGGCATCAAGCTCACGGCCAGCAGGGCGAAGGTGTAAAGCAGGATGTGGATCTTGGTGTAATGCTCGCCATGGGTCACCGGCAGCATCGGAATATCAGCCTTGGCGTACTCCTCCTTGCGGTGAATCGCCAGTGCCCAGAAGTGAGGCGGGGTCCAGGCGAAGATGATCAGTACCAGCAGCAGCGGTTCAGCGCTGACATGCCCGGTGGCGGCGACCCAACCCAACAGCGGTGGCGCGGCGCCGGCCAGCCCGCCGATAACGATGTTCTGCGGCGTGGCGCGCTTGAGAAAGCCGGTGTAGACCACCGCGTAACCAAGCAGCGAGGCGAGGGTCAGCCAGGCGGTCAGCGGATTGGTGAAGGCCAGCAGCAAGGCTTGCCCGGCCACCGCCAGCAACAGCGCGAAGGTCAGTGCAGCGGCGGGCGAAACCCGGCCTTCGGCCAGTGGCCGCTTGTGCGTGCGCGCCATCACCGCGTCGATCCGCCGGTCCACCACATGGTTGACCGCCGCCGCACCGCCCGCGCACAGGCCGATCCCCAGGTTGCCAAACACCAGCACCGTCCACGGCACCCCGGCACGCGTGGCCAGGAACATGCCGACCAGCGAGGTGATCAGCATCAACACCACGACCTTCGGCTTGGTCAGCTCCAGATAGTCACGCCAGATCGCTTGTTGGTGACGTTCGCCGATCAGAGTCGCCATGGCATTTCTCCTTTTATTGTTATGGGCCCGGCCGTGTGTTTACGCGGGCTGAAACGCCAGCGCCCGGGCGCCTGCTGCCTGACTCGAACCAGGCTGGTTCGTGCGTGATAATTGACCAGCACCATCGTCAGCAACAGCGCCGCGCCACCCGCGTTATGGGCGACGGCCACCAGCAACGGCAGGTGAAACAGCACATTGCTGATGCCCAAGGTGATCTGCGCCGCCAAGGCCACCAGCACCAGCCCGGCAAGCCGGGTCATACCGACAACCTTCAACTGCCAGGCCAGCCCCAGCAGCACCAGCGTGACCAGCAAAGCGCCAATGCGGTGAGTCAGGTGAATCGCCGTACGCGCATCGCTGTCGAGCTGCCCGCCGAGGTAATTGGGGCCGATGTGTTGGCTCAGGTGAAAACCGTTGGCGAAATCGGCAGGCGGCAACCATTGACCGTGGCAGGTGGGAAAGTCGATACAGGCCACTGCCGCATAGTTGGAGCTGACCCAACCACCCAGCGCAATCTGCCCGATCACCAGCAGCAACCCGGCCGTCGCCCAGTACTGCAAACGTCGCGGCACGATCAGCGCCGGCAATACGCCGGACAAGCGCAAAGTCAGCAAAAACAGCAGGCTCAAGGTCGCAAAACCACCGAGCAAATGCCCCGTCACCACCTGCGGCCAGAGTTTAAGGGTAACCGTCCACATGCCGAATGCTGCTTGGGCGAACACCACCGCCAGCAAGAACAACGGCAGCTTCAGGGGTTGATCCAGATGATGACGGTGGGTCCAGGCACGCGCCGCCAGCAACACAATCAACAAGCCAAGCGTGCCGGCGAAATAGCGGTGAATCATCTCGTTCCAGCCCTTGTGGGCAACCACCGGGGTGTCCGGAAAATGCAGCTCGGCATGGGCCAGTTGGGCTTCGCTCTTCGGCACGCTGATAAAACCGTAGCAACCCGGCCAGTCCGGGCAACCAAGGCCAGCGTGAGTCAGCCGGGTATAGGCGCCCAGCAATACGACAATCAGTGCCAGCAAGGTGGCAAACAGCGCGAGGCGAAATCCAGGTTTGGCCATGACGATGCCCTTATCCGATGTTCGACAGTTTCAACAGGTGACGCAGATCGTTGAGCAGGTCCTTGCCTTTAACGGTGGGGTCGTAGCGCAGCACCAGGTTGCCGTGGGGGTCGATGATCCACAGCTGCGCCGATCCCTTGCCCTGAACGTTTTTGCTGTAGGTCGACAGTTCCAGCGGGTAACGCTGCAACTGCGGGTACTCACGTTTGAGCTTAGCCTCATAGTCCGCGCTCAAGGGTTGGGCAGTGGCCAATGCATGACTGGCACGCGAAGCATCCCGCCCCAGACCGACCTGAATCTGCCGGGCCAGGTACACCAGTTGCTGACAATCCACCGAACAGTCCTGCGGCGCGGTGACCAGCATCTGCCAACGGTCTTCATCCGCCTGTACCCCCAGCTCGGCGCGGCTCTGACCGTTGCCGATCAGTTCACCGTGATAGCTGCGGCCGTCCGGCACCCAGAACTGCAATTTGTACATGCCGGTGGCGAGGATCATCGGACCGATCACCATCAGCAGGATCAGGACCAACTGCCAGCGCCCACGACGACGGTGTGGCACCTGCGCTTCAGACATGTTGGGTGGATTCATGGCCGCTCCCATGCTGTTTCTCCCTTGCGTTGTACCAGCCGAGGTAGAGATAAAGGCCGAACAGTGCGCACGCCATGGCGAACCACTGCACGGCATAACCGAGGTGTTTTTCCGGCCCCATGGCCACGACCGGCCAATCGGCCTGGTAGGACGCCGGGCCCGCCTCTTCACGTAATTCGTACGCAAAACCGTTGCGGCCCAACTCGCTCCAGAGCTTGGCCGGATCGATCGCCGTCACCAGCCGTGGCCAGTTGGCATTCGCTGGATCGGCGTGCAGCTGAAAGGTCGCGCCCGGTGCGACATACACCCAGGCGTCGAGGCTCAAGGATTGTTCCGGGGTGGTGAACACCGGCGGTGTGCGCCGGTCCGGCCACGGCATCCAGCCACGATTGAGCAATAACCAGAGGCCGCTGGCCTGGTCGTGAAAGGGTTGCAGCAACTCGACCCCAGGCCGGCCATTGCGGGTGCGGTTG
This sequence comes from Pseudomonas sp. GW822-FHT02D10, assembly GCF_058802345.1. NCBI lineage: Bacteria > Pseudomonadati > Pseudomonadota > Gammaproteobacteria > Pseudomonadales > Pseudomonadaceae > Pseudomonas > Pseudomonas sp. GW822-FHT02D10. The sequence goes on from NZ_JBXAOB010000002.1 coordinate 58,845, forward strand.
TCCAACAGGTAAGTGTGGGCGGCATCGAACTGGCCATGCAGGCGAACGCGCCGGAATGCCGGGTCTTGTGTGCTCGACAGTTGTTCGCTGGCCATTGGTTCAGCCGCGCGACGTTCGGCGTAGCTCTCCAGCAATACGCGCTTCTGCTCGCCCCGGCTCAATTGCCAAAAGCCCAGAAAGACCAGCAACGGCAGCAACACAAGCACCACCAGGGTCGGCGCGATGCCCGGCGCAAAGCGCTTCATGGCGCCGCCATAAAGTCTGTAGTCCGGCTAGCTATACTCAAGTGCATCGTATTCCCCCCGGAGTCTCACCATGCTCAAAGCAGCCATCGTCCTGATGCTGATTGCCACGGTTGTCAGCCTGTTCAGCGGCCTGTTTTTTCTGGTCAAGGACGACAGCAGCTCAAACCGCCTGGTCATCGCCTTAAGTGTTCGTGTCAGCCTGGCGGCTATCACCGTCGGCTTGATTGCCTGGGGATTCTTCAGCGGCCAGTTGGTGTCCAGCGCGCCCTGGTAAGCGCTGCCTCAGAGCACGTAAACGAAAACAAACAGACCGATCCACACCACATCGACGAAGTGCCAATACCAGGTGGCCGCCTCGAAACCGAAATGGTGCTCGCCGTCGAAATGACCACGCATGATCCGCATCAGCATCACGAACAGGATGATCGAGCCGATGGTCACGTGAGCACCGTGGAAACCGGTGAGCATGAAGAAGGTTGCGCCATATACGCCTGAGCCCAGGGTCAGCCCCAGCTCGTGATACGCGTGGATGTATTCCTTGGCCTGGAAGCCGAGAAACCCACAACCCAGCAGCACCGTCAGTGCGAGCCAGATTTTCAGTGCGTCGCGATGGCCCTTCTTCAAGGCATGGTGGGCGATGGTCACCGTGACGCTGGAACTGACCAGCAATACCGTGTTCAGCAGCGGCAAGCCCCAGGGGCTGATGACTTCCTTGGGTGGCGGGAAGAGTGTCGGGTCGGGGGTGTTCAGCAGCGGCCAGGCAAACTGGAAGCTCGGCCAGAGCATGTGCGTGATGCCCTTGTCGCCCGCACCACCGAGCCACGGCCCGGACAGGTTGCGCACGTAGAACAGCGCACCAAAAAAGGCAATGAAGAACATCACCTCGGAGAAAATGAACCAGCTCATGCCCCAGCGGAACGAGCGATCGAGCTGCGAGCTATACAGTCCTGCGCGGCTCTCCTTGATCACCGTACCGAACCAGCCGAACAGCATGTAGGCCAGCAACAGGCCGCCAACAAAGAAGATCAGCGGGCCGTGGGATTCCGGGCGTGCTGCCTTGAGATCGTTGAACCAGGTGGCCAGGCCAAACACGGTGACGAACATGCCGACCGTGGCAATGATCGGCCATTTGCTCTGGGCGGGAACGTAATAGTGCTCATGAATTGCCATTTATTGTTCTCCTTATCGGGCACGCTTGAACGTCTCAAGGACCGGCATTGGTGTTGGCCACGACCGGTGGATGACGTGCGGTGATATCGAACAGCGTGTAAGCCAGCGTCAGGTGCTTCACATCCTTGGAAATCTCGCGGTCAACGATGAAACGTACGGGCATTTCGATCCGTTCACCGGGTTGCAGTACCTGCTGGGTGAAGCAAAAGCACTCGGTCTTGTGGAAATACACCGCTGAGTCGCCCGGAGAAATGCTCGGTATCGCCTGCGCACTCATCGGGTGATCGGTCGGGTTGCGGGCGACAAAGATCATCTCGTTCACCGCACCCGGATTGATCACCATGTCGTCGGCCTTGGGATAAAACTCCCAGACCATGTCCACGGCGTTGGTCGACAGAAACTGCACGCGGATTTGCCGCGACTTATCGACCACCTGCTCGCCTTCGTACTGCCCGGCGGTTTTTCCGTTGATGCCGAACGCCTTGCACATCACGTCATAGATCGGCACCAGGGCAAAACCGAAGACGAACATACCGGCCACCACCAGCAGCAGTCGGGTGACCAGCTTTTTCATGGAAATAGAGTCAGCCATGGCGGCGGGTCTCTATATAGAAATAGAACCTTGTGGGAGCGAGGCTGTTCATTTCACTTCCGGCGGCGTGACGAAGGTGTGGTACGGCGCCGGCGAAGGCACGCTCCACTCCAGGCCTTCTGCCCCTTCCCAAGGTTTCGCCGGCGCTGCCGGGCCGCCGCGAATGGTCTTGATCACGATGAACAGGAAGAAGATCTGCGTCGCACCGAAGGTGAACGCACCAATCGACGACACCATGTTGAAGTCGGCGAACTGCAGGTTGTAGTCCGGAATCCGCCGCGGCATGCCCGCTAGACCCACGAAGTGCATCGGGAAGAAGGCCATGTTCATGCCGATGAACGACAGCCAGAAGTGCAGCTTGCCGAGAGTTTCGTCATACATGTGGCCGGTCCATTTCGGCATCCAGTAGTAGGCCGAAGCGAAGATCCCGAAGATCGCGCCCGGCACCAGTACGTAGTGGAAGTGCGCGACCACGAAGTAGGTGTCCTGGTACTGGAAGTCCGCCGGGGCGATGGCCAGCATCAACCCGGAGAACCCGCCAATGGAGAACAGGATCACGAACGCCACGGCAAACAGCATCGGTGTCTCGAAGGTCAGCGAGCCCTGCCACATGGTGCTGACCCAGTTGAACACCTTGACCCCGGTCGGCACCGCGATCAGCAGCGTCGCGTACATGAAGAACAACTCGCCCACCAGCGGGATGCCGACCACGAACATGTGGTGCGCCCAGACGATGAACGACAGGAAGGCAATACTCGCCGTGGCGTAGACCATCGAGGTGTAGCCGAACAGCGGCTTGCGGGCGAAGGTCGGAATGATCGAGCTGACGGCACCGAACGCCGGCAGGATCATGATGTACACCTCGGGGTGGCCAAAGAACCAGAACACGTGCTGGAACAGCACCGGGTCACCGCCACCCGCAGCGCTGAAGAAGCTGGTGCCGAAGTGGATGTCCATCAGCATCATGGTCACGCAACCCGCCAGCACCGGCATTACCGCGATCAACAGGAACGCGGTGATCAGCCAGGTCCAGACGAACAGCGGCATTTTCATCAGGGTCATGCCCGGAGCACGCAGATTGAGGATGGTCGCAATCACGTTGATCGCGCCCATGATCGAGCTGATACCCATCAGGTGGATGGCGAAGATGAAGAAGGTCACGCTTTCCGGCGCATAGGTCGTCGATAGCGGGGCGTAGAAGGTCCAGCCGAAGTTTGGTCCGCCGCCCGGCATGAACAGCGTCGACACCAGCAGCAGGAACGCTGCCGGCAGCAGCCAGAAGCTGAAGTTGTTCATCCGCGGCAGGGCCATGTCCGGCGCGCCGATCATCAGCGGGATCATCCAGTTGGCGAGGCCGACAAACGCCGGCATCACCGCACCGAAGACCATCACCAGGCCGTGCATGGTGGTCATCTGATTGAAGAACGCCGGTTCGACGATCTGCAATCCGGGCTGGAACAACTCGGCGCGGATCACCATGGCAAACGAACCGCCAAGCAGGAACATCGTAAAGCTGAACCACAGGTACAGCGTGCCGATGTCTTTGTGGTTGGTGGTCAGCACCCAGCGCATCAGGCCCTTGGCGGGACCGTGGACGTGGTTGTCGACGATTGCATGACCGTGTTCATCGTTCACGGCATTCATGGCCTGTCTCCTGCAAACGGGTGGGCTGGGCGGCTCGGGGTGCTTAACCCCAAGCGTTCACGGGAACACGCAATAGACCGCGTCATTTGCTTGCCGCCTGTTTGAGGACCAGTACGTCTTTAGGGGTGACCATGTCGCCTTTGTTGTTGCCCCAGGCATTGCGTTCGTAGGTCACGACGGCGGCGATATCGACTTCCGACAACTGCTTGCCGAACGCCGCCATGGCGGTGCCGGGTTTGCCAAAGAACACGCGGTGCAGGTGGTCCTCTATTGGCCCGGTCGCGATTGGCGAGCCCTTGAGAGCCGGGAACAGCGGCGGCATACCCTGGCCTTCGGGCTGGTGACAGGCAGCGCAGGTGGTGTGATAAATCTTGTCGCCGCGTTCCTTCAGCTCGTCGAGGGTCCACTCTTTGCTGGTCAGCTCTTTGAGCTTGGCGGCGTCGGCTTTGCGATCGGACAGCCAGGTGTCGTAATCGGCCCTGGTTTTGACGTCGACCACGATCGGCATGAAACCGTGGTCCTTGCCGCACAGTTCAGCGCACTGACCACGGTAGATGCCTGGCTTGTCGACCCGGGTCCAGGCTTCGTTGACGAACCCGGGAATCGCATCGCGCTTGACCGCAAACGCCGGCACCCACCACGAGTGGATGACATCGGCAGAGGTCACCAGAAAACGCACCTTGGCACCGGTCGGCAGCACCAGCGGCTGATCGACTTCGAGCAGGTAGTGTTCGCCTTTGGCGCTCTGGTTGTGGATTTGCTCTTGCGGTGTGGCCAGATTGCTGAAGAACTCGACGTCCTGGCCAAGGTATTTGTAGTGCCACTTCCACTGATAACCGGTGACCTGGATATCGATATCCGGCTCGCTGGTGTCGTACATCTTGATCAGGGTCGCGGTCGCCGGAACGGCCATGGCAACCAGAATGATGAAAGGCACCACGGTCCAGAGGATCTCGACCGTCGTACTTTCATGGAACTTGGCGGCCACCTGCCCGGTGGAGCGTCGATGCATCATCATCGACCAGAACATGGCGCCGAAAACGATGATGCCGATCACCACACAGATCCAGAAAATGGTCATGTGCAGATCGAATACTGCGTGACTGATCTCAGTCGCTCCAGGCGCCATATTCACAGTCCAGGCCGCTTGCGCCTGGCTGAAAATCGACCACAACAGGAGGCCCATCCAGACGTGTGGATGTCGCATCATTGCGGGTTCCCCTTATCGTTCTTGTTATCCCGCCGGCTAACACCGGTGGCAAGGGAGCGGCTTTTTTCAGACTACGAACTTGAATCGCCGGGCCTTGCTGCCTATGCAGTCGGGCGTCATCAGCTAACTCCATTCAGAACCGAGTATAGACAGCGAGTGCGACCTCGCAACGCGAGGGCGTAAATGAACTGAAACACCTGGCACTTGCGCCGCAGGCCACGAATGGAGAAGGATGTGGGATCGGTGATGGCAAATCGATATAACGCAGCGGCATCAAAGGTGAAATAATTATGACAAATACGTCTTAGCCACTTTTATAAGCCGGCTAACTTATGTCTTCCCCTATTTCCTTGCCTTCGTTTCCTGGAGTTTTCATGAACACCGCCGCATTGCGCGAGCAGATTCAACGTGCCCAACAACATGAAGCTGAAACCGGTCAGCTGACTCGTCAGCTGGAAGTCCAATTGCCACACCTGCATTCCGCTATCCAACTGCCTGACGTTGACGCGAAAGGCGTGATGACCCGTTTTGTTGCAGCCTATATAGAACAAGTGCCGGACCTGCTCGACGCCGCCAACGATGTAGCTCGCGAAGCGGGTATCGAGTCGCAGATCAAACCGGTGCTGAAAATTGCCGAGCAGTTCTTCCTCCAGCCACCGGCGATCATTGCCGGTCACGTTGGCCTGGATAGCCTGCTGGACGAAGCCTACCTGGCACATCGCCTGGTAGAAGAGGTTAACGACCTCTACATCAAACATTTCGGCCAGCCACTGATCCCATTGGACATGACTGTCGCCAACCTGATTGCCCACCAATTGATCGGCGAGGAGTTCGCCAATCAGCTGGATGAGGCTGTGCATCACGCCGTTGACGAGATGCTGAATGAAGAAAGCTTCGCGCTGGAGTCCGTCGAAGCCTACCGGGAAAAACTTAACAGCCCGGACACTGGCGCTGCCTGGAAGCGCTGGCCGTGTTTATCGCGCCAGTTGGGCGTAGGTCTGGAGCTGGATCAGCCAGCCGCCTGATCTAACTGTAAAAACCTAACACCTGTGGGAGCGGGCTTGCTCGCTCCCACACTGTTATCTATCTGACGGAACCTACCCCCACGGTTGTCCGCAACCGCCCCTCCAGCCTGCGCTTCAAGCCGCGCGCCTCGATCAGCAGTTTCGAGCCTTTGCTGGCATTGGCCCGCCCCCATTCCTCAAGCAGTTCCAGGCATGAGTGGTCGATGTAACTCAAGTTATTCAGCGGCACATGCACCGTCGAACCGGCCGGGATAGCCCCCAGCACCTGGGTCAACGCCGGCACTTTGAGAAAGGTCGCAGCACCCACCAGTCGCAACTCCATTTCACCTTCTTCCGGAAGGTCGATCAGGCTGATCTTCAACCGCGAGGCCTTCCAGGCCAACTTCGCCAGAGTCAGGCCAAAACCGATCAGCACCCCGGTCAGCAAATCGCTGAAGATGATCGCCAGCGCAGTCACCGCATAGGTGAACATTGGCATCCGGCCATACCGTCCCAGTCCGCGAAATGCCTTCAAATCCACCAGTTTCACCCCGGTATACACCAGCACGCCGGCCAGACTGGCCACCGGAATGCTTTGCAGCACACTGGACAGCAGCAACACAAACGCCAGCAGCCAGACACCGTGGAGAATCGCCGACAACCGCGTCTTGGCGCCCGCCTGTACGTTGGCTGAACTGCGTACGATCACCCCCGTCATCGGTAGCGCACCGACCAGCCCGCAGAGCATGTTGCCCACACCCTGGGCTGACAATTCGCGGTCGAAATCCGAACGCTCGCCGCTGTGCATGCGATCCACCGCGGCGGCCGAGAGCAGGGTTTCGGCACTGGCGATGAAGGCCACGGCGAAGGCGGCGATCAGCAGATTGGGGTCGGCCAGATTCAACAGGTCGACCGGCTTCAGCCAGTCAATCGCCTCGGCCAGATTCGCCGGAACTTCGACCCGTTTGACGTTCAATGCCAGCGCCAGACTGACAAGGGTCGCCAACCCCACACCAAGCAAGGCGCCGGGGATGAAACGCAGCGATTGCGGACGAAACTTCTCCCACAAGCCCATCACCAGAATCGTCGACAGCCCCAGCAGACCGGCCTGCCAACCCAATCCACCCCCCAGAGTCGGCAAGGCTTGGGCAACGGCCGCCGGAAACCCGCTGAGGTTATCCAGGCCCGAGGGTTTGGGCACACCGTCGAGCATTACATGCACCTGCGACAGCACGATCAACACACCGATGCCCGCCAGCATGCCGTAAACCACTGCCGGCGCCGTCACACGAAACCAGCACCCCAGGCGTAAACGTCCCGCCACCAGTTGCAGAAACCCGGCCAATAATAGAATCGGCCCGAGCATCGCCAGGCCATGCTGGCGCACCAATTCAAAGACCAATACCGCCAGCCCCGCAGCCGGACCGCTGACTTGCAGCGGCGAACCGGCCAGCCAACCGACCACCAGACCACCGATAATTCCGGTAATCAGGCCCTTGGCCGGCGGCATGCCGGAAGCGATTGCAATACCCATGCACAAGGGCAGGGCAACCAGAAACACCACCACCGAAGCCAGCAGCTCCCGTGGCAAAACAGCTTTCAATTGCGCAGCATGCATTAGCGTTCTCCTGAGATTCTTCAGGCGTGGCGAAGCCCGACCGCTTTTTCAGCAGTCTTGGCCAGACCAGACAAGGTGTTTAGGAGGATTTAGAAGCGCGCTTTGGGCGTCGCCACGGGAATCGGATGGCTGCCATCCAGAGGCAGGAAACGCCCTTGGTCCGCATCGTAGGCTTTGATTTCGCTGGTTTCGATGCTGTAGACCCAGCCATGGATAAACAGCTGACCGTTGGCCATGCGCGAGGCCACTGAGGGGTGAGTACGCAAATGCTGCAACTGGGCAATGACGTTTTCTTCAGTGAGCACCTGCATGCTTTCGTTTTCGTCAGCGCAATGGCAGTTTTCCTGGACCATGGTTTTTGCCACCTCGGCGTGACGCAGCCAGGCTTTGACCGTGGGCATCTTTTCCAGGCTTTGCGGATTGAGTACCGCACGCATGGCACCGCAATCGGAGTGCCCACAAATGATGATGTGCTGCACGCCAAGGGCCAGCACCGCATATTCGATGGCCGTGGAAACCCCGCCATTCATCTGGCCATAGGGCGGCACTACGTTGCCGACGTTGCGGGTGACGAACAGATCGCCAGGGGCACTTTGGGTAATCAATTCGGGAACGATGCGCGAGTCCGCGCACGCAATGAACATCGCTTTGGGCCGCTGAGCCGTAGCGAGTTTCTTGAAGAGCTCTTCCTGTTGCGGAAAGACCTCGTGGTGGAAGTGTAAAAAACCGTCAACGATGTGCTGCAGCGCTGCATCGGCGCTTTCGGCCTCGGGCAGGGCGGATGCCGACGCAGCCAACGGCTGTTTATCCTTGTCACTCATAATTCATCCTCTTTGACGGAGTAGGGAAATATTCCCGTTTTACCTGGGATAAAGCCAGCGACTGGTTAGAAAACATCCGGACCACCGATCAGTGACCGTCCAGTCACTCGATGAACAAGGTACCTAGCGAAACTTAACTCAAACTGAATAAACCGCTCTAGAACTTGTGTTACAGGTCACAAAAAACGTGACCAGCGTACAAACAGCGAGCTGTTTGTCACTCCTCAACCATAGGCCAAATGTTGCTAAAGCAACGACATTTGAGCACCCGGCGGACAAAAGGCTGCGCAGTCCAGATTGAAGCTTTCACGTTGATTGAGCCCAAGACGTTTTATCGTTTTGGCGAAGCGTTGCGCCAGCAGGTCGGCGAACGGGCCTTCACCGCGCATGCGAGCACCAAAGCGGCTGTCATACAGTTCACCGCCGCGGCTTTGGCGGATCAAACTCAACACATGGGCTGCACGTTGCGGATAGTGAGCCGCCAGCCATTCCTCGAACAGCGGCGCCACTTCCAACGGCAGGCGCAACATCATATAGGCCGCACTCTGCGCACCGGCCGCGTGTGCTTCGGTCAGCAGGCTTTCCAGTTCACTGTCATTGATCATCGGGATCATCGGCGAACACAAGACGCCCACCGGAATTCCGGCCTCGCGCATGACCCGAATCGCCCGCAACCGCGCCTTCGGGGCAGCCGTTCGCGGCTCAAGAATGCGTTTGAGCTCGTCGTCGAGGCTGGTCAGACTGATCATCACCGCCACCAGCCGCTGTTCGGCGAGTTCGCTGAGCAGATCCAGATCGCGAAGAATCAATGAGCCCTTGGTGATAATCGTCACCGGATGCCGGTAACGCAGCAGCACCTGGAGAATTCGACGGGTGATTTTGTGTTCGCGCTCGATCGGCTGATAGGGATCGGTGTTGGAGCCCAGGTTGATCGGCGCGCACTGATAACCGCGTTTGGAAAGCTGTTGCTCCAGTACGTCGGCAGCGTTGCTTTTGGCGATCAGCTTCGTCTCGAAATCCAGGCCCGGCGACAGGTCCCAATAGGCATGGCTGGGCCGCGCATAGCAGTAGATGCAGCCGTGTTCGCAACCTCGATAGGGATTGATCGAACGGTCGAAAGGCAGGTCGGGTGAGTTGTTACGGGTGATGATGGTTTTCGCCGTCTCGATGCGCACCTCGGTGCCCTGGGTCAGCGGTGCTTCCTGATACCAGCCATCGTCCTCGGCCACCGAACGGTTCGGCGCAAAGCGATTGTGCGGGTTGGCGGCGGTGCCGCGTCCGCGAGGTGGCAAGGGCGTGGACATTGGAAAAAATCCTATAGCTGTATGTTCGTACAGTATCGGAAGACTTGCTGTCAGGCCAGTGCCGTTCGGCACCTTCAGCAAAGGCGCCAAGTTAAAGCCCTATCCGTTTTATACAACTACTTGTTAAACAACCCATAAGCGTAAGAACGAGAAACATATAACCATTGGTCACCCGATAAAAATCTCCCGTATTATCCTTGGCACACGCAACAACCTACTGGACAACCATTAAAAGGATTTAACAATGTCTTTCTTCAATCAACGCGGTATTTTTCTTCAACTGCTGGCCCCCTCTATTGTTAGCCCTCAGGAAGCACAGGTTTCGATGCAACTTGCACGAAAAGAACTGGGCTGGGATGCAGAAAACGAAGTCCAGACTGAAACACTGGTGGACTCGATTTTTATCACCGCGACTTCCAGCGACCGAGGCCAGTCCTTCAGCATCGGGACCGTTAAAAAGGATGTGGACGGCGATGGCGACATCGATGCCAATGACAAAGCCAAGCTGCTGGCATTGGCCAAAGCGTATGCAAGCATTGTAAGTCCATAATTGGGCCTGGTCCGGCACTTTATAATACGGACTGCGACTCAAAAACTAACGCCTGCAAAAATATTTTCGCAGGCGTTAGTTAGAACAATTTAAAATCCATTAATAACATTTCATTAATCCCCCAACATCGTTAAGCGTTCTCTGCCCATCTAAAGTTCACCCCATCCAGCACTTCCTGATCCGACAAACACCTGACAAATACCGTCCTCGTTAACGTCGACGGCACCGTCAGGCTTAACGATTCTTTGACACGCCCCTCACAGAGCTTTGACTGATCAGGGTTCAGGCTGGAATTTAGTCACCCATTCCTTCATCCACGGCCCTCTGACTCATGTCGAAAAACCGCCTCCTGCTCGCACTGTGCCTGTCGTTCATGGCGTTATTTGCGTTCGGTCAGGTTCAGGTCGAGCAATCCCAATCCATCCGTCCCGGTGAGTGGGCCCAGCCCGTCGAGGCGCAGTACGACCTTTACCAGATGTCACCGACCCTCTACCGCAGCGCACTCCCGGATCGCGGAGCGCTGCCGCTGCTGGAAAAACTCCAGGTCGAGACGGTGATCAATTTTCTGCCCGAGTCCGACGCAAGCTGGCTATCGACACCCGGTATTAACCTGGTGCAATTGCCGTACAAAACCAGCCATGTTGATGACAGCGAAGTCCTGAGCGCGTTGCGGGCCATTCAAACCGGTCAAAGCAAAGGCCCGGTATTGATTCACGGTAAGCGAGGGTCGGACCGTACTGGCCTGATAGCCGCGATGTACCGTGTGGTAGTGCAAGGCTGGAGCAAGGAAGATGCGCTGAGCGAAATGACTCAGGGTGGCTTCAACGACACTACCCACTTCAAGAACGGTATTCGCTACATGATGCAGGCAGATGTCGACAAACTGCGTACGGCTTTGGCCAATGGCGATTGCAGTACCAGCGTGTTTGCCACCTGCTCGATGAAAAGCTGGCTCAAAACGGTCAACAGCGAACAACCGAAGATCTGAGGGGCACGCCGCAACAAGCCCCTTACCCGATCAGGTAAGGCGGATTGCGGACCTGCAATAGAGAATTGTAGTGCCAGATAAATACCGCCCTTGAGCGTTCAGGCTCAAAGGCGGATTTCAAAGCGCGGGATGATCAGGAATGATCGTCGGGCTTTTTCTTCAGCTTCGGATTTGGAAAGAACTGCACAGCCTGAACCTTGGCGTCCGGGACCTTCAACGCGGTGGTGTTGACCCGCGTTCCCAATTCCTTGGGCACTGACAGACCTTGCTCGTTCAGCGTGTCGGAATAACCGCAGGCCACGCATTCGCGGTGCGGCACGTCGTCTTCGCTCCACATCATCAGCTTGTCCGGCTCACTGCACGCCGGGCAGACAGCCCCGGCGATGAAGCGCTTCTTGGTTTTGCTCACAGGTCCGTCACTCATGCTGCCGCGTCCTCGTTGAGGCCGCTGTGGCGCAAGAGTGCGTCAATCGACGGCGCACGTCCGCGGAAATCGACGAACAGCACCATCGGCTCCTGAGAACCGCCGCGCGCCAGAATCGCCTCGCGGAACGCACGACCGGTGGCCGCATTGAGCACGCCATCCTCCTCGAATTTCGAGAAGGCATCGGCCGACAGCACTTCAGCCCATTTGTAGCTGTAGTAGCCCGCCGCGTAACCGCCGGCGAAGATGTGCGCGAAGCTGTTAGGGAAACGGTTGTAGGCCGGCGGACGCATTACCGAAACCTCATCACGCACGCCTTCGAGCACTTGCAGCACGCTACGGCCGTCGCCGTGAGTGGCGTGCAATTCGAAGTCGAACAGCGAGAATTCCAGCTGACGCACCATCATCAGCCCGGACTGGAAATTCTTCGCCGCGAGCATTTTTTGCAGCAGGTCCTGCGGCAGTGGCTCGCCGGTTTCGTAATGACCGGAGATCAGCGCCAGGCCTTCCGGCTCCCAGCACCAGTTTTCCATGAACTGACTTGGCAACTCGACCGCGTCCCACGCCACGCCGTTGATACCGGATACGCCAGAATATTCGACGCGGGTCAGCAAGTGATGCAGGCCGTGACCGAATTCGTGGAACAGCGTGGTGACTTCATCGTGGGTCAGCAGGGCAGGCTTGCCGCTGTCGGCCGGAGTGAAGTTGCACACCAGGTTAGCCACCGGGCTTTGCAGCACACCTTTGGCAGTGCGGCGATGATCGCGGGCGCCGTCCATCCAGGCACCGCCACGCTTGTTGGCGCGGGCATACAGGTCGAAGAAGAAGCGCCCGACGTGCTGGCCGTTTTCCTTGATTTCGAACAGGCGAACGTCCGGGTGCCAGGTGTCGAAGCCTTTCAGCTCGGCGATTTCGATGCCGTACAGACGCTGGACGATGGCGAACAGACCGCTCAGTACTTTATCGATCGGGAAATACGCACGTAGCGCTTCCTGGGCGACGCTGTAACGCTGTTCACGGAGTTTTTCGCCGTAGAAACCGCTGTCCCAGCTTTGCAGATCCGGGCAGCCCTGTTCGGCGGCATAAGCCTTGAGTTGTTCCAGATCCTGCGCGGCGAACGGTTTGCTGCGCTTGGCCAGATCGCGCAGGAAGCTCAGCACCTGATCGCTGGACTCGGCCATTTTGGTCGCCAGACTCAGCTCCGAGAAACTGGCGAAACCCAGCAACTTGGCCAGTTCCTGACGCAGGTCGAGGATCTCTTCCATCACCGGGCTGTTATCGTTCTGACCGGCGTTCGGGCCTTGGTCCGACGCACGGGTGCAGTAAGCGGCGTAGACTTCTTCGCGCAACGCGCGGTCATGGGCGTAGGTCATCACCGCGTAGTAGCTCGGGAATTCCAGGCTGATCAGCCAGCCGTCCAGATCTTTGGCTTGGGCGGCGGCGGCCATCTGCGCCTTGGCTGAATCGGTCAGGCCGGCGAGGGCCGCTTCATCGGTGATGTGTTTGGTCCAGGCCTGGGTGGCATCAAGCAATTGATTAGAGAAATGGCTGCCCAGCTCGGACAGTTTGCTCTGCACCTCGGCATAACGCTTTTGCTCAGGCGCAGGCAAATCGATACCCGACAGACGGAAGTCACGCAGCGCGTGTTCGAGAATGGTTTTTTGCGCGACGTCGAAACCGGCTGCTTCCGGGCTGTTGACCAGGGCCTCATAGGCCTCGAACAGTTCACGGTTCTGGCCCAATTCGGTGGCGTAGGCGCTCAGTGCCGGCAGGCAGGACTCGTAAGCCTCACGCAATTCGGCGCTGTTGCACACCGCGTTCAGGTGACTGACCGGGCTCCAGGCCGCGCCCAGACGATCGTTCAGTTCGTCCATCGCCAGCACCAGACCCGCCCAGGTAGGCTGTTTGCCCTGGCTTTTGAGGATCTCGGCGATGGCGGCGCGGTTGTCCGCGAGAATCTGATCGATGGCCGGTTGTACGTGCTCGGCGCGGATCGTCGAGAACGGCGGCAGGTCGTAGGACTGCAAAAGAGGGTTGTTCACGCTCACGGTTGGCACCTTGGCTGGAAGAAACATGCGGCCATCTTAATTACAATCGACGCCAACCGCAGCTATCAACAACAGAGAGAGAGCCTATCGTGTCCCTTCGCAAGTACCAGAACCACACCCCCATGCTCGGTAAAGGCGCCTTTGTCGACAGCTCGGCGGTGGTGATCGGCGACGTCGAAATAGGCGAAGACAGCTCGGTCTGGCCACTGACCGTGATCCGCGGCGACATGCACCGCATCCGCGTTGGCCAGCGCACCAGCGTGCAGGATGGTTGCGTTTTGCACATCACCCACGCCGGGCCCTTCAACCCCGACGGCTTCCCGCTGCTGATCGGCGATGACGTGACCATCGCCCACAAAGTCATGCTGCACGGCTGCGCGGTTGGCAACCGGATTCTGATCGGCATGGGCAGCATCGTCATGGACGGTGCGGTGGTCGAAGATGAGGTGATCATTGGCGCTGGCAGTCTGGTACCGCCGGGCAAACGCCTGGAAAGTGGCTTCCTCTATGTCGGCAGCCCGGTGAAACAGATCCGTCCACTGACTGACAAGGAACGGGCGTTTTTCACCTACAGCGCGGCGAATTACGTGAAGCTCAAGGACCTGCATCTGGCCGAAGGCTACGACCTGCTCTGACTTAGGCAGACTCATTCAGGAATGTTCATGCATTACCAAACCGTTTTATTCGACCTCGATGGCACCCTGACCGACCCGCGTGAGGGCATCACCCGCTCGATCCAGTTCGCCTTGAGCAAACTGGGGATCGACGAACCTGACCTGACCAGGCTCGAACACTTCATCGGCCCGCCGTTGCTGCAAGCCTTCATGCAGTTCTACGACTTCGACGAGCCCAAGGCCTGGGAGGCGGTGAATTTCTATCGCGAGCGTTTCAAGGTCACCGGTCTGTACGAGAACCGGGTATTCGACGGTGTCACGCCACTGCTGGAAACCCTCAGCGGGCAAGGGCGGCAACTGTATATCGCGACGTCGAAGCCGTGGATCTTCGCCCGGGAAATCGCCCGGCACTTCGGCTTCGATCGGCACTTCAAGGTGATCTACGGCAGCGAACTGGACGGCACCCGCACCGACAAGGTCGAGCTGATTGCGCATTTGATGGCCGAAGAAGGCCTGGATCCGGCCACCACGCTGATGATCGGCGACCGCAAACATGACCTGATCGGTGCCAAGCGCAATGGATTGGACGCGGCAGCAGTGGGCTATGGTTTCGGCAGCCACGAAGAATTGAGCGCCGAACAACCGGCGTATCACTTCGAGACATTGGCCGAGTTGCATCAGGCGTTTTTGCAGCGCTAGTTGCACCGCCATCGCGAGCAAGCTCGCTCCCACAGGGGATCGCGTACTTACCCAACAACTCGGTCTAATGTGGGAGCGAGCTTGCTCGCGATGGCGTCAGTTCATCCAACGCAAATCTCAAAGGGCTGCCAACGCCTTCAACGCAGCCTTGCGTTGTTCTACCGGCAACGCACCCAATTTCTCGACCGCCATATAGAACTTCAGCCAATCCCCACCCGATTGTTTGAACACCACAGAAAACGCCGGCACCCATTGGTCATAGAGCCCGAATGGCAGCAACTTGGCGTTGTTCATCGGGGCATTGATCCAGGCGTCATAGCGCTTCTCGCCAGCCCATTGGCCGTCGCGCAGGGCTCGGTAGTCGCTGCGCAAACGTTCGAACTCGGCGGCTTTACCCTGACGCATTTGCTCAGCCGCCAGGGGCGATGCGTAGAGCTTTTCGAGCCGCGTACGGGTATCCAGAACCAATCGGGTAAATTGATCGCGTTGCTGCTCTTGAGCCTTACTGGCCGGCGGCAAACCGCGCGCCGCGCGCCATTGGCGGGTCCCTTCCTGCTCGACGAAGGTGGCAAAAGACTCGTTGAACTCGGTGTCGTCCTTCACATAAAAACGCTGATGCGCCAACTCATGAAAAATCAGCGTTGCCAAGCGCTCGTTGCCCCAGCTCATCATCGAACTGATGATCGGGTCGTTGAACCAGCCCAGGGTCGAATAGGCTTCAACGCCACTGATTGACACGTCCATGCCTTGCTGACGTTGCAGCGCAGCATCACCTCGTGCGGCGCTCTGGCTGTAGTACCCGCGGTAGGCCACGCATCCAGCAATCGGAAAGCAATGGTTCTGCGGTTTGAGGGAAAACTCCGGCGTAGCGAACACATTCCACACCACATACGGTCGGCCGATGTCGACATAAAGGCGATAGCTTTTATTGTCGGGCAGGTGCAACTGCTGGCTGGCGAACTCGCGGGCCTTTTGTGATTGGGCCAGGCGCGCACGCAGTTTCGCATCGCGCCCGGGGTCGGCAATCACCTCGCTCACCGGCTCACGCTCCCGCAGCAATTGCCACTGACCGCTGGCCAACTGACTGTAGTAACTGACGCTCGTGCAACCGTTGAGCAGTAAAAGCAGTGTGGCCGGAAACAAAACGCGCAAAACGCGATCAAGTAACCGATGACCTGAAAGCGGCCTGATCACATCGAATCATCCTTGGGGAGTCTGCCCGCAAGACTATCTCGCCTGACTGGAGCTTCGCTATGCGCGCGTTAATGCTAACTGGAAGCCTGCTGATGTTGGCCGGCTGTGCCGGACTGCCACAACCCGACCCGACACAAGCCTGGATCGACCTCGGCCCCCATCAAAACGGCACCACGCTGCAAGCGCTGGAAGTCGATGCCAAGGCCTCCGTCGATAAACGCTACTTCGAAGTACCCCCGGGCAGCCATGAGCTGAAGGTGCGTTATCTGTTTGCGGTGCAACCGACTGACATCGGCCCCGACGCCGAACCGTTGTGGCGCGATTGTCAGTTGAGTGTGAAATTCAACGACTTCAACGCCGGTCAGCGATATCAGCTGCAAGCAGGGAATATTGGTTTCCATCCGTGGGCCAAGCTCTACGATCAGCAGCGAAAAGTCGTTGGCCAGGCGCATCCGGTGGGCTGCCGGCGCACCTGATCGGCGCTATGATTAATACCTGACCACCCGGAAATTAATCATGCGCAGGACTCTGCTGTTTTTCGCTATCAGCTCGCTGACCGCCTGTGTGAGTCCGCTGCCAGCCGCGAACCCAAACATGGCCTGGGTCGACTTCGCCATGCCAACGCCCGGTGGCAAAGTCCTCATGGCCGAGAGACTGGACAATAAGACCCTCAACGACGGGCGATTCTTCCAGGTCACACCCGGCAGCCACGAATTAAAGGTTCGCTTCGACTTCGAGGTGTTTTACGGAGGCTTTGGCATGAACTTCGACTCGCCAAACCGACTGTGCTATTTGACCGTGCACTACGATCATTTCGAAGCCGGCCAACGTTACCTGCTCGAAGCTCGCTCGCTGACCTTCACGCCCAGCGCCCTGCTGTATAACGCCAAGCGCGAGCTCGTCGCCGAAGATAGCCAGACTTTTTGTGTGCAGTAGGACGAATTATCTGTCGTTCTTCTGGTAGATGATTTTCCTGGTGCCGCTTTCGCAGGTGCCGACCACCATGTTCTGGTCGTGCACTTCGTCATTGCTGACGATCTCCAGGGTGTAAGACGACACATTATTGGCCTGGATCTTGGCTTCGATCTCGGCCTTGAGTTCTTCGCACGATTTGGGGACCGCCAGGGCCGATGTGGCCAGCACGCTGCAGATAATCGCCAAGGCAAAACGTTTCATGGTTGAAGCTCCCTTTAGGCAGCGCGCACAGTTATGCGCTGAAGCTGCTGTCACTTATTCGACCACAGATTCACCCGGCGAGTTCTGATTTGAAGCAGCTGGCGTGCCAGCTGCTTCGCGGAGCGGTCAACTTACAAGCGTCGCATCAAGCGTGATTTTGGCGTTCAGCACTTTGGACACCGGGCAGCCCTCTTTGGCTTTTTTGCTCAGCTCTTCGAACTGCTGCTGGCTGGCGCCGGGGATTTTCGCTTTGAGCGTCAGGTGCACGGCAGTGATCGCAAACCCACCGTCGACCTGATCCAGTGTCACCTCGGCATGGGTGTCAATTGTGTCGGCCTTGAGGCCAGCCTCACCGAGAATCATCGAAAATGCCATGGAGAAACACCCCGCATGAGCGGCGCCGATCAGTTCTTCCGGGTTAGTGCCCGGGCCGCCTTCAAAACGTGCCTTGAAGCCATAAGGTGCATTTTTCAGGACCCCGGTTTCAGTCGAGATAGAACCCAGGCCGGTTTTCAGATCACCGACCCAATGCGCCGATGCTTTCTTTTTGATACTCATCTCTGCCTCCTCAAAATCCGGCACGAGGGTCGCGCCTTCATGGTTTTCGGTTGCCAGGGTTCTGAGGATAGAAGACTGGGCAAAGTTCACCTTGTCGGATCGAACCACTTATCTGGTCGGCAAATTCATGTCTGCTATTGAAACTCGGGTATATGCCCACATTGCATAGAGCACGCTCATGCATTCGGCAGGTTTTCGTTGGTGAGAAAAGCCTGCGTACCCTCATTGGAGAAGCCGGCTTATGAAACAACTGTCCGATATCAAGTTCTCGACGCTGGACCTGGTGCCCGTTCGCGAGAACGGTAGCCCCGCGCAATCGCTGCGCAACTCGCTGGACCTGGCGCAACACGTCGAGAAGTGGGGCTACAACCGCTTCTGGGTCGCCGAACACCACAACATGGATGGCATCGCCAGTTCCGCGACTTCCGTACTGCTTGGCTATCTGGCCGGCGGAACGTCGACCATTCGTGTCGGTTCCGGTGGCGTGATGCTGCCTAACCATGCGCCGCTGGTGATCGCCGAGCAGTTCGGCACCCTCGAAAGCCTCTATCCGGGGCGAATCGACCTTGGTCTGGGCCGCGCTCCGGGTTCCGATCAGTTGACCGCCCGCGCCTTGCGCCGTGAGCGCTCCGGCAGCGCCGACGATTTCCCGGAAGACGTGGCCGAACTGGTGCGCTACCTCGGCCCACGGACGCCGGACCAGCGCATTATCGCAATGCCCGGCACGGGCACCAATGTGCCGGTCTGGCTGCTGGGTTCCAGCCTGTTCAGCGCGCAACTGGCCGGCGAACGCGGTTTGCCTTACGCCTTCGCCTCGCATTTCGCACCGCGTTATATGCACGAAGCGATTCGGGTTTACCGCAATCACTTCAAGCCTTCAGCCGTACTGGATAAACCCTACGTGATGCTCGGCGTGCCGCTGGTTGCCGCCGACACCGATGAACAAGCCGATTACCTGGCGACCTCGGTCTACCAACGGATTCTGGCGCTGATGCGCGGCAAAAGCCTGGTTCAGCGCCCTCCGGTGAAAACCATGGACGGTCTGTGGTTGCCTCATGAGAAAGAAGCCGTCGGTGATTTCCTGGGTCTGGCCATGGTCGGCAGCCCGGCGAAGATTCGCGCAAAACTGGAGGTGCTGATCGAGCAGACTCAGGCCGACGAACTGATCTTCACCAGCGATCTGTACGAACACGCCGATCGCCTGCATTCCTACGAACTGCTGGCGCAAGTGATGAAGGGCTGAGCCCCAAACCGCACTCAGAAAAAAGCCGACGCGATGGCGTCGGCTTTTACATAAACAACGGACTCAATCTACTTCTTGTAGACGATGACCTTCTTCCCTGCCTCGCACTTGCCGACCACCTTGCCGCCCGCGGCCGCGCCTTTATCAACGATTTCCAGCGAATAGTTTTTGGAGCCCTTGGCGTCGATTTTTGCCGCGATCTCGCTTTTCAACTCTTCGCACGGCTTGCCCGCCGCAAAGGTTGTTCCCGCAATGCTCAACAAACCCACCGCCAACATAAATTTCTTCATCGGTCACATTCCCTGGTCGGATCAAAAGGGGTAAGCGTTAACACTTGAGCGTCTGTCGCCCAAGACGAAGTAGCGCTTTGCCATTCCCTATGGCAATCGGCCAGCGCACAAGTTCAGAAGCCTAGCTCAACCTCAGCTATTGGCAATCCGGAAACCGACCTTGAGCGTCACCTGAAAGTGCGCCGCCTGGCCGTCCTTGATGTGCCCGCGGGTTTCGGTGACTTCGAACCATTCCATGTGCTTGATGCTTTTGCTGGCCTCGGCCAGGGCGTTGTTGATGGCTTCTTCAATACTGGTAGGGGACGAGCCAACCAGCTCGACTTTCTTGTAAGTGTGATGGTCAGTCATGGCGCTCTCCTTGAGTAGTGATTAGAGCCTAGCAGCGATTTTCGGTATTTCTTGTGCCTGCCATTCCCAAGTACAGGCTCAGATTTACTGCACTTTCGCGAACCGCTGGAGTCCCAACCAACATACGCACTCAATCAATGCAGGAGAGTCATCATGGCCATCACCTCGTTGCGTAAAGCGTCATTGCAAAGCATGGAAGCCGAGATCGAGAGTCTGCTCAAGTCGTTGGAAAGCCTGAAGAGCGATGCCTCGGACGAGTCGCTGAAAACCCTCAAGGCTCTCAAAAGCAACGCCGAGAGCGCGCTGAAACACTCGCGCCACCTGCTCAGCGACGCGTACGAAGAAGTCAAAGTCAAAACCCGTGAAACCGGGATCGCCACCCGCGATTACGCCCAGGAACACCCATGGACCACCGCCAGCGTCGCAGTCGGCGCTCTGGGTTTGCTGGCGGCATATCTGCTGTACAAACGCGGTAATTAAAGGGTTTGGCGCAGCTCGTTTTTCAGCCATTGCGCCAACTGCTGAGCGCGGCCGTCCGCGGCGCGCTTGGGTAGCCACAACGCCAGTTGCGCCGGGGTTTCGCTAAAACCCCATGGCGCAACCAGGCGACCGGCCTGCAAATCCTCGGCCACCAGCGGCTCAGGGGCAATCGCCACGCCCAACCCGGCCACCGCCGCCTCCAGCAAATAATACAAATGCTCGAAACCCTGCCCGAACTTCAACGCTTTGGCGTCGAGGCCGTTGCGCTGCGCCCAGCTGGGCCAGGCTTGCGGGCGTGAGGTGGTGTGCAACAAGGGTTCGTTGAGCAGCGCAGCGGCCGGCGCCTGACGCAGGGTGTCGTAATCGGCAAAGCGTGGGCTTAGCACCGGGCCGATCCGCTCGCTGGCCAACTCATACACCTGCATGTCCGCAGGCCACGGCGGCTCGGCAAACACCAACAAGGCATCGAGCCCCGGTCGCCGTGGGTCGAGATCGCCTTCGCCGGCCGACAGATGCAAGCGCAAATCCGGCAGGTCGGCATTCAACCGGCCCAGACGCGGAATGAACCAGCGCGCCAGCAGGCTGCCGGAGCACCCGAGCACGAACGGCGCGTCGGCGGTGCTCTGGGTCAGCTCGGCGCACACAGTGCGCAAACGCTCAAAGGCGTCGCTGCTGGCATCGCGCAACCGCACGCCGGCATCTGTGAGTTTCAGGCCGCGCCCATCCTTGACGAACAGGCTCACGCCTAGATGTTCCTCCAGCAGTTTCAACTGCCGGCTGACCGCGCCGTGGGTCACGTGCAATTGCTCCGCAGCCTGACTGACGCTGTTCAAGCGGGCGGTGGCCTCGAAGGCGCGCAGAGCGTTCAGCGGGGGAAGGTCGTGGCTCATATGATCTGTGAGTTTTCCTGACAGGTTACGGCGATCTTATCGGTTTTCAGGTTGGAACGTCAGGGGTAGAGTGAATGCCATTGCCACTTCACGAATTCACCTGGAGCGCCCCATGACCCAGACTAATCTGCGCAACGGCCCTGATGCCAACGGCCTGTTTGGCGCGTTCGGCGGCCGCTACGTTGCCGAAACCCTGATGCCGTTGATCCTCGACCTGGCCCGCGAATACGAAGCGGCCAAGATCGACCCGGCGTTCAAAGAACAATTGGCCTACTTCCAGCGCGACTATGTCGGTCGCCCAAGCCCGCTGTATTTCGCCGAACGCCTGACCGAGTTCTGCGGCGGCGCGAAGATCTACCTCAAGCGCGAAGAGCTGAACCACACCGGCGCGCACAAGATCAACAACTGCATCGGCCAGATCCTGCTGGCGCGGCGCATGGGCAAAAAACGCATCATCGCCGAGACCGGCGCCGGCATGCACGGCGTGGCCACCGCCACCGTGGCTGCACGTTTTGGCCTCGATTGCGTGATCTACATGGGCACCACCGACATCGAGCGCCAACAGGCCAACGTGTTCCGCATGAAACTGCTGGGCGCCGAGGTGATCCCGGTGGTTGCCGGCACCGGCACCCTGAAAGACGCAATGAACGAAGCCCTGCGTGACTGGGTGACCAACGTCGACAGCACCTTCTACCTGATCGGCACCGTGGCCGGCCCGCACCCTTATCCGGCGATGGTCCGCGACTTCCAGGCGGTGATCGGCAAGGAAACCCGCGAACAACTGCAAGCCCAGGAAGGCCGCCTGCCGGACAGCCTCGTGGCATGCATCGGCGGCGGTTCCAACGCCATGGGCCTGTTCCACCCGTTCCTCGATGACAAAAGCGTCGAAATCATCGGCGTTGAAGCGGCGGGTCATGGCATCGAAACCGGCAAACATGCAGCCAGCCTGAACGGCGGCGTACCGGGCGTGCTGCACGGCAACCGGACCTTCCTGTTGCAGGACGACGACGGCCAGATCATCGACGCACACTCGATCTCCGCCGGCCTCGACTATCCGGGCATCGGCCCGGAACACGCCTGGTTGCATGACATCGGCCGCGTCCAGTACACCTCGGTAACCGACCACGAAGCCCTCGACGCCTTCCACAAATGCTGCCGCCTGGAAGGGATTATTCCCGCGCTGGAAAGCGCCCACGCCCTGGCCGAAGTGTTCAAACGCGCACCGACCCTGCCGAAAGATCACCTGATGGTGGTCAACCTGTCCGGCCGTGGCGACAAAGACATGCAAACCGTGATGCACCACATGGAACAGTCCAAGCAGGAGAAACACTGATGAGCCGCCTGCAAACGCGCTTCGCCGAACTCAAAGAACAGAACCGCGCCGCCCTGGTGACCTTCGTCACGGCCGGCGACCCGAGCTATGACACCTCGCTGGCGATCCTCAAAGGTTTACCAGCGGCGGGTGCCGACGTGATCGAGTTGGGCATGCCCTTCACCGATCCGATGGCCGACGGCCCGGCGATCCAGCTCGCCAACATCCGCGCCCTGGGCGCCAAACAGAACCTGGCGAAAACCCTGCAAATGGTTCGCGAGTTCCGCAAAGACAACAACGACACTCCGCTGGTGCTGATGGGTTACTTCAACCCGATCCACTACTACGGCGTACCGCGCTTCATCAGCGATGCCAAAGAAGCCGGTGTTGACGGTCTGATCGTGGTCGACATGCCGCCCGAGCATAACGCCGAGCTGTGCGACCCGGCGCAAACGGCAGGCATCGACTTCATCCGCCTGACCACCCCGACCACCGATGACGCGCGCCTGCCGACCGTGCTCAATGGCAGTTCCGGTTTCGTTTACTACGTGTCGGTGGCCGGTGTGACCGGTGCTGGTGCAGCGACGCTGGAGCACGTCGAAGAAGCCGTCGCCCGTTTGCGTCGCCACACCGACCTGCCAATCAGCATCGGCTTCGGCATCCGCACACCGGAGCAAGCTGCGTCCATTGCCCGTCTGGCAGACGGCGTGGTGGTGGGTTCGGCGCTGATCGACCACATCGCCAACGCGACCACACCTGAGCAAGCCATCGACGGCGTGCTGAGCCTGTGCTCGGCATTGTCCGAAGGCGTGCGTAAGGCCCGCGTCAGCTGAGAGTAAAGTTCCTGATACAGAGGAATTAGCGCCCGGCGCCGCAGACTAAATAGCAAGACCCAGGGGTTTGGAACCGAGTTCTGAGCCCCCTTTTTTTGCTGTGGACGCTGTGAGGAAGACCCAAATGAAAATGCCCAAACGCCTGATCGCCAGCCTGGGTGTATTGATGCTCAGCGCCACGCCCTTGCTCCACGTAAGCGCCGATGAACGCGACGATCATGATCGCGGCGGCCCGCGGTATGAGCATCGCGACGATGATCACCGCGATCATGGCCGGTACTACCGCGAACCACCACGGGACTTCGGCCCGGTACGCGAAGTCATCCGCGTCAACCACGGGTATTTCGTACGCGGCACACCGCCACCGCCGGGCATTCGTTGGGTCAGAGGCCAGCCCTTGCCGCGCGGCTACTACGGCGAACGCCTGGACAGCCGAGCCCTCGAACACTTGCCGTACTATCCGGGTTACGAATGGCGACGCATGGGCGGCGACATTGTGCTGATTGCCATAGGCACCGGGGTGGTTTATGAGGTGCTGGAGGGTGTGTTGTATTGAGTGTTGATCGGGGTTTTGTGTAGTCCGAACCACCGCCATCGCGAGCAGGCTCGCTCCCACAGGGGAACGCATTTCAATGTGGGAGCGAGCTTGTTCCGGGCGGCGTTCCGACGATGAGGCCCTGACAGCCAACCCAGCTCCCACCCTGCTCAAAAAATCGACAAATCCAGTGGCCGTATCGCACCCATCCAGATTGCATGATCGGTGTGGTCAGCCAGGTCATCACCGGTATCCGGGTGCAGAAACACCACCAAACCTTTGCGATTGAGCGCCAGCCACGGCAGCACTTCGCCAAGCTGCTCCGGCGCGAAGGCCAGCTGACAACTCCAGTCCGGGTGCGGGCCGACCAGCCGTTCGTGCACCCGGCCCATCTTCAGCGGGAACAACCGCGCAGCCTTCTCACACAGGGCTCGCGCCTGATCAATCGTGCTCGCGTCGAAGTAAACGTGGGCGTGGTAGCCCGTGATCTGTTGCATAGCGTTCTCGTGTCGCGGGATTCATTCCCCACCCGCAACGCTACACCGCAATCGACGGCAGGGCCAAGCCAGTCAGTGATTCAGCGCTGCTGGCCTGTTCGGCCATCAGCCAGTCGACGAACTGCTGGATCAGCGCACTGCGGCGTTTACGCTGGGGCAGCACCACGTAATAGCCGAAGCTCGATATCGCCGTCTCGGCAATCGGCCGGCACAACAAACCTTGCGCCAGCAAGTTATCCACAAGGTGCCGCCAACCGATGGCCACGCCCTGGCCGCCAATCGCCGCTTGAATCAACAGCGTGTAGTTGTCGAAGCGCAACTGCCCCGGCGCGGGTGGTGTGGCGATACCCAGTGCGCGGAATACGCCGCTCCAATCGAACCAGTGACTGCTGTTTTCGCCGCGCAAATGCAGCAGCGGCAACGCTTGCAGGGCGTGAGCGGGCAGGGGCGTCGTGCGCTCCTTGAGCAGCAACGGGCTGCACACCGGGAACACTTCTTCGCTGAACAACCAATGGCTTTCGCCCTGCTTGAAACGCCCATCGCCAAACAGCACGGCCACATCAATGTCGGTGCGCAGCATGGTGTGGCTGCGCTCGCTGGTGACCAGGCTGACGTCCACCTGCGGGTTGGCTTGGTGAAAGCGGTGCAGGCGCGGCATCAGCCAATACGCGGCGAAGGCGAAGTCGGTGGCCACCTGCAACACCTCGTGCTGATGCTGGGCGCTGATCGCATTCAGTCCGGCGTCGATGCTCTGCAAACCGGCCTGCACTTGCTCGAACAGAATCGCCCCGGCCTCGGTCAGCTCGATGCCTCGGTAAATGCGGTCGAACAGCCGCGTACCGAGTTGCTCCTCCAACCGTTTGATCTGCTGGCTGACAGCGGGCTGCGTGGTGCCGAGCTCCACTGCCGCGGCGGTGAAGCTGCGATGACGCGCGGCGGCTTCAAAGGCGCGGAACAGGTCCAGGGACAAATCACCAAGGGCGTCATACATAAGCTGCTCTTATCCTAGTCATTGCCTGGCGTGGGATTTACCACGAAGTGCATGGGCTACATCCTCGATCACAGCACTTTCGCATAACTCCTCACTATGGAATGCCGCGATCACATGAAGCGCAAGAACATTCTTTTCATCATGGCCGATCAAATGGCCGCGCCCCTGTTGCCGTTCTACGGCCCATCACCGATCAAGCTGCCCAACCTGAGCCGCCTGGCCGCGCAGGGCGTGGTGTTCGACGCCGCGTATTGCAACAGCCCGTTGTGCGCCCCTTCGCGGTTCACCCTGGTCAGCGGCCAGTTGCCGAGCAAGATCGGCGCCTACGACAACGCGGCAGATTTTCCTGCGGACGTGCCGACCTATGCCCACTACCTGCGGCGCCTCGGCTACCGCACTGCGCTGTCCGGCAAGATGCATTTCTGTGGCCCGGATCAGCTGCATGGCTACGAAGAACGCCTGACCAGCGATATCTATCCGGCTGACTACGGTTGGGCAGTGAACTGGGATGAACCGGACGTGCGCCCGAGCTGGTATCACAACATGTCCTCGGTGCTGCAGGCCGGGCCCTGCGTGCGCACCAATCAGCTGGATTTCGATGAAGAGGTGGTGTTCAAGGCCCAGCAGTACCTGTTCGATCACATCCGCGAAGACGGCGATCAGCCGTTCTGCCTGACCGTGTCGATGACTCACCCACACGATCCGTACACCATTCCCAAAGCCTTTTGGGACCTATACGACGACAAAGACATCCCGCTGCCGGAAACCCCGGCGCAAGACGAACTCGATCCGCATTCCCAGCGTCTGCTCAAGGTTTACGACCTGTGGGACAAGCCGCTGCCTGTGGATAAGATCCGCGATGCGCGCCGCGCCTATTTCGGTGCATGCAGCTATATCGACACTAACGTCGGCAAACTTCTACAAACCCTCGAAGAAACCGGACTGATCGACGACACCATCATCGTCTTCTCGGGCGACCACGGCGACATGCTCGGCGAGCGTGGGCTCTGGTACAAAATGCACTGGTTCGAAATGGCCGCCCGGGTGCCACTGCTGGTCAGTGCGCCGGGGCAATTTGCGGCAGGCCGAGTAAGCGCAGCGGTGTCGACTGCCGATTTGCTCCCGACGTTGGTGGAACTGGCCGGCGGTAGCCTGGAACCCGGTTTGCCGCTGGACGGTCGTTCGCTGGTTCCACACTTGCTGGGGCAGGGCGGGCACGACGAAGTGTTCGGCGAATACATGGCTGAAGGCACCATCAGTCCGCTGATGATGATCCGCCGCGGTGCCTACAAATTCATCTACAGCGAAGACGACCCGTGTCTGCTCTTCGACGTGCATAACGATCCGCGTGAACAGGAAGAACTCAGCCAATCCGCGCAAAATCGCCCGTTGTTCGACGATTTTCTCGCCGAAGCGCGGGCCAAATGGAACATCCCGGCGATCCACCAACAGGTGCTCGACAGCCAGCGTCGACGACGTTTCGTCTCTCAGGCACTGACGCTCGGCAAGCTGAAGAGCTGGGACCACCAGCCGCTGGTCGACGCCAGTCAGCAATACATGCGCAACCACATCGACCTCGATGATCTGGAGCGCAAAGCACGTTATCCACAACCCTGCCAAAACCAATAACGTAAGGGGAAGAACATGCAAAGGTTATCCACAGTACTGACAGCGGGGCTGCTGGCCTTGAGCAGTGTGTCGGCCTACGCCGAGCAAAGTTGCGACACGGTGAAAATGGCAGATCCGGGCTGGAGCGACATCGCCGCGACTAACGCCATCACCGGTTTCCTGCTTGAAGGCATGGGTTACAAGGCCAAGGTCGACACCCTGGCGGTGCCGATCACCTTTGGCGGGCTCAAGGATGGCCAGGTCGATGTGTTCCTGGGCAACTGGATGCCGGCGCAGCAAGGCTTCTACGACAAGTTCGTGGCCAATGGCGATGTCACCCAACTGGCGAAGAACCTCGACGGCACCGAGTTCACCCTGGCCGTGCCGGACTACGTATGGGATGCCGGCGTGCATGACTTTGCCGACCTCAACAAGTACGCCGAGCTACACCCAAAAGAAGTTGATAAAAAGATCTACGGCATCGGCTCCGGTGCCCCGGCGAACATCTCGCTGCAAGAGATCATCAAGAAGAATGATTTCAACCTCGGCCAGTGGAAGCTGGTCGAGTCCAGTGAACAGGCGATGCTCGCCGAAGTCTCCCGTGCGGTGAAAAAACAGAAGTTCGTGACTTTCCTCGGCTGGACCCCGCACCCGATGAACGTGCAGCTGAAAATGCATTACCTGAAGGGCGGCGAAAAGTACTTTGGCGACACCGGCAGCGTCCACACCCTGACCCGTAAAGGTTATGCACAGGCCTGCCCGAACGTCGGCAAGCTGCTGACCAACCTGAGCTTCACCCAGGAGATGGAGAACAGCATCATGGCCGAGGTGGTGAACAAAAAGGTCAGCAACGCCGACGCGGCGAAGGCGTGGATCAAGGCCAACCCGGCAGTGCTGGAGAAGTGGCTGGATGGCGTGAAAACGGCGGATGGGAAGGATGCGTTGTCAGTAGTCAAAGCCAAGTTATAAAGTCCGAGGACGCCATCGTCGGATCGCCGCCCGGAGCAAGCTCGCTCCCACAGAGAAATGCGCGAACCTGTGGGAGCGAGCTTGCTCGCGAATCGATTTTTGCCCTTGCACCGCCGCAACTGAAACACCACTCTGAAGCATTTTCAGTCACTCACCGAGAGGATCCATGGCAATCCCCAACCGCCATAAACTCTTCCCCTTTCTCAGCTGGCTGCCCCGGCAAACCCGTGCCAGCGTCGGCCGCGACCTTGTCGTTGGTCTCAGCGGGGCGATTCTTGCGTTGCCGCAGTCCATTGCCTACGCATTGATCGCCGGGTTACCCGCCGAATACGGCTTGTACGCCGCGATCATCCCGGTATTGATCGCCTGCCTCTGGGGTTCTTCCTGGCATTTGATCTGTGGCCCGACGGCGGCGATTTCCATCGTTCTTTACGCCAGCGTCAGTCCCTTGGCCGTACCCGGCTCCCAGGACTACGTCACGCTGATCCTGTTGCTGACCTTCCTCGCCGGTGTTTTCCAGTGGTTGCTGGGCATGCTGCGCTTTGGTGCCTTGGTGAACTTCGTCTCGCACTCGGTGGTGCTGGGCTTCACCTTGGGTGCGGCGGTGGTGATCGCCCTCGGGCAGTTGCCGAACCTGTTGGGGCTGGATCTGCCGAATCAGGCCACGGCGCTGAACAGTTTGATGTCCTTGATCGGCCACATCAGCGAGCTGGATAAACCGTCGCTGGCGCTGGGCCTCGTCACACTGGCGGTAGGCATCGCGCTGAAACTGCTGGTGCCACGCTGGCCGAGTCTGCTGTTCAGCCTGATCTTCAGCGGCCTGTTGGTGTGGCTGTGGCCATCGATGTTTGGCCATGTGAAGTTGGTCAGCTCGTTCGTGGGCCGGTTGCCGCCGTTCAGCCCGTTACCGCTGGATCTGGACCTGGTGTTGCGCCTGCTGCCCAGCGCGGTGGCGGTCGGCATGCTCGGGCTGGTCACCAGCCTGTCGATTGCCCGCTCGTTGACAGCGCGCTCGCAGCAGTTGCTCGATGCGAATCAGGAAGTCCGCGCGCAGGGGCTTTCGAACATTGTCGGCAGTTTTTTCGCAGGCTCGCTGTCGGCTGGCTCCTTTACCCGTTCGGGCTTGAGTTATGAAGCGGGCGCCTGTTCGCCGCTGGCCGGGGTGTTCTCGGCACTGTGGGTGGCGTTGTTTGCGCTGACTGGGGCAGCGTTGATTGCCCAGATCCCGATTCCAGCGATGGCCGGGAGCATTCTGCTGATTTGCTGGGGGTTGGTGGACCATCGCGGCATTCGCGCTTTGTTTCGGGTCAGCCATGCCGAATTCGCGGTGATGGCACTGACCTGCGTCGCCACCTTGCTGCTGGAGCTACAAACGGCGATCTACGCCGGGGTGTTGGCCTCGCTGTTTTTTTACCTCAAACGCACCTCGCAACCCCGCGTGCAGCAATGGCGCGAAGGCGATGAAGAGATTCTGCGGTTCGGTGGCTCGATCTTCTTTGGTGCCAGCCACTACCTGCAAGTCCGCCTGCAACATACTCAAGGTCTGAAGGTGGTGATCGAAGCGCAGTACATCAACTTCATCGACTATTCCGGCGTAGAGATGCTGCACCAGGAAGCGCGACGACTGCTTAGAGATAACCGCAGCCTGATCCTGCGCCGGGCGCGGGGGCATGTGGTCGAAGAGTTGATAAAGCTCGAAGGAGCGGAGAAATGCCCGATCCGGTTTGAGGATTGAAAAGATCGCAGGCTTCGCCAGCTCCTACAGGAGTACGGCGTAGGAGCTGCCGAAGGCTGCGATCTTTTGATCTTAAAGCGCCAACTGCCGGCGGAGTTCGGCCAGCACCGGCGCGGTATCCGGGCGTACGCCGCGCCACAGGAAGAACGCTTCGGCGGCCTGTTCGGCCAGCATCCCCAGGCCATCCATCGCCACCGCCGCGCCGTGCTCGCTGGCCCAGCGGCAGAACGAGGTGGGTTCCTTGCCGTACATCATGTCGTAGCAAACGGTCTTGCCGGGCTCGATCAGGCTGCTGGCAATCGGCGGTACATCGCCTGACAGACTGGCCGACGTCGCATTGATGATCAGGTCCACCGGCTCACGCAGCCAGTCGAAACCACTGGCGGACACCGGGCCGAGATCGGCAAACAGCTCGGCCAGCAATTCGGCTTTTTCCACCGTGCGATTGGCGATGATCACCGACGCCGGCTGCTCGGCCAGCAACGGTTCCAACGCGCCACGCACCGCACCGCCTGCGCCCAGCAGCAGAATGCGTTTACCGCGCAGGCTGAACCCGGCGTTGACCGTCAAATCCCGCACCAGCCCAGCGCCATCAGTGTTGTCGCCCAACAGGCTGCCGTCGGCCAGTTTGCTCAAGGTGTTGACCGCACCGGCCCGCTGCGCCCGTTCCGTCAGGCTGTTGGCCAGACGATAGGCTTCTTCCTTGAACGGCACGGTGACGTTGGCGCCACGGCCTTCGCGGAAAAACTCGGTGGCACAACCGGAAAAGTCATCCAGTGGCGCCAGCAAGGTGCTGTAGTCCAGGTGCTGAGCGGTCTGCTCGGCAAACAGGCGATGGATCAACGGCGATTTGCTATGGCCAATCGGGTTACCGAATACGACGTAACGGTCCATCAGGATTCCTCGTTCAGGCGTTAGCCAACCAATCGCGGTCTTGCAGGAAATACTCGGTCAGGCGCGCTTCTTCACTGCCTGGCTCGGCCTTCCAGTCGTAGCCCCAACGCACTTGCGGCGGCAGCGACATGAGAATCGACTCGGTACGCCCACCCGATTGCAGGCCGAACAGCGTGCCACGGTCGTAAACAAGGTTGAATTCGACGTAACGCCCGCGACGGAATTCCTGAAATTCGCGCTGTTTCTCGGTGAAGGCTTGCGCCTTGCGGCGCTGGACGATCGGCAGGTACGCATCAATGTAAGCGTCGCCAATAGCACGCATGAAAGCGAAGCAGGTGTCGAAGTCCCACTCGTTCAGGTCATCGAAGAACAGGCCGCCAATCCCCCGGGGCTCGTTGCGATGCTTGATGTGGAAATAGCTGTCGCACCAGTCCTTGTAACGACTGTAGACGTCCGGACCGAACGGCGCGCAAGCCTGCGCAGCCACGCGGTGCCAGTGCACGCAGTCTTCTTCATTGCCGTAGTAAGGGGTCAGGTCGAAGCCGCCGCCAAACCACCAGACCGGCTCTTCGCCTTCTTTCTCAGCGATGAAAAAGCGCACGTTGGCGTGAGACGTCGGTACATGTGGATTGTGCGGGTGAATCACCAGCGACACGCCAAGGGCTTCGAAGCCGCGCCCGGCCAGTTCCGGCCGATGGGCGCTGGCGGACGGCGGAAGACCGCTGCCAAAGACGTGAGAAAAGTTGACGCCACCTTTCTCGATGACTGCACCGTTTTCGATCACTCGCGTGCGACCACCACCACCGGCAGGCCGGGTCCAGGCGTCTTCGACGAAGCGAGTACCGCCGTCTTCGGCTTCCAGCGCGGCACAAATACGGTCTTGCAGGTCGAGCAGGTAGGCTTTAACGGCCTCGGTGCGGGTAGTCATGGCATCACCTTGAATCGGGCAAAGCTACGCGGCGCTCGATCAGAACGGCGGCCGGCGCAAATGGGCGCGTAGCATAACACTGCACTCGTGACCGTCGCAGTTGACGAAGATCAAGCTTAGGAGTCCGATAGGGCGCTACGCGCTACAACGCTAGTAGCCAAGACCCAAGGAGAGAGCAGATGGCCAAACGTATCCAGTTCCGAGCCCATGGCGGCCCCGAAGTGCTTGAGTATGTGGACTTCCAACCGGCCGAGCCTGGCCCGCAGCAGGTGCGCGTGAGCAACAAGGCCATCGGCCTGAATTTCATCGACACCTATTTCCGCAGCGGCCTCTATGCACCGCCCGCCCTGCCATCAGGCCTGGGCTCGGAAGGCGCAGGCGTAGTCGAAGCGGTGGGCCGCGAAGTCACTCGTTTCAAGGTCGGCGACCGTGTGGCCTATGGCAGTGGCCCGCTGGGTGCTTACAGCCAGGTGCATGTGTTGCCGCAAGACAATCTGGTGCATCTACCGGACGCCATCAGCTTCGAACAGGCCGCGGGCGTCATGCTCAAGGGCCTGACCGTGCAGTACCTGCTGCGTCAGACCTATGAACTCAAGGGTGGCGAAACCATTCTGTTCCACGCCGCTGCCGGTGGTGTCGGTTCGCTGGCTTGCCAGTGGGCCAAGGCCTTGGGCGTGAAGTTGATCGGCACCGTGAGCTCACCGGAGAAAGCCGCGCTGGCAAAATCCCTCGGCGCCTGGGAAACCATCGACTACAGCAAGGAAAACGTCGCACAGCGGGTGCTGGAACTGACTGACGGCAAAAAGTGCTCGGTGGTCTATGACGGCGTCGGCAAAGACACCTGGCTGACCTCGCTCGACAGCGTAGCGCCACGCGGGCTGGTGGTGAGTTTCGGTAATGCGTCGGGGGCGGTGGACGGGGTGAACCTGGGGATTCTCGCCGCGAAAGGCTCGCTGTACGTGACCCGGCCAACCCTGGGGACTTACGCAAACACTGCCGAGAACCTGCAAACCATGGCCGATGAGCTGTTCGGGATGATCATCAGCGGCAAGCTGAAAGTGGACATCAGCCAGCGTTATCCATTGGCGGAAGCGGCGAAGGCGCAGATTGAGTTGTCGGCACGGCGTACGACCGGGTCGACGGTGCTTTTGCCTTAAGTATCAGGGTGTTTGATCGGGCCTCATCGCGAGCAAGCTCGCTCCCACAGTAGATCTTCAGTGAACACAGATTTTGTGTACGACATAGATCCAGTGTGGGAGCGGGCTTGCTCGCGAAGGCCTCAAGTCGGTCTCAATCCGGGCGCACAACCTTGCCCGTCGCCAGATCGCGAATCACACTCGGGTTCTTGCGCCCGCCCAGGTTACCGCCCAGCACCAGGTCGATTTGCCCGCGGAAATACTGCTCGACGCGAATTCGCGTGCGCGCTGCCGGCCGGCCTTGCGGGTTGGCTGAAGTCGACACCAACGGCCCGACCAACGCACACAAGTCCCGCACTAGCGGGTGATCGCTGACCCGCAGCGCCACGGTCTCGTGCACCCCGGTGATCCATTGCGGCAGCATGTTTTGATGGGGCACCAGCCAGGTATTCGGCCCCGGCCAGGTGCTGGCCATGCGATCCATCCACAGTTCCGGGAAGTCTTCGAACAGGAAGTCGAACTGGCGAATGTTGTCGGCAATCAGGATCAAGCCCTTTTCCACCGAACGGCCCTTGATCGCCAGCAAGCGATACACCGCCTCTTCATCCCACGGGTCGCAACCCAGGCCCCAGACGGCTTCGGTTGGATAGGCAATCACCGCCCCTGCGCGAATTTCTCGTGCGGCTTGTTGCACACGCCAACTGTTGACCATTACCGACTCTCCAAAATAAGGCTGTGCGCAGTTTACCGATCTTTCATGAACCTAGCGTAGGCGTGCAAACCAGCGTCCGCCTTCGCTCACCGCCCGGCCATCCATTTCAAGCTCTGTCAGCGCGGCCAATACCTTCGACAACGCCCATCCCGCCGCGTCGGCCAAGGCCTCACTGGTATGCGGCGCGGCAAACAGCAGGCACAGCAACGGGTGATCGATGGGCGCCGGGGCTTCTGTGGATAACGGCAGATTCTGCCAACCGCGCAGACCTTCGAGGATATGTTCGATGGTTTCCACCAACACCGCGCCATCGCGGATCAACTGGTGGCAACCACGGGCGCCGGGATGATGGATGGAGCCTGGAATCGCATACACTTCACGCCCTTGCTCCGCCGCCAGCCTGGCGGTGATCAACGAGCCGCTGGCAACACTGGCCTCGACCACCAGCACCCCGAGGGATAATCCGCTGATAATCCGGTTGCGCCGTGGGAAGTTGCTGGCGTGTGGCCCGGCGTCCAGCGGAAACTCGGACACCACCGCGCTGCCCTGAGCAATCATCGCGTCGGCAATGCGTCGATTGCGCTGTGGATAAAAATTTTCCAGGCCAGTGCCGAGCACTCCAACCGTCTGCCCTCCAACATCCAGCGCGGCCTGATGCGCCGCCGCATCGATGCCCAGCGCCAGACCGCTGGTGATAACAAAACCGGCGCCCGCGAGGCTGCGGGAAAACGCTGCGGCGGTGTCCATTCCCGGCCTCGACGCGCGTCGGCTGCCGACCATCGCCAGCTGCGGTTTTTCCAGAATGCCCGGATCGCCCGCAACAAATAGCAGCGGCGGTGGATCACTGATTTCTGCCAACAGTGCCGGGTAGCCCGGCTGGTCAACCATCAGTAAATATTGGCCCTCACGCTCTAACCAGGCCAGTGCATGGTAGGCACCATCGCGTATTTCGGGGCTGCGTCGGGCCTCGGCACACGCCGCTGGCAGCCCCAACGCGCGCCAGGCGCTGGCCGGGGCACTGATGGCTTTTGAGGCCGAACCAAAGGCTTCGAGCAGCTTTTGAAACCGTCGTGGACCGAGCTCCGGGAGACGATGTAAACGCAAACGCGCTTCCAGTTCCGCGGGTGAAACCTGCGTAGAGGCGAACAGCGGCATAAGATCATCCTTGATCGTTATTGGTCCTGTTGAATCAGCAACAAGCTGTGGATAAGTCTGTTGGTAACTTGTTGAGTCTTTTACGGATTGCGCACTTTATCCATCACCGCGAGGGAGCGTGAAGCGTTGAGCACCAAGCCATAACTGAGCTTTTCGTAGGTGCGGAAGATCATCAGCAAACCGGCGCGCTCATCCGGGATTTTCACCTGCTCGCCCGTCACCCGGTCACGCACGGTTTCACCGGTTTTCATCACCGCCAGCACATTGCCTTCGGCCAAACCGTCGCGCTGGCCCTTGTTCAGGGTCACCACGTCGAGCGCGCCGATCTGCGTAACACCCCGTGGCACGTCGATGATCAAGCCGTGAATATCGGTTTTGGGTGCGCTGGGCATGAAGGTCGAGTTGATCGCCCGCTCTTCGCCGCTGAACAAACGGTCGCCGAGACGGACCTCTTGGGTAGTGCGTTGCAAGGCGAGGGTCGCTACATCACCTTCGGTGGCGATGATCTCGCCGCCGCCGATGTCATCGGCGTTGATTCCCAGAGACTCTTTGCTTTGCGGGTCGCTGTAGACCTTGCCCTGGCGGAAGATGCCGTACACCGACTGCGCCGGGTCGAACTTGCCGCGTGCGTAGATGCGATCGCCCATGCCGCTGAGCACCCGTTCGGCGTCGCCGGCAACGATGTACGGCGCCTTGTTGAAGTCCTCCAGGTTGTCGACGATGCGGTTGCTCAACAGGAAGCTGTTGATCGATCGCAGCGGAATACTCGGAATGGCGTCGGCCATCGGCGTGCTGCGCACTTGTGGCGAGAGCTTGAGGGTGCCCCGTGAAGCCCCGCGATTGAGGGTCAGGCGCGGTTGCCCGTTGATATAGACCAGCGACAGCGAGTCGCCGGGATAGATCAGGTTGGGGTTTTCAATTTGCGGATTGGCCTGCCAGAGTTCGGGCCATTTCCAGGGTTCGCGAAGGAATTTCCCAGAGATGTCCCAAAGTGTGTCACCCGCCACCACCGTGTAATGCTGTGGAAAACCTTCCTTGAGTTGCACTTGTCCGTGTGCGAAACCGGCCGAGGCCAGAAGCAGCAAGGCGAGTAGTGATTTCCTCATGCGGTGAATCCCTTTATTATGTGCATTCGCGTAGAACGCCAGAGCCCCCGTGGCTCGCTCCCCCCTTGCTAATGAAAAGAAGGGAGCTACGTTTTACAACGGTAGCCTGCATCTTCGGACCCGCCAGGCCATCGGCCCAGACTTTACTTCACACGTGCAGCAATTACGCTTATGGCTATTTTGAACATCCTCGAATTTCCCGACCCGCGCCTGCGTACTATCGCCAAACCGGTGGCCGTAGTGGACGACGAAGTGCGGCAGTTGGTCGATGACATGTTTGAAACAATGTATGAAGCACCCGGCATCGGCCTCGCGGCGACCCAGGTCAACGTACATAGACGCATCGTGGTCATGGACCTTTCCGAAGACCGTAGCGAACCGCGGGTGTTCATCAACCCCGAGTTCGAAGTCCTGACCGACGAGATGGGTCAGTACCAGGAAGGCTGCCTTTCGGTGCCGGGCTTCTACGAAAACGTCGACCGCCCGCAACGCGTGAAGGTCAACGCCCTGGACCGTGACGGCAAACCTTTTGAGCTGATCGCCGAAGAGCTGCTGGCGGTGTGCATTCAGCACGAATGCGACCACCTCAACGGCAAATTGTTCGTCGATTATCTGTCCACGCTCAAACGCGACCGGATCAAGAAGAAACTGGAAAAGCTCCATCGCCAGAACGCTTGATGCCCCTCCAAAGGCTTGCTGCGGCAAGCCTTTTTCTTTTCCGCGTGTTTTCAACCGAGAATTCCCATGACTGAGCCACTGCGCATCGTCTTTGCCGGCACCCCCGAATTTGCCGCCGAACACCTCAAGGCCCTGCTCGACAGCCCTTACGAGATCGTTGCGGTCTACACCCAACCGGATCGTCCGGCGGGCCGTGGGCAAAAGCTGATGCCGAGCCCGGTCAAACAGTTGGCTCTGGAACACAACATCCAGGTGCTGCAACCGCCCACCCTGCGCAACGCCGACGCCCAGGCCGAACTGGCCGCGCTCAAGCCGGACCTGATGGTCGTCGTGGCCTACGGCCTGATCCTGCCGCAAGTGGTGCTGGATATCCCGCGTCTGGGCTGCATCAACAGCCACGCCTCGTTGCTGCCACGCTGGCGCGGTGCAGCACCGATCCAGCGCGCCGTCGAAGCGGGCGACGCTGCAAGCGGCGTGACCGTGATGCGCATGGAAGCCGGTCTCGACACCGGGCCGATGCTGCTCAAGGTCACCACACCGATCAGCGGCGCTGACACCGGCGGCAGCCTGCATGATCGTCTCGCCGAGATGGGCCCGTCAGCAGTGATTCAGGCGATTGCCGGGCTGGCCGCAGGCACGCTGGAAGGCGAAGTGCAGGACGACAGCCTCGCCACCTATGCTCACAAATTGAACAAAGACGAAGCGCGCATCGACTGGAACCATCCAGCGGTCGAGCTGGAACGTCTGGTTCGCGCGTTCAATCCGTGGCCAATCTGCCACAGCACGCTCAATGGCGAAGCCTTGAAAGTGCTGGCCGCCAGCCTCGCTGAAGGCAAGGGCGCACCGGGCGAGATTCTCAGCGCCAGCAAGGACGGCTTGATCGTCGCCTGCGGTGAACAGGCGCTGTGCCTGACCCGTCTGCAATTGCCCGGTGGCAAGGCGCTGAACTTCAGCGACTTGTTCAACAGCCGTCGTGAGAAATTTGCCGTTGGGACCGTCCTGGGGCAAGCGGTGGACGCCCAATGAACCCGCGTCTGGCCGCCGCCAAGGCTCTGGCCGCCGTCCTTAACGGCAAGGCTTCGCTGAACAGTTCGCTGCCGACGCAGTTGGACAAGGTCGAAGACCGTGATCGCGGTTTCACCCAGGACCTGGCCTTCGGCACCGCACGCTGGCAGCCGCGCTTGTCGGCGCTGGCGGCCAAGCTGCTGCAAAAACCGTTCAAAGCGGTCGATGCCGATGTCGAAGCGCTGTTGCTGGTTGGCCTCTACCAGTTGCTGTACACCCGTGTCCCGGCTCACGCCGCTATCGGCGAAACCGTGGGCTGCGCCGACAAGCTGAAAAAGCCGTGGGCCAAAGCCTTGCTCAACGCCGTGCTGCGCCGCGCCCAACGTGAAAGCGAAGCGCTGCTGGCCGAGCTTGAGCACGATCCGGTGGTGCGCACCGCTCACCCGCGCTGGCTGCAAAAATCCCTCAAGGCGTTCTGGCCTGAGCAGTGGGAAGCGATCTGCGCGGCAAACAATGCGCATCCACCGATGATCCTGCGGGTCAACCGTCGCCATCATTCCCGCGATGCCTACCTCGCCTTGCTGAACGATGCCGGCGTCGCGGCCAAACCGTGCGTGTTCAGCCGGGATGGCATCGTGCTCGACGCGCCGGGCGATGTGCGCCAGTTGCCAGGCTTTGCCGAAGGCTGGATCAGCGTGCAGGACGAAGCCGCGCAACTGGCGGCGGATCTGCTGGACCTGGCACCGGGCCAACGGGTGCTCGACGCCTGCTGCGCACCGGGCGGCAAGACCTGCCACATCCTTGAAGTCGAGCCCAAACTGGCCGGCGTGGTGGCCGTGGACCTGGAAGCCAAGCGTCTGGTTCGCGTGCGGGAAAACCTTGAGCGGCTGGGCCTCAGCGCCGAATTGATCGCCGCCGACGGCCGCGACACTCAGACGTGGTGGGACGGCAAGCCGTTCCAGCGCATCCTGCTCGACGCGCCCTGCTCGGCGACCGGCGTGATTCGTCGGCACCCGGACATCAAATTGACCCGCCAGCCGGATGACATCGCGGCGCTCGCGGCGCTTCAAGGCGAACTGCTCGACGCGATGTGGCCGACCCTCGAGGTCGGCGGCATTCTGCTGTACGCCACCTGCTCGACCTTGCCGACCGAAAACACCGAAGTCATCGAAGCCTTCCTTTCCCGCACCCCGGGCGCTCGCGAGCTGGATATCGCCAGCCAGGCGGGCATCAAGCAACCGCATGGCCGCCAGTTGCTGGCGCAAGAGGGCGGTCACGACGGGTTCTACTACGCCAAGCTGATCAAGATTGCCGCCGCACGCGGTTAAGCGGATTTCAAGGGAGTGACCGGATGAAGATCATCATCCTCGGCGCCGGGCAGGTGGGCGGTACACTGGCGGAACACTTGGCCAGTGAAGCGAACGACATCACCGTGGTCGACACCGACGGCGAACGCCTGCGTGACCTCGGTGACCGCCTCGATATCCGCACCGTGCAAGGTCGCGGTTCGTTCCCGACGGTGCTGCGCCAGGCCGGTGCCGACGACGCAGACATGCTGGTGGCGGTGACCAACAGCGATGAAACCAATATGGTCGCCTGCCAGGTCGCGCACACCTTGTTCCACACGCCGACCAAGATCGCCCGGGTGCGCGAAGCCGCGTACCTGACCCGCGCCGGCCTGTTCGACAACGACGCGATTCCGGTCGATGTGTTGATCAGCCCGGAACAAGTGGTGACCCACTACATCAAGCGCCTGATCGAGCACCCCGGTGCCTTGCAGGTCATCGACTTCGCCGAGGGCAAAGCCCAGCTGGTGGCAGTCAAGGCTTATTACGGCGGGCCGCTGGTGGGGCAGCAACTGCGCCAGCTGCGCGAACACATGCCCAACGTTGACACCCGCGTGGCAGCGATTTTCCGCCGTGACCGGCCGATCCTGCCGCAAGGCGATACGGTGATCGAAGCCGACGACGAAGTGTTTTTCATCGCCGCCAAAGCGAACATTCGCGCAGTCATGAGCGAAATGCGCCGGCTCGATGAGAGTTACAAACGCATCGTCATCGCCGGCGGCGGGCAGATCGGCGAACGGTTGGCCGAAGCCATCGAAAGCCGTTATCAGGTGAAGATCATCGAGATGAACCCGGCGCGCTGCCGCCACCTCTCGGACACCCTCGACAGCACCGTGGTGTTGCAGGGCAGTGCCTCGGACCGTGATTTGCTGCTGGAAGAGAACATCGCCGACGCCGATCTCTTCCTGGCGCTGACCAACGACGACGAAGCCAACATCATGTCGTCACTGTTGGCCAAACGCCTGGGCGCGAAGAAGGTGATGACTATCATCAACAATCCGGCCTACGTCGACCTGATCCAGGGCGGTGACATCGACATCGCCGTCAGCCCGCAACTGGCGACTATCGGCACCTTGCTGGCCCACGTGCGCCGTGGCGATATCGTCAGCGTGCACTCACTGCGCCGCGGGGCGGCAGAAGCCATCGAGGCGATTGCCCATGGCGATGCGAAGTCGAGCAAGGTCATCGGCAAGGCCATCGAAAACATCGTCCTGCCGCCAGGCACTACCATTGGTGCGATCATTCGCGACGAAGAAGTGCTGATCGCCCACGACGACACGGTGATCGAAGCTGGCGACCATGTGATTCTGTTCCTTGTGGATAAAAAGCATATTCGCGATGTGGAGAAGTTGTTCCATGTGGGGTTGAGCTTTTTCTGATCCGACATTGCCAGGATCGCAGCCTTCGGCAGCTCCTACAGAGGCCAGCGTAGGAGCTGCCGCAGGCTGCGATCTTTTGATCTTCGCTTCCAACGCTTAAAGGAACCCACCAATGATCGAATCCCTGGAAAAAATGCTCGCCAAGGGTGTGGATAACTCGCTGCTGCGCTTCGGCCTGGGCAAGGGTTATCTGGATCTGGGCGAAAACGCCAAGGCCGCCGAGCATTTCAGCCGGTGCGTGGCGTTCGATCCGAAGTATTCGGCGGCCTGGAAGTTGTTGGGCAAGGCTCACTTGGCACTGGCTGACCATGCCGCCGCCCGTCAGGCCTGGGAACAGGGCCTGGAAGCTGCCCGCGCACATGGCGACAAGCAGGCAGAAAAGGAAATGACGGTGTTTCTGAAGAAGCTTGACCGATTGGGCAACTGATCAAAAAACGCTCAATTCAAAGGTAACGCAGACCGATACCGTCAGCGTCGACCTGCACCACTTCCATAGGCACACGCGGCGCACTGCCCGGCAAACCCTGCACCTGGCCATAAACCACCGTGCCCTTGGCCAACGCCGCGAGCGACGGGTGTTTCACATAGACGCCACTGGCGGACAGGTTGCGAGTCTGGCCCAGGCACTCACCGAAGCTCTCGTGCTGGATCTTGATTCGAAATGACTTACGGTGTTCGGACATCTTCTGCGTCCTTGCGTGAACGGTTGTGGATAACCCCAGCCCAAGGTTATCCACAGATCATGCCAATGGGATCAATACCAGCGCTCTTCACCCGGCGGGCGTTTCTTGAAGCGCTTCATGCTCCACATGTACTGGCTCGGGTAAGCCCGCACGTACTTCTCGACGATCTGGCTCATGGCCGCGCAGGACGTCTCGGTATCGGTGCTGTACATAGCTTCGGGCGCGGCTTCCAGGATCACTTTGTAGCCTGAACCGTCCGGCAGGCGCAGGGCGTGCAGGAAGACTCCGACCGCTTTGCCGCCCGCGAGCATGTTCGGCACGAACTTGCTGGTCAGGGCCCTGGTGGCAAAGAAGGGCACGAAGATCCCGGCGGATTCAGCCGGTTCCGGGTCAGCGGGTATGCCCACTGCACCACCTTTGCGCACTTCCTTGATGACGCTGAGGATGCCTTCCTTGGTGGACGCCGCCACACGGTTGCCCAATTGCACGCGCTGTTTGCGCAGCAATTCATCCACCGCCTTGAGCTTGGGTGGACGGTAGAAAATGATCGGTTTGCACTGACTGCAATAGAAGTGGTTCAACACTTCCCAGTTGCCCAGGTGGCTGGTGATGCCGACCACGCCTTTGCCCGAAGCCAAGGCATCCTTGAGCACGTCCAGGCCTTCGACTTCACGCACCAGATCGATGGAGCGCTGGGCGGGCCAGATCCAGGCGCAGGCGCTTTCGGTCAGCGATTTGCCGATGTCCATCAGGCTCTGTCCCACTAAACGCTCGCGCTCGGCGGCGTCCATGTCCGGGAAACACTTGGCGAGGTTGATGCGCACCACGTCGCGGGAACGGTTGGGGGTTTTCCACATGACCCAGCCAATCGCCGCGCCCACCGCTTGCACCGCCCGCCACGGGAGCAGGGCAAATAACCGCAGAGCGCCTACCAGCAAGGCGCCTTTAAACTTATCCACAGGTCACTCCTGATCTTCTAATCCGACGTCATGATCCGTATCACGAGCCGGCTATTCTAACC
Source organism: Pseudomonas sp. GW822-FHT02D10 (assembly GCF_058802345.1). Taxonomy (NCBI): domain Bacteria; kingdom Pseudomonadati; phylum Pseudomonadota; class Gammaproteobacteria; order Pseudomonadales; family Pseudomonadaceae; genus Pseudomonas; species Pseudomonas sp. GW822-FHT02D10. The sequence goes on from NZ_JBXAOB010000002.1 coordinate 100,478, forward strand.
GCCCACTGCGCAAGATGGCGTAGCGATCACAATCGGTGGTGTGATCCATGACCATCCCCGAGGCTTGCATCAGGGCATAGCAAATGGTCGGGCCGACAAAGGTGAAGCCGGCTTTCTTCAACCCTTTGCTCATCGCTTCGGCCTCGGGCGTCACCGCCGGCACCTGGCTGCGGTCTTTGAAATGATTGACCTTCGGCGTGCCACCGACAAATGACCAGAGCAGCGCCACCGGGTCTTCCAGCGCCTGCCAGGCTTGAGCGTTGCGCCGGGCGGCATTGAGTTTGAGCCGGTTGCGGATGATCCCTGGATCGAGCATCAATTCGTCGATTTCGGCATCGCTCATCTGCGCCACGCGCTGTACATCGAAGCCGAACAACACCTCACGGTAGCGCTCGCGTTTCCTCAGCACGGTGATCCATGACAGACCGGCCTGGAACCCTTCGAGCAAAAGCAACTCGAACAAGCGCTGCGCATCGCGTAGCGGTACGCCCCACTCTTGATCGTGATAAGCCATGTACAGCGGATCTTCGGAACACCAAAAGCAGCGTGGCATAAGGCTCCAGGGGGCGTGCGGACGAACGAATCGGGTATACTCCCGCTCTTTAAATCGCAGCCCAAGAAACAGGTGAATTTCGTGAGCCAGCCTACGCCAGCCGTGCGTACCTTCCAAGACTTGATCCTCGCCCTCCAGCAATACTGGGCCGAGCAAGGTTGTGTGGTACTTCAGCCCTACGATATGGAAGTAGGCGCCGGCACTTTCCATACCGCCACGTTCCTGCGCGCCATCGGCCCGGAAACCTGGAACGCCGCTTATGTGCAGCCCAGTCGTCGCCCGACTGACGGCCGCTACGGCGAAAACCCGAACCGTCTGCAGCACTACTACCAGTTCCAGGTCGTCCTGAAGCCGAACCCGGACAACTTCCAGGAACTGTACCTGGGCTCCCTCAAGCACGTGGGCCTGGACCCATTGGTGCATGACATCCGTTTCGTCGAAGACAACTGGGAATCGCCGACCCTCGGCGCCTGGGGTCTGGGCTGGGAAGTCTGGCTCAACGGCATGGAAGTGACCCAGTTCACCTACTTCCAGGCAGCAGGCGGCATCGAGTGCTACCCGGTGACCGGCGAGATCACTTACGGTCTCGAGCGTCTGGCCATGTACCTGCAAGGCGTGGACTCGGTCTACGACCTGGTCTGGACTGACGGTCCGTTCGGCAAAGTGACCTACGGCGACGTGTTCCACCAGAACGAAGTGGAGCAGTCGACCTATAACTTCGAACACGCCAACGTCGAGAAGCTGTTCGAACTGTTCGACTTCTATGAAAGCGAAGCCAAGCGCCTGATCGAACTCGATCAACCGCTGCCGCTGCCAAGCTACGAAATGGTCCTGAAGGCCTCGCACACCTTCAACCTGCTGGATGCACGCCGGGCGATCTCGGTGACGGCGCGTCAGCAATACATTCTGCGTGTCCGCACCCTGGCGCGTTCCGTTGCGCAAGCCTACCTGTTGGCTCGCGCCAAGCTGGGCTTCCCGATGGCGACCCCGGATTTGCGCGATGAAGTGTTGGCTAAGCTGGAGGCTGCACAATGAGTGCTCAAGATTTCCTGGTTGAACTGGGCACCGAAGAGCTGCCACCCAAGGCCCTGAACACCCTGGCCGATGCGTTCCTTGCCGGTATCGAGAAGGGCCTGCTGGCTGCTGGCCTGAGCTTTGAAGCCAAGCAGGTCTACGCCGCACCGCGTCGTCTGGCCGTGCTGCTCACCCAACTGGCCACCCAACAGCCGGATCGCAGCATCAACCTCGACGGCCCGCCACGTCAGGCCGCCTTCGATGCCGAAGGCAATCCGACCCAGGCCGCCCTGGGCTTCGCCAAGAAGTGCGGCGTAGAGCTGAGCGAAATCGATCAAAGCGGGCCGAAGCTGCGTTACAGCCAAAGCATCGCTGGCAAGCCGACCGTCAGCCTGTTGCCGACCATCGTCGAAGACTCGCTGAACGACCTGCCTATCCCGAAGCGCATGCGCTGGGGCGCTCGCAAGGAAGAATTCGTTCGTCCAACCCAATGGCTGGTGATGCTGCTCGGCGACCAGGTGGTCGATTGCACCATCCTCGCCCAGAAGGCTGGTCGCGATTCCCGTGGTCACCGCTTCCACCACCCGGAAAGCGTACGCATCACTTCGCCGGCCAACTACCTGAATGACCTGCGCGCTGCCTTTGTGCTGGCCGATGCCAATGAGCGCCGCGAGCTGATCAGCACGCGTACCGCTGAGCTGGCGACCCGTCAGGAAGGGACTGCGATCGTTCCGCCAGAGCTGCTCGACGAAGTGACCGCGCTGGTGGAATGGCCAGTACCGCTGGTGTGCTCGTTCGAGGAGCGTTTCCTCGATGTGCCGCAAGAAGCCCTGATCACCACCATGCAGGACAACCAGAAGTACTTCTGCCTGCTGGATGCCGACGGCAAGTTGCTGCCACGTTTCATTACCGTGGCCAACATCGAAAGCAAAGACCCGCAGCAGATCATCGACGGTAACGAGAAAGTGGTTCGCCCACGCCTGACCGACGCCGAATTCTTCTTCAAGCAAGACAAGAAGCAGAAACTCGAAGACTTCAACCTGCGCCTGCAAAATGTGGTGTTCCAGGAAAAACTCGGCAGCGTCTACGACAAGGCCGAGCGCGTTTCCAAACTGGCCGCGTTCATCGCTCCACACATTGGCGGCAACACCCAGTGGGCGGCGCGTGCCGGCCTGCTGTCCAAGTGTGATCTGGCGACCGAGATGGTCGGTGAGTTCCCGGAGATGCAAGGTGTCGCCGGTTACTACTACGCCCTCAACGATGGCGAGCCGGAAGATGTCGCGCTGGCGCTGAACGAGCAATACATGCCGCGCGGTGCCGGCGCTGAACTGCCGACCACCCTGACCGGTGCGGCTGTGGCGATCGCCGACAAACTCGACACCCTGGTCGGGATCTTCGGCGTCGGCATGCTGCCCACCGGTAGCAAAGACCCGTATGCCCTGCGCCGTGCCGCGCTCGGCGTGTTGCGGATCCTGATCGACAAGAAGCTCGACCTGGACCTGACCGACGCCGTGGCCTTCGCCGTCAACTCGTTCGGCAGCAAGGTCAAGGCTGCCGGCCTGGCTGATTCGGTGCTGGAGTTCGTCTTCGACCGTCTGCGTGCCCGTTACGAAGACGAAGGCGTGGATGTCGCCACTTACCTGTCGGTTCGTGCCCTGAAACCGGGCTCGGCCCTGGACTTCGATCAGCGCGTACAAGCGGTGCAAGCCTTCCGCAAATTGCCGGAAGCCGCTGCATTGGCCGCGGTGAACAAGCGCGTATCGAACCTGCTGAGCAAACTCGAAGGCAGCATGCCGACCACCGTCGAAGCCAAGTACTTCGACAACGCCGCCGAATTTTCTCTGTACTCGGCGATCCAGCAAGCGGATCAAGCGGTGCAGCCAATGGCTGCGGCCCGTCAGTACAGCGAATCGCTGGCGCGTCTGGCGGCCTTGCGCGAGCCGGTCGATGCGTTCTTCGAAGCGGTGATGGTCAACGCGGAAGACGCCAAGGTCCGTGCCAACCGTTATGCGTTGCTGGCACGTTTGCGCGGCCTGTTCCTCGGCGTTGCCGACATCTCGTTGCTGGGCTGAGGAGCTGCTGTTGAAACTGCTGATTCTCGATCGGGACGGAGTGATCAATTACGACTCCGACGCTTACATCAAGTCGGTGGAAGAGTGGATTCCGCTCCCCGGTTCGATCGAAGCCATCGCGCAGTTGAGCAAAGCCGGCTGGACGGTAGCCGTGGCTACCAACCAGTCGGGCATTGCTCGCGGCTACTACGATGTCGCCACCCTCGACGCCATGCACGAGCGCTTGCGCACGTTGGTGGCGGAGCAGGGCGGCGAACTCGGCCTCGTCGTCTACTGCCCGCACGGGCCGGACGAAGGCTGCGACTGTCGTAAGCCCAAACCCGGCATGCTTAAAACCATTGCCGCACATTACGACGTGGCGCTGACTGACCTATGGTTCGTCGGCGACAGTCTCGGTGACCTGGAGGCGGCAAAAGCCGTCGACTGTCAGCCAGTTTTGGTAAAAACCGGAAAAGGCGAAAAGACTCAGGGCTTGACCCTACCGGTAGGTACTTTGATTTTTGACGATCTGGCGGCGATTGCCGCAGAACTTATCCACAACTAGGGCGATTCTGACATCCTGATCAAGGACTGTTCGGGAGCGCACTTTTAATAGGCAAATGCCGCTATGTCGATCTTGCAGGCAATCAGAACCTTTCTTTTTTACCTGCTGCTGGGCACCAGCTCGTTGCTCTGGTGCAGCCTGAGCTTTTTTATCGCGCCTTTTTTACCGTTCAAGGCGCGCTACCGCTTTATCAACGTCTACTGGTGCCGTTGCGCGTTGTGGCTAAGCAAGGTGTTCCTGGGTATCCGCTATGAAGTCAAAGGCGCCGAGAACATCCCCGACCAGCCGTGCGTGATTCTGTCGAACCACCAGAGCACCTGGGAGACGTTCTTTCTGTCGGCCTACTTCGAGCCACTGAGCCAGGTGCTCAAGCGCGAACTGCTGTACGTGCCGTTCTTCGGCTGGGCGATGGCCATGCTGCGGCCAATCGCTATTGATCGCGACAACCCGAAGGCCGCGCTCAAGCATGTGGCGAAGAAGGGCGATGAGCTGCTCAGGGACAATGTCTGGGTACTGATCTTCCCGGAAGGCACCCGCGTACCGTTCGGCACCGTGGGCAAGTTCTCTCGTGGTGGCACGGCGTTGGCGGTCAACGCGCAGTTGCCGGTGCTGCCCATCGCCCATAACGCCGGCAAGTTCTGGCCGAAAACCGGTTGGTTGAAAACACCAGGCACCATCACCGTCGTCATCGGTGCGCCGATGTATGCCGAAGGCACTGGCCCACGAGCGATTGCCGAGCTCAACGACCGTGCTGCGGCCTGGAACGAACAGACCCAACGGGACATCGGTTCGCTGCCGCCACTGCCCGCTGCGGCGGATAAAGAGACTGTCTGAGGTTTTGTGGATAACCTGTGTACCGTTTTGTTGAAAAGCATCTTATTTGCCAGCTAAATTTATGATTTATATAGATATTTCTTAAGCTCATAAAACGCAGGAAAACGTGCATAAGTTTTCACGGCACTAAAAAAACCGGCTATTTGCGCCGGTTTTTTTACGCCTGTTTAAAAGTCCTTCACTCCTCCAGCAACGGCAGTTGAACGCTGAAGGTCGTGCCTTGCCCGATCCGGCTTTCACAGAAAACCCGTCCACCATGGCGATCCACTACGGCTTTGACCATCGACAACCCCAAGCCCAATCCGTCACTGTCTTGAGACGAGGCAAAGCGCCGGTACTGGCTAAACAGCTCAGGCAGTTCCTCGACCGCAATACCTTTTCCCTGGTCGGTGACCGCGCAGGTCAGCCAGCCCTGTGCACAACTCACCCTTACGCGGACCTGCGAACCTGCCGGGCTGTACTTGATGGCATTTTCCAGCAGATTGAACAGTGCCCGGGTCAGCAACGACTGGTCGGCCAGGACCCTGCATTCTGCCTCGTCATCCAGATCGTGCAGCAGCTCGATCTGCTTGAGTTGCGCGGTACTCATCGCTTGATCGAACGCATCGAGCACCAACATCGCGAACATGCTCGGTTCGAACTGGTACGCCTCGGACTCGGCTTTGGCCAACTGTACAAAGGCCTCGGTCAGGCTCAAGGCTTTGCGTACCTGCAATTCGATCTGGCTGAACAGCTGCGTATCACCCGTGCCTTGGTAATGCTGGACGTCGAGCAAGGCCAGAATCGCCGAATGCGGTGCGCGCAGGTCGTGGGAAAGGAACCGCAGCAACACCGTGCGCTGTTCCTCGGCATCGCGCTCGACGCTCAAATCCGTGAGGCTGAGCAGCCAGCCAATCGCCGTTCCACCTTCAGCCGGCAGTAACGGCGCAAGGTCCAGACGCAGGCTTCGACCTTGGGTGTCGCGAAACTCGCTGGTCTCAAGTGTCGACAACGCGCAACGTCCCTGTTCAAGCAGTCCCGGGCAACCCAGATCCGAGAGCCGTTGCAGCAGGTCTTCGCCGACCAGATCGCTGGCAAACAGACTCCGGGCATTGCGGTTGGCCAGCAAAATTCGACCGTTGGGATCGCTGATCAGCGTCGCCACCGGCAGGTACTCCAGGCCGTCGGCGATGAACCGCCGGGTGTCGCGGGTCCGGCTCATCGCCTGTTCCAGCGCGACGATCTGGTCCTGCAATACATCGCCGGCCGGTGACGGCGTGCGGCGGCGCTCGGGAAACACTTTCGGCTCACTATCAAGCCGTGCCAGTTCCCAGCCGAAGTAGGCGAGCACCGCGCTCAGGCGGCGCCAGCTCCAGATCAGGTAACCCAGCAGCATTCCGAGCACACTGGCGGCGGGCGACCACCACCAACCCGCTCGGAGCAGCAGCGCCGAGGCGAGCAGGGCCATCACCATGCATCCCAGGGTCAACCATAAGGCGCGTCGTGGACGGAACAGCAGCAAGGCCAGCAGCAACGCGACGACGACCGTCGACAACCCGACCGCCCAGCCATCGGCGAGCACCACGATACTGCGCTGTTGCAACAGGCCATTGAGGATGTTGGCTTGAATCTCGATGCCCGGTGTTGTGCCGATACTCTCCGATTGCGGTGTCACGTATCGGTCGCCCAGCCCAGGCGCCGTGGAGCCAATCAGGATCAGGCGATCACGCAGCAACTCGGGCGGCACTTCGCCGCGCAGCACACTGACGTAGGGAACACTGGGGAAACCCGCATTCGCGCTGATAAAGGGAATTCGAATACCGTTGGTTCGTTGCCAGCCTTGAACCGTCAATGACGACGGCGAGCCGGGCAGGGTGTCCGAGCCGTCAGTGGTCGTCTCGTAGAGTAACCACGCCAGTTGCGCTCTCGGGTTGCGCTCAGGGCCTTCGCGCAGATACACACTACGCACGATGCCATCAGCATCCGCCTCGGCGTTGATATGGCCAATATCTTTGGCACAGCGACTCAACGACGCAACAGGTTCGATTTCACCCAGCGGCTGCCCATAACGCGCAACCCCTTCGCGCAGCAAAGGCACGAACACATTGCCGGCCCGGCACATCGCTTGTGCCAGGCGCAGGTCGTTCTCGGGAAGCTTGTCGGGCTCGCTGAAGATGACGTCGAACAGCACGCCCCTGGCCTTCGCCTCGGTGAGCCGATCCAGCAGGTCGGCGTGCAAGGTCCGCGACCAGGGCCACTGACCGAGTTGCTGCAAGCTGTAATCGTCGATGGTGACGATGAGAATTCGCGGGTCGACCGGCAGCGGGCTCAGCCGACGCAGGTTGTCGTACAGCAGATTGCTTAGCGTCAGCCCATGGCTCAAGGACAGAATCGCCGTCAACGGCAGCAGGATCAGACTGACCCACAGCCATTCCCGGACCATCCGACGAAACAACCGCTGTGCCTGGGTCGGCTCGCGACCTTCCTTCCTTGGCCAGCGCTTCATCGACAAATAGCCGAGTCGTTATTGAACACGCGTGGTCCTGGGGTAATAGAAGATGTCATATACCCCGGTTTCTCCCTCAAGCCCCTGCGCGTCATACGCAGAGAGTCGAACATGGTAGAAAAACGCTTTCAATCCACTGAAGTTGATCTCTGGCGTGCTGGAAAACTGTTCCTGCTTGATGTTCAGAAAGTCCGTGTCGGTCGCCACTTGCGCCCGGTAGCGCGTGGCCCCGTGCAAGGGTTTCATGATCAACTGCCAAACCGGTGTGGAGCCGGTTTGACCGGTCTGCCCCAACAACTGCGGCGCGGGCAACAGGTCGATCGGCGTCAGCTTGCCTTCTTTCTGAATGCGTAACCCCTGGCGCGCCATGACCTGCACTTCATCTGCTGGTTTTTCGGCCTTTTTCGCGAGCGGTTTGCCTGTGCGTTTTTTTGATGGCGCGTCAACGACTTCACCACGATCGACGGCCACCTGGCCATTCAGCACTTCGATCAACGATTGCCCATTGTCACTGTTTCGCACCCGAAAGTGTGTGCCACGAACCCCGAGCACGCCGACCGGTGTCACGATCTGAAAACGATCATAGTCGCTGGCGCGCTTGATCACATACGACTCGATCTGACCTTGCTCAAGTATCACCTGCGGGACGGCGAGTTCTTCGTTCAAACGCAACGTGACCTGTGAACTGGACGGCAGAACAATGCGCGATCCATCGCCCAGCGACAGACTGACGAATGCTAAAGGAGAGGTCTTCACACCTTCCTGCTCGTCAACCGTCATTCCTTCTTCGAGCGCCACCTGCTTGCCTTTGCGGTCGAGCTTCCAGGCTTCGCCCGTCAGGTGCTCGACGGTGGCGGGCAGGGGTTGTCCACGGCATTGCTGATGGTCATCGATATACGGCAAGCGCTTTGAGTCGAAGAGCGCTGCGGATGCGTTCTGCGTCAATGGGCCTGCCACGCCAACGACCAGCAACAGACAGGTGCTCAGGTGGCGGCAGTGCAAAGAAGTCATGGGGTTCATTGGATTCGCTTTTCACGCTTTTCCTGGAATCTGGCCGACCAGCTGATTCATCAGCCTTACGCACCATACCTGACAGGGCTCTATGGCAGATAGCCCACGTCTATGCATAACGCCCACATCGATTACAAAGGCAGTCGCAGTTATCCATGCCGGTATACAAATCAAAAAAGGTAGGAGGTGACACATCCTTGTGTCGGAACCAATTCAACATTGATCCGGTTTTACAACGTGAAGTGGCACTCCTTTTTTTCCCCTGAACTGCAGACCGCAAGCGAACCGGCGATCGGCGGTCCCGCCAGGTTGGCGATGACACTCCCTGTGTCGGAGCACTTCCGAATGCTCCTGTGCCACTCAACGCTTGAGAATTTACCGACACCCAGGGTCGCTGAGGCAATTCTCCATATTTGTTCAGAATTGCCCGCCCCCCTTCGTTAAAACACCCAACGCTGCTGCTCTTCACGAAGCAGCAGCGACGGCAATTGCTCGCCGTCAGCGGAAGTGCTCACCGGTGCAAAGCCCCGTGAATCACTGAACGCCACATTTGCCGTCGCGGGACTGAAGTAGCGTTGCGTCACGTGTTCATCCGGTACCTCGCCGCTCGAGTTCACGGTATGCGAAACAACTCCCGCATAGGCCACACACGCCAACGACAGGCCGCGTATCAGCGCCTTCCCCTTCGTCACCTTCGCGATCAGTGCACGAAGATTCAGCCAGTTCCCCATCGTTGTGTCCTCGAGTCTTCGAGCCGATATCCGCCGGTTGACGGCCAATTGATATCAGCCTAACCAGACACAAGGAATCTGAAGAAAATCACCATAATTGTTCAGATTCAGACAATCAGCCTAAACTCGGCACATAGGATTTTTTACCCATCGCACCCTACGAGCTGAAGGAAACGCCCCGCATGCGTGTCGCAATACTGGATGACGAACCCGCCGAGCTACGCCGGGTGGAACAGACACTGCGACAGATTCCCGGAACCGGAGAGCAAGCGTGGACCTTGCACAGCTTCGAGCGTGGTGAAGATCTGCTCCGCCAGCTGCGACGCGAAACCTTCGACCTGTTGATACTCGACTGGCAGCTACCTGATCTCAGTGGTCTATCGCTCTTGCGCTGGACCCGCGAACACATGGAAGCGCCTCCCGCCGCCATCATGCTCACCAGCCGCGATGCCGAAAGTGACATCGTCCAGGCGTTGAACGCCGGCGCCGATGATTACGTCAGCAAGCCGTTCCGTCCCAATGAGCTCAAGGCCCGCGTCAGCGCCGTAGTGCGTAGACATGGATTGCAGCGCAGTGCGGCCAGCGAAGTGCTGAGTTTCAACGATCTGAACTTCGACGACGCCGAACTGACGGTGACCCGCGCCGGCAAAACGATCAGCCTGACGGAACGGGAATACCGTCTGGCCCGCTGCCTGTTTGCCAACCTGGGTCGGCCGCTATCACGGGAATATCTCTACGAACGTTTCTGGACCCATGAAGAGATGGTGTCTTCACGGCCACTGGATACCCACATCTACCGCTTGCGCAACAAGCTGGGGCTGACGGCCGATCGGGGTTGGCAGTTGCTGACGATCTACGGGTATGGGTATCGACTGGAAAGCGTCACGGCGGCGAGCGAATAACATCTTCAGCCGTATTTTGTGAACAATTAAAAAGGCCAACGCTGAGCGTTGGCCTTTTTAATTACTGCAGATCACACCGGATGTAGAGTCACAAAATAGATGGTGCTGCTCACCTGCAAACACAGGGACACATTCATCGGCGGTCGGGAGGAGTCGCGTGTGGACAAACCGTAGTTGCCTACGACCCTCCATTGAGCGTCTATGCTGGGCTTACCGATCTCATACCTTTGCAGCGATCTGCTGGGAGGCAATCAATGGTGCCCACACCCACTTCTGAAAAGGCGTTGTCCCGTGGCCTGCTGGATGTATTGATTCGCGCCGGGCTGATCGCCGTTCTGGTGATTTTCTGCTTCCAGATCTTCCACCCGTTCCTCGACCTGATGCTCTGGTCGTTGATCCTGGCAATCACCCTCTACCCACTACAAGACAGGCTCAAGGGCATGCTGGGGAACAACGAGGGGCGCACCGCGACACTGATCGTGCTGATTGCCATCGGCATCCTCATGGCGCCAATCTATCTGTTGGGCACCTCGATGGCCGACTCGGTGCAGGATGCCCTGGCCATGGTCAAGAGCGGCAGTTTCCATATTCCGCCGCCGGCCGAATCGGTAGCCAGCTGGCCACTGGTGGGTAAGCCTGTGTATGGCTTCTGGCTGCAAGCCGCCACCGACCTGAGCGGTCTAGCGCAGAAGCTCGCACCGCAGCTCAAAAATGTCAGTCTCACCCTGCTGGGCAAGCTCGCCGGCCTCGGCATGGGTCTCCTGATATTCATCTTCGCCCTGATCATCGCCGGCATTTTCATGGCTTATGGTGAAAGCGGTGGCCGTAGCGCTGTGCAGATCGCTTCGCGCCTCAGCGGTCCGCTCAAGGGGCCGAAAATCACCGAACTGTGCACCGCCACCATCCGTGCGGTAGCGCTGGGTGTGGTCGGTATCGCCTTCATCCAGATGTTGCTGATTGGCGTCGGCTTCGTGGTCAAGGGGATCCCCGGCGCAGGTCTGCTCGCACTGGCGGTGCTGCTGCTCGGCATCATGCAGTTACCGGCCATGCTGATTACCATTCCGGTGATCGTCTTTGTTTTCGCCACCGAAGGTGCCAGCACGACAGCCATCGTGTTCTCTCTCTATATTTTCGTTGCTGGCCTTGCCGATAACGTACTCAAGCCACTGTTGCTGGGACGCGGTGTCGATGTGCCGATGCCCGTGGTGCTGATCGGTGCACTGGGGGGCATGGTCACCAGCGGCATTATCGGTCTGTTCATCGGCCCGGTGGTGCTTGCGGTCGGTTATCAGCTGTTCTGGCAGTGGGTGCAGGATCAGCCGCAAGGCGCTGTGCCGGACGACCAGCCGAAGATCTGACGGGCCCATGTTTCCTTCATGTCACCCAGGCCGGTTACTCCTGACGAAGATGGGGCTTTTCATCATCGTTGTCCTGTAACCGCTGCTGAATATCCTATTGTTGTCGATGGTGATGTTACTGATGTTGTTCAGTAACTTCGTGCAGATTTCCATCTGGGCCGCGCTGTTCATGTTTCTCGACGAATTCGCCACCGCGCTGTATCACTCGCGGGTCAACTTCGCCACGCTGTTCAAGATAAAAAAAAGCCAACGTTTTTAAACGTTGGCTTTTTCAGTCAGTTGAGCTGACAAGCTTGAGTCGTTTATTTGTGAGCGTTCTCATTCATTCTGAGAACCGACACCGGATCAGAAGTCCAGGTTGGACACTGCCAGGGCGTTACTTTCGATGAAGTCACGGCGAGGTTCGACCGCATCACCCATCAGGGTGTTGAAGATCTGGTCCGCGCCAATGGCGTCTTCGATGGTCACTTTGAGCATCCGGCGCTGGCTTGGGTCCATGGTGGTTTCCCACAGCTGATCCGGGTTCATCTCGCCCAGACCTTTGTATCGCTGGATGGTGTGACGCTTGGTGCTTTCAGCCATCAGCCATTCAAGGGCTTCCTTGAACTCGGTGACTGGCTTCTTGCGCTCGCCGCGCTGGATGTACGCGCCGTCGTCCAGCAAGGTGCTCAATTGAGCGCCCAGGGAGACAACAGTCTTGTAATCGTTGCTGCCGAAGAAGTCGCGGTTGAAGGTGATGTAGTTCGACAGGCCGTGGGAGATCAGTTCGACTTCTGGCAGCCAGACGTTACGTTCACGGTCTTCACGCAGGCTGGCCTTATAGACCAGGCCAGACTTCTCGACAGTGCGCAGGCGAACTTCGTACTGGGCCAACCAATCCTGCATCGCTGCGTGATCGGACAGTTGATCCATGCTCACCGCTGGCAGGTAGATGAAGTGCTCGGTCAGTTCCTGTGGGTACAGGCGCGACAGACGCTTGAGGGTCTTCATCACCAGACGGAAGTCATTCACCAGACGCTCAAGGGCTTCGCCGGAAATACCCGGTGCTTCCTCGTTCAGGTGCAGGCTCGCATCTTCCAGGGCCGACTGCGTCATGTACTCTTCCATGGCGTCGTCGTCTTTGATGTATTGCTCTTGCTTGCCTTTCTTCACTTTGTACAACGGCGGCTGAGCGATGTAGATGTAACCACGTTCGATCAGCTCCGGCAGCTGACGGAAGAAGAAGGTCAGCAGCAGGGTACGGATGTGCGAACCGTCGACGTCAGCATCGGTCATGATGATGATGTTGTGATAACGCAGCTTGTCGATATTGTACTCGTCGCGACCGATGCCGCAGCCCAACGCAGTGATCAAGGTGCCCACTTCTTGCGAAGAGATCATCTTGTCGAAACGCGCCTTCTCGACGTTCAGGATCTTGCCCTTGAGGGGCAGAATCGCCTGGGTCTTGCGGTTACGTCCCTGCTTGGCGGAGCCGCCAGCAGAGTCACCTTCCACGAGGTACAGTTCGGACAGGGCAGGGTCTTTTTCCTGGCAGTCCGCCAGTTTGCCCGGCAAGCCGGCGATATCCAGCGCGCCTTTACGACGGGTCATCTCACGGGCTTTACGCGCCGCTTCACGAGCACGGGCCGCGTCGATCATCTTGCCGACAACCAGCTTGGCTTCGTTCGGGTTTTCCAGCAGGAAGTCGGAAAAGTACTTGCCCATTTCCTGTTCGACCGCGGTCTTCACTTCGGAAGAAACCAGCTTGTCTTTAGTCTGGGAGCTGAACTTCGGATCCGGTACCTTGACCGAAATGATCGCGGTCAGGCCTTCACGGGCATCGTCACCGGTGGTGGCGACTTTGTGCTTCTTCGCCAGGCCTTCCGCTTCGATGTAGGTGTTCAGGTTACGCGTCAGTGCCGAACGGAAACCCACCAGGTGAGTGCCGCCATCGCGCTGAGGAATGTTGTTGGTGAAGCACAACAGGTTCTCGTTGAAGCTGTCGTTCCACTGCAGGGCGATTTCCACGCCGATGCCGTCTTCACGCTGGACGTTGAAGTGGAACACCTGGTTGACCGGAGTCTTGTTGGTGTTCAGGTATTCAACGAACGCACGCAGGCCGCCTTCGTACTTGAACAGCTCTTCCTTGCCGCTGCGCTCGTCCTTGAGGACGATGCCAACACCGGAGTTGAGGAAGGACAGTTCACGAATCCGCTTGGCCAGGATGTCCCAGCTGAAGTGGATGTTCTTGAAGGTCAAGTCGGACGGCTTGAAGTGAATCTGGGTACCGGTGGTTCCGCTCTCGCCAACGATTTTCATCGGCTCTTTCGGAACACCGTGGATGTAAGTCTGTTCCCAGATCTTGCCGCTGCGGCGAACGGTCAGGACCAGTTCTTCAGACAGAGCGTTTACAACCGACACACCTACACCGTGCAGACCGCCGGATACTTTGTAGGAGTTGTCATCGAATTTACCGCCGGCGTGCAGCACGGTCATGATGACCTCGGCTGCCGAGACGCCTTCTTCTTTATGCACGTCTACCGGAATGCCACGACCGTTGTCGCGCACGGTGATGGATTCGTCCGGGTGGATGATGATGCTGATGTCGTCGCAATGGCCGGCCAAAGCTTCGTCGATCGAGTTATCGACCACCTCGAACACCATGTGGTGCAGACCGCTGCCATCGTCGGTGTCACCAATGTACATACCGGGACGTTTGCGTACGGCATCCAGGCCTTTCAGCACTTTAATGCTCGTTGAGTCGTACGTATTTTCTTCGCTCATGCCTTCACTCCCGATGGTCGTGGGTCTGGGTGATACGGCCCTGTTCCACGTGGAACAGGGCGACTGGCGTTTCCGTCTGCCAGCCTTCCCTCAATAATTCGTGATCTACACAGGTGATAAACACCTGGCAGCGTAAGTCTTCCAGCAAACGGCAAAGCGCACGGCGGTGCTGCTCATCCAGCTCGGACGGCAAGTCATCCACCAGATAAATACATTGGCCGCGCCGGGCCTGGCTGACCAAATGCCCTTGGGCAATCCGCAATGCACAGACCACCAACTTCTGCTGACCACGGGACAAGATGTCCGCGGCATTGTGTGCGCCCAATCTAAGACGCAAATCAGCGCGTTGTGGTCCGGCCTGGGTATGCCCCATTTGCTGATCCCGGTGAACGGACGCGGCGAGCACTGCACTCAGCTCTCGCTCTTTGTCCCACCCCCGGTAATAGCTAAGCGTCAAGCCCTCGAGTTCGACGAGTTCGCTCAAGGTCTGTTCAAAGACTGGTTTCAAGGCTTTGATATAAGCGCGGCGGTATTCATCAATTTCAGCGCTGGCCTGGCACAATTCTCTGTCCCAAACCGCTTGCGAAACGGCGTCAAGTGTACCATGCCGCAGCCAAGAGTTTCTCTGGCGCAGGGCCTTCTGCAAGCGCTGCCACGTGGACATAAAACGCGGTTCCACGTGGAACACACCCCAATCCAGAAACTGCCGGCGAATTTTCGGCGCGCCTTCCAACAGGCGGAAGCTGTCGGGGTTGATCAATTGCAGCGGCAGGATTTCTGCCAGTTGCGCAGCACTGCGGGCGTTCTGCCCGTCGATGCGAATCTGAAATTCCCCTTGGCGGTCCCGGGAAATCCCCAAAGCGCTGTGCCCACCCTCGGCCAATTCAACCTGACCAAACACCGTGCACGCTAATTGCTCATACTGGATGACCGGTAATAGGCGGGTGCTACGAAACGAACGGGCGAGCCCCAGCAGATGGATGGCTTCCAGAACACTGGTTTTGCCGCTGCCGTTGGCGCCGTACAGGATGTTGATGCGGGGGGAGGGGGAGAAGGTCACCGGGTGCAGATTGCGCACCGCGGTGACCGAGACACGACTGAGGGACATCTAGCGTCTGCTAAGCATGTTTACAGGCGCATCGGCATGACAACGTAAGCCGAGTCGTCGTTGTCGGACTCTTGCACCAGCGCACTGCTGTTGGAGTCAGACAAGATCAAACGCACTTGCTCAGTGGTCATCACGCCCAGCACGTCGAGCAGATAGCTCACGTTGAAGCCGATTTCCAGAGAGCCACCATTGTATTCAACGCCCACTTCTTCTTCCGCCTCTTCCTGTTCCGGGTTGTTCGCCTGAATCTTCAGCTGACCGTTAGCCAGTTGCAGACGAATGCCGCGGTACTTTTCGTTGGACAGAATCGCGGTACGGCTAAACGCTTCACGCAGTGCCTGACGATCTCCCAGTACCAGCTTGTCGCCGCCTTTCGGCAGAACGCGCTCGTAGTCGGGGAATTTGCCGTCGACCAGTTTCGAGGTAAAGGTGAACTCGCCGGTGGTGGCGCGGATATGGTGCTGACCCAAAACGATGCTGACATTGCCGTCCGGCTCGGTCAGCAAACGCGCCAGTTCCAGAATACCTTTACGTGGAACGATCACCTGGTGGCGATCCGGCTGGCCGATGTCAGCCTGCATTGAGCACATGGCCAGACGGTGACCGTCGGTGGCCACGGCGCGGATGATGCCGGCCGAGACTTCCAGCAACATGCCGTTGAGGTAGTAACGAACGTCCTGCTGAGCCATGGCAAAGCTGGTGCGTTCGATCAAGCGACGTAGTTTGCTCTGTTCCAGACTGCACGTCAGCGAGCCCGGGCCTTCTTCCACCGTCGGGAAGTCGTTAGCAGGCAATGTCGACAGGGTGAAGCGGCTACGGCCGGCTTTCACGACGAGCTTCTGCTCATCGACCTTGATGTCGATCAGCGCGTCGTTCGGCAGGCTCTTGCAGATATCCATCAGCTTACGCGCCGGGACAGTGATTTCTCCCGGCTCGGCCGGCTCTTCGAGTTGCACACGACCGACCAGCTCGACTTCCAGGTCGGTACCGGTCAGCGACAACTGCTGGCCTTCGACAACCAGCAGCACGTTGGAAAGCACCGGCAAGGTCTGTCGGCGCTCGACGACGCCTGCGACCAGTTGCAGGGGTTTCAACAGGGCTTCGCGTTGAATGGTGAAATGCATGGTCTAGTCCCTTGCCTTAATAAGCTGCGCTGGTGTTCATCAAGTAGTCAGTGTACGCAGCAGGTTCTTGTAGTCCTCGCGGATGTCCGCGTCGGATTCCTTAAGTTCGTTGATCTTGCGGCATGCGTGCAAAACAGTGGTGTGGTCGCGGCCGCCAAACACATCGCCGATTTCCGGCAGGCTGTGGTTGGTCAATTCCTTGGACAGAGCCATGGCCACTTGCCGTGGACGTGCGACCGAACGCGAACGGCGCTTGGACAGCAGATCCGAAATCTTGATCTTGTAGTACTCGGCGACGGTGCGCTGAATGTTATCCACAGAGACCAGTTTGTCCTGAAGCGCCAACAGGTCCTTCAAGGATTCGCGAATCAACTCGATGGTGATATCGCGGCCCATGAAGTGCGAGTGGGCGATCACGCGCTTGAGCGCGCCTTCAAGTTCACGGACGTTGGAACGAATACGCTGGGCAATGAAGAACGCAGCATCGTGCGGCAGGTCAACTTTAGCCTGGTCGGCCTTCTTCATCAGAATCGCGACGCGGGTTTCCAGTTCCGGCGGCTCGACGGCGACCGTCAAGCCCCAGCCGAAGCGCGACTTCAAGCGCTCTTCAAGGCCTTCGATTTCTTTCGGATAACGGTCACTGGTGAGGATGACCTGCTGGCCACCTTCAAGCAGGGCGTTGAACGTGTGAAAGAATTCTTCCTGGGAACGTTCCTTGCGGGCGAAGAACTGAATGTCATCGATAAGCAGCGCATCGACCGAACGGTAGAAGCGCTTGAACTCGTTGATCGCGTTCAGCTGCAAGGCCTTGACCATGTCGGCCACGAAGCGCTCGGAATGCAGGTACACGACCTTGGCATTCGGGTTCTTCTTTAATAGGTGGTTACCCACAGCGTGCATCAAGTGGGTTTTACCCAAGCCAACGCCGCCATACAGGAACAGCGGGTTGTAACCGTGCTTGGGATTGTCCGCGACCTGCCAGGCTGCCGCACGGGCCAGCTGGTTGGATTTACCTTCGACGAAGTTCTCGAAGGTAAAGGTGCGGTTCAGGTAACTGGTGTGCTTGAGCGCGCCTTCGACCTGCACCGTGCGTTGTTCCGCACGGACCGGAGCCTGTTGCGAACTGGCGCCAGCCATTGGGTCGAAGCTGTCGCGAGACGGCTCTTCACTGACCTCGGCGACTTTCTGCGTTGCACGCTTGGTCGGCGCGACAGGCGCAGATGCGCTGACCGGTGCCGGTGCGGCAGCGGCCTGGGCTTGAGACGCCGCTGCAGCCAACGGCGCATTCGGCGCAGCACGAGGTGCTGAACTGCGTTTGCTGCCTATTAATAAGGAAAGCGCGGGCGCCATACCGTTGCCGTGCTCATCCAGCAGCTCAAGCACGCGGCTCAGGTATTTTTCGTTGACCCAGTCGAGAACAAAACGATTCGGTGCGTAAACACGCAACTCGTCGCCTTCGGCTTCGACCTGTAGTGGACGGATCCAAGTGTTGAATTGTTGGGCAGGCAGCTCATCGCGCAAAAGCTCCACGCACTGCTGCCAAAGTTCCACTGACACGGATATCCCCTAAGTTGAAAGCCGGTGAGGCAAAAACAAGCGGCCATTGTAGCGACCAGACGCCGACTTATCCACACGTAGGTTGCTCACGGGTGTCGAAGAATCAACGCTTTATACGGAAAAAAGACGACCAATGGTCTGTGCATAAGCTCTGTGGATAAGCCCCCTTAAGGTCGTTGCACAAGTGGGGGGCAAACTCGGTGGATAACCAGCCTGTGGATAACCAGCCATTCCACACACAGCTTATCCGACAGCGCAGCACAGGCTGAACACCGTTTTCCACGGTAGTTGTCATTCTCTGTACAGCCCGTAGTAGAAGGCCTTAAGGTAGTTATCCACAGAGGATCGCGTGCCTAGCTTTTATAAGCTTTACAGAAAAGCTTTAAATAATTCCCTTCTTTATTTTTATATCTAGCTGTCCACCGTTCAAGGACGAACCTCCTGGATATCCATTTAAAGGAAACGTTGGTTGGAAATTGACCTAGAGGCTTGCTTTCTCTAGAATCCCCGGTCTCTTAAAACGGGGGCCATTCCGGCCCGTTGTGGACGAACCAGGTAACACGACATGAAACGTACTTTCCAACCAAGCACTATCAAACGCGCTCGTACTCACGGTTTCCGTGCTCGCATGGCTACCAAGAACGGCCGTGCCGTCCTGTCGCGTCGTCGCGCCAAAGGTCGTGCGCGTCTGGCAGTTTGATAATCCGGTACTGGAGGTGAGTCAGGACTTCAGTCGGGAAAAGCGTTTGCTTACCCCCCGGCATTTCAAGGCAGTCTTTGACTCCCCTACCGGCAAGGTTCCGGGGAAAAATCTCCTGCTCCTTGCACGCACCAACGATCTCGATCACCCCCGTCTAGGGCTGGTTATCGGGAAAAAAAGTGTGAAGCTCTCCGTTGAGCGCAATCGCCTCAAACGTCTGATGCGCGAATCCTTTCGCCTCAACCAGGATTCTCTGGCTGGCTGGGATATCGTTATCGTCGCGCGCAAAGGTTTGGGCGATGTAGAAAACCCCGAATTGATTCAGCATTTCGGCAAACTCTGGAAGCGTCTGGCACGCAGCACGCCGGTACCAGCAGTCAAAGCCGAAACTGTAGGGGTAGACAGCACTGATGCGTAAACTGGCACTCGTTCCGATCCAGTTTTATCGCTATGCCATTAGTCCTCTGATGGCCAGCCACTGTCGTTTCTACCCCAGTTGTTCCTGCTACGCGTATGAAGCCATTGAAAATCATGGCCTTCTGCGCGGTGGCTGGCTGACCTTTCGTCGTTTAGGTCGCTGTCATCCGTGGAATCCCGGTGGTTATGACCCGGTTCCATCTATCCCTACCTCCCGTTCTTCTTCGATGGCCGAGTAATCATGGATATTAAACGCACGATCCTGATCGTCGCCCTGGCAATCGTGTCCTACGTTATGGTTCTGAAATGGAACCAGGACTATGGTCAGGCTGCCTTGCCGACTCAGAATGTTGCTACCAATCAGGCTGCCCCGGCTATTCCGGACACGCCACTTGGTAACAATGCTGCCGCCAGTGCCGATGTACCCAGCGCGAATACCGATACCAGCACCCCTACCGCAACTCCGGTAGTGGCCAACAAAGATCTCATCCACGTCAAAACGGATGTGCTCGAACTGGCTATCGATCCTCAAGGTGGTGATATCGCCCAGCTGATGCTGCCGCTGTATCCACGTCGTCAGGACCACCCGGAAATTCCGTTCCAGCTGTTTGATAACGGCGGCGAACGTACTTATCTGGCCCAAAGCGGACTGACCGGTACCAACGGTCCGGATGCCCGTCCTACCGGTCGTCCGGTTTACTCGACCGAACAGAAGACTTATCAACTGGCTGATGGCCAGAACCAGCTCAACGTTGACCTGAAATTCAGCGATGCTGGCGTCAATTACATCAAGCGCTTCAGCTTTACTCGCGGTCTGTACGATCTGAAAGTCACTTATCTGATCGACAACACCAGCGACAAGGCCTGGACTGGCAACCTGTTTGCCCAGCTCAAGCGCGATGCAAGTGCCGATCCTTCTTCCACGACAGCCACCGGTACTGCGACTTACCTGGGCGCTGCCCTGTGGACAAGTGCAGAGCCGTACAAAAAAGTGTCGATGAAAGATATCGACAAGGCTTCGCTGAAAGAAACCGTAAACGGTGGCTGGGTCGCCTGGCTGCAACACTACTTCGTGACTGCCTGGATTCCAGCCAAGAACGACAGCAATGTGGTGCAGACTCGCAAAGACAGCCAAGGCAACTACATCATCGGTTTTACTGGCCCGGTATTGTCCGTTGCGCCAGGCGCCAAGGCTGAAACCAGCGCTACGTTGTACGCCGGTCCAAAAAGCCAGGCGATACTGAAAGAGTTGTCCCCAGGTCTGGAACTGACGGTCGACTACGGCATTCTGTGGTTCATTGCCCAGCCGATCTTCTGGCTGCTGCAACACATCCACGCGATCGTCGGTAACTGGGGCTGGTCGATCATCTTCCTGACCATGCTGATCAAAGGGATCTTCTTCCCGCTGTCGGCTGCCAGCTACAAATCCATGGCGCGCATGCGTGCAGTGGCGCCGAAACTGGCTGCGCTGAAAGAGCAACATGGCGATGACCGGCAGAAAATGTCGCAATCCATGATGGAGCTGTACAAGAAAGAGAAGATCAATCCGCTGGGTGGTTGCTTGCCAATCGTCGTGCAGATGCCGGTTTTCCTTTCGCTGTACTGGGTACTCCTGGAAAGCGTGGAAATGCGCCAGGCGCCGTTCATGCTGTGGATTACCGACCTATCGATCAAAGATCCGTTCTTCATTCTGCCGATCATCATGGGCGCAACCATGTTCATCCAGCAGCAGCTGAACCCGACTCCTCCGGATCCGATGCAGGCCAAGGTGATGAAGCTGATGCCAATCATCTTCACCTTCTTCTTCCTGTGGTTCCCGGCGGGTCTGGTGCTGTATTGGGTTGTGAACAACTGCCTGTCCATCACCCAACAGTGGTACATCACTCGTAAGATTGAAGCGGCTACCAAAAAAGCCGCCGCATAACTTACCCTGTGGATAACCACTCAAAACGCCCCCTAGTGGGGCGTTTTGCTATCTGCCATTTTTATCTGGATATCGAATCATGAGCGCTCCTCGTGAAACCATCGCCGCCGTCGCCACCGCTCAAGGCCGTGGCGGTGTCGGTATCGTCCGTATTTCCGGGCCACTGGCAAGCGTGGCGGCCAAAGCCATCAGTGGTCGCGAACTGAAACCGCGGTTTGCCCATTACGGCCCGTTTCTCAGTGAACACGAAGAGGTGCTGGACGAAGGCATCGCCCTGTATTTCCCGGGACCGAACTCGTTCACCGGTGAAGATGTGCTGGAACTCCAGGGCCACGGTGGTCCAATCGTTCTGGATATGTTGCTGCAGCGCTGCCTGCAATTGGGTTGCCGTCTGGCCCGGCCGGGTGAATTCAGCGAGCGCGCATTCCTCAACGACAAACTCGACCTGGCCCAGGCCGAAGCCATCGCCGACTTGATCGAAGCGAGTTCTGCACAAGCTGCTCGTAATGCTTTGCGTTCGTTGCAGGGCGCGTTTTCACAGCGTGTGCACAACCTCACCGAGCAACTGATTGCGTTGCGGATCTACGTTGAAGCGGCAATTGACTTCCCTGAAGAGGAAATCGACTTCCTTGCCGATGGCCACGTACTGAAGATGCTCGACGCTGTGCGCAATGAATTATCCACGGTGTTGCGTGAGGCTGGGCAGGGCGCATTGCTGCGTGATGGCATGACCGTGGTGATCGCCGGTCGTCCGAATGCCGGTAAATCCAGTCTGCTGAACGCATTGGCCGGCCGTGAAGCGGCGATTGTTACCGAAATCGCCGGCACTACCCGAGACATCCTGCGCGAACATATCCACATCGACGGTATGCCACTGCATGTGGTCGACACCGCTGGCTTGCGCGACACAGAAGACCAGGTTGAGAAAATCGGTGTGGAACGGGCATTGAAGGCCATCAGCGAGGCCGATCGGGTGTTGCTGGTGGTCGATGCCACCGCGCCAGAGGCACTTGATCCTTTTGCCTTGTGGCCTGAATTCCTCGAGCAGCGGCCGGATCCGGCCAAAGTAACCTTGATCCGCAACAAGGCTGACCTGACCGGTGAAGCTATAGCCCTGGAAGTCAGTGAAGATGGTCATGTGACCATCAGCTTGAGTGCCAGGTCGGCCGGCGAGGGGCTGGAGCTGCTGCGCGACCATCTCAAGGCCTGCATGGGCTATGAGCAGACCTCGGAAAGCAGCTTCAGCGCCCGCCGGCGTCATCTGGAAGCCCTGCATCATGCCAGTGCCTCGCTCGAACATGGTCGCGCGCAGCTGACCCTGGCCGGTGCCGGAGAGCTGCTGGCTGAAGATTTGCGTCAGGCGCAGCAGTCCCTGGGTGAAATTACCGGCGAATTCAGCTCCGACGACCTGTTGGGCAGGATCTTTTCCAGCTTCTGTATCGGTAAATAGCCCATTCCTTCACGTAGGAGCTGGCGTAGCCTGCGATCTTTTGATGTTTTGCCCTGTGCGTTTGAGCTTCATAGGCGCATGAACCGCTAAAAGATCGCAGCCTTCGGCAGCTCCTACGAGGGTGAGCATCGCATCAAATCCCTTTTTCTTCTTCCGTTGCCATGCGTATCCATCGCACAGGTGGTTTCCCCATGGGCGCAATTTGCCTCGATCAGCGCTTTTCTGTGGATTAAGCCCTGTGAATAACTGCCACTGAGCACAGTTGATAACAGGGCCTTAAAACTGAGGAAAACCACCTCTGTGGATAACAACCCCATTCATCCACAGGCTTACACCGGTTATCCAAGGGCCTCATTGGCACATGACCACAGGGTTTTGAATCTCTGTACATATTGAAAACAAAGGGCTGTATGAATCTATCCACAGAAAGGTAGCTCAGTAGAAATAAACATAAAAACAAAGATTTAATAAATTTCTCTCTTTTTAATTTCTATTATCCCGACTTCT
The DNA here is from genome assembly GCF_058802345.1 of Pseudomonas sp. GW822-FHT02D10. Taxonomy (NCBI): domain Bacteria; kingdom Pseudomonadati; phylum Pseudomonadota; class Gammaproteobacteria; order Pseudomonadales; family Pseudomonadaceae; genus Pseudomonas; species Pseudomonas sp. GW822-FHT02D10. The sequence continues at coordinate 123,532 of NZ_JBXAOB010000002.1, forward strand.
CCACAGCTGGTTAAATTTTGTGCAAAGGGTTCTTTAGGAAGGGTGAAGTCCCTATACTTGTCGACCAGGTCCAAAAACCTGAACTCAAACTATTCCTGATTACCCAACTGAAGCAGGCACGAGGTGCGTGGTGGATTTCCCTTCCCGTTTTGAAGTGATCGTCATCGGCGGCGGTCATGCCGGTACCGAGGCAGCACTTGCATCAGCACGTATGGGGGCAAAAACCCTGTTGCTGACGCATAACGTGGAAACCCTCGGAGCAATGAGCTGCAACCCCGCGATTGGCGGGATCGGCAAGAGCCATCTGGTCAAGGAAATCGATGCCCTTGGCGGCGCGATGGCCATGGCTACCGATAAAGGCGGTATTCAGTTTCGCGTCTTGAACAGCCGCAAAGGCCCAGCCGTGCGCGCTACTCGCGCCCAGGCCGACCGCGTTCTATACAAGGCCGCTGTGCGCGAGATTCTTGAGAACCAGCCGAACCTGTGGATATTTCAACAGGCGGCCGACGACCTGATCGTCGAACAGGAACAAGTGCGTGGTGTTGTCACCCAAATGGGCCTGCGGTTTTTCGCAGATTCCGTGGTGTTGACCACGGGCACCTTCCTCGGTGGACTTATCCACATCGGCATGCAGAACTATTCCGGCGGTCGTGCCGGCGATCCACCGTCGATCGCCCTGGCCCATCGTCTGCGTGAACTGCCATTGCGCGTGGGTCGCCTGAAAACCGGCACGCCGCCGCGTATCGATGGCCGCACTGTGGATTTCTCGGTCATGACCGAGCAACCCGGTGATACGCCGATTCCGGTGATGTCGTTCATGGGTTCCAAAGAACAGCATCCAGCGCAAGTCAGCTGCTGGATTACTCACACCAATGCCCGTACTCACGAGATCATCGCCGCGAACCTCGACCGTTCGCCGATGTATTCCGGGGTGATCGAAGGCATCGGCCCGCGTTATTGCCCGTCGATCGAAGACAAGATCCACCGCTTTGCCGACAAGGAAAGCCATCAGGTCTTCATCGAGCCGGAAGGTTTGACCACCCATGAGCTGTACCCGAACGGGATATCCACCTCCTTGCCGTTCGACGTGCAATTGCAGATCGTGCAATCGATTCGCGGCATGGAAAACGCCCATATCGTTCGTCCGGGCTACGCCATCGAGTACGACTACTTCGATCCGCGTGACCTGAAGTACAGCCTGGAAACCAAAGTCATCGGCGGTCTGTTCTTCGCTGGACAAATCAACGGCACCACCGGTTACGAAGAAGCCGGCGCCCAAGGTTTGCTGGCCGGGGCCAACGCAGCATTGCGTGCCCAGGGCAAAGACAGCTGGTGCCCGCGTCGCGACGAAGCGTACATCGGCGTATTGGTCGACGACCTGATTACCCTGGGTACCCAGGAACCGTATCGGATGTTCACGTCCCGCGCCGAATACCGTTTGATCCTGCGCGAAGACAACGCCGACCTGCGTTTGACCGAAAAAGGTCGCGAGCTGGGTCTGGTGGATGACGTGCGCTGGGCGGCTTTCTGCAAAAAACGCGAAAGCATCGAAGTGGAAGAGCAACGCCTGAAAAGCACCTGGGTTCGCCCCGGTACTGAACAGGGCGATGCGATCGCCGAAAAATTCGGCACACCGCTGACTCACGAATACAACTTGTTGAACCTGCTGACCCGTCCGGAAATCGACTACGCTGCTCTGATCTCGGTGACAGGCGCCGGTGCAGAAGATCCACAGGTCGCCGAACAGGTCGAAATCAAGACCAAGTACGCCGGTTATATCGATCGCCAGCAAGATGAAATCGCTCGCCTACGGGCCAGTGAAGACACCAAATTGCCTGTGGATATCGATTACACGAACATCTCCGGTCTCTCCAAAGAGATTCAGAGCAAGCTCGGCGCGACCCGTCCAGAGACCCTGGGCCAGGCTTCGCGTATTCCGGGCGTGACCCCGGCAGCGATTTCGCTGTTGATGATTCATTTGAAAAAACGCGGCGCGGGCCGTCAGTTGGAGCAAAGCGCTTGAGTTCGTTGGTCACCTCACAACACGCCGAAGAGTTATCCACAGGTGCTCGCCAGCTCGGCGTCAACCTTACAGAAACCCAGCATGCGCAGCTGCTGGGTTATCTGGCCCTGTTGATCAAATGGAACAAGGCTTACAACCTCACCGCCGTGCGTGATCCGGACGAAATGGTTTCACGGCACCTGCTCGACAGCTTGAGCGTGATGTCCTTCATCGAAAACGGCCGCTGGCTGGATGTTGGCAGCGGCGGCGGCATGCCGGGTATTCCACTGGCGATCCTGTTTCCCGAGTCGCAAGTGACGTGCCTGGACAGCAACGGCAAGAAAACCCGCTTCCTGACTCAGGTCAAACTCGAACTCAAACTGGATAACCTGCAAGTTATCCACAGTCGCGTCGAAGCTTTCACGCCTGAACTGCCATTCAACGGGATCATTTCCCGGGCATTCAGCAGCATGGAGAACTTCAGCAACTGGACCCGCCACTTGGGTGATAGCGATACACGTTGGCTGGCAATGAAGGGCGTTCATCCCGCGGATGAGCTGGTAGCATTGCCGGCAGACTTCCACCTCGATAGCGAACACGCCTTGGCCGTACCCGGTTGCCAAGGCCAACGCCATCTGCTGATACTGCGCCGCACGGCATGATTGGGAACACAAGCAAGAATGGCTAAGGTATTCGCGATAGCGAACCAAAAAGGTGGTGTGGGCAAGACCACCACCTGCATCAACCTCGCAGCATCCCTGGTCGCGACCAAGCGCCGGGTGTTGTTGATCGATCTTGATCCACAAGGCAACGCCACCATGGGTAGCGGTGTGGATAAACACGGTCTGGAAAATTCGGTCTACGACCTGTTGATCGGCGAATGCGATCTGGCCCAGGCCATGCACTTTTCCGAACACGGTGGTTACCAGTTGCTACCAGCTAACCGCGATCTGACCGCGGCTGAAGTCGTTCTGCTGGAAATGCAGATGAAGGAAAGCCGTCTGCGCAGCGCTTTGGCACCGATCCGTGAGAACTACGATTACATTTTGATCGACTGCCCACCGTCGCTGTCGATGCTCACGCTTAATGCGCTGGTTGCCTCCGACGGGGTGATTATCCCCATGCAGTGCGAGTACTTCGCGCTCGAAGGGTTGAGCGACCTTGTGGATAACATCAAGCGCATCGCCGAGTTGCTGAACCCGAACCTGAAAATCGAAGGCCTGCTGCGGACCATGTATGACCCGCGCCTGAGTTTGATGAACGATGTGTCGGCGCAGCTCAAGGAACATTTCGGTGAACAGCTGTATGACACTGTGATTCCGCGCAACATCCGTCTGGCCGAAGCGCCAAGTTATGGCATGCCGGCGTTGGCCTATGACAAACAATCCCGTGGCGCACTGGCCTATCTGGCCCTGGCGGGCGAGATGGTTCGTCGTCAACGCAAAAATTCACGCATTGCCGCTGCTCAGGCAACTTAAGGAATCCCCATGGCCGTCAAGAAACGAGGTCTCGGACGTGGACTGGATGCACTGCTGAGTGGTCCGACTGTCAGCTTGCTCGAAGAACAAGCGGTGCAGGCCGATCAGCGTGAGCTGCAACACCTGCCGCTGGACCTGATCCAGCGCGGCAAGTACCAACCGCGTCGGGACATGGACCCACAGGCGCTGGAAGAACTGGCGCAGTCGATCAAGGCTCAAGGCGTGATGCAGCCGATCGTGGTTCGCCCGATCGGTGCTGGCCGTTTTGAAATCATTGCCGGCGAACGCCGCTGGCGCGCCAGCCAGCAGGCTGGCCAGGAAACCATCCCGGCGATGGTGCGCGATGTGCCGGATGAAACCGCGATCGCCATGGCGCTGATCGAGAATATCCAGCGTGAAGACCTCAATCCGATCGAGGAAGCGGTCGCCCTGCAGCGTTTGCAGCAGGAATTCCAGCTGACTCAGCAGCAAGTCGCCGATGCTGTGGGAAAATCCCGCGTGACCATCGCCAACTTGTTGCGCCTGATTGCATTGCCGGAAGTCATCAAGACCATGCTGTCCCACGGCGACCTGGAAATGGGGCATGCCCGTGCTTTGCTCGGTTTGCCGGAAAATCAACAGGTCGAGGGGGCGCGACATGTTGTCGCACGAGGCCTCACCGTGCGCCAGACTGAGGCGCTGGTTCGCCAGTGGTTGAGTGGTAAGCCGGAGCCTGTCGAACCCTCAAAACCTGACCCGGATATCGCTCGTCTCGAACAGCGCCTGGCAGAGCGCCTAGGCTCTGCGGTGCAGATTCGCCACGGGAAGAAGGGCAAAGGGCAGTTGGTGATTGGTTACAACTCCCTCGATGAGCTTCAAGGCGTCCTCGCACATATCCGCTGAAACATTTCCTCATGTAGCGCGGAGTTCGAAATCACTACCTGACAGTTGAATAGGGGCTGAACCGCCCCTATACTCTGCGCGCATTTTGTCGGCACAAATTATGCCAGGTTATTGAGTTCTGGCCGCCGATCATTGGGGAGCAATAACGATGGAAAGCCGCACGCCAAACCGCTTGCCGTTCCATCGCCTGGCGGTATTTCCGGTGTTACTGGCTCAATTTGTCGTTTTGGTACTGGCTGCTTTGGCGCTCTGGTACTGGCATGGAGTCGTAGCCGGATATTCAGGACTTTGCGGAGGCCTGATAGCCTTGCTGCCCAATGTTTATTTCGCTTACAGGGCATTTCGGTTTTCCGGCGCCCGAGCAGCTCAAGCCATCGTCCGGTCTTTTTATGCCGGCGAGGCGGGCAAACTGATTTTGACGGCAGTGCTCTTTGCATTGACGTTCGCAGGTGTGAAGCCATTGGCGCCGCTAGCTGTATTCGGCGTCTTCGTGCTGACCCAACTGGTCAGCTGGTTCGCACCCCTGCTGATGAAAACAAGACTTTCGAGACCTTAGGGCGTTTGAGGCAACCATGGCAGCAGAATCCGCTTCGGGCTATATCCAGCACCACTTGCAGAACCTGACCTTCGGTCAGTTACCTACCGGCGGCTGGGGCTTTGCCCACACCGCAGCAGAAGCCAAGGCAATGGGCTTCTGGGCATTCCACGTCGATACCCTCGGCTGGTCTGTTGCGTTGGGTCTGATCTTCGTTCTTCTTTTCCGCATGGCGGCGAAGAAGGCGACTTCCGGTGTGCCGGGTGCTTTGCAGAACTTCGTTGAAGTGATGGTTGAATTCGTCGATAGCGCCGTGAAGGACAGCTTCCACGGCCGTAGCCCGGTAGTTGCTCCACTGGCGCTGACGGTTTTCGTCTGGGTGTTCATGATGAACGCCATCGACCTGGTACCGGTCGACTGGATCCCGCAACTGGCCGCGGCCATTTCCGGTAACCACGAGATCCCGTTCCGTGCCGTATCGACCACCGACCCGAACGCAACGCTGGCCATGGCCTTATCGGTGTTCGCGCTGATCATTTTCTACAGCATCAAGATCAAGGGCATCGGCGGCTTCATCGGCGAACTGACCCTGCACCCGTTCGGCAGCAAGAACATTTTCCTTCAAGCCCTGCTGATTCCGGTGAACTTCCTGCTGGAGTTCGTGACGCTGATTGCCAAGCCAATCTCGCTGGCACTGCGTCTGTTCGGCAACATGTACGCGGGTGAACTGGTGTTTATCCTGATCGCCGTGATGTTCGGCAGCGGCCTGCTCTGGCTTGGCGGTCTGGGCATTGTGCTGCAATGGGCGTGGGCTGTATTCCACATCCTGATCATCACCCTGCAAGCGTTCATCTTCATGATTCTGACCATCATCTACCTGTCGATGGCGCACGAAGAGAACCATTAAGACCAGTCTCGACTAGTCTGATGTCCCTCTCGGTCAAACGGGAGGGTGCCCGAACAGGGCTATGAAACGATTTGTTTTACCGCTTTAAAATCTAAAAAACCTAAACCATACGACGTAAAAGTCGGGAGGAAAGATGGAAACTGTAGTTGGTCTAACCGCTATCGCTGTTGCACTGTTGATCGGCCTGGGCGCACTGGGTACCGCAATTGGTTTCGGCCTGTTGGGCGGCAAGTTCCTGGAAGGCGCAGCGCGTCAGCCAGAAATGGTTCCAATGCTGCAAGTCAAAATGTTCATCGTTGCCGGTCTGCTCGACGCCGTAACCATGATCGGCGTTGGTATCGCTCTGTTCTTCACCTTCGCGAACCCTTTCGTTGGTCAACTCGCTCACTAATCACTCGGATTTTCGAGTTGAGCAAGTCTGATGGACAACGAACGAGCGAGGTGTTGGCGTGAACATTAATGCAACCCTGATTGGCCAGTCCGTTGCGTTCTTCATTTTTGTACTGTTTTGCATGAAGTTCGTGTGGCCTCCGGTCATCGCGGCTTTGCACGAACGTCAGAAGAAGATCGCGGATGGACTGGACGCTGCCGCCCGAGCAGCTCGCGACCTGGAATTGGCCCAAGATAAAGCGGGTCAACAACTGCGCGAAGCAAAAGCTCAGGCAGCCGAAATCATTGAGCAAGCCAAGAAACGCGGTAATCAGATCGTCGAAGAGGCTGTTGATAAAGCCCGTGTCGACGCTGAACGTGTGAAGGTGCAGGCTCAGGCCGAGATCGAGCAGGAACTGAACAGTGTCAAAGATGCGCTGCGTGCCCAACTGGGTGCTCTGGCCGTTGGCGGCGCCGAGAAGATCCTGGGTGCCACAATCGATCAAAACGCGCACGCGGAGCTGGTTAACAAACTGGCTGCTGAAATTTAAGCGAGGGCGATCATGGCAGAACTGACCACGTTGGCCCGACCTTACGCTAAGGCAGCCTTCGAGCACGCCCAGGCCCACCAGCAACTGGCCTCTTGGTCAGCCATGCTCGGCCTGGCTGCAGCAGTGTCGCAAGACGACACCATGCAGCGCGTGCTCAAGGCCCCGCGACTGACGAGCGCAAACAAGGCCACCACGTTTATTGACGTGTGTGGCGACAAGTTCGATGCCAAGGCACAGAATTTCATCCACGTCATTGCTGAAAACGACCGTCTCCCGCTGTTGCCGGAGATCGCCGCTCTGTTTGACCTGTACAAGGCCGAACAAGAGAAATCGGTAGATGTGGATGTCACCAGTGCTTTTGCATTGAACCAAGAACAGCAAGACAAACTCGCCAAGGTTCTCAGTGCACGGCTCGGCCGGGAAGTGCGACTGCACGCTGCGGAGGATGCCACCCTTATTGGTGGTGTCATCATCCGCGCCGGCGACCTGGTAATCGATGGCTCGATTCGCGGCAAACTCGCGAACCTTGCCGAAGCATTGAAATCTTGAGTTTGAAGGGGCAGCAGAGCAATGCAGCAACTCAATCCTTCCGAAATAAGTGAAATTATCAAGGGCCGCATCGAAAAGCTCGATGTGACCTCCCAAGCCCGTAACGAAGGCACTGTCGTCAGCGTATCTGACGGCATCGTGCGGATTCACGGTCTGGCCGACGTCATGTACGGCGAGATGATCGAGTTTCCGGGCGGCGTCTACGGTATGGCCCTCAACCTGGAGCAAGACTCTGTAGGTGCCGTTGTATTGGGCTCTTACCAGACTCTGGCTGAAGGCATGAGCGCCAAGTGCACTGGCCGCATCCTCGAAGTTCCGGTGGGTAAGGAACTGCTGGGTCGCGTAGTCGACGCACTGGGTAACCCAGTTGACGGCAAAGGTCCGCTGAACAACACCGAGACCGATGCGGTCGAGAAAGTTGCTCCGGGCGTGATCTGGCGTAAGTCGGTAGACCAGCCTGTACAGACTGGCTACAAGGCTGTTGACGCCATGATCCCTGTCGGCCGTGGCCAGCGTGAGCTGATCATCGGTGACCGTCAGATCGGTAAAACCGCTCTGGCGATCGACGCGATCATCAACCAGAAAGACAGCGGCATCTTCTGCGTCTACGTGGCTATCGGTCAGAAACAATCGACCATCGCCAACGTGGTTCGCAAGCTGGAAGAAAACGGCGCCTTGGCTAACACCATCGTCGTAGCTGCCAGTGCTTCGGAATCGGCTGCACTGCAATTCCTGGCACCGTACTCCGGTTGCACCATGGGCGAATATTTCCGCGACCGCGGTGAAGACGCGCTGATCGTTTATGACGATCTGTCCAAGCAAGCAGTGGCTTACCGCCAGATTTCCCTGCTGCTGCGCCGTCCACCAGGCCGTGAAGCCTACCCAGGCGACGTGTTCTATCTCCACTCCCGTCTGCTGGAGCGCGCATCCCGCGTTTCGGAAGAGTACGTAGAGAAGTTCACCAACGGTGCCGTGACTGGCAAGACCGGTTCCTTGACCGCTCTGCCAATCATTGAAACCCAGGCTGGCGACGTTTCCGCGTTCGTTCCGACCAACGTGATTTCCATCACCGACGGTCAGATCTTCCTGGAATCCGCCATGTTCAACTCCGGGATCCGTCCTGCAGTGAACGCCGGTGTTTCGGTATCCCGTGTGGGTGGTGCCGCTCAGACCAAGATCATCAAGAAGCTTTCCGGTGGTATCCGTACCGCTCTGGCTCAGTACCGTGAACTGGCTGCATTCGCCCAGTTCGCTTCTGACCTGGACGAAGCCACTCGCAAGCAACTTGAGCACGGTCAGCGCGTTACCGAGCTGATGAAGCAGAAGCAATATGCGCCGATGTCCATTGCCGACATGTCGTTGTCCCTGTATGCCGCTGAACGTGGCTTCCTGGTAGACATCGAGATTCCAAAAATCGGTAGCTTCGAGCAGGCCATGATTGCTTACTTCAACCGCGATCACGCCGAATTGATGGCGAAGATCAACGTGAAGGGTGACTTCAATGACGAAATCGACGCTGGCCTGAAAGCCGGTATCGAAAAGTTCAAGGCCACCCAAACCTGGTAAGCCGCAGCGGGGGCCGAGAGGCTCCCGCTTGCTAACCTGATAGGTGTTACATGGCAGGCGCAAAAGAGATTCGCAGTAAGATTGCGAGCATCAAAAGCACGCAAAAAATTACCAGCGCCATGGAAAAAGTGGCGGTCAGCAAAATGCGCAAGGCACAAATGCGCATGTCGGCTAGCCGTCCTTACGCGGAGCGCATCCGCCAGGTTATTGGTCATCTGGCCAACGCCAACCCGGAATATCGCCACCCGTTCATGATCGACCGTGCTATCAAGCGCGTTGGTTATGTCGTAGTGAGCAGTGACCGTGGTCTGTGTGGTGGCTTGAACACCAACCTGTTCAAGGCTTTGGTCAAGGACATGGCGGTAAACCGCGAACAAGGCGTCGAGATCGATCTGTGTGTGATTGGTAGCAAAGGTGCGGCTTTCTTCCGCAACTTCGGCGGTAACGTCGTTGCAGCTATCAGCCACCTGGGTGAAGAGCCGTCGATCAATGATCTGATCGGCAGCGTCAAGGTGATGCTGGATGCCTACCTGGACGGCCGTATTGACCGCCTGTGCGTGGTGTCCAACAAGTTCATCAACACCATGACGCAACAGCCTACCGTGGAGCAGTTGATTCCACTGGTGGCGACCCCGGATCAAGAACTCAAGCACCACTGGGACTATCTCTACGAACCGGATGCCAAGGAGCTGCTTGACGGCTTGATGGTCCGCTACGTGGAGTCGCAGGTCTACCAGGCGGTGGTCGAGAACAACGCAGCTGAACAAGCGGCGCGGATGATCGCAATGAAGAACGCTACCGACAACGCCGGTGACTTGATCAGCGATTTGCAGCTGATCTACAACAAGGCGCGTCAGGCTGCGATCACCCAAGAGATCTCGGAAATCGTCGGCGGCGCTGCCGCGGTTTAACGGTTCAAATATTCAGAGGATCCAGCTATGAGTAGCGGACGTATCGTTCAAATCATCGGCGCCGTTATCGACGTGGAATTTCCACGCGACAGCGTACCGAGCATCTACAACGCGCTGAAAGTAGTGAGCGCGGCCGAAACCACCCTGGAAGTTCAGCAGCAGCTGGGCGACGGTGTGGTTCGTACCATTGCGATGGGTTCCACCGAGGGCTTGAAGCGCGGTCTGGAAGTCACTGACTCTGGCGCAGCCATCTCCGTACCGGTCGGTAAAGCGACTCTGGGCCGGATCATGGACGTACTGGGTAACCCGATCGACGAAGCTGGCCCGATTGACACCGAAGAACGCTGGGGCATTCACCGTCCTGCGCCGTCCTTCGCTGAACAAGCTGGCGGCAACGACCTGCTGGAAACCGGCATCAAGGTTATCGACCTGGTTTGCCCGTTCGCCAAGGGCGGTAAAGTCGGTCTGTTCGGTGGTGCCGGTGTAGGCAAAACCGTAAACATGATGGAACTGATCCGTAACATCGCCATCGAGCACAGCGGTTATTCCGTGTTCGCCGGTGTGGGTGAGCGTACTCGTGAGGGTAACGACTTCTACCACGAGATGAAGGATTCCAACGTTCTGGACAAAGTGGCACTGGTTTACGGTCAGATGAACGAGCCGCCGGGAAACCGTCTGCGCGTAGCACTGACCGGCCTGACCATGGCCGAGAAGTTCCGTGACGAAGGTAACGACGTTCTGCTGTTCGTCGACAACATCTATCGTTACACCCTGGCCGGTACTGAAGTATCCGCACTGCTGGGCCGTATGCCTTCGGCAGTAGGTTACCAGCCGACCCTGGCTGAAGAGATGGGTACTCTGCAAGAGCGCATCACTTCCACCAAAAACGGTTCGATCACTTCGATCCAAGCGGTATACGTACCTGCGGATGACTTGACTGACCCGTCGCCAGCGACCACCTTCGCCCACTTGGACGCCACCGTCGTTCTGTCCCGTGATATCGCTTCCCTGGGTATCTACCCAGCGGTAGACCCACTGGACTCGACTTCGCGTCAGCTGGACCCGAACGTGATTGGTCAGGACCACTACGACACCGCTCGCGGCGTTCAGTATGTTCTGCAGCGTTACAAAGAACTGAAGGACATCATTGCGATCCTGGGTATGGACGAGCTGTCGGAAGCCGACAAGCAGTTGGTAAACCGTGCTCGTAAGATCCAGCGCTTCTTGTCGCAGCCGTTCTTTGTGGCTGAAGTCTTCACCGGTGCATCGGGTAAATACGTTTCCCTGAAAGACACCATTGCTGGCTTCAAAGGCATCCTCAACGGTGACTACGACCACCTGCCAGAACAAGCGTTCTACATGGTCGGCGGCATCGAAGAAGCGATCGAGAAAGCCAAGAAACTGTAATCCCGGCGCCCGGTGACGGGCGCTAATTTAGGTTGAGGCAAGCAGATGGCTATGACAGTCCATTGCGACATCGTCAGTGCGGAAGGGGAAATCTTCTCCGGTCTGGTCGAGATGGTGATTGCGCACGGTGAGCTGGGTGATCTTGGTATCGCTCTGGGTCACGCTCCGCTGATCACTAATCTGAAACCAGGTCCGATCCGCTTGATCAAGCAGGGCGGGGAAGCCGAGGTGTTTTACATCTCCGGTGGTTACCTCGAGGTTCAGCCGAACATGGTCAAGGTTCTTGCCGACACCGTGCAACGTGCTGCCGACCTGGACGAAGCCTCCGCTCAGCAAGCCGTTCAGGCTGCCGAGAAGGCCTTGCATGATAGAGGCGCCGAGTTCGACTACGGTTCCGCTGCCGCACGTCTGGCCGAGGCGACAGCTCAGCTGCGCACCGTCCAGCAAATCCGCAAGAAGTTTGGCGGCTAACAGCCATCGGCCTTTTGTGTGATTGATTAAAAAGGGTAGCCTCGGCTACCCTTTTTCTTTTTCAGCAATTCATCTCTTGGTCGCAGCCGCTGACCCCCAGGATTGGTAGCCAGTCATGTCACTTGAAATCGTTATTCTTGCTGCCGGTCAAGGCACTCGCATGCGTTCGGCTCTGCCGAAAGTGCTTCACCCGGTGGCAGGCAATTCCATGCTTGGCCATGTTATCCACAGCGCCCGCCAACTTGATCCACAGCGCATTCACGTGGTGATCGGCCATGGCGCCGACGCGGTGCGCGAGCGTCTGGCTGCAGACGACTTGAACTTCGTGTTGCAGGACCAGCAACTTGGCACAGGTCACGCAGTGGCCCAGGCTGTGCCGTTCATCACCGCCGACACCGTGTTGATTCTTTACGGTGATGTGCCGCTGATTGAAGTCCCAACCCTGCGACGCTTGCTCAAGCTTGTGGCGCCGCTGCAGATGGGACTGTTGACCGTCGAGCTCGATGACCCGACGGGGTATGGTCGCATCGTGCGCAACGCTGACGGTCGCGTGACCGCTATCGTCGAGCACAAAGATGCCAGCGAAGCCGAGCGTACGATTACTGAAGGCAACACCGGCATTCTGGCGGTGCCGGCCAGTCATCTGGGTGACTGGATGAGCCGGCTCTCCAACAACAACGCCCAAGGCGAGTACTACCTGACCGACGTGATTGCCATGGCCGTCAGCGACGGCCTGGTGGTGGATACCGAGCAACCTCACGACGCGATGGAAGTGCAGGGCGCCAATGATCGCAAGCAGCTCGCAGAGCTGGAGCGTCACTATCAGTTGCGCGAAGGCCGTCGCCTGATGGCCCAGGGCGTGACGCTGCGCGATCCGGCGCGTTTTGATGTGCGCGGTGAAGTGACCGTCGGCCGTGATGTACTGATCGACATCAACGTGATCCTCGAAGGTCGTGTGGTCATCGAAGACGACGTGGTCATTGGTCCAAACTGCGTGATCAAGGACAGCACCCTGCGCAAAGGCGTGGTGATCAAGGCCAACAGCCACATCGAAGGCGCGGTACTGGGCGAGGGCAGTGATGCCGGTCCGTTTGCACGTTTGCGGCCGGGCACGGTGCTGGAAGCCCGCGCCCATGTGGGTAACTTTGTCGAATTGAAGAATGCCCATCTTGGCGAAGGCGCCAAGGCCGGTCACCTGAGCTACCTGGGCGACGCCGAGATCGGTGCACGGACCAACATCGGCGCTGGCACCATCACCTGCAACTATGATGGCGTCAATAAGTGGAAGACGGTCTTGGGTGAAGACGTATTCATTGGCTCCAACAACTCGTTGGTGGCGCCTGTGGATATCTCAGACGGCGCGACCACGGCGGCGGGTTCGACGATTACCTCGAATGTGGATAAATCCCAGTTGGCCGTTGGTCGGGCTCGGCAGAAGAACATCGATGGCTGGAAGCGTCCGGTGAAAATCCACAAGAACTGAGTTATCCACAGATCAATGATCGGGCTGGAGTTATTCACAGCCTGATTCATCGCATTCGAGAGCAAGCGAACGTCGCCCGGCCCTTCCCACAGGTTATACGCAATTTCTGTGGGAGCGGGCTTGCTTGCGAATGGGTTAACCACAGATCTTTTTTCGTGCACCGGCTTGACGAAGTTTCGTCGATAGGTTTTTATTGCTTTCGTTATCTTTCTAATCGAAACTTATCAAATCATGTCAAAGCGCAATACACCACAACGTCGCCACAATATTCTTGCCTTGCTCAATGAACAGGGCGAAGCCAGTGTGGATGAACTGGCCAAGCGTTTCGAAACCTCGGAAGTTACGATTCGCAAAGACCTGGCGGCGCTTGAAAGCAATGGCTTGTTGCTACGCCGTTACGGCGGTGCGATCACCATGCCGCACGAGTTGGTCAGTGATCCGGGCCAATCGGTCTCCCAGTACAAGCAATCCATTGCTCGAGCTGCAGTGACGCGGATTCGTGAACACGCGAGGATTATCATCGACAGCGGCAGCACCACCGCCGCAATGATTCCGCAACTTGGCCAACAGCCGGGTCTGGTCGTCATGACCAATTCCCTGCACGTCGCCAATGCGCTGAGCGAACTTGAACATGAGCCCGTGTTGTTGATGACGGGTGGAACCTGGGACCCGCATTCCGAGTCATTTCAGGGACAGGTCGCCGAGCAGGTGCTGCGCTCTTACGATTTTGATCAGTTGTTCATCGGTGCCGACGGCATTGATCTGGTGCGAGGTACCACGACCTTCAACGAGCTGCTCGGTCTTAGCCGTGTGATGGCCGATGTGGCCCGTGAAGTGATCGTGATGATCGAATCCGACAAGATAGGCCGCAAGATTCCAAACCTGGAACTGCCCTGGAGCAGTGTCCATACCCTTATTACCGATGATCGCCTGCCGCAAGAGGCTCGCGACCAGATTCAGGCCCGCGGCATTAATTTGATTTGCGCGGCAGTCAGCCAGGAGAAATAGCATGTGTGGAATTGTCGGCGCAGTTGCGGAACGTAACATCACCGCCATTTTGCTCGAAGGTCTCAAGCGCCTCGAATACCGCGGCTACGACAGCGCCGGTGTGGCGGTTTACACCAACGGCGAAAAACTCGAGCGCATGCGGCGCCCGGGTAAGGTCAGCGAGTTGGAACAAGCGCTGGCCACCGAGCCTCTGACCGGCCGTCTGGGTATTGCCCACACCCGTTGGGCGACTCATGGCGCGCCCTGCGAGCGTAACGCTCACCCGCATTTCTCCGGTGATCTGGCGGTGGTGCATAACGGCATCATCGAAAACCACGAAGCCCTGCGTGAGCAGCTCAAGACGCTGGGTTACGTGTTCACCTCGGACACCGATACTGAAGTCATTGCCCACCTGCTGAACCACAAACTCAAAGAGCTCCCTGACCTGACCGTTGCCCTCAAGGCCACCGTCAAAGAACTGCACGGTGCCTACGGCCTGGCCGTTATCAGCGCGCAACAACCGGATCGTCTGGTCGCCGCTCGCAGTGGTAGCCCGTTGGTGATCGGCCTGGGTCTGGGCGAGAACTTCCTCGCGTCCGACCAGTTGGCACTGCGTCAGGTCACTGACCGTTTCACGTACCTGGAAGAAGGCGACATCGCTGAGATCCGCCGTGACAGCGTGCAGATCTGGGATGTCGACGGCAAAGTTGTCGAGCGCGAAGCGGTGCAGTACCGCGATAACACCGAATCCGCCGAGAAGGGCGAGTTCCGTCACTACATGCTCAAGGAAATCCACGAACAGCCTTTGGTCGTGCAACGCACCCTGGAAGGCCGTCTTGGCCCGAATCAGGTGTTGGTACAAGCGTTCGGCCCACAAGCCGCCGAGCTGTTCGCCAAAGTCCGCAATGTGCAGATCGTCGCCTGCGGTACCAGCTATCACGCCGGTATGGTCGCGCGTTACTGGTTGGAAGAACTGGCCGGGATCCCGTGCCAGGTCGAAGTCGCCAGCGAATTCCGCTATCGCAAAGTGGTCGTGCAACCCGATTCGCTGTTCGTCACAATCTCCCAGTCTGGCGAGACCGCCGACACCCTGGCCGCACTGCGCAATGCCAAAGAGCTGGGTTTCCTCGCCAGCCTGGCGATCTGCAACGTCGGCATCAGTTCCTTGGTGCGTGAGTCCGACCTGACCCTGCTGACCCAGGCCGGTCGCGAAATCGGTGTGGCGTCGACCAAAGCTTTCACCACTCAGCTAGTGGGCCTGTTGCTGTTGACTCTGTCGCTGGGTCAGGTGCGTGGTACCTTGTCCAAAGACCTGGAGGCCGAGTTGGTGGAAGAGCTGCGTCGCTTGCCGACTCGTCTGGGCGAAGCGTTGGCGATGGACAGCACCGTCGAAAAAATCGCCGAGCTGTTCGCCGACAAGCACCACACGCTGTTCCTCGGTCGTGGCGCGCAGTACCCGGTGGCGATGGAAGGCTCGCTCAAGCTCAAGGAAATCTCCTACATCCACGCTGAAGCCTACCCGGCCGGCGAACTCAAGCACGGCCCGTTGGCGCTGGTCGACGACGACATGCCAGTGGTGACGGTGGCACCGAACAACGAGCTGTTGGAGAAGTTGAAATCCAACCTGCAGGAAGTTCGTGCCCGTGGCGGTCAGTTGATTGTGTTTGCTGACGAGAAAGCCGGCATGAGCAATGGCGAAGGCACACATGTGGTCAACATGCCGCACATCCACGACATCTTGTCGCCGATCCTCTACACCATTCCGTTGCAGCTGCTCTCGTACTACGTTGCCGTGCTCAAAGGCACTGACGTTGATCAGCCGCGTAACCTGGCGAAGTCGGTAACGGTGGAGTGAGTTATCCACAGGACTGAAACCTGTGGTTTCAGGGAATAAAAACTGTCGCAGGTGGGAGGCCCCTTACTGGGCCTCCAAGCCCTCTACCTGGATCAGGTCCTTGCACTATCGTCGCCAAGCTCGGTGGCGTAATTACCGCACATAGGTATTCCCCTGCATGCGGTTCCTTGATTACTTCAAATCTCCACCCAGACTTGGCGTACCGAAACCCGCCAGCGAAGCATTGGAATGGCTGAAGTACCCAGCCCAGAACTCATTCAACGCATCCATGGTCTTGCCTGAGCGATAGCTTTGCTTGATGCCATCGGTGATCAGGCCGGCGCCTGTGACATAGATGCGAGCGCCGGACAGGTCAGCGAACAGGTTGTGGGTTTGGGCTTTTTTAAGCTCGTCGGCGACCACCAGGTTCTTGATCTGATTTTTCGCGTAGAAGCTGGTGTAGTCGCTGTTTTCCAGCATGTCGCTGATCAGGAACACTACGTGATCGTGGGGGTTCTCGGCGGTCTTGATGTCGTCGCCGATTTTGCGCAAAGCGTTCATGATTTCGCTTCTCGGGATGTCCTGACGGGCATCGCGCAGGCTCTTCACGAACAGTTTGCCGAAGCCGGCTTCGAAGTCTTGTGGCTGACGGGCGAGGCACTGGTCCAGGGTGCGTAGCTTGCGTGCGCTGGCGTCGTCGCGGGCGTTCTCCCCGACGTTTTTGTCGAGCTTGCCGGCGTAGATCAAACGCAGGTATTCGCCCGGCAGGAACGCCGAAAAACTGTAGAGCTTGATGCTGTCACCGGGTTGCACGAAGCGGGTGATCTGACCCCAGGCCTGCTTCTGGATATCTTCCGGAATAGGCACGGTCTCATCGACCACGACGATCAGTTCACGGCCTGACGAGGCAGGCTTCAGTTCGGGCAGTTGGGCGGTTTCGTAGCAGCTTTGCAGGTCGTTGCGCTCGTTGGCCAAGGCGATGCAAGGCATCACCAGGGCCGCGATCATCAGTGCTTTGAGGGCCTTCATGCACTGACTCCTGCGACCTTGAATATGCCCAGTTGTTTCAGCAGCAGCTGTTGTTCGCGGACACTCTTGAGCGTGGCTTCGTCTTGCTTCAGGGCTTTTGCCAGGGTTGGCAATTGCTCATCCGTGACGCTCGTGAGGTCGTGGAAGGTATCGGCGTCGATATCTGCCAGCACGGCCACGGGTGTCACTGCTACAGGTTCGGACGCCGCGACAATAGCTGCTTGCAAGGCCGGGACAGGTTGAGCAGCGGGGATCACCGGTGCGGCTTCAACCACTGGCGCTGGCGCCGGCGTGGCGTTGATGCGCTCTTGGCCATGTTTCAGCGCTTTTTCCGCGGTACGACGTACCATTACATACGCGTTGAAGTCACGCTTTTGAATGGCTGAGCCTTTCATCGCGTTGAGGTGCTCGGCATTGTTGGTCACGCGGGTGGAAAGCTTCTGCTGGAGCATGCTCAGCTTATGGTCGGCATGGCCGGAGATTTTGGTGCGCTCGCGTTCCATCCAGCGAACCATTTCGTCCGCGCTGTTGAATGTATGTGTGTATTCGTAGGCGCGGCGCGAGTGGACACCGGCGAAACCAAAGATGCTCGCGAGCCAGCAAGTGATGCACTGGATGGCGATGTAGATGACCGAGAGGATCAGGTAAGTGGTCAGCGATGCTTCTCGGATCGCTTCCATCTTGTCGTCAATGGTTTTGTTGTTAGCCGAGTCGTTGACCGCTTTGGATTCATCCGGCAGTTCAAACGGGCTGGCTTTGGTGGAGCCGGTGCTGTTTGCGCTTTCGGCACGCAGCGAATTGACCATCTCATCCTGAATGCTGTCGAGGGTCTTGGCGCGAACCACGAATGCGGCGACCGACATGATCATGATGATGCCGACGAAGGCACCGATCAGCAGGTACTTGGGTGTGATGTCGACCGAGGTGGAGATACGCGACAGGATGCGGTTGTAGTCCTTGTCGTTGCTGTCGCTGAAGCTGTCTTCGATGTTGATCGAGTCGATTTGCTTGAGGTGGTTCGAGCGCGAATCGGACGCGTCGCCCCGCCACCACGCACGGGCCTTCTTGATCAGGCTGTTGTGGTGGATAGCATGACCGGCCGCCTCGGCAAAACCACAGGAAATGACCGCCAGCAGAATTGCCACGCCGATGGCCTGGTAGCGTTTGTCACTGGCCGACGCGTCGAGGCTCAACCAGCCCGACAGCACGTAGCCAAAACCGACGGCTTCAACCACCAGTAGTACGGCGGCCAGGATAAACACCCAGGCCGGACGCGGTTTGCGACCGGCTTCGCCGATCTTTTTCAGGTAATCCTGACACTGGCGAAAGAACTCCGGGCTCTTGTCGACCTGGCCGTATGCTTCGTAGTAGTCGTTGCACAGATCGTATTCGGAGTTGGTCCAGCCATCCGGGCGAATGGTTGGCTCTTTGCTGGCCGAGCGCGATACCGTGCCTATCAGCGGCACACCGTGCCAGATACGCATGGCGAAGTAGCCGACCTTCTCCCAGTAAAATTTCAGTAGGCACATTAGGACGAAAAGAGCGGTGATGCTGATGATCGCCATCTCGTTTGCAGCAATAAAGGCTTTGAAAGCAGCCATCGCAGATTCTTGCACGTTCGATATCTCCGTTTATCTACTATTGAGTGCTGACAGGGGCGTAGGCGACGGTGTAGCTCTGCTCGCCGACGGGGTAGAACAGCGCACCGCGCTCAGCGGTTGCATTGCCCTTGCTGAATACAACGTCCATGCAGGCCACAGGCGCTTTGGGTTCGCTGATGAACACGCGGTACAGCACTGCTTTCTCGCCTTCATAGGTATTGGCGACGGCGTTCATTTTCGGCAGCGGCTTGCGGTTGCCGTCGCCATAACCCTTCACCACTTGAATGAAGGGTTGCTTGCCGACTTCGGCGCCCTCGCGAAGGATGGAAACCGGGGAGATGGTGACCAGGTTGCCGTTCACAGTGTTGGCCCAGACTCGGTTGTTGTAGCCCGGCAGGTAGTCATGGGTTTTAACGCCGTTGAGCGGTTTGTCAGTGGCCAGGCTCATGACTTCACCGCTTTCCCGCGGCATGTCGTCCTGGCAGCTGCCGACGGGAATGTCGTTGGCAGCTGCCGCGCTGATAAAGCTGAAGCCCCCGCTTTTCGGAGTGATGTTCTGACCCAGGTTCCAATGCATGCTGGCGGTCGGCACGCCACCAAAGTCCACGGTCGGTTTCGCGCCGTTGCTGTTTTTGGTGCTGATGGTTTCCACTGGGGCGACGGGAGCAGGGGTTGGCGATGTCGAGTTAGTCGCGATCGCAGGTGTGGTGGGTTTGCTCACCGGCTTGGCAGTGGATGCGCCGTGGGCCAGGTATTTGGCGTTCGATTGCTCGGCCTTGGCGCGCATCACCAACATTTCTTGGGAGGTCAGTTCCGCGATTTCAACCCGGCGGTTCTCGGTCCGACCTTCGAAGGTGCTGTTGTCGGCAAGTGGCCGCGAAGCGCCGGCGCCCTGATAGAAAATCGAGGTCGAAGGAATGCCCGCGGCCATCAAGACTTTGCCAACGGTACGCGCACGGCGTTCGGACAGCTTCTGGTTGTTGACGCTGCTGCCCGTGGCGTCGGTGTGGCCTACCACCAGTAAACGCCGGGTGTTCGCCACTTTGGGGTCGACATTGGCATAGGCTGCCGCCACTTTGGTGACGCTTCGCTGGCCACTGACAGTGAGTTGCTCGGAGCCGGTGTCGAACATTCCGGAGTCTTCGATTTGTGTCACGAGACCTGCGTCCACTGGCGCGGCATTGGTTGTGGCCGGAGCGGTCTGAAGTTGTTCTGAATGAATCTTCAGGTTTTCTTCTTTGGCGATACGATCCAACTCTTGCATCCGGCTTTGCCAGACCGATCCTGCGTAGCAACCAACGGCCGTGCCCGCCGCAGCGCCGATCAGTGCGCCTTTCTTGCCATTGAGGGCATAACCCGCCGCACCACCGGCAACCAGTCCGGCACCGCACAAAATCGCCGTGCCGTAGTCTTTGCCCAGTTGATCGAGTTGGGTAGTAGAGCACCCGGAAGCCAGCAGCAATGCACTGGCAAGCGTCGTGAAACGAAATACGTTGGTCATCTCAAGTCCATTTCAATGCTGTTGTATAAAACGCCGTTACACCGAAATGCTGGGCGGTTGCTCCTGAACGTTAGCTTTCAGAACTCTGGTGATGTCCTGTCCCGTGATGGGCGACGGTGTGCCCACTCTCAATCGTTAATCCGTTGGGCCGCATGATGGCATTTTGAGAGTAGTGTGCCGTACGGAGCTTTTACCTGAAACCGCTTGGGTTTTCACTCGGCAAGAAGTGAAGAGTGCTTATATTTTTGAGTGCGCGAAGACGCGTCTCTATCATTGCTTTGCCGATGGCTAAGCCAGAGATGTTCCTGACGGTGACGATGAGGGAGGACAACCTCTCATTCGAGCCTGCGTGGCCACAGGCTCGCCAGGAGGATGCGATGACGCTGCCGGGTATTGGCGTAGAGAGCTGCTTGGCAATTGCGCGACAGTTTTTATTCCTTAGGATCACCTGAGCTGGTTTTTTGCCAACCGGTTTCGACGCTATGCAAAAACCCCCTGAGTCAGGGGGTTTTATTATCTGACCTCCACCTTTCCATCGCGAAGCGGCTGCGAGGACGCTTTCCAGAGAGGGAATAGGGGGCGGCTGTACAGGCAGGATGAAAGCTTGCGCAATCCATCCTGCCTGTTAACAGATTATGCAAGTGCCAGTTGAACGACCTTGTAAATCACCATGCCCATCGCTACCACCAGGTAGCCGCGCAGCACGCCCATCCAGATACGGTTGCGTTGTGACAGCACCATTGGCTTCAGCTGTGCCAGTGGCGGCATCCGCCAGGAGTGCATCATTTGTGGGGTGAAGGTGACGGTGTTCTCAGGCAGCATCCCTTCGTCGACTTCTTTGCGGGCGTGCAGCACATTCACGGCAATGGCGATGACGAGTCCCACCAGGCCACCACCGATGAGGATGTTGGTGATGGTTTCACCGGACATATCCGGGAAGGCCACCGCAGCGGTCAAGACGACCGACATTAGTACGAGCACCGCGACAATGACCGCAGTAATGACGTTGGTGAAGCGCTTGTTTGCCCATGGACCCAGCACTTCCTTGTCGTTGCACAGCAGCAACAGGAACACGGTGGCGCTTGGCAACAGTACACCCGCCAGCGTCTGTACCGCGTTGGTCAGCAGGCCGAGCGGCACACCCGGAATCAACACCAGCGCTGCGGCCAGTGCAATCAGGCCGCAGTACATCACGTAAAACCCCTTGGCATCGCTTGGTTTACGGTGCAGCGAGTGTTTCAGGTTCAGTACGTCGCCCAGTGCATAGGCAGTCGACAGCGACACCGCCATTGCACCGATGATGCTGGCGTCGATCAGTGCGATCGCAAACAGCACGCCCGGCAGACGCCCGTGGTATTTGGCGATACCTGTGGCGATGGCGCCGGCATCGGTGAACTGGCCAAACTCTGGGTGACCGACAAAAACTTGCGCGGTGAAGGCGATCATTGCCACGGCACCAATCACCACCATCGCAATACCCAGCCATAGATCGGCGCGTTCGTACTTGATGAAGCGCGGAGTGATGCGTTTGTCGATCACGTAGCTTTGCTGGAAGAACAGCTGCCACGGCGCCACGGTGGTGCCCACGATGCCGATGATCAGCAGCAACACCTCCGACAATTTGCCGTCAGTCGGCAGTTGCGGGATGAAAAAGTCGTGAGCGACTTGTGCCATCGGTGGATGGATCATCACGAAAATGGGTACCAGGAGCAGGCTGCCAATCACCAGGATCAACGCGAAGCGTTCGAAGCGCCGGAAGTCGCCGGTGCAGGCTGCGAGCATGATGAACACCGCTGCCACACACACACCGGCCACCTTGGGCACACCGAGGAAGTCCATCCCGAGGCTGATGCCGATGAACTCGGTGACAATGGTCAGCGCGTTGAGGATGAACAGGTCGATCGCACTGAACGCACCCCAGAACTTGCCGAAGCGTTCAATGATCAGTCGGGCGTGACCGACACCCGTCACGGCACCCAGACGCAGCACCATTTCCTGATTGACGTACAGCACCGGGATCAACAGTGCCATGGTCCACAGCAGCATGGTCCCGTAGTTCTGGCCAGCCTGGCCATAGGTGCTGAATGCACCGGCATCATTGTCACCCACCATTACGATCAGCCCGGGGCCCAGGATGGCCAGCAGCGTTTTGAAGCGCTGCCACCAACCATTGCGAGGGGCGATGTCGTCATGACGGATGGTGCCGAATGCTCCGCGGATGTCTCCGGCGTGGGCACTGTCAAGAACAGCAGTGTCAATCTTCATGTTGGACATAACGAAATCTCTCCAAAAGCGTAACGCTGGATGCCGCTTTCGATTCCCGCCGGACAGGTGTGTACGTGCTTTCCCTCTCCAAACCACAGCCTATAGCCGGTATCAGAGGGGGAAATCAGCCATCCTGGCGCTGAGGGGCGCGAAATAAACGGGCACTAAACCGTCGACCAAAGCGGTCGGAGTCGTGAAGAGGTCACGCGGAGAGAAATGCGGAAAATCGAGGGGGAGATCAGCCAGTGATGGTTGTTTGACTACCCATTGGACGCCGCCATTTCAGTCAGAGTGACCGGACTACTACTACTGGGGTCCATAAGTGGTCTCTCCTGCATGATTTTCGTGGCGGCACAGCTTCAAATATTTAGATGGCCTTTGATGATTTTCAGGTGGCATGACGCCCTCCTTTCCGTACCTGGCGGTACGAGCACGTTAAAACACTCGCTACTGCACCTATGAAGGCAGGCGATGGGTCAGAAACCTGTGGCCGCAGCGAACACAAGACGCACGCACGGATCAGGAGCGCACAGAAAAATCTGCCCACTCAGGTTTCATGTTTTAGTTACGCGAAGGAGTTTGATACTGATGCGCGCAACGTCCTGCACTTGGCAAGACGTTGGCTAAGGGGATCTAGCTGAGGTCGTGCCAAGCTTTTACGGAGAATTTCTCCGATTCACAACAATGACTGTCCAAAGAAAAATGACCTCAGATGTAACAAGTTGTAAATTTTGGCGTGCCGAGTTGGGAAAGTCAACACAGCTCATTGAGCCCCCCAGCTCGCTACCTGATGGCCGGTAGAGTCGAGATGCGGCAATGGGAATCGATTCCGCCAATGGGAGGGTGGCTATTCACAAATACGTAAAAAATACGTCAAGTTTATGTTTCTGTAACAATTAGAAACGTACAATCCGCCCCGGAAAAACAGCGCGTCGGCATCGATATCGATGGTTTGCGCCGCGGGCAGAATCTGCCGGCCGGATGACGTCGTGCTTTTCTTGCCAAAATGTCCTTTTCACTCCCGTTCAGGAGACTCCAGCCATGGATCCTGCCGATTCTCGGCGGGTCACCCATTGAGATGCCGAGTGAGGCGCAGAGGGTAAATGGTGTGTTCAGACCCACAGATTTCTGAGCGACTGAACCCTTTTCTGCATCGCCCCCGTAGCGTTCGTTTGTGTGGCCTCCCTCCGTCGTTTTATTACCCCGCTAGAGTGTACGTAGCTGTGCTGCAACTGCCCGTTGAGCTGTTTAGTGCGCGGTCGCTCTAGAAACTGTTGATCGGTGGTCAACGATCACCTCCAGAACGCTACTGGAATCACTGAACATGAATAAGGTATTGCGTCATTACATACCGGCCACGGCACAACGGTTGCTTCCCAACCGCTGGGACCTGATTGCCATGCCGCTGGTGATTGGCTTCCTGCTGTTTTTCTCGATTGGCGCCCACGAGACCTGGGCCCCGATCTCGACGTTGCAGACCCAGGCCATTTCGCTGGACCCGGCCGACTTACCCGAATATGCAATCCGCACGACATTGCGCATGCTCGCGGCCATGGTGGCGGCGCTGATTTTCACCCTGGTTTACGGCACTTTGGCGGCCAAGAGCCGACGGGCAGAGAAGCTGTTGGTACCGGTGCTGGACATCCTGCAATCGGTGCCGGTGCTGGGCTATATCTCGTTCACCGTGACATTTTTCCTGCTGTTGTTTCCAGGGCGAGTACTGGGCGCGGAGTGCGCGGCAATCTTTGCCATCTTCACCGCCCAGGCCTGGAACATGACGTTCAGCTTCTATCAGTCACTGCGCACGGTGCCTCGGGATCTCGAAGAGGTGTCCAGCAATCTGCAGCTTTCCGGCTGGCAAAGGTTCTGGAAACTGGATGTGCCGTTCGCCATACCGGGCCTGGTCTGGAACATGATGATGAGCATGTCCGGTGGCTGGTTCTTCGTGGTGGCCTCGGAAGCAATCACCGTGGGCGACAAGACCATCACCTTGCCGGGCGTCGGTTCCTATCTGGCGACGGCCATTGAGCAGCGCGACATGCACGCCGTGGGTTACGTCATTCTGGCGATGATCGTGGTCATCCTGATTTACGACCAATTCCTGTTCCGGCCGCTGGTGGCCTGGGCAGACAAATTCCGCATGGAAGACACCGCTTCCCAGGCCGGGAGTCCTGAGTCGTGGGTGCTGAATCTGATTCAGCGCACCCGCGTCGTTCAGCGCTTGTTGCGGCCTTTTCTCAGGGCCATCGTGCGCATCACCAACATGCGCCTGAGCCTGCCACGCTCCAAAGCGGTGGTGGTTCAGGCCAGCCCGACGGTTTCAAGGGCTATCGATTGGCTCTGGGGTGGGGCGATTGGGCTAATGACCCTGTATGCGCTGTATCACATCGTGATTTACGTTGGCAGCGAGGTGACGCTGGGCGAGCTCTGGCATGTTGTCGGTCTGGGCACCATCACCCTGCTGCGGGTGGTTCTGTTGATTCTGGTGGCCTCGCTGATCTGGGTACCGCTGGGCGTGATGATCGGTTTGCGCCCGCATCTGGCGGAGAAGATCCAGCCGCTGGCCCAGTTCCTGGCGGCATTCCCGGCGAACCTGTTGTTTCCGGTGTTTGTCATCGTGATTCTGCGCTATCAGTTGAACCCGGACATTTGGCTGAGCCCGCTGATCGTGTTGGGCACTCAGTGGTACATCCTGTTCAACGTGATCGCTGGCGCCAGCGCCTTTCCCAACGATTTCCGCGAGGCTGCGGCCAACTTCCGCATTCGCGGTTGGCAGTGGTGGCGCAAGGTAATGCTGCCGGGGATTTTCCCGTATTACGTAACCGGTGCGATTACCGCCTCGGGCGGGGCGTGGAACGCCAGTATCGTGTCCGAATTCGTTTCCTGGGGACAGGACAAGGTGGTCGCTCACGGCTTGGGGGCCTACATCGCCCAGACCACCGCGGCGGGCGACTTTCCAAAAATCACCTTGGGCGTGGTGGTGATGTCGTTCTTTGTCGTGGCGTTCAATCGCTTGTTGTGGCGGCCGATGTACGCCATTGCTGAAAACAAACTCCGTCTGAATTAACAGGTGTCGATCTGATGAATAGCCATACTGAAAAAACAGGCGCGCACTCCGAAATTTATGCACTCAAGAACGTCAGCCGCGGATTCGGCAAGGGCAAGGACGAGTTGCAGGTACTCAGCGATGTCGATCTGACCCTGCGCGAGGGCGAAATCGTCGGCATGCTGGGTCGCTCCGGGTCCGGCAAGTCGACGCTGCTACGGATCATTGCCGGTCTGATCCTGCCTTCCTCAGGCGAGGTTCGCTATAACGGTTCGTTGTTGACCGGACCTGCCGAGGGCGTGGCCATGGTCTTTCAGACCTTTGCCCTGTTTCCCTGGCTGACGGTTCTGGAAAACGTCGAAGCCGGTCTTCAGGCGTTGCAGGTCGAACCCAAGGCCGCGCGCAAGCGTGCACTGGCAGCGATCGACCTGATCGGCCTCGACGGATTCGAAAACGCTTACCCACGGGAATTGTCGGGTGGCATGCGCCAGCGCGTAGGCTTTGCCCGGGCGCTGGTGGTCAATCCGACCTTGCTGTTGATGGACGAGCCGTTCTCGGCGCTGGATGTGCTGACCGCGGAAACCCTGAGAACCGACTTGCTGGACCTGTGGAGCGGCGGTCAGTTGCCGATCAAGTCCATCCTGATCGTGACCCACAACATCGAAGAGGCGGTGTTGATGTGCGACCGCGTGTTGGTGTTGTCGTCGAACCCTGGCCGGGTCGTGGCGCAAATCCGTGTACCGTTCGCCCACCCGCGCAACCGTCTGGACCCGGCCTTTCGCAAAATGGTCGATGACATCTATGCACTGATGACCAACCGGCGCAGTGCCGACGCCAAAACCGGCAAGGCTGAACTGCAATTGGGCAGCCCGTTGCCTGACGTGTCGACCAACCTGATGGCCGGTCTGATTTCGGCGCTGGCAGCCGAGCCGTATTTTGGCCAGGACAGCCTCTCCAATGTCGCCGAGCGTCTGTTGCTGGAAGTCGATGACCTGTTTCCAGTGGCGGAAATGCTCGAGCATCTGGGGTTTGCCGAGCTTAAGGGCGCGGACATCAAGCTGACCGACGCGGGCAAGTTGTTCGATGAGTACGGCACCCAGGAACGCAAAGCCATTTTTGCTGAACACCTGCTCCGGTATGTGCCATTGGCCACCCGTATTCGCCAGGTGCTGCAGGAACGTCGCGGACACTGGGCGCCGCGTGTCCGTTTCGAGCAGGAACTGGGAGATTCGCTCAATGAAGCCGCGGTGGAAGAAACCCTGGAGAACGTGATCAGTTGGGGCCGATACGCTGAAATATTCTCCTATGACGACAACACCGAGACCTTCAGTCTGGAAGATGTCGAAGGCAGTCTGTAAGCGGCTGATACGAGGTTGGGCACGACGATTCTTCAGGTAGCTCATGGACAGACTCCAGGAAATGCAGGTATTCGTCGCCGTGGCGCAGGAGCAGGGTTTCTCTGCGGCGGCGCGGCGCCTGGGGTTGTCGGCGGCCAGCGTGACGCGGGCGGTGGCGGCGCTGGAGGCGCGCATCGGCACTCAATTGCTGACGCGAACCACGCGCAGTCTGCATCTCAGCGAGGCCGGTCAGCGTTACCTGGAAGACTGTCGACGCATTCTGGCGGACATTCAGGAAGCCGAGGCATCAGCTGCTGGCAGTCACGCACAGCCGCGTGGGCAACTGACGATCACCGCACCGGTGCTGTTCGGTGAGTTGTTCGTCACGCCGGTGATGGTTGGCTACCTTGAGCAGTTTCCCGATATCAGCATCAACGCGTTGCTGGTCGACCGGGTGGTGAGCATGGTCGAGGAGGGCATCGATGTCGCCGTGCGCATCGGTGAACTGCCTGACAGCAACCAGCACGCCATTCTGGTGGGTGAGGTGCGGCGGGTTATCTGCGGGTCTCCCGATTACTTGAAGCGCCATGGCCGGCCTGTGCATCCCGATGATTTGGGCCGAGCACGGATTGTCGCCACTTCATCCATTGGGCAGCAGAGGAACTGGCCCTTTATTGCGGCCGGGGAGTCGCTGAGCGTTCGCCCTGAACCGCGTCTGGTGGTGACGGCGAATCAGGCGGCAATCACCGCCGCCGCTCTGGGTCTTGGATTGACCCGGGTTCTTTCCTATCAAGTGGCGAGCAAGGTCGCCGCCGGTGAGCTGGAAATCGTCCTGCAAGACTTCGAACTTCCTCCATTGCCCATCCATGTGGTGTATCAGGGCGGGCGCAACGCGCCGGCGCGGGTACGCAGTTTCGTGGACTATACGGTGAAGGCATTGCGTGAACATCCGGCATTGCGCACCTGAGGCGTTATTGCACAGGATGAAATGATCGATTGTGTTTTCTGGTTATTCTGTTGTTTTGGTAGCAGGTGGAAGATAGCGCCACTCAGCGCGATTCTCTCCTGAACCGCGCAATCCACCCGCGGAGTCGACCATGCACGCCATCAAACTCTACAACTTCCCACGTTCCGGCCACGCCCATCGTGTGGAGTTGATGCTGTCGTTGCTTAAGCTGCCAACCGAACTGATCTTCGTCGATCTGGCGAAAGGCGCGCATAAACAGCCAGACTTTCTTGCACTCAATGCCTTTGGTCAGGTCCCGGTGATCGATGACCAAGGTGTGGTGCTGGCGGATTCCAACGCGATTCTGGTGTACCTAGCGCAGAAATACGGCCAGGGCCGCTGGCTGCCTGCCGACCCGGTCGGTGCCGCCAAGGTTCAGCGCTGGTTGTCGATAGCGGCTGGGCCGATTGCCTTCGGCCCTGCCATTGCACGGTTGATCACCGTGTTCGGTGCGCCTCACAACGCCGAAGACGTGATTGCTCGCTCACACAACCTGCTCAAGGTGGTCGATCAAGAACTGAGCACATCCACCTACCTGGCTGGCGACGAGCCGACTATCGCCGATGTTGCCGCCTACAGCTACATCGCCCATGCGCCGGAAGGCAACGTGTCGCTGGCCGACTATGCCAATGTGCGGGCCTGGCTGGCGCGGATCGAGGCCTTGCCCGGCTTCGTCGGCATGCCACGCACCGTGGCCGGTTTGCAAACCGCCTGAAGCGCTTACGGCCCGGCGATGTTGGGCCGTTCACACTGCGCCGGGTGCGCAGGGGAGAACCGCAATGGAGCTTTCACCTTGGCACGCGGGCGAGAAACAGTTGCACGCCCATGTAGGCGTTGCCGAGCGCATGGAGGCGCACGGGCGTAAGGTGATTCGCAGTGAAATGCCGGATCAGCATCGGCAGTTCTATCGGCAGCTGCCGTTCATGGTGTTCGGCGCCGTGGACGCCGACGGTAGCCCTTGGGCGAGCATCCTTGAAGGCCAACCGGGTTTCGCCCATTCCCCTGAACCTGCGCTGTTGCAACTCAATAGCCTGCCCACGCTAGACGACCCGGCACAATTGCAGCTCGGGGCGGCGATTGGTTTGCTAGGGATCGAGTTGCACACCCGCAGGCGTAACCGGATTAACGGCCGGGTCCGCTCGATTGACGCGCAAGGCCTGAGCGTCGCGGTTGAGCAGGCCTTCGGAAATTGCCCGAAGTACATTCAATTACGTCAGTTCGAATCGGTGCCGCTGGCCGATCCGTCAACGCGCATCGCACAGCGTCTGAATTCGCTGGATGACGCGGCCACGGCGATGATTCGGGGTGCCGACACCTTCTTTGTCGCCAGTTACGTGGATGTGGATAACTCAAGGGCTGTGGATATTTCCCACCGTGGTGGCCTGACGGGGTTCGTTCAGGTCGAGGGCGACTGCCTGACCATCCCGGATTTTGCCGGCAATCTGCATTTCAATACGCTGGGCAACCTGTTGCTCAATCCGCGGGCCGGGTTGCTGTTTATCGATTTCACCTCGGGTGACCTGTTGCAGGTCAGCGGTCGTACCGAAATCATCCTCGAGGGCCCGCAAGTAGAAGCCTTTCAAGGCGCCGAACGGTTGTGGAAGCTGCACGTACAGCACGTCGTGCGGCGACCTGCAGCGTTGGCGTTGCGCTGGCGCTTTCCTGTGGCACCTGCAAAACCCGATTGATCAGCGGTCAGGTGAGTTATCCACAGCCCCCGGCGGAGTTACCCGGCGCGGGGGAAGTGCTGATTTGCTGTGCGGTTCCAGCTGAGGGCCAGACACCGCTGGTGCTCGACCTGTAATAAAAAGATTCTCAAGCGTAGGACAGCGATTTTTCTTCCAGCAGCTCCTGGTACAACTCGGTCCATTTACGACCCATTTCATCCGCGGTAAACAGCTGCCGGTAACGCGCTTCAGCCTTCACGCCCATTTCCGCTGCACGGACAGGGTTTTCCCAGAGGGTGCGCATGGCTTCGCGGAACGCCTGTGGATGACTCGGAGGCACCACCAGCCCGGTTTCACCGTGAATATTGATGTAACTGGTGCCGGTGCCGATTTCGCTGGAGATCATCGGTTTGCCGTACATCGCCCCTTCGAGCAGAGAGATGCCAAACGCTTCAGAGCGCAGGTGTGACGGAAACACAATCGCGTAGCTCAGTTGCAGCAGCGCGACTTTGTCTTCGTCGTCCAGGCGCCCAAGGAAATGCAGGTTGCGCAGACCCAGTGCTGCGGCCTGGGCGTGCAGCTCGTTTTCCAGTGGCCCTGCACCGACAATCACCACCGGATAATCGACGTCTTTGAGCGCATCGAGCAGGATGTGCAAGCCTTTGTAATAGCGCATCACGCCCACAAACAGGAAAAATCGCTCGCCCAGGCGCTCGCGCCAACGGGCCATGCGTTCGGCATCAGGTTTTGGGTAGCCGGACTTGTTCAGGCCATAGGGAATGACCCGGGTTTTTTCCGGAAAACTCTGTAGAACGTCGCTGGTGTGAAGGTAGTTCGGTGAGGCCGCGACAATCCGGTCGGCGCTGGCGAGAAAACGGTTCATCAGCGGCTGGTAGAGTTTGAGCAGGTGTTTCTGACGGATGATGTCCGAGTGATACGTCACTACGCAGGGCTTGTTCATGCCGCTGAAGAAATGCACCAGGTCCATGAACGGCCACGGAAAGTGGTAATTGATCACATCGGCTTCTGCGGCCAATTCCCGAAACTGTTTGAAGACGCTGTAGGAAAAACCGGTGGACGCGAATTGCACATCGAGTTTTGCTCGATGAACTTCATGCTCCCCCAGTTGGATCACAGCTGGGCTCGGGTCAGCGCTTAACGTCAGAACCTGGCTTTCGATGCCGTGCTGGGCGCCACTCTCACATAACTGAAAGATCACTTGTTCGATACCGCCGACTGAATCTGGCAGATACGTTTTGAAAAAATGGAGTACGCGCATTCAACCTCCCAAAGCCTGACGGTAGGCGCGAGCTGTAATCGCCGCGCAACGCTCCCAGGAAAAAAGCTTGGCTTGTTGCAATCCCGCTGCTCGGCAGACCTGCCAATGCGCTTGATCGTCGGCTAAACGGGTCATGGCTTCGCACAATCCGTGCACATCATCAGGCTCGATATAGTTACCCGCAGTACCCGCGACCTCCGGCATGGCCGAACGTCGGGTCAATATCACCGGAGTACCGCTGGCCATGGCCTCCAGAACCGGAAGGCCGAAGCCTTCATAAATCGACGGAAAAATCAGCGCTCGGGCGCCGGCCATCAGTTGGGCGACCTGTTCATCAGGCAGGTACCCCAGCAGGCGGACGTGACCGCTTGCCAGCGCCGGGTGTAACTCATCGGCGAGCTGCTCACCTTTCCATCCGGCCATTCCCACCACCAGTAAAGGAAAGTGCTGACGCAGTGCTTCAGGCAGCTCGGCGTGAGCACGCAGTACCAGCGACAGGTTCTTGCGCGGCTCCAGAGTACCGACACACAGGAAGTACCCTTGTGGCTGCACGCCGTGAGGTTGCAGCGCCTGCTGCAAGGACTCGTTCGAACGGGGATGAAAACGCGCTGCGGCCCCCAGTGGGGCAACGATGAAACGCTCAGGCCCGAGGCCGAAATAACGCTGAGCCTCGTCGGCGACAAACTGTGAGTCGGTCAGGATCAGGCGCGCCTGTTGCACGCCCTGGCCCAGCCGCCTCTCAATCTCCCGCAACCGTGCTGTTGGCTGGGTCGACGGGTAGTGCAGATGGGTCAGGTCGTGCAGGGTGATGATGGTCGGGCCCTTGAATGCCAAAGGCCACAAACTCGGTTCGTGGTAGAGGTCGATGGCCGCCGAGTGCCCTCGATCGAAGCGCCATTGCTCCAGCCAGCGCCGCGCCTGGTAAGAGCCGGGGATTTGCCGTAGCAACGGTGTCAGCCGTGAGTAACCAGGCATCGCTGCCTTTGGCAGCGACGAACTCCAACCCCAACCGTGGAACAACGACAGTTCCAGGTCCGGCTCATGGGCCAGGGCACTGACCAGCTCGGCCAAATAGTGGCCGATGCCGGTTCGCGGAGCCTGGAGAATTCGTGCGTTAAGGGCAATCTGCATGCTGCCTCTCAACTGCCATGGGGTTCTTCTTCCGGTTGCGCAGGACCCGCTCGACCAATTGCGCACTGGCCTCGCGCCACCCGAGCCAGCGCCATTCGTTCACCGTGCGTGCGGCCGGGAAGGTCCCGGTGTTTTCCATGTGGGTGACCAGATCGACCAGGCTTTGCGGGGACGCGAGGTCGAAATAGGCCATGAAATCGCCGCCAATCTCGCGGAACACCGGAATGTCACTACCCATCGCCGGCAAGCCGCGCTGCATCGCTTCCACCAGTGGCAGGCCGAAACCTTCGACGTAGGAGGGGAATACCAGTGCACTGGCGTGGGAGTACGCATGTTCGAGGCTGGTGTCGCTCAGGTCGTTAAACATGAACAGCCGCTGGTTCAGCTCCGGATGTTCGCGCACGCGGGTGAGCAGGGCATCGCACTTCCAGCCGATTCTGCCGGCAATGCACAGTCGGGCTTTGGAGCCCGCTGCCCAGGCAAGCTCGAAGGCGTCCAGCAAATAGTCGTGGTTCTTGCGCGGCTCGATGGTGCTGACCATCAGGAACACCGGCTCCGGCGTTGCGAACAACCGGGTCAGGCGCGGTTCCACGGCGGCGCTGGCTTCGCTCAAGTCCAGCTCGGAGCCGAGGTGGAAATAGTCGAACCACAACGTGTCGGCTTTCGCCGGGCCGATTCGGCGATGCAATTCCTCACGTACCTGATCGCGCACGGTGGCGGAAATCGCCACGTAGCCGTCGGCGGTTTGGGTGATCCAGTCGAACCACTCGTTATAAATCTGCACCAGCCGTGTGTCGTAGAACTGCGGATGGGTCAGGGGAATCAAATCGTAGATCACCGAAATGATACCTACGCCGTCGCGTTTGAGCTGTTCGACCCACGGGAAAAAATCCGCGTGCCAGGACGAATCCAGCAATACCAGTTGATCCCCCGGCTGGTGTTGCAACGGCGAGCAACGCTTGGGCAGTTGATACTGGTTGACTTGATCAATCAGGCGCAACGGAACGCTGAAGCTCGCCAGTGCCGTGAGGCGGTACGCCACATACAGCGCTCGCCGGGCCCATCGCGAAGTGCAACGTTTGTCGAGACGCTGGTGCAGTTGGCTGTAGCGGTGCGCCAGGCGCTCCAGGCGCCCGCCGAATGTCATAAACCCATCGAAAAACGGAATGTTCAAAGGGCCCAGCTTCAGCACTCGGTAGAGCTTGCCCTTGAACATCGCCACGGGAATGCATTGTGCGCCGTCGACGTTTTCCGACAGTTGATTGATGACGTTGCGCACTACCCGCTGAATGCCCGAATTGATCTTGGGGTGCTGGAACACATGGGTGCATTCCACCAGCAGACGAGTCATGGCGCGGTCTCCGAAACGGTCTGTGCGGTGGTGCGTGTGATGCTGGTTTTCGCGCCCAGCCACGAGCAGCCGACGAAGTCTTCATGGCGGTTATTGATGACGTGGAACACCAGGCCGTAGTCGCGCCATTCAAAATTGCGGTCCAGGTGCGAGTCCAGCCGAGACAAGCTCAGGGCCACGGAATAGTTGCCCTTGCCCAGGCCCATGACGAAGGCAAAGCGATAGGTAACCCGCTCAGAGGCCTGGAGGTCGGTCAGCGCCTGATCCTGGCGATGGGTGTTGATCCCGTACATGGCCTGGCCCAGACGATCCTTGATCATGAAGCCCAATACCAACCGCTCGATGTCCTGGCGGACTTCGACCTGCACCTCCAGCACCACGGGTTGACCGACTTCGGCGGCGTCGATGGCGCGTCCGCGCTCATCCAGCAAGCGCACACTGAGGATACCGGCTTCGCCGGTGCCGGAAACGGTTTGCACTTGCCCACCGGCGAGCATTTCCTGACGCACGGTCTGGCCTTCCCGTTCGGCGAGCAGGGCGTTGTAGTAATCCATGACCGCTTCGGGCTTGCCGTGCATGGCCATGCGACCGTTTTCCAGGAGGATCGCCGAATCGCATATCGACTGGATGGCCGAACGGTCGTGGGACACGATCAGCAGTGTGGTGCCGGCTTTGCGAAAGCTGCGGATGCGCTCGAAGCTCTTGTGCTGGAAGTAGGCGTCGCCCACCGACAGTGCTTCATCGACGATCAGGATGTCCGGGCGCCGGGCGGTGGCCACGCTGAAGGCCAGACGCATCTGCATGCCGCTTGAATAGGTGCGCACGGGGTGATCGATGGCTTCGCCGATTTCCGCGAAACGTTCGATCTCGGGCATCAGGGCTTCGATGTCTTCGATCGACATGCCCAGCAGTTGCCCGGCCATGACCGCGTTCTGCCGGCCGGTAAAGTCCGCATGAAACCCCATGCCCAGTTCCAGCAGCGCGGCCACCCGGCCTTCGAGCTGAATCTGTCCACAGGTCGGTTGGGTGGTACCGGTGATCATCTTCAGCAAGGTACTTTTGCCGGCGCCGTTTACCCCGACGATGCCCACCGCGTCTCCGGGGGCAATTTCGAATTCCACACCTTGCAGCACCCAGTGCTGGCGATGGCGGATCGGTGAAAACGGGATCAGCCATTCGGCCAGTCGGCTCCAGCGGGTGGGGTACTGCTTGTAAGCCTTGCCCAGGCCCGTAACGCGTATGTGTCCCATCAGAGTTCATCCACCATTTCGCCGACCCGCTGGCGAAACAGTCGTAGCCCGATCACGCAGAACAACACACCGAGCACCAGGATCGGCAGCAGAGAGTTCCAGACCGGCCAGTGGCCGTAGAGGAACAGGTTCTGATAACTGGTGATCAGGTTAGTCAGGGGATTGAGTTGCAGCAGGCGCTGGACCCACTCGGGCAGGATGCTCATCGGATACACGATCGGCGTCAGCCAGAACCAGAATTGCAGGCAGATGCCGAAGAACTGCCCGACATCGCGAAAGAATACGTTCAGCACGCCAAGAATCATCCCCAGCCCG
Source organism: Pseudomonas sp. GW822-FHT02D10 (assembly GCF_058802345.1). Lineage (NCBI taxonomy): Bacteria > Pseudomonadati > Pseudomonadota > Gammaproteobacteria > Pseudomonadales > Pseudomonadaceae > Pseudomonas > Pseudomonas sp. GW822-FHT02D10. The sequence goes on from NZ_JBXAOB010000002.1 coordinate 158,242, forward strand.
GCGCAGAAGATTATCTGCATGGCCAAAAGCGGCAGTAGCGCCAGCAAGGCCATACCCGGCAGTCGCCCGGTGATCAGTAGAAAGCCCAGGAACAGTCCGATGATGATCGCGAAGTTGATACCGGCATTGAGCAGCACGATCACCGGTAAACAGATTCTCGGGAAACTGATTTTCTTCAGCAGATTGGCGTTTTCCAGAAACATGTTCTGGCTGCGTAAGGTGATCTCCGAAAATAGTCCCCAGGTCAGTAATCCGGCGCAGAGGTAGACACTGTAGGCCATGCCGTCATCCACCCCCGGCAGTCGGGCGCGCATGATCTGGGAAAAAATCACCGTGTACACGACGATCATCGACAGCGGGTTGAGCACGGTCCACAGGGCACCGAACAGCGAATTGCGATAACGCGACTGGAACTCTCGCTTGACGCTACCGAGGATGAAACCCCGGTAGCTCCACAGCGAGCGAAGCAAATTCAGCAGCATTCAGACCGTCCTGCCGTACTGATCTTCAAAGCGGACGATATCGTCCTCTCCCAGATACTCACCGCTTTGAACTTCAATGATGACCAAGTCGATCACCCCCGGGTTTTCCAAGCGATGCTTGTGCCCGGCAGCAATGAAGGTGGACTCGTTTTTGGCCACCAGGTGCGACCCCGAACCGTTGTTGGTGACCTTGGCCATGCCTTCGACCACCACCCAATGCTCGTTGCGGTGGTGATGCATTTGCAGCGATAGCTTGGCGCCCGGTTTGACCACGATGCGTTTGATCTTGAAGCGCGGACCTTCCTCCAGCACGGTGTAAGTGCCCCACGGCCGGCTGACGGTGCGGTGCAGGCGATAGCTCTCATGCTCTCTTTCTTTGAGCTGTTTGACCACCTTGCGCACGTCTTGCGCGCGGTCGGCATGCGCCACCAGCACGGCGTCGGCGGTGTCGATGACGATCAGGTTATCCACACCCACGGTCGCGACCATGCGGCCATCGCTCTGGACGAAGTTGTTGTGGCTGTCGATGAACAGCGCTTCGCCGCTGGCGCGGTTGTTCTGTGCGTCGGCCGGAACCAGGGCACTGACGGCACCCCATGAGCCGATGTCGCTCCAGTCGAAACCGGCAGGCACCACCACCACCTTGTCGGAACGCTCCATCAAGGCATAGTCGATGGAGATATCGGTCATCTCGGCGAAGTGTGTCGCCGACAATTCCTGTTGCAGGCAGCCACTGGTCTCGACTGTGGCGCTGGCCACGAGGCATGCGTCGGCCTGTTCGAGCAGTTGTGGGGCGTGGGTTTGCAACTCCGCCAGCAAGGTGCCGATCGAGAAGCAGAACATGCCCGAATTCCACAGGAAGCTGCCGCTTTCCATGTAATGAGTGGCGGTTTGCAGGTCGGGTTTTTCGACGAAGCGTGCGACCTTGGCCGCTCCTTGCTCATCCAGCGGTTCACCGCGTTCGATGTAACCGAAACCGGTCTCCGGCGCCGTCGGGATCACACCGAAGGTCACCAGATGCCCGGCTTCGGCCAGTTTCACGGCGTGACTGACGGCGGCCTTGAATGCGCCTTCGTTCTGGATCAGGTGATCAGCCGGCATCACCACCAGAATCGCTTCATTGCCGTGCAACGCCTGCAGCGACAGGGCGGCGGCGGCGATGGCCGGGGCGGTGTTGCGGCCCACCGGTTCCAGCACGAAGTGTCCGCGGTGATGACCCAGATCGGCGTCCTGATAGTGATCCTTGCTTTGAAAGTAGTAGTCACGGTTGGTCACCGTGACGATATCACCGTGTGGGCCGAGCAGCCCGGCCGCGCGTTGATAGGTCTTGCCCAGCAGCGTCTGGCCGTCAGGCAAGGTCATGAACGGCTTGGGATGACCTTCACGCGAAACCGGCCACAGCCGGGTTCCGGCACCCCCTGAAAGAATCACGGGAATCAGCATGGCCTACTCCTTGGCGACGCGTTTCATGTCCGCATCCATCATCATGCGGATCAGGGTCTGCAAATCGGTTTTTGGCTTCCAGCCCAACAGCCGTTGGGCCTTGGCCGGATTGCCCAGCAGCACGTCGACTTCGGCCGGGCGGAAAAACGCCGGGTCAATCTTCACGAAGTCACGGTAATCGAGGCCGACATGCTCGAAGGCGATCTGGCACATCTCGCGCACGGTGGTGGTCACGCCTGTGGCAATCACGAAGTCATCGGCCTTGTCCTGTTGCAGCATCAGCCACATGGCTTCGACGTAGTCGCCGGCAAAACCCCAGTCGCGCTTGGTGTCGATGTTGCCCAGGCGCAATTCCTGTTGCTTACCCTGTTTGATGCGGGCTGCGGCGTCGGTCACTTTGCGGGTCACGAATTCGATCCCGCGCAGCGGTGATTCGTGGTTGAACAAGATGCCGCTGCTGGCGTGCAGGTTGAAGCTTTCGCGGTAGTTCACGGTGATCCAGTGACCGTAAAGCTTGGCCACGCCGTACGGGCTGCGCGGATAGAACGGGGTGTTTTCGTCCTGTTGCTCGGCCTGGATCAGGCCAAACATTTCGCTGGTCGAGGCCTGGTAGAAACGGGTGTGTGGGCTGAATTGACGGATCGCTTCGAGCAGGTGGGTCACGCCCAGCCCGTCGACGATCCCGGTGGTCACGGGTTGATCCCAGGATGCCGCGACAAAGCTTTGCGCTGCCAGGTTATAGACTTCGTCGGGGGCCGACCTGATCACTGCACGCTGCACCGAGCAGGCATCGGCCATGTCGCCGTCCAGGTAGACGATGTCGCCCTCGACGCCCATTTCGCGTAGACGCCAGCGCGCATCGCTGCTGCGCCGCGCCACCAGACCGTGAACGTTATAGCCCTTGTCGAGCAGCAACTTGGCCAGGTAGGCGCCGTCTTGACCGGTGATCCCAGTGATCAGTGCACTTTTTGTCATTCTTGTCGTACCCGTGACTCCCAGTCGGACAGGATCGCCCGCAAGGATTGTTGTGTTGTAAGTTCAGGCGTCCATCCTGTGGTCCGGTGCAGCTTGGCATGGCTGCCACAGACGCGACGCTGTTCTGCGCGGCGCAGGCGCGCCGGGTCTTGAATCAGTTGCATATCGACCTGGGCCAGATCCGCCAGCTGCTCGATCAGGGCGCGGATGCTTTGCTCGACCCCAGAGCAGATGTTGTAGACCTGCCCGGGCGCACCGCGTTCAAGCAATGCCAGGTAGGCGGAGACGACATCGCTGACGTCGAGAAAGTCGCGGGTCACGTCGATGTCGCCCACTTCCAGTTCAGGCGCTTGCAGGCCGTGCTTGATCCGGCAGATCTGCCGGGCGGCGCTGGCGATGACGAAGCTGTCCAGTTGCCCCGCACCAATGTGATTGAAGGGCCGCGCGACCAGCACCGGCCAGCCTTCGGTCATGCCCCATTGCAGGCACAGCAGTTCCGCCGAGAGTTTGCTCACGGCATACGGATTACGCGGGCAGGGCGGCTGGAGTTCGTCGATCGGCAAGACGTTTTCGCTGACCTGGCCATAGACATCGCCGGAGCTGACATACAGGAAGGTGCCGTTGAAGCCACGCGCCTTGAGGGCTTGCAGCAAGTTCAGAGTGCCCAACAGGTTGACCTGAAAAGTCTTCGCCGGGTCACGAAAGGCTTCGGGGACGAAGGTTTGTCCTGCCAGGTGAATCACGGCATCAGGCATGTGCGGCCACAGACCCTCGAGGCTCTTGGGGTCGCAAAGGTCATAACGGGATGGGACGGGCGACAATTCCCAACCCGAGTCAGAAGAGTTCAGACGGGATTGGATGTAACGTCCTACGAATCCACTTAGACCCGTAACGAACAGACGCTTTTTCAAACAGCAGCCCCCTCAATGAGCAAACTTCGGCGACCTCCAGTCTTTGCTGGATAAAACCGGAAAACGCTAACTGCTTTCTCGGAAATGTCTTACGGACGAAGTCGTTGTTGTTGTAGTTGTTCGGTAGCCAATCTGTGCCAATTGCGCAGTAAATTCAACAGGTCCTACCGTGACCGGTCAGTTCTCGTCAGCGTAGCCCGATTTATTCTCGCCGGGCGGTTCACGAATGCTCAACGGATGTGTTTAGAATGCCCCTCGTCACGATTGCCCAGGGTTCGGCAGGGTTGTTCTGAAACTCCGCGAAACTGATCACTAAAACAAGAGCGTAGACGGGCAAGAAGACGATGGACGAGGGCCGGCAAACACCGACTCGATCCGTGGCTTTGCCGTCATAGAGTGAGGCTGCCGGGACGGCGGTTTCATCGTGGGATGCCATGAATTTCATTCTTTACTCGGACGTCAACGACAGCTCCATCAGCCAGAGCCTCGGTCGTCCCGAATACAGCTATTACTTCGTGCTCAAGGCCTATCGCCCGGTGCTCGAAAGCCTTGGGCGGGTGCATGTGGTGTCCTCCACCGCCGAGGTCGACCCCCTCTATCGACAATTGCTTGCCGTCGGCGAAGACAGCCTGTTCCTGTCCTTCACGCCGCCGCAGAAAACCCCGAACGACCTGGAGTGCCCGACGATCTGCGTGGTGGCCTGGGAGTTCGACTCGATTCCCGACGAGCAGTGGGATAACGACCCGCGACAGGACTGGACGCAAATGCTGGCGCGCCAGGGGCGGGTCATCACGCTCTCCAGTCACACCGCCCGGGCGATCCGCCGGGCCATGGGCGAAGATTTCCCGGTGTTGGTATTGCCGACCCCGTTGTGGGAAAACTTCGCGGCCATTCGTAGCCGGCACGCAAGTATGCCGCTCAATCCGGGTTCGTCCCTGGACATCAAAGGTTGCATCCTCGATACCCGCGTTCTCGGATTGTCCGCCGACTCGCTGATTCCCGTACCGCTGACCGCCGAGCAACTGGCTGAGCTGGAGGCTTTACGGCCGCCGCCACTGACGCTGAAACGCCGCTTCGTCATTGCCCGCCATTATCTGCGCCTGTGGGCGCTGGATCTGGGCAAGGCGCAACCGGTGCCGGTCCATCGCACGCACTTCCTGAGCCAGTGGTACTGGGAGGGCATTCGCGATCTGTTATCGGACGCTGCTCACAACCGACTGGCCCACCACCTGCCGGCCATTGCCGGCCCGCAGTCGGTTGTGGTGCCCGAGCCCGCGCCGATGGATTTTCCCGATACCACGGCCCAGGTCGAAACCCGGGTCGATGGCGTGATCTACGTCAGCGTGTTCAACCCCCAGGACGGTCGCAAGAACTGGCATCGACTGATCACGGCGTTTTGCTGGGCCTTCCGGGAAACCGAGGACGCCACGCTGGTGCTGAAGATTACTCAAAACGATCTGTCGTCCTACTACACCGAACTGATGACCTTATTGGCGCAGCTGTCGCCGTTCGCTTGTCGGGTGGTGGTGATGCACGGTTATCTGGACGATCCGCAATACGCCAGGCTCTACGAAGCCGCCAGCTATTACGTCAACGCTTCGCGCTGCGAGGGCCTGTGCCTGCCGTTGATGGAGTTCATGGCCAGTGGCAAACCGGTGATTGCCCCGGACCACACCGCCATGGAGGACTACATCGACGACCGCGTGGCGTTCGTGGTCGAGTCCAGCGAAGAGCTGACCATCTGGCCTCAGGACAGTCGCATCATCTACCGCACCCTGCGTTACCGACCGGACTGGGGCTCGTTGAAAACGGCTTACGAAAACAGCTATCGAATGGCCAAGGAGCAACCGCAGGAGTATCAGCGTATGTCCCGCGCCGCCATCGAACGGATGCACGACTACTGCGCCTTCGCCCCGGTGCAACAGCGCTTGTCGGATTTTTTCGGGCTGGCACCGCTGGCTTCGCAGGCAGTGACCGTGACGGATAACGCCTTATGCTGATCATCATTCATTCGGAAACCAACCAGCACACCATTGCCCAGAACCTCGGCCGCTCGGAGTACAGCTATTACTTCGTGCTCAAGGAGTACCGTCCGGTGCTGGAGCGGTTGGGCCGGGTGGTGGAGGTCAGCGACCCGCCAACCGAAGTCGATGCCCTGTACCTCGACTGTCTGTCCCGTGGGGAAGACTGCGTGTTCCTGTCGTTCTCGCCGCCTCATCGCACACCCGTGCACTTCGCCTGTCCGACTCTCGCGGTGTTTGCCTGGGAGTTCAGCACCATTCCCAACGAGCCTTTTGCCGGAGAGCCACGCAACGACTGGCGCAACGTATTGCGAGCGTCAGGCGCTGCGATTACCCACTCCAGCTACACCGTTAATGCCGTGCGCGAGGCAATGGGCGCCGATTATCCGATCGTCGCGGTGCCGGCGCCGGTGTGGGACCGCTTTGCCGCGCGCGGCGCGCAGTTACAGCGCCAGCCGCTGGCCCGTCGGGTGCGGCTGACGATCAGGGGATTGCTGGCAGACAGTCGCCAACTCGACCTGCGTGCCTTTGGCCCTGCGCATTTGCGCGCCGGCAAGGGTATCGATTTCCAGGCGCCGGCTCGCGAGCACGAGCTGGTGCTCGATGGTGTGATCTACACTTCGGTGTTCAACCCAAGTGACGGGCGCAAGAACTGGGAAGACATGCTCAGTGCCTTCTGCGTGACCTTCCGCGCGGTGGAAGACGCGACACTGGTGCTTAAACTGACCCACCACGATGCCGAAGAAGCGCTAACCGACATCCTTCATCATTTGTACAAGAATCAGTCCTACCGCTGCCGCATCGTACTGATTTACGGCTACCTCGCGGATGCGGACTACGAGCGGCTGGTGCAGGCCACGAGTTACGTGGTGAACACGTCCTACGGCGAAGGCCAGTGCCTGCCGTTGATGGAGTTCATGTCCTGCGGCAAACCGGCAGTCGCGCCGCGCACCACGGCGATGATCGATTACCTGGACGTCGACAACGCATTCCTGATCGACACCACCGATGAGCTGACCGCCTGGCCCCACGATCCGCGTCGGGCGTTCCGCACCTTGCGTTACGTTACCAACTGGGCGTCGTTGTGCAGGGCTTATCGGTCCAGCTATGACGTCGCCAAAGAAGATCCCGAGCGTTATGCGCAGATGTCCGCCCACGCGGTGGCCCGTCTGGAAACCTTCTGTAGTCAGGCCACCGCGGAACAACGCCTTGGAGAATTTTTCGCCCGACTGTTCGAAACCCGTGCGGTGTCTGCCGTGGAAACCCCCGAGGCATGATCCGTGCACTGTTGAAACGCCTGCTTGCGGCGGTGAAAGCCGAACCGTTACCGGTTGTGCCTAGCCCGGTGTCACCCAGGGATGTGGGTTTACGCGACGCCGTGCTCGACGGCTGGTTTCTGGGTGACAGCGGTGAGTTGCTCAAGGGCTTCGCCATCACGGCGGATGACACCTTGCTGGACGTCGGCTGCGGTGAAGGTGTGGCGACGTTGTTTGCGGTACGTCAGGGCGCGTCGGTGATCTTCACCGACAGTGAACACGACAAGGTCCGCAGCCTCGCCAGGCAGGTGGAGGCACAGTCGGACAAGCCGAATCTTGGGCTGGTGAGCAACAGCCTGCCGCTGCCCTTGGCCGATGGCTGTGCGAGCAAAGTGGTGTGCATGGAAGTGCTCGAACACATCGATCAGCCCGAGCCGTTCATGGCCGAGCTGGTGCGAATGGGGCGTCCTGGTGCCCAGTATTTGCTCAGCGTTCCGGACCCTGTGGGCGAGCATCTGCAACAGGGCATCGCCCCGCCGGGCTACTTTCAGTCACCTAACCATGTGCAGATATTTTCCCGGGAACGCTTTGCCGCGCTGGTAGAAGACGCTGGTCTGGTGATCGAACATCGTCAGGCCACAGGCTTTTTCTGGGTCATGGGCATGATCTTCTTCTGGGCCAGCGAACGTGCGGCCGGGCGTGACCTGGGCGGCGCAGTGCGTGACCGGATCACGCCACCGTACTCACCGTTGATGGAGAGTTGGGCGCGTACCTGGCAGGACTTGCTGGCGCAACCCGACGGGTTGGCGATCAAGCAGTTGCTGGACGGATTCATGCCCAAAAGCCAAGTGATTATTGCCCGTAAACCCTACGCAAGCAGCGACCCCCACACTGGAGCCACCTCATGCTGAGCCTTCTGAAAAAACTTACGGCGGGCAAAGCACCCGCTCCGATGCAGACAGAAGTTGCGGCACCCACCCCGCCCAAGGTCGACTCCTACCAGCTGGGCCTGGAAGATGCCATGCTCAGTGGCTGGTTCAATCAGCAAACCCACGAGCTGTTTACCGGGTTCAAGATTTCCCCTGAGGACACGGTGTTGGATGTCGGTTGTGGGGACGGCGGCAACGTGCATTATTGCGCTATGAGCGGGGCGAAAATCATTGTCGCTGACATCGACGCGGCGAAGATTGCCGCCACCCGCGAGCGCCTCAAGGACACCCCGGCGCGTGATGTTGAATGCTATGTCACGGACTGCAACCCGCTGCCATTGCCTGACGCCATTGCCACGCGCATTGTGTCCACCGAAGTGATCGAACACGTGGACGATCCGGCGCAGTTTCTCGCGGAACTGGTGCGGGTTGGCAAGCCAGGCGCCTTGTACTTGCTCAGTGTTCCGCACCCCAGCTCCGAACACCTGCAGAAGGACATTGCCTCCGAGCAATATTTCCAGAAGCCCAATCACATCCGGGTCATCGGCGAAGAGCAGTTCAAGCAGATGGTTGGTGATGCTGGCCTGGAAGTGATCAGTCACAGCCAGTCCGGCTTCTACTGGTCGATGTGGATGCTGCTGTTCTGGGAGACTAAGGTCGATCTCTACAATGCCAATCATCCACTGCTCAATCACTGGGCTGAAATGTGGCGGCTGATCCTGGACTCCCCACGTGGTCCGCAGCTCAAACAGGCGCTGGATGCGGCCGTGGCAAAAAGTCAGGTGATCATTGCCCGCAAGCCGCTGTCTGCCTAGCACTGAGCAACAAGGGTCCTGAATGACAAATGCCAGTCGGTCAAGCTGACTGGCGGCCGCAGATGAAAACCAATAATGAATGTAGAGCGTTCGATGAGTAGCAAGAAAAACCTGGAAATCGAATACCTGCGCGGCATGGCGATTGGCCTGACCCTCTTCGCGCACCTGTCGATGTTGTTGCCGTTCTACAAAGACTTTTTTTCCAGTGTGTTCAATCTGTATGCCATGGGGTCTGGGGTGGATTTATTTTTCTGCATCTCAGGCTTCGTTGTAAGTAAAAGTTACCTGGACTACTTCGACAAACACCGGCAACAGGGGAGCTACGGTCTTGCGACCTTTACCTTCTGGCTGCGGCGTGCATACCGACTGCTACCTACCGCTTGGCTCTGGGTACTGATTCCGCTGTTCTTTTCGATTTTCTATAACCAATCCAACGCGTTTGATACCTGGTTCAACAACGTTCGCAGTTTCACTGCGGTCGCCACCTTCAGCGGCAACCTGGCGAATCAGTATGGCGTGTTGCTGGGTCCCAATTCCGTTTACTGGAGTCTGGCACTGGAAGAGCAATTTTATTTCATTTTCCCCCTGTTCCTATTGTTGGTCACCTCGCAGCGCTGGCGAGTCACCGTGTTGCTGCTGCTGATTGCTGCGCAGTTCGGTCTTGATCGCAACATGTTCGCCCCTGCCCCTGCGGGCATGCTGTTTTCATTCCGCCTGGACGCCATGATGTGGGGCATTTTACTGTGCATGTTCACCCGCACCGACCTCTACAAGCAGATGGAACCGATAATCCTGCGCAGTAGCCCGCTCAAGCGTCTGGGTGTGACGCTGTTCTTGCTTTACATGCTCGGTGCTGCGGGCGCGCAATTGCGTTCGACACCGATTGCCTACGGCCTGGTCGCGATCGTGTCGGTCATTCTCGTTTGGTTGGCCAGCTACCAGAAAGGCTATGTGTTCGGCCCTTCGCCACTGTCTCTTGTGCTGGAGTGGCTAGGCTCGCGCTCGTACGCACTGTACGTAATTCATGTGTTTGCCTATCACCTGAGCACTGAAATATGGTCGCGGGTTGCCACGGAACAAGGACTTACGCTTGCTCAGGGGTTCACCACCGAACTGCTACTGACAGCGGTGGCAATCATGCTGGTATGCGCTGAGTTGAACTACCGCTTCATCGAAACGCCCTTGCGCCGCCGGGGTGCGGAAATCGCCCGGCGCAAACTGGCACACCTGGAAACTGAGTCCGCCCCCCAACCGTCTCGCCCGTCAACACCTGACATCCTCCCTGGCGCGGTGAAAGAGTAAGGTCGGCTCGACATCAGCTTGTAACGAAAAAACGGTCCTGAGTGGCTAATGCCAGTCAGTTAAGTGCAATCCATGTGGGAGCGGGCTTGCTCGCGAAAGCGGTACATCAGTCAACGTTGATGTTGAATGTAATGCCATCATCGCGAGCAGGCTCGCTCCCAAGCAGTTTGTCGACCGCCAGGTGCCCGGCACCCGTGCGCTCAACCTTGCGGCCATACAAAAAGTGGCTGCAGATGGGTTCTGTAGTGGTATTCACGGCGCTGGCCCTATGGCTGATCAATCGCCACAAGCGCAAGGCGAAACCTTAAGCCTGCTGAACGAACGTCAGGCGCAGCGCAAAACCGATCAGCAAGCTGCCAAACAGCCATTGCTGTACGCGCTGCGCCGATGGGCTGCGTTCCAGCCAACGGCCGAGCCAGGCGCCGATCAGTGCGTAACCGCTGTCGAACAGCAAACCGGCCACCACCAGCAACACGCCCAGGGTCGCGAACTGCGTCAGCACGGGGCCTGCCTGCGGGTCGATGAACTGCGGCAACAGCACCGAGCAGAACAACAGCGCCTTGGGGTTGAGCAGGTTGGTCAACAAGCCACGCTGGATTGCCTCGCGCCACGCCAGTTTCGAATGTGCAGTAGCACCGGCGTTCAGGTTCGGCAGCATGTTCGAGCGCAGGCATTGAATCCCCAGCCACAGCAGATACGCCGCACCGGCCAGGCGCACCACTTCAAAGGTCCAGGGCGCAGCCTTGAACAGCGTTGCCAGGCCCAGCGCGGCCAGCGCAACGTGGCAACCCCGGGCGATCGCCAGGCCGATGGCGGTAGCCAGCGCTGCGGCTTTACCCTGCCTGGCGCCGGTTTGCAGCAGCAGAATCATGTCCGGACCGGGCAACAGGTAAACCACTGCCAAGGCCAAAAAGAACATCCAGAGCTCTGCCATGTTGCACCCACTCGTTAGCGATTCGGTGATCAAAGTCTAGGGCCGAAGGGCAGGGCAGGTGCTTGCGTAGTCGCTCCCGGAAACGGCTAGACTTGGCAGCTTCTGCCAATCAATGAATCAAAACAGTCGGGAACTGCCAAACCATGAAACTGGACGCCTACGACCGCCGAATCCTCGCCGCGCTGCAACGCGACGGTCGCCTGAGCAACGTGCAACTGGCGGATGAGATCGGCTTGTCGGCTTCGCCGTGTTTGCGGCGGGTGCGGATGCTGGAAGAGGCCGGAGTGATTCGCGGGTATCAAGCCAACCTGGACCGCGATGAAGTGGGGCTGGGGTTGACCGTGTTTGTCGGGGTCAAGGTCGAGCGCCACAACGACGAAGAGGCCGAAGCCTTTCGTCTGGCGGTGACGGCGTTGCCCGAGGTGATTTCGGCGTTTCTGGTGTCAGGCGAATCGGATTTTCTGCTGCAAGTGGTTGTGCCGGATTTGCGTGGTTACGAGCGCTTTCTGACCGGCAGCCTGCTCAAGTTGCCGGGCGTGAGTGATATCCGCAGCAACTTTGCGATTCACACCGTGAAAACCCCAGGACCATTGCCGCTGGGGCATTTGCCGAGCTGATGCCCTTGCTCAGCCCGGCTACGCTTTCATCTTCCGGCTTCATCATTTGTGCGGGATTGGTGATGGGCGGGGAGCAAAAAAATCACTACCATCGTTATATCGTAACGATTTGCAAAAAATGCAACGGCCTGATGACTTATCCACAGGCCAGGTTCACGTAACAGCAAGTACTGAGGTGGTATGCAAGTCGATCTGGAGGCTGAAGGGGCGAACGTGGAAGGACTGCCGCGTTTTCAGCAGGCGGTGTTTCACGGACGTCGGTTGAAGCGGATGGGCATCGGTCTGGCGAGTCTCGCGGCGGCAGGATTGTTGCTGGCGTTTTTTGTCGGGCTGTTTGCACCGCAATCGCTCTGGGCGCCACTATTGGTCAGTCAATCCTCGGCGTTGATCGTGGTGGTGGCCAGTCTGCAGTCAGCCTGGTGGGTCACCCAATGGCGGGCGCGGGCGCTGGTTGAACCGGTGGTTGTGCTGGCCGCAGAGCCGGCCGAATCCACCGAGGCGCTCGGCGGGTATGAACGCCTGTTGGCGCGTATGGGTGAGCGCTGGGTCGGGTTGCTGGCGCAGATCGGCGCGCCGACGTTGTGGCTGGCCGGTTGGTCATTGCTGGCGTTGTTCAGCATCGAACAGTTCTGGAGCCTGACATTACCCGCTGCTGCGCTGGGCCTCTCGGCCAGCGTTGGGGCGGCGATTTCGTTGCTGCTGGCCTTCGGATTGCTGGTGTTCGAACGTCAACTGGCCCAGGAAAATTCGGCCGAGTGGCCCGAGGCCGGGCAGTTGGCGCAACTCACTCGCGTGGCGATCATCTGTCTGGTGATCAGCGCATTTTGCCTGTTGTTCAGCAGCGAAACCGCCGTCTGGCCGGTGCGTCTGGCGGTGTTGATCGGTTTGCTGCCGGGGTTGGTCGCCGCGGAGTTGCTGCTGCGTGCGGTAGTGTCGCTGTTCAGTCCTCGTCGCGATCTGCTCGAACCGAGGCTGCTGGCGCGCAGTTTTGTCGCGGATATGTTGCGTTGGCCGCCACAACCCTTGCTGGCGTTGCAGCACGAATTGCATAACCGTTTTGGCATCGACCTGCGGCAGATCTGGGCTTTCACTTACATGCGTCGGGCGTTCTTGCCGGTGTTGGCGGTGGTGCTGGCGGTGGGTTGGTTGCTGACCGGGATTCACGAAATACCACTGCAAGGGCGGGGGATCTACGAGCGCTTCGGCAAACCGGTGCAGGTGTTTGGCCCGGGTTTGCACACCGGTTTTCCTTGGCCGTTGGGCCGGCTGCTGAGTGTCGAAAATGGCGTGGTTCACGAATTGGCGACCAGCGTCGGTGACGCGCCAGCGGTGACGGCGGTCGATCCAGCGGAAGGGCCCGCGCCGGCGATTGCCAACCGGTTGTGGGACGCCAGTCACGTGAATGACAAATCTCAGGTGATTGCCAGTAGCAGCAACGATAAACAGAGCTTCCAGATCGTTAACATGGACGTGCGTTTCGTCTATCGCATTGGTCTGAGCGATCAGGCCGCGTTGGCGGCGACCTACAACAGTGCCGATGTACCGACGCTGATTCGCAGCACCGCCAGCCGGATTCTGGTGCACGACTTCGCCTCGCGAACCCTTGATGGGTTGCTTGGCGCAGATCGGGTAGGGCTCGCCGAAGATATTGGTCGTGCGGTGCAGGCCGATTTGCAGAAACTCGACAGCGGCGTGGAAATTCTCGCCACGGTGGTCGAAGCGATTCACCCGCCGGCGGGTGCAGCCAACGCCTATCACGGTGTGCAAGCAGCGCAGATCGGTGCGCAAGCATTGATTTCCCGCGAGCGCGGTGCGGCTGCCGAGCAAACCAATCAGGCGCAATTGCAAGCCAGTGTCGCCCATGACCAGGCGCTGGCCACGGCCCGCGAAGTCAACGCCACTGCCCAGGCCGCCGACCTGCGTTTCGCTGCCGAGCGCAAGGCCTACGCGGTAGCCGGTCGAGCCTTTGTGCTGGAGCAATATTTCGCCCAGTTGGCCCAAGGTTTGGCCAACGCCAAAGTACTGGTTCTCGATCATCGTCTGGGCGGCAACAGTACGCCGACCATCGACTTACGCAGCTACACGTTACCCGCCACCTTACCGACTGACACTTCGCCGTCACGTCAACCCGTTCAGTCAGGAGCCGCCCATTGAGCCCGTCGCATTCCCACGAGCCGCATGATGATCACGACCACGTCGGGCATCATCACGGCCACCACCATCATCACCCTGGCGACCCGCAAGAGGCGGGACCGTTTCCGTGGCGGCGTATGGGTTGGGCGGCGCTGCTGGTGCTGTTTGCCATTGCCGCGGCCAGCCTGGTGCAAGTGCGCTCGGGCGAGGCGACGGTGATTACCCGTTTCGGCAACCCTTCGCGGGTGCTGCTGAACCCAGGCCTTGGCTGGCGTTGGCCGGCACCGTTCGAGGCAGCGATTCCGGTAGACCTGCGGTTGCGCACCACCTCCAGCGGTTTGCAGGACGTGGGCACGCGCGATGGATTGCGGATCATTATTCAGGCTTACGTCGCGTGGCAGGTGCAGGGCGATCCGGACAACGTGCAGCGCTTCATGCGTGCAGTGCAGAACCAACCGGACGAAGCGGCGCGGCAGATTCGTACGTTCGTGGGTTCTGCGCTGGAAACCACCGCCAGCAGTTTCGACCTGGCAAACCTGGTGAATACCGACGCCAACCAAGTGCATATCGCCGATTTCGAGGCACAGCTGCGCAAGCAGATCGATCAGCAACTGCTGACCACTTACGGCGTGCGTGTGCTGCAAGTTGGCATCGAACGGCTGACATTACCGTCAGTGACCCTGACCGCCACCGTCGACCGTATGCGTGCCGAGCGTGAAACCATTGCCACCGAACGCACGGCCATCGGCAAGCGTGAAGCGGCGCAAATCCGTTCGGCCGCCGAGCGCGATGCGCGTATCGTCCAGGCCAACGCGATGGTGAAGGCGGCGGATATCGAGGCTCAATCGCGGGTTGAAGCCGCGCAAATCTACGGCAAGGCTTACGCCGGCTCGCCGCAGCTGTACAACTTGCTGCGCTCGCTGGACACTTTGGACACGATGGTAACGCGCGGCACCAAGCTGATTCTGCGTACCGATGCCGCGCCATTCCGGGTGCTGGTTGATGGACCGCCGACGCTGGATAACAAGTCTGGGTCGCAGCCATGAGTGTGGTTCCACGTGGAACACATGAACTCAGCAGCCCGTGGATTCAGGCAGGACGCCTGACATTTCTCGCACTCTATGCCGTAACGGTGCTGGCTGCGTTGGCCTGGGCTTTCTCCAATGTGCGGCAGATTGATCCGCAGAATCGCGCTGTGGTCTTGCACTTCGGAGCGCTGGATCGCATTCAGAACGCTGGTTTGCTGCTGGCATGGCCGCGTCCGTTCGAACAGGTGATTTTGTTGCCGGCGGCGGATCGGGTGATCGAGCAGCGGGTGGAGAATCTGTTGCGCTCTGATGCCGCGCTGCAAGGTGAGCGCGTGGCGAGTTTCGCTAGGCCGCTGAGCGATGCGCTGGCCGGTTCAGGGTATTTGCTCACCGGTGATTCGGGTGTTGTGCAACTGGACGTTCGGGTGTTTTACAAAGTGACCGAACCTTACGCATTCGTCCTGCAGGGTGAACATGTGCTGCCGGCGCTGGACCGTTTGGTGACCCGCAGTGCCGTGGCGCTGACGGCTGCGCGAGACCTGGACACTATTCTGGTCGCTCGGCCGGAGTTGATCGGTGCTGACAAATCGGCCGCCGAACGTCGCGAACGCCTGCGCGGTGATCTGGTGCAAGGGATCAACCAACGCTTGGTCGAGTTGGCCGCGACGGGGCAGGGACTGGGCATCGAGGTGGCAAGGGTCGACGTGCAATCGAGTCTGCCCGGACCTGCGGTAAACGCGTTCAACGCGGTACTGACAGCCAGTCAGCAAGCGGATAAAGCCGTCGCCAACGCACGTACTGAAGCCGAAAAACTGACCCAGACTGCCACCGAACAAGCTGACCGCACACTGCAAGTCGCTCACGCTCAAGCCAGCGAACGCCTGGCTAAAGCGTCGGCCGACACCGCCACCGTACTCAGCCTGGCGCAGGCGCAACAGAAGGGTACCGACCCGGAAATGCTTCTGCGGATCTACCGCGAGCGTATGCCGAAAATTCTCGGTCAGGCCGGCTCGGTCACGACGGTCAACCCTAAAGACGATTCCCGCCTGATCATTCAGGGAGCCGAACAATGACAGCTCAAACCGCCGCCACGCCGAGCATGCTGAGCACGGCCGAACAACGCAGTGCCGCACGTCAATTGACCTTGGCGATGCTCGCTTTGGGTTTGCTCGGTCTGGGGCTGGTCTGGCGCTGGTTGTCGCCGGAGCAAGCCGGTGTCAGCCAGTTATTGCTCGGGCTGGCGTCATTGCTGGTGGCCGTTCCGGTCATGCGTTCGGCCTGGTACAGCCTGCGTTACCCGAGCCTGCACGGGATCACCGATCAACTGATCGCTCTGGCGATGATGGGTGCGTGGGCCACAGGCGATCTGCTGACTGCGGCCTTGTTGCCGATCATCATGATCTTCGGCCACGTGCTGGAAGAGCGCAGCGTGATTGGCTCTCAGGAAGCGATCCACGCACTTGGCCGCCTGACGCGTAGCCACGCGCGCAAGGTTCAGGCCGATGGCTCGATTATCGAAATCGACAACGCTGCGTTGAAGGCCGGAGACATCGTCGAAGTGCGCGCAGGCGATCGAGTACCGGCCGATGGGCTGGTGCTGTCCGGCCAGGCGAGCCTGGACACCGCGCCGATTACCGGTGAATCGGTGCCGCTTGAGGCCACCGTTGGCATGCAGGTGTTCGGCGGGGCGATCAACCTCGATGGCTTGTTGCGGTTGGAAGTGACCCGCACCGGCCACGAATCGACCCTCGGCAAAGTCATCGCGTTGATGCAAAGTGCCGAGCGCTCCAAGCCACCGATCACTCGATTGCTGGAACGCTATGCAGGCAGCTACATGGTGTTGGTGTTGCTGTTGGCCGCTGTGACCTGGTTCGTCACCAATGACGCGCAAGCGATGCTCGCGGTGTTGGTTGCCGCGTGCCCGTGCGCGCTGGTGCTGTCGGCCCCGGCGACGGCGATTGCCGGGATCGCAGTGGCGGCGCGGCACGGTATCCTGATTCGTAGCTCGGCGTTCCTTGAAGAGTTGGCAGACCTGACGTCGCTGGTGGTCGACAAGACCGGCACCCTGACGTTTGGCACGTTGCGTTTGCAATCAATCGACAGCCCGGTCGAGGACCGCAGCACCTTGCTGAAACTGGCTGCCAGCCTCGGCTCAGCCAGCAGTCATCCAGTCAGTCGGGCGTTGGCCGGGTTGGTCGCTCAGGAGCATTTTTTGCTGTTGTCGGACATCCGCGAGCGTCAGGGTTTGGGTGTGGTGGCGATGACTGAGCAGGGTGAAGCGGCGCTCGGCCGACCAGAGTTGTTTGCGCAGTTGGGCATCGCCACCTCGACGGTGCCGGAGCACGACGGGCCGATTGCCGGTCTAGCGTTGAATGGGCGTTTTCTCGCGTGGTTGTTGCTGGCTGACAGCGTCAAACCAGAAGCGCGTTTTGCCTTGAGCGAACTGCGTGAGCTGGGGCTCGGTCGACAGTTGCTGTTGACCGGTGATCGACAGAGCGTCGCCCACAGCCTGGCCCATGAAGTCGGTATCAGCGATGTCGAGGCTCAGGCCTTGCCGGAGGACAAGCTCAACCGCGTTCTGACCGAAATCGACAATGGCTTCCGGCCGATGGTGGTCGGCGATGGCATCAACGATTCGTTGGCGCTCAAGGCTGGCGTGGTCGGTGTGGCCATGGGCGCGGGCGGGGCGGACATTGCCCTGGCCTCAGCCGATATCGTATTGATTGGCAGCGATTTGCGTCGGCTTGGCACCTGCGTACGCCTGAGTCGCCAGTGCCGGCAGACCTTGCAGGTCAATGTGATCATCGGTCTGGGCTGGACGCTGGCGATCGTTGCGTTCGCCGCGTTTGGCTGGCTGGGGGCGGCAGGGGCGATGATTGCTGCGGTCCTGCACAACCTCAGCACTTTGCTGGTGCTGGGTAATGCCGGGCGTTTGCTACGGTTCCAGGAGCCGCTGCTCAAGCTGAAAGAAGAGAGTTGAGCGCCTGGTCAATGAGGGCTGGAGCTTTGCCGAACTGTGCGCACAATTGACAGTCAACTGTGGAGAGGGCGCACCTCTTCAGGCCATCACCTGGCTGAGACAATGGGTTTACGACAGTTTGTTGCTCCGTCGTGACTCATAGGAAAAGGCTATTAAATCGATAGCCAGCTAATTTTCCACGATGGTCTACCCTCAAATCAGACGTCTGAAACAAGGGGGGACTATTCATGCTCGCGCAACTGCCACCGGCCTTACAGAATCTGCAATTACCGCTTCGCTTGCGACTCTGGGATGGCCATGAAATTAATCTGGGACCCGCGCCCAGCGTCACGATTGTGGTCAAGGACCCGCAATTGGTGCCTCAATTCACCCGTCCAAGCCTCGACCTGTTGGGCGCCGCCTTCGTTGAGGGCAAGCTCGAACTCGAAGGCTCGATCAGCGATGTGATCCGGGTGTGTGATGAGTGGAGCCAGGCATTGCTGAATGAAGCTGACGACAATCAACCGGTGCGCTCCGTCCATGACAAAGCCACTGACGCGGCGGCGATTTCCTATCACTACGACCTCTCGAATGCTTTCTATCAGCTCTGGCTCGACAGTGACATGGCGTATTCCTGCGCCTACTTCGAGACCGGCAGCGAGACCCTGGAACAGGCCCAACAAGCAAAATTTCGCCACCTGTGTCGCAAACTACGGCTGCAACCCGGCGAGTATTTGCTGGATGTCGGCTGCGGCTGGGGAGGGTTGGCGCGTTATGCCGCGCGGGAGTTTGGGGTGAAAGTATTTGGCATCACCCTGAGTAAAGCGCAATTGGCCCTGGCCCGGGAACGGGTGATCGACGAAGGACTGCAGGATCAGGTTGAGCTACAGCTGCTCGACTACCGAGATCTGCCGCAGGATGGGCGGTTCGATAAGGTGGTGAGTGTCGGCATGTTCGAACACGTTGGCCACGCCAATCTTGCGGAGTACTGCAAGACTTTGTTCGGTGCCGTGCGCGAAGGCGGCCTGGTGATGAACCATGGTATTACCGCCAAGCACACCGATGGCCGGCCGGTCGGGCGCGGAGCTGGCGATTTCATTGAGCGCTACGTATTCCCTAACGGTGAATTACCGCACCTGTCGATGATTTCGGCCGAGATCAGTGAAGCAGGGCTGGAGATCGTCGACGTCGAAAGCCTGCGCCTGCATTACGCGCGCACGTTGGACCATTGGAGCGAACGGCTTGAGGACAACCTTGAAGCTGCCTCCAAAGAGGTTCCAGAGCAGGCGTTGCGGATCTGGCGACTGTATCTGGCAGGCTGCGCCTACGCGTTCGCGCGGGGCTGGATCAACTTGCACCAGATCCTCGCGGTCAAGGCCCACGCCGACGGCAGCCATGAGCTCCCGTGGACCCGCGACGACATCTACAACCCTTAAGGTATCGGCCTTAAAGAATTGGTGAGATAAGCCGGGCGACCCGCATGCCGAGCTGTTGCAGGCGGTGGGTCTTCCGGCTTTCGCCTTTGGCAATTTCGTGGGCCTGAGCAAAGTCGTCGTTGAGCATGTGTTCCACCTCCTTGGCGAATAGGCTGTCGACGGTCAGTAGCATCACTTCGAAGTTGAGCCTGAACGAACGGTTGTCCAGATTCGCACTGCCGATGGCCGTGATTTCGCGGTCGACCAGCACGACCTTCTGATGCAGGAAACCCGGTTGGTAACGGAATACCCGGACTCCGGCGCGTACCGCTTCGAAGGCGTACAAGCTGGAGGCGGCGTAGACGATCCGGTGATCGGGTCGCGATGGCAACAGCAGCCGCACGTCGACACCGCGCAGCACGGCCAGGCGTAGCGCGGCGAACACCGCCTCATCAGGGATGAAATACGGGCTGGTGATCCACACACGCTCGGTCGCGGAATGGATGGCTTCAACGAAAAACAGTGAGCAGGTTTCGTAAGGGTCCGCCGGGCCGCTGGCCAGCAGTTGGCAGAGCACGCCGTCATCGGGGTAGCTCTGCGGCAGTATCAGCGGTGGTAGTTTGCGGGAGGCCCAGAACCAGTCTTCCGCGAATGACTCCTGCATGCACGCAACCACCGGGCCGCTGGCGGCAATGTGCGTATCGCGCCAGGGTGCCAGCGGTGGTTTCTCGCCCATGTATTCATCGCCAACGTTGTGCCCACCGACAAATCCCAGCACACCGTCGACTACTACAATCTTGCGGTGGTTACGGAAGTTCACCTGGAACCGATTGAGCCAGCCACTGCGTGTGGCGAATGCTTCGACCTGCACCCCGGCATCGCGCAGGGGTTGAACGTAGCTGTGAGGCAGGGAGTGACTACCAATCCGATCGTAGAGCAGGTAAATGGCGACACCTTGTGCGGATTTTTCCATCAGCAGCTGTTGCAGACGCCGACCCAGTTGGTCGTCATGGATGATGAAAAACTGAATCAACACCGCTTCGCGGGCGTTACAGATTGCTTCGAAAATCGCCTCAAAGGTTGCCTGACCATTAATCAACAGGCGCACCTGATTGTTCGCCAGGCACGGCATCCGCCCCAGTTTTGGCATCGCTCGCAATGATGCATAGGCATTAGAAGCGCGTGCGGTCAGTGCTTCCTCGACCCATGGGCGCCAATCCAGGTCGGCGATGGCCTTGCGCATCTCTTCGTTAGCCTGTCGACGAGCCTTGATATAAGCGTCGAAGGTGCTGCGACCGAAGACCAGATAAGGGATGAGCGTCAGGTAAGGCACGAATACCAGCGACAAGGCCCAGGCAATCGAGCCTTGAGCGGTCCTGACGGTCAATACGGCGTGAATGGCAGCGATCGTGCCCAGAGAGTGGATGAGCGCGATCAGATAAGCGAAAAGATGGGGTCCAAAAAAATCCATGGGGCAACCGTGCTCCTGACAATTCAATGCTTAACAGACCATGTTCCACGGCGAATGTCGCTATTTAATTAGACATGCAACCGAAGTAGATTGGCGACGTCTAACGACCACTATTGTCTAGGAGTTACTCGATGAACGTACGTCTGCTGGGTTTGGCCATGGCTGTTGGCTTGTCACTTCCTATGGCCGCTCAGGCGCAGATGCTGCAACCGGGTTTGTGGGAGTTGACCTCAAGCAACATGAAGGTCGATGAGCAGAACCTGCCGGATCTGCAGTTGATCCTCAACCAGTTGGGCAGCCAGATGACACCGGCACAAAAGGCTGCACTGGAGAAACAGGGCATCACGATGGGCGGCAAAGGGATTCGTGTGTGCCTGACCCAGGCACAGGTTCAATCCGACACCATTCCGCTGCAAGATCCGCAATCGGGTTGCAAGCAGCAGATCACTGACCGCAGCGGCAACCAGTGGAAGTTCCGCTTCAGTTGCCCGAAAGCCCAGGGCGCCGGTGTTGCTACGTTCCTCAGCGACCGCGAGTTCAACACCACGGTCAACGGCACGTTCAACGCCACCGGTATCCAGCAAAACGGCAGCATGGACACTCGCGCCGTGTGGCTGGGGCAGGATTGCGGGACTGTCAAACCTCGCGCCTGATCTCTATCGTCCGCGTCAAATCGCCGGACGGGTTCTTGCGGATCATGGCTTGCTCAAGGCGTCATAAAGCGTGTTGAGGTTGTATTCGAACAGCCCGGCAAAGGTGCTGGCCGGACCTTCGGCGGCGAGTCCGTCGGAGTACAGGGTGCCGCCAATTTGCGCACCGCTTTCATCGGCGATTTGCTTGAGCAGCCGGGCGTCCTTGATGTTTTCCATGAACACTGCTTTGACCTTGGCCTGCCGGATCTGGGTGATCAATGCGGCGACTTCGGCGGCAGACGGTTCACGTTCGGTGGACAACCCTTGAGGTGCCATGAAGTCGATGCCGTACGCCTGACCCAGATAGCCGAAGGCGTCATGAGACGTAACGATCTTGCGGTTACCCGGCGGCAATGCGCCGAGCTTGGCTTTGGCTTCGGCCAGCAGACGGTAGATCTGTTTCAGGTAGGTCTGGCTGTTGTGTTCGTAGTCGGTTTTGTTCGTCGGGTCTGCGGCGATCAGCGCCTTGGTGATGTTGTTCACATAGAGTTCGGTATTTGCCAGGTTGTGCCAGGCGTGCGGGTCGGGGATGGTCTCACCGTCCTCTTCCATCGTCCTGGGGATCACTCCGCGGCTGGCGGTGATCACCAGGGTTTTGGTTGCGGTGCTGGCTACCATGCGGTCCAGCCATGGCTCGAAACCGAGGCCGTTCTTGAAGATCAGTTTGGCCTTGAGCAGGGCCTTGGCGTCATCCGGAGTGGGCTCATAGGTGTGGGCGTCAGCATCCGGGCCGACCATGTTGGTGATCTGAATATGCTCACCACCGACCTGATGAACCATATCGGCGAGGATGCTGAAGCTGGTGACCACCGGGATCTTTTCGGCTGCCGATACCGTTGAAAGCGACATCGACAACCACACACTGAACAGCACGAGTAGAGCGCGCATCGGGAAACACCTCATTGGGATGTGAGCAAAGGCGGGCGGCGCAGCAAACCGTGCACCGGACCGAACACCACGGACAGCAGGTACAACGCGCCGGCCACCAGCACGATGGCCGGGCCGCTGGGCAGCGAGTAGTAGAACGACAGCAACAGACCCAGCCACACCGAGAGGCAGCCGAGCAGTCCGGCGATGACCATCAGCATCGGCAAGTGGCGGCTCCAGAAGCGTGAAGCGGCGGCCGGCAACATCATCAAACCGACCACCATCAGCGCGCCGATGGCCTGGAAACCGATCACCAGATTCAGCACCACCAGGGTCAAAAAAACGCCATGTGCCAACGGGCCGAGACGGCTGACGGTTTGTAGAAACAACGGGTCGAGGGTGTCCAGCAGCAGTGGCCGATAGATCAACGCCATGGCGATCAGGCTGATCCCCGAGACCCAGAGCATGCCGGTTAAAGTCGGGCCGTCGACGGCCAATGCCGAGCCGAACAACAGGTGGAGCAAGTCGAGGCGTTTGCCGGCGATCCCCAGAATCAGCACGCCGCTGGCCAACGAGATGGGGTAGATCGCCGCCAGGCTCGCGTCTTCCCGAAGGCCGGTGCGGCGGGTGATCCATGCCGCCAATCCGGCCATGCTCAGTCCGGCACCGAGGCCGCCGATGGTTAGCGCTGGCAAGCTCAAGCCCGCGAACCAAAACCCTAACGCGGCACCGGGCAAGATGCCGTGAGCCACGGCGTCGCCAATCAGGCTCATGCGTCGCAGGATCAGAAACACCCCAAGCGGTGCGGTGCTGCAAGCCAACACCAGGCCGCCGATGAGGGCTCGGCGCATGAATACGAATTCGTGGAAGGGTTGCCAAAGTTGTGCGACGACCATTACGCCACCTGCGTGAGCGGTTGCTGGAGGATCAGTTCACGGCTCGGCGCCAGAACGCAGCCGGTGTTTTTGATCAGCAATGCTTGCGGAATGTGCTGGCGAACCGCAGCCAGGTCATGACACACCACGACCAGGGTTCGGCCCTCGTTGTGCCAGGCGTGGATGTGTTTCCACAGCAGCGCCTGGCCGAGTTCATCCAATGCCGCATGAGGTTCGTCGAGCAGCAACAGGGGCGCTTCGGCGAGACTCAAACGGGCGAGCAGGGCACGTTGCAATTCGCCGCCCGACAACGCCATCAATGGGCGCTGTTCCAAACCGTTCAGACACCAGTCATTCAGCACGTTGTCGAGACGTTGGCGGCGAACGTCCGGCGTTTGTTTGCTGCCCCAGAATCCAGCGCTGACCAGCTCTTGTAGGCTGATGGGGAACTGTCGATCGAGGTGCTGTTGTTGTGGCAAAAAGGACAAACCACCCCGTGGTGAAACATTCAGGACGACTTTGCCAGCCAACGGTTTTTGCAGGCCGGCGATAACTTTCAGCAAGCTGCTTTTACCCGAGCCGTTGGCACCGATGACTGCCGTCAGGCTGCCGCTGGGTAAATCGAAATCGGCGGGGGGCGTCAGTGGGTGGCCGGGCGCACCCCAGCGTAGTCCTTGGCAATGAATCATGCGGCCTCCCAGTTCCAACGACTTTCGGCCACCGCATCGTGGGCATGCAGACTTTCGGCGTGAGCCACGCTCAACTGAAAGGCTTTGATGCCGGGAGAGCGTTTAAACGCCAGATTCAAGCGTCGTGCAGCGTCTTCGCAGAACATCAGGTTTTGACCGTTAGCGAGAGCGAAGGCTTGTTCGTCGGCGCGTTTGACCGCGGTTTGAACGGCGGTGCCGAGCGCGGCTTCGGCGTCATTGATTGCTGCGATCAAGGGCAGATCGTCCAGATAGTCATCCAGTCGTAGCCGCAATTGCGCACTGCTGCGTTGGCTGTGGGGCGTCGCGACGATGCCTTTCGAAGAGCCGAGCCAAGCCAAAACGTCAGCGTGTTGCAACGGCCTGTTGGCAAAGTCGTCGATGAATTGCTGCTGAATAAGTTGTCTCGAAAGCGCAGCTGAACAGGGGCAGGTGGACGAGTAATAAACTTCAATTTTAAGTTCCACGTGGAACACGGCGTTTTCCAATCGTGCTTCGACGGTGATCGGATAGCTTTTCCAACCGGCCAAAGGGCTGATCAAGGCTGGGCGTTTGAGCAGTAGATCGGCGTGAATGCGCAGGTAAGCGGCATTGGATAAACCCTCGTGGCTGTCGAGGAAGCGTTGTAGAACTTGCCGCAACAACGCCGGGGTGAGGCTTTCCTGCTCAAGCATTTCCAGCGCCAGATACAGCCGCGACATATGGATGCCGCGCGCTTCGCCATCATCGAGACTGACGCCTGCGTCGGCTTTCGCGCTCAATCGCTGGCCGTCGAACACAACAGGAAGAGCAATGCCGCACATGCCCACCCATTCGAGTGGCAAGGCTTGGCGTGAGGCCTGCGCGGCAATATCCGGCAGAGTCAGCGCATTCATGAGCAGGTCCATCGTTGGAAATGTTTTGCCATGTTATATTATAACGATCAAATCGACGATGCCTTTTTCTCGAGCGGTTTTTCACTATGCACAGGCGACAATTGCTCAACCTGTTGTTGGCCAGCGCTGCGCTGGTTTTACCTTTCGGCGTGTCGGCGACGCAGATCCGCAATGCACGGCTCTGGCGTTCGGATGACAAGCTTCGCCTGGTACTCGATCTGAGCGGACCGGTGCAGTACAAAGCTTTTTCGTTGAGCGCGCCCGAGCGACTGATCATCGACTTGAGCGGTGCGCAGCTCAGCGGTGACTTCAGTCAATTAATGCTCACCAACACGGTGATTCGTTCGATCCGTTCAGGGCACTTCGGGCAAGGCAATACGCGGATCGTCCTCGACCTTACTGGTCCGGTGCGGCTCAATAGTTTTCTACTGCCGCCACAGGACGGGCAGGGCCATCGTCTGGTACTTGATCTACTGAGCGCCGCACCCGTGCAGATCGCCGCGGCTGCACCGTTGGTTCAGCGTGAAACGCCGATCGACAAGGCTCACCCCAAGCGCGACATCATCGTCGTGGTCCACCCTGGCCATGGCGGCAAGGACCCCGGCGCGATTGGCGCCAAAGGCGAGCGCGAGAAAGACGTGGTGCTGTCCATCGCACAATTGCTGGCCAGGCGTTTGAAGCGCGAGAAAGGTTTCGATGTGAAGTTGGTGCGCAACGACGACTTCTTCGTGCCGCTACGCAAGCGTGTGGAGATCGCCCGTACGCACAAGGCCGACATGTTCATCTCGGTGCACGCTGACGCGGCACCACGGCTCACGGCCTCTGGCGCTTCGGTTTACGCATTGTCCGAAGGCGGCGCGACCTCGGCCACGGCGCGCTTCATGGCGCAACGGGAAAACGGTGCCGACTTGCTCGGTGCGACCAGTCTGCTCAACTTGAAGGACAAGGATCCGATGCTCGCCGGAGTGATCCTTGACATGTCGATGAACGCCACCATCGCCGCCAGTTTGCAGCTCGGTAGCACGGTGCTAGGCAGCCTGGCGAGCATTACCACACTGCATCAAAAACGCGTGGAACAGGCCGGATTTGCGGTGCTGAAGTCACCGGACGTGCCATCGATCCTGGTCGAGACCGGTTTCATGTCCAACGCCCGCGACAGTCAGCGATTGGTCACGGAGCGGCACCAAAAGGCGGTAGCCGACAGTCTTTTTGAGGGTTTGCAGCGCTATTTTCAGAAGAATCCGCCGGTGAACAGCTACATGGCCTGGCAGCAGTCACAGCAGAAATCGCAGGTTTAGCAGCCAGTCAACCGACTACAGGTGAACTTGCCGCTGGAACCGCCGGAGCTGGAAAACCGATTGAGGGTGGTCCAGCCAACGCGGCGGGTGTAGCCGACCCAGGCTTCACCGTCGGACGCCAAACCGGTGAAGAATGTCAGTTGGCCGTAACGGCTGCTGGTCTGCGCCCAATAGCGTTTGCCGTTCACTTCAAACCCGCGCAAGTACGTCGTGCTGCCTACTGTGGCGACGCTGTACGCATTGCCGTCGGGGTCTACGCAGGCCAGCAGATTGGCGCTGCGCGTGCACTTCGCCAGGCTCGGCATCTGCGCGCAAGCGTTTGCTGCGACCAACAGCGAAAGGCTCAACAGTGTGCATTTCAAGGCCTTGTGCATGGGCTTTCTCGTGGGGTGAGCGGGCTCAAGCATTGCGTCCTTCGTCACTGGGAGCAAGAGGAGATTGGCGTCTTTATGTTGTTATACTATAACATTAAAAGATCACCTGACCGGCCACTCCTGATGAGTAATACCTGATGCCCAATCGTCTCCCCGTTACCGTGCTGTCCGGCTTTCTCGGCGCCGGCAAAAGCACGCTGCTCAACTACGTACTGCGTAACCGCGAGAACCTTCGGGTCGCGGTGATCGTCAACGACATGAGCGAAATCAACATCGACGGCAGTGAAGTTCAGCGCGACGTTACCTTGAACCGCGCTGAAGAAAAACTTGTCGAAATGAGCAACGGCTGCATCTGCTGCACCTTGCGCGAAGACTTGCTGGAGGAGGTCAGCAAACTGGCCAGGGACGGTCGCTTCGATTACCTGCTGATCGAGTCCACCGGTATTTCCGAACCTCTTCCAGTGGCGGAAACCTTCACCTTTCGCGACGAGGACGGCCAAAGCCTGGCCGACATCGCACGACTCGACACCATGGTCACGGTGGTCGACGGGATGAATTTTCTGCTCGATTTTCAGGCCGCCGAAAGTCTCGCTTCACGGGGGGAAACCCTTGGCGAAGAAGACGAACGCTCGATCACTGACCTGCTGATCGAGCAGATCGAATTCGCCGACGTGTTGTTGATCAGCAAGATTGATCTGATCAGCAGCTCGGAGCGCGAAGAGCTGATTGCGATCCTCACACGGCTCAACGCTCAGGCACACATCATCCCGATGGTCATGGGTGAAGTACCGCTGAAAAACATCCTCAACACGGGTCGATTCGACTTTGAAAAAGCCTCTCAGGCACCCGGTTGGCTGCAAGAGTTGCGCGGCGAACATGTGCCGGAAACCACCGAGTACGGCATCGCTTCAATGGCTTATCGGGCGCGTCGGCCCTTTCATCCGCAGCGCTTTTTCAGCTTTATCAGTCGGCCGTGGGTGAATGGGAAACTGCTGCGCTCCAAGGGCTTTTTCTGGTTGGCCAGTAAGCACCAGGACGCCGGTAGTTGGTCCCAGGCCGGCGGTTTGATGCGTCACGGGTTCGCCGGTCGCTGGTGGCGCTTTGTGCCGAAATCAGAGTGGCCACAGGATCAGGAAAGTACTGCAGCGATCATGGAAAACTGGACCTCGGCCACGGGTGATTGCCGTCAGGAGCTGGTGTTCATCGGCCAGAATATTGACTTCGCCCAGCTCACCGCACGCCTCGACAACTGCCTGCTCAACGATGACGAAATGTCCTTGGGCGTCGAAGGTTGGTGCCTGATGGCAGATCCGTTTGGTCCATGGATCGAAGAGGACGCGGCCTGATCCTGACCCTGGAATGGCTCGGTTGATTCAAGGCGTGAGCCAAGCGCCCTGGCTCTGGCTTTCGCAATACGGCTTCAGGTACGCCGCGTCTGTGGCCACGCCGTAATAGTGAATATCCTGCCGGTAAGGCATATTGGCGACTTGAGCGTTGCTGCACACACCGAAGGCACCGCTGGGGCATTGATCGAGGAATGCGACTTCGACCTTCTGCCCCGCGAGGTTTGGCTGACAGAAGCCGTCATGGAACAGTTTTTCCGGGATGTTGCGATTCTGCTGGCAGACTTTGACGTCGAGCCGCTCCGCCTGGCTATGAACCACGCAGGCCTGGGCCAGCGCCTCGCCCGAAGCGAAGGCCAGCAGCAATGGCAAGCCGATCAGTCGCATCCTTTTCCTCCCAAGAAACCGTCGAACATGTTGCAGAACATTCCTACTCACGTTATTGCCGGACCGTTAGGTGCCGGCAAAACCAGCCTGATCAAGCATCTGCTGACGCAGCGGCCGGCGAACGAGCGCTGGGCGGTGCTGATCAACGAGTTCGGCCAGATCGGTCTGGACGCCGCGTTGTTGACCACCGGCGCCGATGGTATCGCACTGGGTGAAGTGGCTGGCGGCTGTTTGTGTTGCGTCAATGGTGCGCCGTTTCAGATCGGCCTCGGGCGGTTGCTGCGCAAATCACGGCCGGACCGATTGTTTATCGAGCCCTCCGGGCTGGGACATCCGGCGCAGCTGCTCAAGCAGTTAGGCGAGGCGCCGTGGTGGGGTGTGCTGGCGATTCAGCCGAGCGTTCTGGTGCTCGATGCTCAGGCACTGGCCGCCGGAAATCCGCTGCCGGCGGCGCAACAGGCAGCGCTGTCGAGCGCCGGTCTGTTGCTGTTGAACAAGGCCGAGCAACTGAACGACGAACAGCGCCAGCGGATCATCGCGCAATTGCCGGAATGCCCACTGTATTGGACGCAGCAGGGCGCTCTGGCACTGAGTGATTTGCCGGGCGTGTACAGTCGAGCGGTTGAGGGTGTGGATAACTTCAGTGTGCCTAAAGGTCTGGCGCAGATACCGGCGGTCTGGACTGACCCGATGCTGCCGATTTGTCTAAGTCAGCAGCAGGACGGTGGCTGGAGCATCGGCTGGCGCTGGCATCCGAGTCAGTCATTTGACCTGTCATTGATCCAGCGCTGTCTGGAGGGACTGCACTGGCGTCGGGCCAAGCTGGTTATCCACAGCGCCGTGGGCTGGGTGTCGGCCAACTCGCTGGATAACGCCGCGCTGCACTGGCAACCGAGTGAATGGCGTCAGGATTCGCGCATGGAGCTTATTTTCGATAAGCCGCAGGATGCCGAATCACTACAGAGGAAACTCGCGAGCTGCCGGGTGAACCTGATTTAACGCGGTTCAGGGGTCAGTTACGCCACTTGTTGTGGTCCTGGCGCCATTGGTTCAGTTCGATCACTTCGGCGCTGGGCAGCACAGGTTTTTCGTCGACCGGAAACG
Source organism: Pseudomonas sp. GW822-FHT02D10 (assembly GCF_058802345.1). Taxonomy (NCBI): domain Bacteria; kingdom Pseudomonadati; phylum Pseudomonadota; class Gammaproteobacteria; order Pseudomonadales; family Pseudomonadaceae; genus Pseudomonas; species Pseudomonas sp. GW822-FHT02D10. Next base: position 187,455 of record NZ_JBXAOB010000002.1, read on the forward strand.
GGTAGGGCGCCAGTTCGATTTGTGCACTGTGGGCGCCGAACTGGGTGATAGTGCCTGCGTGGCGCGTTTCGCCGGTCACGGTGAACTCAAAGTTATACACGCGGGCCAGGCGTCGCCTCCCGTTGGCATCCTTCACGAAGCCGATTTTTTTCAATGCCACATTGCCGTCGAGCAATTCAATGTCGAGTTTGGCGCAATGCCGCTTGACCCGTTCCAGCGCCAGTTCGCGCAGGCCATGGTTGTGCCAAAGCCAGGCGGCACCGGTCGCCAGCAGCATCAGCACAAAGATATTTCCAAGGGTCAGCATGAACAGTGCTCCAACAAATTAGTGTCAGCTTAACTGCGTATTTGGTCTGTCGTACAGGCCGCGATTAGTCGCATACTGCGCGGCTCGAATTTCAATCGTTTTACGGAAATCCCGCATGAAACGTTCTCCCCATCTGCTCGCCATCCAGTCCCACGTGGTTTTCGGTCACGCCGGCAACAGCGCCGCGGTTTTCCCGATGCAGCGGGTCGGGGTGAACGTCTGGCCGCTCAATACCGTGCAGTTCTCCAACCACACTCAATACGGCCAGTGGGCCGGTGAAGTGCTGGCGCCGCAGCAGATTCCCGAGCTGGTGGAAGGGATCGCAGCCATTGGTGAACTCGGCAACTGCGACGCGGTACTGTCCGGTTATTTGGGCAGTGCCGCTCAAGGGCGGGCGATCCTCAGCGGCGTGGCACGAATCAAGGCGATCAACCCCAGCGCCTTGTACCTGTGTGATCCGGTGATGGGGCATGCGGAGAAAGGCTGCACCGTACCGGCTGAAGTCAGCGATTTCCTACTGGATGAAGCGGCGGCGGTGGCGGATTTCATGTGTCCAAACCAGCTGGAGCTGGACAGTTTTTCCGGGCGTAAGCCGCAGTCGCTGTTCGATTGCCTGGCGATGGCCCGCGCGTTATTGGCGCGTGGCCCGAAGGCGGTGCTGGTCAAGCATCTGGACTATCCCGGTAAATTGCCGGACGGCTTCGAGATGTTGCTGGTGACGGCCGAAGGCAGTTGGCATCTGCGTCGTCCATTGCTGGCGTTTCCACGTCAGCCGGTGGGCGTCGGCGACCTGACGTCGGGCCTGTTCCTGGCACGGGTGTTGTTGGGTGACAGCTTGGTCGCGGCCTTTGAATTCGCGGCGTCCGCAGTGCATGAAGTGCTGCTGGAAACCCAGGCCTGCGCAAGCTATGAGCTGGAACTGGTGCGTGCCCAGGACCGTATTGCCCATCCTCGGGTGAAGTTCGAGGCGACGGCGATCAGTTTGTAACGGGCGTCGCGGCGGAAAAGATCGCAGCCTGCGGCAGCTACAGGGATACGTATTGCTATGCAGGAGCTGCCGCAGGCTGCGATCTTGTGCTTTAAACGTCAGCCTTTATTTCGCGATAACGCTGGTCCAGCTCCTGACGAATCTGCCGGCGCTGTTTGGCCTGCGCAAATCGGCGTTTATCTTCGCTGTTCTGCGGTTGCAACGGTGGGACAGCCGCCGGCTTGCGCTGATCGTCGACTGCGACCATGGTGAAGAAGCAGCTATTGGTGTGACGCACCGAGCGCTCGCGGATATTCTCGGTCACCACCTTGATACCCACCTCCATCGAGGTGTTGCCGGTGTAGTTGACCGAAGCCAGAAAGGTAACCAGCTCACCGACATGGATCGGTTCGCGAAAAATCACCTGATCCACCGACAGGGTCACCACGTAGCGTCCGGCATAACGGCTGGCGCAGGCGTAGGCGACTTCGTCGAGGTATTTGAGCAGGGTGCCGCCGTGGACATTGCCAGAGAAGTTGGCCATGTCGGGGGTCATCAATACCGTCATCGACAGCTGGGCGTTTCCGGGTTCCATAGCAACTACTCACGATTCTAGGCAGGGATTTCGGGAGCACCTCTGCGGGCGCTTGGTCAGTTTTTCAAAACCATCCTTAACGGGACGCCGAACCAGTGGCGGCCGTCACGCCCGGATCGATCTGTTTCCATATATTGCACCGCCTTTGCGCCCGAAGTCGCGGTGTTACCCTTCAAAAGCTTACTTCAAGGGCCCTTTCATCCGATCTGGTAATCGCTTAACGACGTCAGCACATCCACCGAGCAGCCCTCGTCAAGGCCCTCAACGACCTGAAGATGAAGAACCAACGCTTTGCCCAGCTGATTTTTGGCGTGTTGATGGAGATGGCCGGCCGGCACACGCAGCGAGTGCGTCGGGTGATCGCCGAAGTGATCCCGATCCTCTCGCTGCTGGTGATTTTCCTGCTGCTGGCAGCCTTGTCGGCCAGTATCTTGCCGACCAACAAGTTGCTGCTGATCGCCATCGTGACTGCCGAAGTGGCGGCCCTGCTCTGGCGCTGGTTCATCCGCGTGCACACGCGGATGCAGGTGGCCCTGCTGAACCATAAGGATTCGTCCGGGCATTGACTCAGCGGGGCATCAGGCAGATCAGCTCTCCAGCCAGACGTCCCGCGCCCAGTGCCACACCGATTCCCAGGTTTCTTCGGCCAGCAGCTCTTCCTCGGCTAGCCACAGCACCACGGTGCCGTCTTCTTCGACCAGGTAGTAATTGTCACCGTCCTGGCAGATCGGAATCATGCTGCGATCAACGCCAGCGTCCCAGGCGTTGGCGGCAACGTCCGGCAGGTAGGTGTGCGATTGCGGGTCGGTGACAGTCACCGGCTCCAGGCTGCCGTAAACGACGTCGCTGACGGTCAGCAGGAATTCTCTGAAGACGAACGGGATATCGATGAACAGTTGTTCTTCGATTTCCACCAGCAGGTCTTCGTCAGGCAGCTCCAAGGGGACCGGTACCGGTTCGTTGGCTTCACGCAGTTGTTCGATGATTTCTTCCACGTCCGGGATCCTCTTGCTCAATGGCGCGGTTTGGTTGGGGCGGTTTATACAGTAGCTCGCTATAGATGCAACCGCGAAATAGAAAACCCCAGCCGAGGCTGGGGTTTTTATTACAGCATGCGAAACGAGGGCGGTATTAGCCGTTCTGACGGATACCGGCCACCAGCCAAGGCTGGTTCTCGCCTTGCGGACGTTCCATGTTCCAGCTTTCGCTGAACACTTCGCCCTGGTCGAAACGCGAGTTTTTCGACACACCGTTGAAGGTCAGGGTGGCGATGGTCTTGTCTGCACGATCATCCACGCCGTCCAGTTGAACGGTGAGGTTGTCGATGTAGGTGGACTGGAAACCGTCACCCAGATCGGCACGTTCGCGCTTGAGGAACTCCAGCATTTGCGGGGTCACGAACTCGGCAATCTTGTCCATTTCGTTGGCGTCCCAGTGCTGTTGCAGGGACAGGAAGTGGCCGCGTGCTGCTTCAATGAAGCGCTCTTCGTTGAACCAGGCCGGAGCGTTGATCACCGGACGAGCGGCAGCAGGGGCAGCCGAGCCACCGAAGATCGAACCCATGGCCGGCTTCTGTTCGAACACTTCACGCTGCATTGGCGCGCCCGCGGGGGCCATGTGCTCTTGTTGCTTGCGGCGACGAGCGGCGATGAAGCGGAAGATCACGAAGGCGATGACCGCCATGATCAGGATGTCGAAGATCTGCATGCCGTGGAAGCCGCCGCCCATGAACATGGAGGCCAGCAGGCCGCCGGCAGCGATACCGGCCAGAGGGCCGAGCCAGCGCGAAGCACCGCCGGCTTTGGCGGCAGCGCCTGCGGCACCCGCAGCACCGGCGGTTGTGGCGGTTGCGGCGGCAGAACCCATGCCAGGCGAGGATGGCGCCATCTGGCTGGTCTGGTGGGTCGGCGCGGCGCCTACGCTTTTGCCGCCACCGAAGCGCTTGGCGTTGGCGTCGAGGCTCATCGTCAGGCCGATACACAACGCCAGGGCGATGCTAAGAAAACGTTTCATAAAGGGAATTCCCATTTGTGGATGGCACGCGCGCCATGTTGCACAGGTGAAGTGACACTGGCTAGCAGCAGAGTGTTTCGGGCTTTTGCCTGACAGGTTGCGTTCAGCTCCGTTGGTGCAAGGAGGCACGTGTACTTTTGTCTGTAGGACAAGCGGATTGGTTCTGTGGGAAGCCGCTTAACGTCGCAACGCCAACATCACCACGCCGGCCGTGATCAGACCGATTCCGCCCCATTGGCGCAGGTCGAGCCGCTCACCCAATAACACTACGCCCAGCACGGCCACCAGCACCACGCTGAGTTTGTCGACAGGTGCTACCAGCGAGGCTGGCCCGAGTTTCAGCGCACGGAAGTAGCAAATCCACGAGGCACCGGTTGCCAGGCCAGACAGCAGCAGGAACAGGTAGCTCTTGGCGGATATCGATCCTAATGACTGATATTGGCCCGTTGCGTACAAAATCAAGGCCAGGCTGACCAATACCACGATCGTGCGTAGCAGTGTGGCGAAGTCGGAATTGACGTTTTCGATGCCGACCTTGGCGAAAATCGCAGTCAGCGCCGCGAATGCCGCCGACAACAGGGCCCAGAATGTCCAGGAAGAAAAGAAGCCTGAGCCCATGTGTATTACGCCTTCTATCAGATCAACCTGTGGGAGCCTACATTGGATGCAACGCGAGACTCTGTGGGAGCGAGCTTGCTCGCGATGGCGACACCGCGGAGTTCAGGAGCACCGCGTCATCGTTCATCGCGAGCAAGCTCGCTCCCACAGAAAAGCTCTTCGGGTAGCCGTTAGATGGCTTCGAGCTTGGCATAGCCAAGCATCAGCCACTTGCTGCCTTCGCTGAAGTTCACTTGCACCCGAGCCTGCGCGCCAGCGCCTTCGAAGTTGAGGATCACCCCTTCGCCGAAGACCGCGTGTTGCACTTGCTGACCGAGGCTGAACGCGGTTTCCGGAATTTCCGTGCCGGCGAACAGGCTGCTCGAACTTTGCTTCTGGCCGCCACCGAACGGACGGCTGACGCTGTTGGACAGCCGCACTTCCTGAATTAAGCCTTTAGGCACTTCGCGTACGAAGCGTGAAACCTTGTTGTAGGTCTCGCTGCCGTACAGGCGACGGGTTTCGGCGTAGGTCATCACCAGGTTTTGCATGGCACGGGTGATGCCGACGTAGGCCAAGCGGCGTTCTTCTTCAAGACGGCCGGGCTCTTCCAGGCTCATCTTGTGCGGGAACAGGCCTTCTTCCATGCCCACCAGGAACACGTAAGGGAATTCCAGGCCTTTGGCGCTGTGCAAGGTCATCAGCTGAATGCTGTCTTCGTGCTCGTCGGCCTGGGTATCGCCGGCCTCCAGCGAGGCGTGGCCGAGGAATGCGGCCAGCGGCGTCAGGTCTTCGTCTTCTTCGGCGCTTTCGAAGTTGCGCGCTGCGCTGACCAATTCCTCAAGGTTTTCTACCCGCGCCTGACCTTTCTCGCCTTTTTCCGCTTGGTGATAGGCAATCAGGCCGGACTGCTCGATGACGGTCTGAGTCATCAGGTGCAGCGGCATTTCGGCGGTTTTGGTCGCCAGGTGCTCGATTAGCTCGATGAAGGCACCCAGGGCGCCGGCCGCGCGACCGGTAAGGCCCTTATTGGCCACCAGCTGACGCATCGCTTCCCACATCGACACATCGCTGTGGCGGGCGTGATCGCGGATCGCTTCGACGGTTTTTTCACCGATACCACGGGCCGGAACGTTGATCACCCGTTCCAGCGCCGCATCGTTGCCACGACCTTCGAGCAAACGCAGGTAGGCCATGGCGTTCTTGATTTCAGCCCGTTCGAAGAAGCGCTGGCCGCCATAGATGCGGTACGGGATACGTTCACGCAGTAAAGCTTCTTCCAAAACCCGTGATTGGGCGTTGGAGCGGTACAAAATCGCGATATCGCTGCGGGCCATGCCGGTTTTCAGCGCACTTTCGATGGTTTCCACCACGTAGCGTGCTTCGTCATGCTCGTTGAACGCGGCGTACAGGTTGATCGCTTCGCCTTCGCCGCCGTCGGTCCACAGCTCTTTGCCCAAGCGCCCGGTGTTGTTGGCGATCAAGGCGTTGGCGGCCTTGAGGATCCCGGCGGTGGAGCGGTAGTTCTGTTCCAGTCGAATGACTTCCGCGTCCGGGAAGTCGGCTGAATACTGGTGAATGTTCTCGATTTTCGCGCCGCGCCAGCCGTAGATCGACTGGTCGTCGTCGCCGACCACCATCAGGCTGTCGCCGCCCTTGGCCAGCAGACGCAACCAGGCGTACTGCACGGCGTTGGTGTCCTGGAATTCGTCCACCAACACATGGCGGAAACGCTTCTGATAATGCGCCAGCAGGCCCGGGTGGTCGCGCCACAGGTCGAGGGCGCGCAGCAGCAGTTCGGAGAAGTCGATGACGCCAGCGCGCAGGCACGCGGCCTCGTAGGCTTCATAGATGCTGCGCATGGTGGCCAGGAACAGATCGCCGCTGGCTTGAATATGTTGCGGACGCAGACCCTCGTCTTTTTGCCCGTTGATGAACCACTGGGCCTGACGGGCTGGCCAGCGCTGTTCGTCGAGGCCCAGTTCACGGATCACTCGCTTGACCAGACGCTGCTGGTCATCACTGTCGAGGATCTGGAAAGTCTGGCTCAGGCCGGCTTCCTGCCAATGCGCCCGCAGCAAGCGGTGCGCCAGGCCGTGGAAGGTGCCGACCCACATGCCGGCCGGGTTGATACCCATCAGCTGCTCGATGCGATGGCGCATCTCGGCAGCGGCCTTATTGGTGAAGGTCACCGACAGGATCGAGTGTGGCGAGGCATTCTCGACCTGGATCAACCAGGCGATACGGTGCACCAGCACACGGGTTTTACCGGAGCCAGCACCGGCCAGGACCAACTGACGACCCACGGAGGCAGCTACGGCCTGACGTTGGGCATCGTTGAGAGAGTTCAGCAGAAGGGAGAGATCATCGCGCATCGGGGCATTCTAGGGTGCTGCGCCACACCGGGCAAACCGAGCTTTGCATTTACCGATGAAAGAAACGCGGGGACGACCGGTCAGTCATTCGTTGCAAGCCTTGATGGGCCGCGCTTCTGCGGTTTTGAGCGGTGGCAACGGGCCATTTGTTTTGTCGATTTTATGATCTGGAGTAGTTTGGTCCAGGCCATTGCTTGTGTATGCTCCGTCGACGTTTCGGGCTCATCACGCTCACTATTATAAGAACAAGAATATTGCCTATGACCCTCAGCTCCAGCCTGTCGGGCCCCCTTGTGGAACCTCGGGTTATCCGCAAACAGTACGCCATGGAAATGGCGGTCGAGCGCACGCGTCTGCTGTATCAGGGGTCGTTGCTGCCCACACTGTTCATGTTGATCAATGGTCTGGTCTGCGCCGGGTTGCTCTGGAGCCCGCAGCGCTACTTCCTGGTGAGCGTCTGGCTGGTCTGGCTGCTGTCGCTGGTGGCGTTGCGGGTGATTCAGGTCGCGGCCTTCGACTCGGCGATACCCAGTCGTCAGGCGCAGCCGATCTGGCGCCGAATGTTTCTGCTGGGCTCGGCCATGAGCGGCCTGACCCTGGCTGCTGCCGGCATTGCCCTGGTACCGACTGACAGCTTCCTGCAACAAGCCTGGGTGTTCGGCCTGATCGGCGCGGCGACCCTCTCGGCCAGCGTCGCCTACGCGGTGAGCTTGCCGGCCTTCCTGTCCTTTACCTTGCCGTGCCTGTTACCGGCGATCGGCTATTTATTCTGGGGCGGCGATGAGCAGCAGCAAGGCTGGGGCTGGCTCGGGCTGATTCTGCTGGGCTCCTTGAGCGTGGTCGCGTGGCAGGTCAACCGGTTGATTCAGCGCGAGCTGATGCGGCGTTTCCAGAATCAGGCGCTGATCGAGCACTTGCAGCAGGCGCAAAGTCGTAGCGAGCTGCTCAATCAGGAACTGGCGCGGGAAATCGAACAGCGCCGCCATGCTGAAGACGAGCTGCGTAAGGCTCAGGTCGGGCTCGAAAGCCGGGTAGCCCAGCGTAGCCTCGAACTGGACGCCGCCAACCAGGCCTTGAGCAAGAGCGAAGCACGGCTGGCGCTGGCATTAAAGGCCAGTGAGTTGGGGCTGTGGGACTGGAACCTGGAAACCGATGAAGTGCACCACACCCAGCTCAAGGAGCTGTTTGGCATTGAGCCGGAATTCGTCACGGCGATGCTCAGCCACTTGAAGCCGCGGCTGCACCCGCAGGACTTGCCGCCGCTTCGGCGGGCGCTGGTCGAGCATTTGAAAGGCCGCACCGAGGATTATCAGATCGAATACCGCGTGCGCCACGGCGATGGTCACTGGGTCTGGGTCGAAGACCGCGGGCGGGCGGTGGAACGTGGTGCCAACGGGCGGGTGATCCGCATGGTCGGCACCCGGCGTGACATCAGCGTCAGCAAAGGGCTTGAAGAACAGCGGCAACTGGCGGCGACGGTGTTTGAAGCCGCCAGCGAAGGCATTGTGATTTTCGACCCGGATTACGCGTTGATCGCAGTCAATCAAGCGTTCAGCCGGGTCACCGGGTATCAGATTGAAGACTTGCTGGGGCGTAATGTGGTCGAGTTGCCGTGCAGTCGTGACGCGCGGCGGCACCATCCGGCGATTCATCAGGCGTTGGAGCAACACGGCAGTTGGCAGGGCGAGTTGGTGGAGGCGCGCAAAAACGGCGAGCTTTATCCGCAATGGCTGCAACTGAATGTGGTGCGCGATATCCGAGGTAATGTCAGCCATATCGTGGGCTTCTTCGCCGATCTATCAGCCAGGCGCGAATCTGAAGAGCGCATGCGCTACCTGACCCACTACGACGAGCTGACCGGGCTGGCCAACCGCTCATTGTTCCGCGTGCGCCTGCATGAAGCCCATCAGCGGGTGCGGCAGGGCGGCCGGAGTCTGGCGCTGCTGCACATCAATCTGGACCGTTTCAAATTGCTCAACGACAGCCTCGGCCATGAAGTCGCCGATCAGATGTTGCAGAAAATGGCTCGGCGCCTGGTCAACGCGTTACCGGAGGCGGACACCATTGCACGCCTGTCCGGCGACGAGTTCGCGGTGCTGTTCGATGCTTATGGCAACCTGTCGAGCCTGGCGCGGGTCGCCACCCGATTGTCGACCAAGCTGCGCTTGCCGCTGACCGTTGAAGGCCATGAGCTGGTGGTCAGTGCGTCAATGGGCATCAGCATGTTGCCAGACAACGCGCGGGAAATTTCCGCGCTGGTCAGCCAGTCAAACATGGCCATGCAACATGCCAAGCATCTGGGGGGGAACAATTTCCAGTTCTACACCGACAGCCTGCAGGCCAGCACTCTTGAGCGCTTGCAGCTGGAGAACCACCTGCGCAAAGCCATCGAAGACAAGCAGTTGAAGGTGTTTTACCAACCGAAACTCTGCCTCGCGACTGGCCGCTTGAACGCCGCCGAAGCGCTGGTGCGCTGGGACCATCCGACGATGGGCCGGGTGCCGCCGGGAGACTTTATCGGGTTGGCGGAAGAGACGGGGCTGATCGGGCCAATTGGTGAATTCGTGCTGCGCCAGGCCTGTTGGCAAGCGTGCGAGTGGCAGCGTCAGGGCCTGGAGCCGATTCGGGTTTCGGTCAATCTGTCGGTCCACCAGTTGCGTCAGGGCAAACTGGTCAGCCTGGTGCGCCAGGTGCTTGAGGAAACTGGCCTGGCGCCGCACTACCTCGAACTGGAACTGACTGAAAGCCAGTTGCTGGACAGTGTCGAGCACATCATCGCGACCTTTCAGCAGCTGCGCGACTTGGGCGTGAAACTGGCGATCGACGACTTCGGCACCGGTTATTCGTCGCTGAGCTACCTCAAGCGCATCCCCGTGGATTACGTAAAGATCGATCAGGCGTTTATCCGTGGACTGGGCGAGGGCAGTGAAGACGCGGCGATCACCCGGGCAATCATTGCCATGGCGCACGGCCTGTCGCTCAAAGTGGTGGCTGAAGGGGTAGAGCGTTCGGAGCAGCTTGAGTTCCTCAAGGGCGAGCACTGCGATGAGGTGCAAGGGTATCTGATTAGTCGGCCGATTGAGGCGGATGGACTGGCGGGTCTTCTACGAGAGCAAGGCACAAGCTGAATGAGGACCGCAACGTCCGGAAGGAGCTTCCCGCCAGACACTGTGGCGGTCTGACGGGAAGCTCTGTAGCGCCTGAGGCAAATACGGTATTAGTGGGTAATCGGTACTGTATCAATATGGTGCAGCAGTTTGTCTTCAAAGAAGATGCTGACACCGGCGACATTGGAATCGCCTAATACTTTATATTCGACAAACTTGTCCGTCACGACTTGCAACGAAACCTCATTGGATTTTTCCAGTTTCAAATCAAGCCGCAGATCAAAGGATTTGTCCTGTAGGTCACTGAGTACCAGTTTTGGCGTGATGCCGGTGTGGGCAACGGTTACGGTACCAAAGGCGCGGAAAGAGGCTGCGCCCGGCATCCGGTCAATCTGTGCGGTCCAATCTTTAGTTTTAATGCTCATAATGTATAACTCCTGTAGTTGAAATTGTTTGCGTCCTGCTCAAGCAATATATCTAAGTTGACTTGGTTGTGGGTGAAAAATTTAGCGTGAACTTGTAAGATTATATTGTTTGGTCGCGAGTCTATGAAAACCTTGATATCCACCATGTTATATAAGCTTCAAGGTGTTTATTTGACCACGATACGTACTTTAGTCCCTGGTAATTGGTTAGATGTTTTACGCTTGTCTCGTCCGATTCTTTTTCAGAATATAACTTGAACACGGACTCCGATGTCTTGGGGATGTAGGTTATTGAAGATAAGCGCCCATTGATGAATCGAAATTGGGCAGTTCCAATATTTGAGTCGCCATGAACTCTATAGTTTCTTATTTCAAATATCTGCCGATCAAATTTTTCTTTGAATAAACCTCTGCTTTGCTTTGAGTCCTCCATAGTAATGGGTGTGTAACCCTCTTCTTCAAGTTTGCTTACCACTTGTTCAACAAGGCTGCAACTGCTGATATTGTTTACTAGTAATGGCGAGCTGTCTCTGCAAGTACGCTCAATGTCTACAGGGTTGTAGTATCTGGCCGTAATGGCGGCAAAAAGCATAAGCATCAAAGCGATCAATGAAGTCATTTTTAATTTTGAAATTTTTAAATTAATAGTACGCGCCATGCGATGTTGCCTCGATTATTAAAATATTACTTTCAAGAAGCGTCATGCAGCTTTTTGGGCAGTCGTCAGGAGTCTTGCTATCCTTGGCTGCACATAACCCAGCTTGGTTGTTCCAGTCATCCATAGCCCTCTCACTCCCGTTCTGCCCAAAATTTGATACTTCATTTGCCCATCCGGCAAATCGGCTCGTTGACTCTCCCCAGTTTGATGCTGCAATCATGCACGATGCAACGCAATGCCTGTAGGCATCCTGAGGCCCGTTATGCTCTCCTGGTAGCTCGCTCTTCTTCGCTACGGCCTCGGCTTTTGCAGACCATTCAAAAATGGACTCCAAACCGAATGGATCAACGTATTTCAGCGGATTACCATTTACATACCCATATGTATTCAACCCACCCTTGAGCCCAATCGGATCACTCTCCACATAGCGCCCGGATTGCGGATCGTAATCTCGGAAGTAATTATAGGTCAGCCCACTCTCAGCATCGTAATACTGGCCTGGAAAACGGAGGTTCAAGGTCAGACTGCCGCTGGCTTCTCCAACACCGAAGGCGTCGGATTTCCATTGCCATACCGTGTGCTGACTGGCGTTGGTGGCAATGCGCGGCGTGTTGAGATGGTCGCTGTGGATATAAAACGGGGTGCTGTTTGCGAGTGCGCCTGTCGCGTCGTAGTTAACGCTTACACCGCCTAATGGCAGACCATCGAGCCAGACATAGTATTGACTCGTAAGTTTTTTGCCTTCGCTGTCGAGCAGGGTTTCGCCCAGCAATTGCCCTTCAGGCCCGTGAAGGAATGTGGTAACACCTTGGGGGGTTATTTTCTGGGTGCGCTGACCCAGAGCGTTGTAGCGAAACTCGGCTAGGGTCAGGTCGCCGTTTTTCACGCTGGTCAGGCGATTTTCTACGTCGTAGGCCAATTGGCGATCAACGCGGTCCTGGGTCAGATTGCCTGCCGCATCAGCGATTACCACTTGGTCGTCGATTTGGGTCAACCGGTTATTGCTGGCGCCATATCGGTACGTCGTGACAGCACTGTCTTGCACCTTACCTTCGATTAGAGGCGTGAGGGTTTTGTCCGTGCGGTTGCCCACCGCGTCATAGGTGAAGGTTTGCTGTCGGCTGGCATTTGCCTCTTCTGTCAGACGATCCAGCGCGTCGTAGCTGTAGTTCAGATCGCCGAGCAGGCTACTTTGTATTTGGGTGATGTTGCCGTTCGCATCATAGTCATAAATGTTGCTCCAGCCGGCGACGGTTTGTGCTGTCAACCGATAGTCCTGGTCATAGCTACGTTCAAGCGTGGCGCCGTTGGCCCAGGTCAGGCTTTTAAGCGGGCCAAAGGGGAGATAAGCAAGGTTGCTGGCGAAGCCGATTGGCTCATCTGCGCCAACCCGCATGTGCACCTGGCTGACCTGGCCGGCAGAGTCGCGCAGGTAGTCGATGCTGAAGCCGGTCGGGTAGTCGATACGAATCAGTCGATTGGCGCCGTCGTACCCATAGCCGAGGGTATCGGACCGAGCGACTTCGTTCGTTGTCAGGAGATGCTGTTGTCCTGCGAGGTTGCCTTGTTCATCGTAGGTGTAACTCAGCACACCACTGCTGTCTTCTATCGCAGTCAATCGGCCGATGCCCTTGTTACCCTCGGCCATCGCGTCGTAGTGGAACTGGGTATCCAGTTGCGGCTTGGCCGGATAACGGCGAGCGGTCAAACGATTGAGGGCATCGTAGGTGAAAAGCGTGACTACGCCGCGGGTATCAGTCTTCTGTGTGATGTTGCCAGCGGCGTCATGCTTGTAGATGTGGGTGCCGCTGTCGGGGCTGACCAGATGAGTCAGATTACCGAGGCCGTCGTATTGATATCGAGTGATCACTCCACGCGGGTCGTTGACTTGCGTGAGGTTGTCTTGAGCGTCGTAATCAAAACGAGTGGTGCCGTTTAGCGGGTCGGTGTTCTTCACCAACCGGTCGAGCGGATCATAGGCGCTGCTACTGCTGTCATTACGAGGATTGGTAGAGGTGGTGGGATTATCGTTCAGGTCGTATTGCATGCGACGGGTCTGGCCAGCAGCACCCACCGAGTGCAGTAGGCGGCCCAGTTCGTCATACACCCATCGATGCTGTTTCGTCAGATTGCCGACATTGTCTTTCAGCCGTGTTGCGGTGCGATTACCCATGGGATCAAGATCAAATTCGACCTGTTCCCCCCAGGTTATTGGTGATACGCATGAGCCGTCTGGCGTCGTCCCAGGTGTAGGCCAGCCAGCTACCATCACCACCGATCAGCTTGGTAATGTCACCGACAGCATTGTGCTCGAACCGAGTGGTGTTATCGGTCGTACTTATTGATGTTAGCCAGCCTTGCGGTGCATAGGTCAGGGTGGTCGCGACTCCATTGGGATCGACAAGGGTTTGTGGATTACCCATAAAGTCGAAATTCGAAAGTTCAGTGATGTGCCCAAGCGCGTTAATGACGCGTATCAGATGCCCCTTCGCGTCGTATTCGTAGCGAGTGATGTCATTTACATCGGTTCGGGGTCCATCCAAGGACTCGAGCAAACCTTCAGCGTTGTAGGTGAATGACCAGCCGCGCTCTGGGGCTTGCCAAAATGGTACGGTAACAAGAGTGCCCCCCAGAGCGAGCGCTAACAACCCTACCCTAAATATAAGTGTGTTCATGATCAGATCCTTCTGAATCAGCGTGAAGTTACGGTTTTACTAAGTTGTCGTCCTTGGGCGTCATAGGTGTACTGAATTAAACGGTCCGGTTCGGTGATGCGCACGGGAGAAAATAAAACCGGGTGCCATTCGGTGGTTATAGTTCTGAAGTCAGGTGTCCCGCTCGCTTCTGTTCGAGAAGTTTCCAAGCCTCGGTCGTTGTAGGAGTAAGTTGTGACATTGCCGTTGTTGTTTGTTTTCGTTTTTAGGTGACCGCGGTCATCATATGTGAAAGAAGAATTGCTATCAGGACAATTCGCTGAGGGTAGGCCGTTGATCGAAACAATGTGTTTGACGTCCTGGATGAAATCAAATGTATAGTGAGTAGCTTTTCCCAGTGCATTGATGACAGTAGTTGATCCATCGGTGTTATAGTCGACTAGTATTCTTTCCGCGCCAGCTCCGTGCTCACTCGAGATAGCTCGCCCTTGATTATCATAAACCCAGCTGGCGTAACGAATACCACGCTCATCTATTATGGCGGTCAGCAGTATGGGATTTCTGTCGTCTTCGTATAGATACTCTTTTTTATCAGTCCCTTCTTTGTAATGCCGAGCAACTTGTTTTAGCTGTTTATATTCATTATAGGTATATTTAATTGTGATGTTTTTAGATTCGAGTTTTATTGGTTGTCCGAGTGCGTCTTCAGCTATTTTAAAGCGCATCCCGTATTTGTCAGTAACGATGATATTTTTTTCTTCGCGTTCTATGTGTTGCGTTGCCCCTAGATATTCGATGGTGAGTAATCTCCCTCGATCATCGAATTCATAAAAATGGTTGTCGGTAGACTGATAGCGCCAGCGATTATTTTTACGAGTTAAAATTCCCCGTTCGGGGTGTTGGGCAGATAAATTTTGGCCTAATCTGTCAAAAGTTGAGGTCGCTCCACCTGGATGAAAAAGCGTAATGACTGTGGGGTTTATGTTAAGTCGAGACGTATAATTATGAGTCCATAGGACATTAGCACTGGAGTAAGCTCTTGAGAATGTGGCCGAATTAGGCTGATTGTTCTTTGTAGGAGCCGCATAATCTGTTTCTATTTGAGTTTTTTGTCCGGTTGAAAAATTTATAGGGTTTCCAGCGATACTTGAGGGACAGCTTCCACCAGAAGCTTTTATTTCGCACTGTCCGTTTAGGTGATTGTATTTTTTACCTTGCTCGCATTTGTCTCCGAAGCGTGCGAGTCCTATCGCACCCATGTAGTCTCCGTCGATATAGAACATGGGGCACTCCCACGTATTTTTTTCTTCACCGGGTTTTGCTGGCGTGTAAACCCATGTGGCGTCATATTCCTTATATAACCATCTGCAAACTGAATCTGGGGAAGAGTGCTTTGGCTGTTGAGAGTATGGAATATCGCCTTCATTTACCTTCCAGTAATACTCTTGTCCTAGTGATTCACGATTTATAGCGAGCATTAAAAATAAAAAAATGGTTCTGTATATTTTGGTGGGCATATAGACCTTCCTTGGTCATGTTTTATGTTTCTAGGTGTTCGCTGTTTTATAACAAGTCTGGTAGTTTTTGTATCGGTTGGAAATAAAATGTAAATGATAAATTTTGTGACATGTATAGCGTGATAACTACCGTCTGACCCTCATAAAGATCACAGGAAGAGAGCTTTTTAGGGCGGCTAATTACGGCAAATTATTTTGATATTTGTCCCCGTATGGCTAAGAGCAGAGGGGGAGTGTTCACAAGACGCCCCACCGTCCACCTCGCCTCAAGGCTCGGACCGCTACATAGAATGCGCGTGGCCAAAACAGGGGGCAGCAAGGCAATTCAATTACGCATTGAGCAGGCAAAAAGCCGATTCATGTAGTATAACTACAAGCGTGCTACATCCCCGGCACCTGCCAATAACAAAGAGTCGACCCCTTTGAACCTGTTGCAACACATCGCCCAGTCGCGCCACCTGTTACGCAAATCGGAGCTCAAGGTTGCCGATCACGTGCTGCTTGACCCTGCGGCTGTGATGCACAGTTCTATGGCCGATCTTGCCCACAGTGTGGGCATCAGCGAGCCGACCATCGTGCGCTTCTGCCGGGCCATCGGTTGTTCGGGTTTTCAGGACTTGAAGCTGAAACTGGCGCAAAGCCTGGCAGCTGGGGCGAGCTTCGGGCAGTTCGCAATTCACGAAGATGATTCAGTCGCCGACTACAGCCTGAAAATTTTCGATACCACTCTGCACACCCTGATGGAGGTTCGCGAGAAACTCGATCCGGTGGAATTGCAGAAGGCTGTGACGCTTATGTCGCAGGCTCAGCGTGTCGAGTTCTATGGTTTTGGCGCGTCCGGCGCCGTGGCGGCGGATGCCCAGCACAAGTTTTTCCGTTTGCTGCTGACCGCAGCGGCCTATTCCGATCCGCACATGCAGGCGATGTCGGCGGTCACGCTCAAGCCTACGGACGTGGCGATCTGCATTTCCCAGTCCGGCCGCTCCAAGGATCTGTTGATCACCGCCAATCTGGTGCGTGAAAGCGGTGCCTCGCTGATCACCCTGTGCCCGAGCCAGACGCCGTTGGCCGAGCTGTCGACCGTCAACCTGGCGATCGATGTGCATGAAGACACCGAGATCTACACGCCGCTGACCTCGCGCATCGCGCATCTGGTGGTGATCGACGTGTTGGCCATGGGCGTGGCCATGGCGCGAGGGCCGAGCCTGGTCAACCACCTCAAGAGTGTCAAACGCAGCCTTCGCAGCCTGCGCCTGTCGCCCAAGTCGGTGAAAGCGCTGGACGATTGATTCTGACCTGAAGCGGCTGGAAGGCCGTTCCGGCCTTATCGCGAGCAGGCTCGCTCCCACATGGGAACACGGTTAAATGTGGGAGCGAGCCTGCTCGCGATAGCGTCCTCAAATACACCTCGGCAACGTTCATCACTCTGTCATCGACCCGCCGCCAAACCGTCATCCCTCGCGCCTACCTTGAAACTCCCGTACTCGCCTTGGGAGACTCGAAATGGCCCAGCCCTACGAAGAACGCAACAGCGCTGTCAAAACCCGCCGTCAGCAAGAAGACCAGCGCCGCATGGCGTTTCGCCGCGCGATTGAAGATCGTTGCGAGCACCGCCAGCTTCTGGCCGAGATCGGTGAATATCCGGATCTGGAACTCAACTATTGGCAGGCAACACCGGCAGCTTCGCGTCGAAACGCTCAACCAGCGCGCTGATCTGCACCCGTTCACTGCGGATAAACCCCAGGAACGCATGCGCTACCGGTGACAGGCGTTTGGCTTTGGCCTGCACCAGGCACCAGCTGCGAAACAACGGCAGCTCTTCGACCGGCAGCTCTTTGAGTCCGCCGGTCGCCAACTCCAGGTTCAGGGCGTGGCGCGTCAGCAAGGCCAGGCCCAGACCCGCCACCACGCATTCACGCTGGGCTTCGGCCGACGAGACTTCCTGGGTCTGGTTGAAATGCACGCGCTTCTCTTTGAAATATTCTTCGCACGCCAGTCGTGTCCCGGAGCCCGGTTCGCGCAGCAGCAATGTGTAGGGCTCAAGATCCTGCAAGCGCAGGGGGCCCATATGGCACAGCGGATGATCCGGTGGCGCCACGGCGACGATCGGGTTGTTGAGGAACGGCAAAAACTCCAGGCCCATATCCTGCGGCACCATGGACATGATCACCAGATCGTCGCGGTTGTCGGACAGGCGCCGGATCACCTGTCCGCGGTTGACCACCGTCAGTTGCAGGTTCACTTCCGGGTGCTGACGCTTGAAGGCGGCAAACAAGTGCGGTACGAAGTACTTGGCGCTGGATTCCACTGCCAGTTTCAGTTGACCTTGCAACGAGCCCTGCATGTCCGAGAGCTGCATATCGAGATTTTCCAGGCGTCCGAAAATATCCCGACTAGCGCGCTGTAACGCTTCAGCCGCTTCGGTCATGTAGAGTTTTTTGCCGACGTAATCGAACAAAGGCTGACCAATCAGCTCTTCAAGTTGACGAATCTGTAGGCTGACGGCCGGTTGGGTGAGCGACATTTCGTCAGCTGCACGGCTATAGGAACGCAAATCGCAGACTTCATTGAAGATCTGAAGCTGGCGTAATGTCATACGCATCAAAGACTTACGCATTATCTAGAGACTCTGGTCGCAGGCGGGCCTCTCAACTATAAGCCTTTGCTTATGCCTGACCCAATTATTATTGATTTTTGTTAATCCCTTGAGAGGGCTAGTGTGACTACGCGACTGGCTTGAAACATTTAGTCACGCGCCGACCCAGTCCAAGGTCGTGGGTAGCAACCGGCTCAAGGGAACCTCCAAGTGATAAAAAAGATCCTGATTGCCAACCGTGGTGAGATTGCCGTACGAATCGTACGTGCCTGCGCCGAGATGGGCATTCGTTCGGTCGCGATCTATTCCGACGCCGATCGCCATGCGTTGCATGTCAAACGTGCCGATGAAGCCCACAGCATTGGTGCCGAGCCACTGGCCGGTTACCTGAACCCGCGCAAGCTGGTGAATCTTGCGGTGGAAACCGGTTGCGACGCGTTGCACCCAGGTTATGGCTTTCTTTCGGAAAACGCCGAGCTGGCCGATATCTGCGCCGAACGCGGAATCAAATTCATTGGTCCGTCGGCGGAAGTCATTCGCCGCATGGGCGACAAGACCGAAGCCCGCCGCAGCATGATCAAGGCTGGCGTGCCAGTCACGCCCGGTACTGAAGGCAACGTCGCCGATATCGCCGAAGCCCTGACTGAAGGCGATCGCATCGGGTACCCGGTGATGCTCAAGGCCACTTCCGGTGGTGGTGGTCGCGGGATTCGTCGCTGCAACAGCCGCGAAGAACTGGAGCAAGCCTTCCCGCGGGTGATTTCCGAAGCGACCAAGGCCTTTGGTTCGGCGGAAGTCTTCCTGGAAAAATGCATCGTCAATCCCAAGCACATCGAAGCGCAGATCCTTGGCGACAGCTTTGGCAACGTGGTGCACCTGTTCGAGCGTGATTGCTCGATCCAGCGTCGTAACCAGAAGCTGATCGAGATCGCCCCGAGCCCGCAACTGACGCCAGAGCAACGGGCCTACATCGGCGACCTGTCGGTGCGTGCGGCCAAGGCGGTGGGTTACGAGAATGCCGGTACCGTGGAGTTCCTGCTCGCCGAGGGCGAGGTGTACTTCATGGAGATGAACACCCGGGTGCAGGTGGAACACACCATCACCGAAGAAATCACTGGCATCGACATTGTCCGTGAGCAGATCCGCATTGCGTCCGGCTTGCCGCTGTCAGTGAAGCAGGAAGACATCCAGCACCGCGGTTTCGCGCTGCAATTCCGGATCAACGCCGAAGACCCGAAAAACAACTTCCTGCCGAGCTTCGGCAAGATCACCCGTTACTACGCACCCGGCGGCCCCGGCGTACGTACCGACACGGCGATCTATACCGGTTACACCATCCCGCCGTTCTACGATTCCATGTGCCTGAAACTGGTGGTCTGGGCGTTGACCTGGGAAGAGGCGATGGACCGTGGCTTGCGCGCCCTTGATGACATGCGTCTGCAAGGGGTCAAGACCACCGCCGCCTATTACCAGGAAATTCTGCGTAACCCGGAATTCCGTAGCGGTCAGTTCAACACCAGCTTCGTTGAAAGCCATCCTGAGCTGACCAACTACTCGATCAAGCGCAAACCCGAAGAGCTGGCCTTGGCCATCGCCACTGCCATCGCCGCTCACGCAGGCCTGTGAGGAATATTCCAATGACTAACTCTTTACCTACAAAGCGTATCCACGTAACCGACACGATCCTGCGCGACGCCCACCAATCGCTGCTCGCGACCCGCATGCGCACCGAAGACATGCTGCCGATCTGCGACAAGCTCGACAAAGTCGGCTACTGGTCGCTGGAAGTCTGGGGCGGCGCGACCTTCGACGCCTGCGTACGCTTCCTGAAAGAAGACCCGTGGGAGCGTCTGCGCAAACTGCGTGCGGCGATGCCTAACACCCGTCTGCAAATGCTTCTGCGCGGCCAGAACCTGTTGGGCTATCGCCATTACAGCGACGACGTGGTCAAAGCGTTCGTCGCCAAGGCGGCGGTGAATGGGATCGACGTGTTCCGCATCTTCGACGCCATGAACGACGTGCGTAACCTGCGGGTGGCCATCGAAGCGGTGAAAGCTGCCGGCAAACACGCCCAAGGCACCATTGCGTACACCACCAGCCCGGTGCACACCATCGAGGCGTTCGTGGCGCAAGCCAAGCAAATGGAAGCCATGGGTTGCGACTCAGTGGCGATCAAGGACATGGCCGGCCTGCTGACCCCGTACGCTACGGGCGAACTGGTCAAGGCGCTGAAAGCCGAACAATCGCTGCCGGTGTTCATCCACTCTCACGACACCGCCGGCCTGGCCGCGATGTGCCAACTGAAGGGTATCGAAAATGGTGCCGACCATATCGACACCGCGATCTCCAGCTTCGCTTGGGGAACCAGCCACCCAGGCACCGAGTCGATGGTCGCCGCCCTTAAAGGCAGCGAGTTCGATACCGGCCTGAGCCTGGAGCTGCTGCAGGAAATCGGTTTGTACTTCTACGCCGTGCGCAAGAAGTACCACCAGTTCGAAAGCGAGTTCACCGCCGTCGACACCCGGGTGCAGGTCAACCAGGTGCCGGGCGGGATGATTTCCAACCTCGCCAACCAGCTGAAAGAGCAGGGCGCGCTGAACCGCATGAGCGAAGTGTTGGCCGAAATCCCACGGGTCCGCGAAGACCTCGGTTTCCCACCGCTGGTGACCCCGACTTCGCAGATCGTCGGTACTCAGGCGTTCTTCAACGTGTTGGCCGGCGAGCGCTACAAGACCATCACCAACGAAGTGAAGCTCTACCTGCAAGGCGGCTACGGCAAGGCGCCAGGTGTTGTTAACGAGAAGCTGCGTCGTCAGGCGATCGGCAGCGAAGAAGTCATTGACGTCCGTCCGGCGGATTTGATCAAGCCGGAAATGACCAAGCTGCGCGGCGAAATCGGTGCCTTGGCCAAGTCTGAAGAAGACGTGCTGACCTATGCGATGTTCCCGGACATCGGGCGCAAATTCCTCGAAGAGCGCGAAGCCGGCACCCTGATTCCGGAAGTGCTGTTGCCGATTCCGGAAGTGGGTGGTGTGCGGTCAGCCGGTGGCGAAGGTGTACCGACCGAGTTCGTCATCGACGTTCACGGTGAAACCTACCGCGTCGACATCACCGGTGTGGGCGTCAAGGCTGAAGGCAAGCGTCACTTCTACCTGTCCATCGACGGCATGCCGGAAGAAGTGGTGTTCGAGCCGCTCAACGAATTCGTCAGCGGCGGCGGCAGCAAGCGCAAGCAAGCCAGTGCACCGGGCCATGTCAGCACCACCATGCCAGGCAACATCGTCGATGTGCTGGTCAAGGAAGGCGACACCGTGAAAGCCGGCCAGGCTGTACTGATCACCGAAGCGATGAAGATGGAAACCGAAGTGCAATCGGCCATCGCAGGCAAAGTCACCGCCATCCACGTGGCCAAGGGCGACCGGGTCAACCCGGGCGAAATCCTGATCGAGATCGAAGGCTGATTTAACAGCCTCGACTGCAACACTTTTACCTCGGGGGGGCATGTGCTCCCCTTTTTTTTGTCCGCGGTTTAGAAACTCATCCGCCACTGCCCCATCACGCCATTGTCGCGGCTGTTGCTGCCCATCTCGCCGTTGTAGGCAACGCCCAGAGAGTGTTGCTTCGAGACCCTAAGATCCAACCCCACTTCCAGTGTCAGGCTGTTGCGATCCAGTGGAGTGCCTTCGATATCGAATGTCTCACCACCTACCACAAAGGTCTGGCGTACCTGACCCGTGAGATCGCCGTAGGTGTGTTTCCAGCCAGCGCTTGTGTGTGGAGTCAGGCGCATGCCGTTCTCAAGTTGGCTATGGTGCGACAGGCGCAATCCCAAGGTGCTGTTCATGTTGCGCTGGGTTTGTTTGTCGACTTTCAGCGCAGCATCTCCACCTTTTTCCCGGTAGCTGTCGCGTTGATAATGTTCATGCCCGAGGCGTGCGAAAGGCTCGACCTGCAGGGCGCCACTGCTCAGGTTGTAACCGACTTCGGCGAAAACCTGCTGGCTGCTGGCGTCGTAGCTGCCTTTGAGTCTGTCGCTGTAACGACTGAAGGCAATATTGCGTTCAGTCGTACCTTCATGACTGCCGTAAGTGGCGCCGAGCCGTAGCGCCAGCGGACCACTTTGGCGCAGCGCATAGGCACCGAGGTGCCAGCTGTCGAGATCGCCGTCCAGTAGCACCCCGTCCAGGCGTGTTTGTGATTTGCCACCGAGTACGCCGACGCGCCATTCACTGTCGAGTGACCAGTCTGCACCCACCACAACCCCGTGAGTGCGTTGCCGCAGGGCGCTGTCGTCCAGTTTGTCATCGAGGGTTGCGGAGTTGCCCAGCGCCTGGACCCAGACCCTGCCGTTGGTCTCGTGACCAGTTGCCGAGCGATCTTGCGGGCTTGCATCGTTGCTCAGCTCGCGCATGGCCGAAAGCATGCTCGCGCTGACCGGCCGGACACTGCTCAAGGTGGCAGTGGCGAGGTTGGCGTTGCTGACGCCGGCCAATTGCTCAAACGCTATCGCAGCAGTCGCGATGTTGCTGGTGAGCAGGGCATTGATGGCGGCATTGTTCGCAACAGTCTTCGGCGTTGATTTATCGGAGTCGAGACTGTTGGCGACCTGACGGGCATTGTCGGTGGTGGCTGCGCTTTCCAGCGACACATCGCGGGCGTTTGTAGCCACCTCTGCCGGGAGTTCAGACGTCAGCGCAGCGCTCAACCCATCACTTGCCGTGGGTTCTTTTGCGTCATACATCGTGTCGACGAGCAGCGGATCATTAACGGGAACCGGTTGCGTGTTATCGGCTGTGATCGACCCCACTGCTGTGGTGGTGAGGACGTCAGGTGTGGGCTGCCCGGCGGAGTTTTGGGCGTCGGGTTTGGGGTTCGCAGGTTTTCGGGCTTTTGCGGGACGGGGCTTGGTCTCGGTTACTTTGGGCTCTGTTTGCTGAGCATGGGACATTTCGATGCCGCCGAAGGCGAGGGCGATTGCCAGGGCGAGATGATGTGGACGATGAGTGTGCAGAATGGGCATTGAATGCGACCTCTTCCTTGGGGAGGTCGAACTCTAAAAGGGCGGGTACATGCCCCGATGCCGGGTGATTCCGGCTCTATTGCAAGGTACTGGAGCTTCGGTTGTAGCAAAGGACCCGTCCACGAAGCCACATGACTATTGGCCTCCCTTTACTGACGTTTTTTCTTACGACGTTCTCGGATGTATCGATTGGCGAAGGCTCGGAAACTCGTCTTCCACTGCGCTTTCGCTCTTTAGCGTAGGACGGCTCCGAGATGCGGAAACTGGGTTTTGCATCGCTGTTGGCTCGCCTATAGTCCTCGTGTCACCGCACAAACCGTGACTGATCTTAGCCGGTCAAACACCAGTAGCAATTCCTCAAAAACTACCGGAGCTAGATCATGCCCAACTTTTCCCCTCTCCAAAGCAACCTCAGTCTCGACTCCACGCTGTTCATCAACCTCGACGCTGACGCCTGTGATCTTTTCGAAACCGCCATTCACCGTCTCAAGATCGGTCGAAATCTGCTCAACAGCGTGAGCTGCCTGAGCGTAAAGGATGCCGAAGGCTACGATCTGGAGCACTTCGCCAATGCTGCACATTTGTTGATTCAGGACGGTTGTGACGCGTTGGATGCGCTGGGGTGGAAGTTGAAGCGAGAGTCGAAGCCGGCGGGTTCTGAGCCGCAATAAAAAATAAAAATCCCAGGCAAGCCTGGGATTTTTGCGTCAAGAGAAGATCAACCGCGGCACTCCACCAACGTTCTCAACTGACCCGACTCCGTCTGATTTTCCTCGCTCAACCACTTCTCAAACCCCGCCCCAATCGCCGGCCATTCCGAATCCAGAATCGAGTACCACGCGGTGTCGCGGTTCTGGCCCTTGACCACCATATGCTGGCGGAACACGCCTTCGAAGCTGAAGCCCAGACGTTCGGCCGCGTATTTGGAGCGGGCGTTGCCGTTGTTGCACTTCCACTCCAGGCGACGGTAGCCCAGGGCGAACGATTCCTTGGCCAGCAGGTACACCGCTTCGGTGCTTTTCGGTGAGCGCTGCATCGCTGCGCCGAAGGTGACGTGGCCGATCTCGATGCGGCCCTGGGCCGGGACGATCGACATCAGGCTGAGGAGACCCTGCACGTCGCCGCTGGCGCGGTCGATCACGCTGAAGAAATACGGGTCGCTGTTGGCCGCATGGTTGTTCAGCCAATCGTTGAACGCGCTGCGCTCCGGGAACGGGCCGTAAGGCAAGTAGTCCCACAGCTTCGGGTCGGCGCCCGGGCCTTGCAAGGCTTTGAACAAGCCATCGGCGTGACGCGCCGGGTCGAGTTTTTCCAGGCGAATGAAGCGCCCTTCGATCCGTTGAGCCGAGGGCGCCGGAACGCCTTTCCAGTCCGCGAGTGAAGTCGACATGCTGCTCTCCTTGAACCTTAAAGGGTTTTACGAAACTGGATGTAACCAGGGCGTTCGGCGATGCGCTCGTAGAGCTGGATCGCGGTGGCGTTGGTTTCGTGGGTCAACCAATGGACCTTGCAGCAACCGTCCGCCTTGGCGGTGGCGTAGACGAATTCGATCAGCAATCGACCGATACCAGTGCCGCGTTGCTCAGGCGCCACCAACAAGTCTTGCAGGTAGCAGGCGTTTTCGATGCTCCAGTTCGAGCGGTGATAGATGAAATGCACCAGCCCCACGGCCTTGCCATCGGCCCAGGCGAGGGCCGCGTGGGTCGGTTCCTCCGGATCGAGCAAGCGTTGCCAGGTGCTCTGATAAACCGTATCCGGCAACTCGGTGTCGTAGAAGCGCAGGTAGGCTTGCCACAGCGGTTGCCAGGCGGCGTGGTCGTTGGCAGTGACACGGCGAATCTCGATCTGGCTCATGGTCATTCCTTGGGCATCAAGTGGGCGAGGGCCTGGTCGTGCAGGTCGGGGCTTTTGGTCAGCCCTTCACGCACGCCGGCGATGTCTGCGGTACTGCGGTTCTGGCTGAGTTTGCGCTTGCCTTCCAGACGCTGGATCGGCAGGGCGAAGCCAACGATGGCCTTGAGCATGCCATCGATGTAGTGAGGCGGCGCATCGTCGACTTTCCACGGCTTGGCGCGGCCGCGCTCATGGCGATCGGTCAGGGCGCTGACCAGATTGCGCAAGCGATGGGCGTCGCTGAACACTTCGGCGTTGCCATAGGCGTGCACGGCTACGTAATTCCAGGTCGGCACGACTTTGCCGTGGTCGGCTTTGCTGGGGTAGAACGACGGGCTGACGTAAGCATCGGCCCCGGCAAAAATCACCAGCGCCTCGGCCCCGGCCTCCAGATCCTGCCACTGCGGATTGGCTCGGGCGAGGTGGCCGTAGAGCGTGCCATTGGGCCCTTGTTCGGGGCTCAGCAGCAGCGGCAGATGGCTGGCCTGCAAGCCTTGCGCACCGTGAGTGACCAGGATGGCCAGGCGCGTGTCGAGGATCTGCTGGTGCAGGGAAGGGAGGTCGTCGATGGCAAAGGCGCTGGGCGTATACATGGAAATTTTCCTTGGCGAATGCCTGCATCCTAGGCAGGCTATTGGTCTGTTGTAAGAGCCATTACCGACCCATTTAATAGGTCCAAAGTGATGAATAACCTGCCGCTGTCCTTGTCGTTCAACCCCGCCGGTATTGAACTTGATCGCCGCCAGGGCCTGAGCCGCCAGCTCTATCAAGCCTTGCGAATGCGTGTGCTCGATGGCCGTCTGGCCAGTGGCACGCGCTTGCCCGCCAGTCGCGATCTGGCGGCCGCCTTGTCGATTTCCCGCAACAGTGTGGTCCGTGCCTACGACCAACTCTATGCCGAAGGCTTTATCGAAGGCCGGGTTGGCGACGGTACGTATGTGGCGCAATTGCCGCAGACCGCGTTACCCGCGAAAAAATTATCCACAAAAATATCCACAGGGTTATCAACAGGCTTACCCACAGGGTTATCCACAAATTGGCTGGATTTACCTGTGGTTACATCCAGCAAAGTTATCCACAGTGGCGCCTTGGAGAGGGTCGAGAAGCATCATTTGCCCAGGCCTGCGGGTGGTCCGCCGAGGGCTTTCCGGGTGGGTGTGCCGGCTTTTGATCTGTTCCCGTTCGAGGTCTGGGCCAAGCTGAATGCGGCTTTCTGGCGCAAGCCGGATTTGCAGCAACTGTGCTACGGCGCGCCGGAGGGTGATGAGCGTTTGCGCGGGTTGATCGCGGCCTATTTGCGCAGTTCGCGAGGCATGCAGTGCAGCGCTGAGCAAATTGTGATCACCAGTGGCGCGCAACAGGGGATTAGCCTTTGTGCACAGCTGTTGGTGGAGCCCGGCGATGGGGTGGCAGTGGAAAACCCTGGCTATCGCGCCGCCGGGCATGCCTTCGCGGTCGCCGGTGCGCGGTTGCAGGGTGTCTCAGTGGACAGCGACGGCATTAATTGCGCCGAACTCGATCGCCTGAGTGACTGCCGACTGGCCTATGTCACGCCGTCTCATCAGTACCCGACCGGAGTGATCATGAGCCTGGCTCGGCGTCTGGAATTGCTCGCCTGGGCCGAGCGCACCGACGGCTGGATCATCGAGGACGACTACGACGGCGAGTATCGCTACAGCGGCGCGCCTTTGGCGCCCTTGGCGGCGCTGGATCGGCACGGTCGGGTGCTCTACGTTGGCACCTTCGGCAAGGTCGCGTTTCCGGCGTTGCGTCTGGGCTACCTGGTGTTGCCGGTGGGGCTGGTGGAGGCGTTTGCCCAGCGTCGGGCGGTGGACGTGCGGCACTCCGAGGTCAGCACTCAGGTGGTGATGGCCGAGTTTATGGCCGCCGGGCACTTTCAGCGGCATATCCGTCGTATGCGGCGCGCGGCCTTGAGTCGGCGTAACACGTTATTGGCTGGTTGGCCTGTGGATATCCCCGGCGTTGGCAGCCTGCCGAGTGTCGCGGCAGGGCTGCACTTGACCGTGCCGGTCGGCACTCAGGCCCGCGAGCGTGAATTGATCGAAAAAGCCGCCAGCGTCGATGTCGAGATCAATGGCCTGAGCAACTACTGGCTACCGGATTCGAGCACCCCGCTGGATCAACGCGCCGGGCTGGTGCTGGGCTTCGCGGCGGTGCCGGAAGTGGCGATAGAGGCGGCGCTTGCGCGCTTGCGCGATGTCTGGCGTGAACGCTGAAACGGGCGGGTTGTCAGCCTGCCCGCGTGCGTCAGGATTGCGGTTCGAGTTTGAAGAACGGCGCTGAGTCGGTAATGCGCCGCAGTACATAATCGATCGGTGCCAAGGTGCTGAGTTCCTGACGACGTTGCGCACTGAACTGTTCCAGATGTGCGTCGGCGATTTTCAGGTGGGCTGCGGTGAACCTGTCCAGCGGTGCCTCAAGGGTGTCGTAGTGAAAATGCGCCAGCCACAACGGTTGATTGTTGTTTGCGGTGTCGAGAATCCGGTATTCCTGAAAATAGTCCCGGCGTTTTTTGGTCTTGATCCGGCCTTGTTCGTTTCTGACGATCCTGACCTGGTCGTTGTCCAGCAACCACTGCAAATAGGCCTGCCGGGGCGGGCGACCCTTGAGCAGGCTCGCACGGGTGCTAATGCCTTCTGTGCGTAACCGGCCAGCGGCGCTATTGAGTTCAGCGCTCAGGGTTGCCACCGGAGGCGGCGTCCTGCCCGCAGCCCGGATACGAGCCATGGCCTGGTCGACGTCGATCGCGGTCTGTTCCAGACGGCGGGCTTGTTGATCGAACAGGTCCTGCATATCCGCCGGGATCCGATTGGGTCTGCTGGCGTCTTTGCGTGTTCGCTTGATGAAATCGCGCACATCTTCGTTCAGCTCAAGGCCGCTGGAGATGGTGTCGATATCGTCCAGCTCGGGCAGTGGAGCAGGACGCGCCCTGGCGGGAAGGATTTCCTTGAGGTTTTGTTCCTCGGGCCCGGACGCCTCGGAAGAGCTGGGTTGGCGGGGCCGACTTTTGGTGACTTTACCCACAGGCCTGGAGGGGCCGGCAACGGCGGGCTGCGGACCGGCGGGCGTGGCGGGCTCCTGGCTGTCCGGCAACAGTGCACTCAGTTGGTCTTGAGCCAGTTCCTTGAACTCGACGATCAAGCCGCGAACCCGCTCAAGTTCAGCAGGGTGAACCTTGCCGGGGTATTCAGCCGGGAAATCCTGGAGACGCTGATCGGCATCCGTGTAGACATCGATCAGAGTGCTCAAGGTGTCGATGCGTTGCGTTGCCGTATCACTCGGGGCTTTGCTCTTCATCAGGGGCGCCAGCCTGCGGCTGGCATTCGCCGCTTCCACGATGACCCTGCCGACCGCGTCACGTGCCGGTTCATTGTCCTCTGCGGTCTGTTCCTGCATACACAACTCATGGGACATGCCGATCTCGTTGGCTTTCAAGTCCCATTGGGTGAAACGCGGGAGCAGTTTGCGCAGGCGCTGCGTTTTGTCCAGGCCGGAACTTCCGAGTGCGTCGAGACGCTGCAGCGATGACTCAGCAAGTTGTAAGCGGGCAATCATGTCGTTACTCAACTGTATGAGTTGCCTGACGCCGGTGTTGTGTTCTTGCAGCGATGCCGTTGAATCCGGGAGATTGAGCTCGATGAGTGACTGGCTGAGCTGTGCGTAGGCGTTTCGTTTGAGTACGAACCATAGACTAAGGTGTTTTTGCAGCTCGGTGGTCATACGCAGCAAATCGTGGAGATAGGCGGTTCTCCCGCCCAGGCTTCGCCATTGCTGCAGGTTTTGCAGGGCCAGGTCGTAGTCGCCGATGAGCGATTCCACTTGCGTGAGGTAGCGTTCCGACGCCTGATCGTACGCTTGCCCGGAGGCGGCCATCAGTTCGGCTTGAGCATTTTTCAACGCCGTTTGGTTGGCTGCTTCCTGACGTTTGAACGCGTCCAGCGCACTTTCCAGCTGTTTTCTTTGCTGCTCCTTTTCCTGGCGCTGTGCTTTGAGTTTGCTTTTCAGGCTGGTGCCTCCGGCACCGCCACGCAACCGCAATCGCGTGTCCACAAACCACTGGCCTTGCTGGTTGTGAATCAATAGCGGACCGGTTTTCGAGGGCGTGTCCGGGTAGACGATTTGCACGTCATCATTGTCGTTTTCCACGACTTCAAACCAGCGCTCGCCGACCTTTGCATAAGTCCGATTTGCCAGCCGATACAGGGACGCAGATTCTCTTGAAAGGGTCTCCAGTGTCTGTGCGGTCAGGTCAAGGGGCGGCACTTTCAAGCTGTCGAGATACAGACCCAACGCCGTGGAGGAGCGACGTGGCACTGATCCGCCAGCCTCGAGCGAGGAGTAGTGGCTGGGTGGCAGTTCACCGGTCAGGGGAGTGGGTATCAGTGTCACGGCGGGTGTCGCGGGCTTGACCTGTGGGGGGACGCCGGACTCGAGCATCGTGTCGTCGGTGCGTCGTGGTGCCTTGCGAGGACCGGTCTTGCGGCGTGTAGCGGCACGATGGGCCAGGATTATTCCCAGGGCCAGCAGCACATCGCCGACCGATGTCCATTCGACGAGGCTATCGCCACGCTCATGGGCATCCAGCGCTTGCTGGATATCGCTGATGCTTTGCCAGACCCAGACCGCAGCTCCGGCCGGACCGCTGAGAAAGTTCGCGGCGACATTGAAAATGGCCCAGCCGCTATCGCGCAGCAGTGCCCAGCGTCGTTGCGCGTTGGATAGCGATTGCCGGTCGGCGAGTTCGGCCATGGTCCGGGCATGAGTCTTGAACAGGGTCGATAAGATGTCGCCGGTCAGCTCCAGGGACGAGAGCTCGACCGGGCTGCTCCAGTCCACGGGTGTCCAGGGTTCGGAAAGTAGCTGCGTCGCCAGCCATGGCGAGGGCAGGCCGATGGGGAAGGTGTACTGAGCGTATTTGAAACTCAACGCCGTGTTGGGCAGCCAGGCCAGCACCGAGTCTCTCAGCTCGCCCGGCTGATGCAGGGCATACAACAGGTTTTGCGGCGAGGGGAACTGCAGCAACGGGTGTTCGAGCAAAGGACGGTACAGCAGGCAGGGCCCGGCGTTTGGCTGGTGCGGGCCGATGATGAACATGTTGGCAACCGTGTCGCCGATAGCGTCTGCGCCATGCATGAATGTCAGGGGCCGAATGACCACCGGCTGCGGATTGCCCCGCGTAGGGTTGAGCCATTCACGGATATAGCGATAGCCCTGTTCATCGACGCCTCCCCTGTGACGGATCTTGCACTCCAGTGCAATCAGCGGCAGCAGGGCGCGCAATTGGCTGATGTAGAAATGCTCCTGCAAGGCTGCTTGCGCCGGGTCGTCGATCAGCTTGTTTTGGATCAGCTTGGGATACACCTCGCCAATATTGACCTGCGCAGCCATCGTCGTCAGGTAGTCGGGGGTCAGCCAGTCGGGAACCGGTTCTGCGTGTTTGAAGCGAATGGTCGCTTGATACGGTGCGGTGTTTTCCAGGGCGTACTCGCCGAGGGTTTCGGTATGAATGTCGAGCGGATTGGGCAGTGTCAAACCGCCTGATTCGAAGCTGTTGGTGATGGTGATCTCAATGTCGTCCAGTGGCAGCAGCGTGTTTTGATCGGCGGCGATCGCTTCGCGCATACGGTCCTGGGCGAAGGTGGTGATCGCGGGAATCCTGTAGAGGCTGTTGCCACCGTGTTTGTGCAGTTTGCCCAGATCGCTGACGTACCGACTGTAGGCATCCAGGTCGGCTGCCGAAGCGTCGAGCAGCCAGTCGGGTGTCGAGTCAGCAAGCTGAGACTGGGTGGTTTCTTTCTGGGCGCTGGCGCGCACCGGCCCGGTGTGGAGCGGATAGTGTTCGGCACCGGTATCCGCTCCGGCTGAGGGCCTGTTACCGCTGATTGCCGCGATGGTGTCGAGTTCGCCGGCCACCAGGGCCCAGGCCATATGGTCGAAGAAATTGCCCTCGGGTTCGAACAGGCGCCATTGCATATCACGCCCGGCCAGTCGAGTCTCGACGCGGGCAGGTAACGA
The DNA here is from genome assembly GCF_058802345.1 of Pseudomonas sp. GW822-FHT02D10. NCBI lineage: Bacteria > Pseudomonadati > Pseudomonadota > Gammaproteobacteria > Pseudomonadales > Pseudomonadaceae > Pseudomonas > Pseudomonas sp. GW822-FHT02D10. Next base: position 218,215 of record NZ_JBXAOB010000002.1, read on the forward strand.
AGCACCCAACTGTTCCAGCGAGTCGAACGACTCATAACTGTTTTCAAGGGTGTACAGCATCAGCAGGTCACGCTGTTCATAGCGCCCCGTGAGCACTGCGATACCGCCCAGCATGAGGTGCCGGGTAGTGCCCTCGGCATCGACGGTATCGATGTCGATCAGGCAGACCTGGACAGCCGAAAACGCCGGCGCTCTTGCTTGACGCTCCTGCTTGTCAGGGTTCAGGGCCACGGCCCGGGCCACGCGGCACTGGTCGTTGTCCCAGCCTTTGATGTGCTGCACATCGAAGGTTTTGCGCAAGGCATCGGAGAGCTCCTGCCAGCGTGGAGCACGGTGTCCCGTGTCGTTCCAGAAGGCCAGTTGGCGTTCTGCGAAGGCAACGAACAACAGGGGGGCGTAGTCGTTGAGCAGCCCGGCGATCTCCTCGATGCCGATATCCAGGTGGACGACCGGGGTGGCCTGAGGGTGCAAGGTCAGGAAGTGTTCGCCCTCCAGGTAGTTGGCGGTGGTTGAGGTGAAGAACAGACGGACCAGCGCCTGGGTCAGCGATTCGAATTGCGTGGTATTTGCGACGGCCATGCCATCGACGATTTGCCATTGTGGAGTACCGATCATGGCTTGGTCCGGATCGATATCCCGCTCGGGGTAACGCTCCTTCAAGGCCTGGTGCAGAAGCTGCGCGGCCACCGTGTTGACGCTGGGTCCCTGGCTGGTCTGGTGGACCACAAGGCTCTTTTTCAAGAGTGGGGTGAGGTCGGTGTTCTCATGTATTTCGATCATCGTCATTTTCCTTTTTGACGTTTCTGGAAGCGGGGCTTTTGTTGCACGGTAGTGGGGGGCTCGATACCCCTGGCGGTAACTAAATACCGCGGGAAAAAAAGACCCGCGTGAGCGCGGGTCTATGGTGACGGGCTAAACGATAGTGGTTTCAGGTTCCAGACTTGATCTTGGTCCAGGCCCGGGTCCGTGCCCGCTCCGCATCGCGAGGCAGCGGTTGCAGGGTGTAAAGCGTGCTCATCGCCGCTTCGGTCGGGTACAGGTTCGGGTTGTTGCGAATCGCCGGGTCGACCATTTCCGTGGCGTCCTTGTTCGGGTTCGGGTAGCCGACGAAGTCACTGACTGGCGCAATCACCTTCGGTTGGAGCAGGTAGTTGATGAAGGTGTAGGCGTCTTCCGGATCCTTCGCGCCTTTGGGGATCGACAGCATGTCGAACCAGATCGGTGCGCCTTCTTTCGGCAGGCGCATGTCGACGATCACCCCGTTTTTGGCTTCCTTGGCGCGGTTGGCGGCCTGGGAGAAGCTGCCGGAATATCCGACGGCAACGCAGATGTCACCGTTGGCGATGTCGGCCATGTACTTGGAGGAGTGAAAATAGGTGATGTACGGACGAATCTTCATCAGCAGCGCTTCAGCCTTGTCGTAGTCCGCAGGCTTTTTGCTGTTGGGGTCCAGACCCAGGTGTTGCAGGGCCAGCGGCAGAATCTCCGACGGCGAGTCGAGCAGCGCTACGCCACACTGCTTGAGCTTGCTGATGTTCTCTTCCTTGAAGATCAGGTCCCAGCTGTCCACCGGTGCGTTGGCGCCCAGCGCGGCCTTGATCTTGTCCGGGTTGAAGCCGATCAGGATGGTGCCGTACATGTAGGGCACGGCGAACTTGTTGCCCGGATCATTGGCTTCAATCAGCTTCATCAGCTTCGGGTCGAGGTGGTTCCAGTTTGGCAATTTGCTGCGGTCCAGCGGCTGGAAAACCCCGGCTTCGATCTGCTTGGCGAGGAACACGTTGGACGGCACCACCACGTCGTAACCGGAGTTGCCGGTGAGCAGCTTGGCCTCCAGCGCTTCGTTGGTGTCGAAGATGTCGTAGACCAGTTTGGTCTGGGTGTTCTGGGCTTTGAAATCTTCCAGCGCTTTGGGGGTGATGTAGTCGAACCAGTTGTACACCCGCAAGGTGCGCTCTTCAGCGTGTACGGTGCTGCTGAGTACCGTGGCGCACAGCACTGTGGTGAAGAGTGCCGGCGCGATAAAACGCTTGAGTCTGTTCATTGTTCTAATTCCTCATTGGGCGCTTTCAAAACCTTCGAGAACGTTCACGGCATTGATGCCGATTTCTTCTACCGCGTAGCCACCTTCCATCACGAACAGGGTCGGCTTGCCGAGGGCGCCGATGCGCTCGCCCATCGCCAGGTAATCCGGGCTGTCGAGCTTGAACTGGGAGATCGGATCGTCCTTGAAGGTGTCCACGCCCAGGGACACGACCACGATGTCGGCGCCATAGCGTTCGATCTCTTTGCAGGCCTGTTCCAGCGCCGCGCTCCAGGTGTCCCAGCCGGAACCTGCGGGCAGCGGGTAGTTGAAGTTGAAACCTTCGCCGGCGCCTTCGCCGCGTTCATCTTCATAGCCGAGGAAGAACGGAAACTCGGCTTCCGGGTGGCCGTGGATCGAGGTGAACAACACGTCGCTGCGTTCGTAGAAAATCGATTGGGTGCCGTTGCCGTGGTGGTAGTCGACGTCGAGGATCGCGACTTTCTGGTGACCCTGATCGAGGAAGGCCTGGGCAGCGATGGCGGCGTTGTTGAGGTAGCAATAACCGCCCATCAAGTCGCTGGCGGCGTGATGTCCCGGTGGACGGCACAGGGCGAAGGCACTGCGGGCGCCGCGTTGGATCGCCGCTTGGGCGGTCAGCGCGACTTGCGCTGCGCTGTACGCTGCTTGCCAGGTGCCGGCGGTGATCGGTGCGCTGCCGTCGAAGCTGTAGTAGCCGAGCTGGCCATGCAGACTTTTCGGGATGACCGTGCGCAGGGTGCGCGCCGGCCAGGTGTACGGCAGCAAATCACCGTCGCGCTCGAACTCGGTCCAACGCTGCCAGGCACCTTTGAAGAACGTCAGGTAATCGTCGCTGTGAATGCGCTGGATCGGCTCCAGACCAAAATCCTGCGGCGCTTCCACCGGCCCGAGGCTACGGGACTGAACGCGCGCCAGAACGTGGTCGGCCCGCGAGGGCATTTCGAAGCAGGGCATCAGTTGCCCGTCCATCAATTCGCAGCGTCCGTGGTGCAGGTGGTGATCGTCCGAGTAGATCGTCAGCATTTTCTTGTTCTCCGCAGGCTGATTCGGTTGAACACAGTCTTGCGGCGTGCGGCGTTTCAGAGAACGGCAGGAAAGGCCAAAAGGGGATAGATATGGCCAAAAGCTTTGACCTGAATTCGCCCCTTATTGGCACGAGGATGCGCCAGCTCAGGGCATGGAATGCTGAGCTGTCTGCGAGGCTTTGGGTGTTCTTGAGGACGCCATCGCGAGCAAGCTCGCTCCCACAGTGATTTGGCGTCGTACTCCAATTTTCCGTTCGCTGAAGTCAAATGTGGGAGCGAGCTTGCTCGCGATGACGGCAGCCCGGAAACGCAGCACTCAAGGCCTGAACTGGCTCGGCGCCACGCCACTCCAGCGCACAAACGCATGGCGGAAGCTTGCTGTTTCACTGAAGCCTAAAGCTTCGGCGATGCGGCAGATCGGCAACTGATCTTCGTAAAGCAGCTGTTTGGCGCGCTCAAAGCGCAGTTCGTCGAGCAATTCCTGATAGCTGCACCCCAGATCTTTCAGGTGTCGGCGCAACGTTCGCGCCGAGCAGTTCATCTGTTCGGCCAGACCTTCGAGGCCCGGCGCGGCGTCGAGTTGGGCGGCGAGCAGTTGGCGAATCCGTCCCAGCCACGCCTGGCGTCCGGTGAATTCGGTGTTCTGCTTGCGACAGCGTTCGGCCATGGCCTGGTGGGTGATGGTGTCGGCCAGCGGCAAGGGCTGGTCCAGCCAGCGTTTATCGAAGGCGAAGGCGTTATCGGTGCGGTCGAAGCGCAGCGGGCAATCAAAGTGTGTCGCATAGCTGGCCTGATAATCCGGTGCCGAATGTTCGAAACGAGCACCGAGCAGCGGCAGTGGATGGCCGAGCAAATCGTCGCAAATGACCTTCAGCGAGACCAGGCAGAACTCGGCGTTGAACACTGCCAGCGCCGGGCTTTCCCGGTAATCGGCGGCCACGAACCAGGTGCGCTCGCCGTCGTCTTCAAGGCTTAGCTCGAAAAGTGTTCCCAACAGCGCCGGATAGCGCAGCGCCAAACGCAAAGCGTCACCGAAGGTGGCACTGGTGAGCAGCGCATAACCGAGCATGCCGTAGGACGAAACGTGCATCCGCCGACCCAGCTCCAGACCGATGTCGCGTTTGAGTGCGACCGCATTGGCGCAGACCTGCATCTCTTGGTTGGTGGTAATTCGGGTGTCGGCACGGCTCAGATCCGCCGCACTGATGCCGCTGCCAGCCAGCAACGCTTCACTTGAAAGCCCATCGGCCTTGAAGGCATCGAGCACCAGGGAAACGGCGTTGAGGGTGGTGAGGTGGGAGTGGAGCATGGGCGGTTCCAGCTTGGGAGTGCTGGAAAGGAGCAAGTTGTGTGCCCAACGACGATCTGGTGGGAGCGAGCTTGCTCGCGATAGCGGTTGATCATTCAACATCAATGTCGACTGGCCCACCGTCATCGCGAGCAAGCTCGCTCCCACAGGGTTTGTGGTGTGTCAGCTCAACTCGCCGCACAGGTCCAGTTCGACCAACCGTCGAACCTCAGCGGTGTCCAGTTCCGCCCCCAACAGCGCATGCAATTTGCCAAACGCCGCTTCGCGGGTCATGCCGCCGCCGGACAACACACCGACGCCACGCAAGCGGCTGCCGGCCTCGTAGACATCCAGCTCGACGCCACCTTCATGGCACTGAGTGATCGCGACCACCACAACATCTTTGTCCCGCGCCCGCGCGAGGCTGGCGAGAAACTCAGGGTTATCACTCGGCCCGGTGCCGCTGCCGAAGCATTCCAGCACCAGACCCTGGACGCCGCTGTTCAGCATGCCATCGAGTTGTTCCGCACCAATGCCGGGGAACAGCGGCAGTACGCCGACCTTGGCCAGCTGCTTGCCCTGACGATACTCAAGCGCAGTCGGCAGAGCAGGCGCCTTGACGCCACCCCCCTGGCGTTGCAGACGAGCAAACGGATGACGACCGAAGCTACGGATTTTCGCGCAGCGGGTCGGGTCCAGCAGCTCGCCGTGGAAATACAATTGCACGCCCGGCGCCAGACCTTGGCCGAGGGCGACCAGCGCACCGCCGAGGTTTTCCCAGGCATCGCTGTCAGGCACGCCGGCCGGCAGCATGGAGCCGGTGAACAGCACCCGCGCGTGCAGGCCGAGCAATTGAAAACTCATGGCGGCGGCGCTGTAGGCCAGGGTATCGGTGCCGTGCAGGATCAGCACGCTGTCACAGCCGTCGACCTCGACCGCTTCGATGACAGCGTCACGCAGGCGCTGCCAGTAAGCCGGAGTCATGTTGGCACTGTCGATCAGCGGCGACATCTCGCGAAAGCGCCAGTTCGGCACCACCAACTCGGGTTGGCTGTGCAGGTAGTCGCGCATCCGGGTTTCGAAGCCGGACGCGGGGGCCAGGCCATGAGCGCTGGCTTGCATACCGATGGTGCCACCGGTGTAGAGCACCATGACGTGCTGCGCAGCAGGGTAGGAATTGGAAATCATCAGGTGGTCTCCGCAAGAGATGACTGTGGGAGATTCTATGGTTGAGGGCTTCCCCTCAACCATAGAATCTCCCACAAGTAGTTCACTTTAGCTGACGGGCGCAGGAGATGCGCCCGTCGTTTACCGATCAGCGTTGCGCTGCGGTCACGCCTTGCGGCTCGGCTTCTGCCTTGGGAGTCGCGGCTGGCGGATTGGCTGGCCAGGCGTTGAGGTCCAGGTCCAGATCCGGGAATTTGCTGGAATCGAACACGGGCGTCTTGATGCCCGCAGCACGCTGGTCATCGTAGTCACGCAGGATGCGCATGCCGACCTTGAACAGCAGGAACAGCGCGATCAGGTTGACGAACGCGAGCATGGTCATGGTGATGTCGGCGAACGCGAACACCGTGCTGAGGTTCTCGATAGCGCCCCAGAAGATCAGCACCAGTACCAATGCGCGGTAGCCGATCAACGCCTTGCGGTTTTCACCGATCAAAAAGCGCAGGTTGCTCTCGCCCAGGTAATAGTTGTAGAGGATCGAGGTGAACACGAACAACGCCAGCGCGACGCTGATGAACATCCGGCCCCAATCGCCGACGACTGCCGCCAGGGAGTTCTGGGTCAGGGCGATGCCGTCACCTTCGAAGCCTGGAGTGTAGAAACCCGACAGCAGAATCAGCAATGCGGTGCAGGTGCAGATCACGAAAGTGTCGAGGAACACGCTGAACGCCTGAACCACGCCTTGTGCGACCGGGTGCTCGACCGAGGCTACAGCGGCCACGTTCGGTGCGCTGCCCAGGCCGGCTTCGTTGGCGAATACGCCGCGCTTCACGCCCATGATGATGGCGCTGCCGATCAGGCCGCCGAAGGCCTGGTCCAGACCGAAGGCGCTTTTGACGATGGTCATCAACATGCCTGGCACGTGATCGAACTGCAGCACGATTACGTAGAGGGTCACGGCGATGTAGACCAGCGTCTTGACCGGCACCAGCAGGTCAGCGATCGCCGCAATGCGCTTGATCCCGCCGACGAATACCAGACCCAGCAATACCGCCAGACCGAGGCCGGTGTAGGTGGTGTCGAGGCCGAAGGCGTTGTTCAGCGAGTGGGTCACGGCATGGGCTTGCAGGCCGTTGAAGGCGAAGCCGAAGGTGACCAGCAGCAGGAATGCCATGATCATCCCCAGCCAGCGTTTTTGCAGGCCGTGCTGAATGTAATAGGACGGGCCGCCACGGAACTGGCCTTCGGAATCGCAGCGCTTGTAGAGCTGGCCGAGGGAGCATTCGAAGAAGCTGCTGGACATGCCGACCAGTGCGGTCACCCACATCCAGAACACTGCACCTGGACCGCCAAGGGTCACGGCGATGCCGACACCGGCGATGTTGCCTGCGCCGACGCGGCCGGCAAGGCTGAGCATCAGGGCCTGGAAGGAACTCAGTTGACCGGCGCTGCTGCGCAGGCTGTCGCGGAAGACCGAGAACATGTGGAAGAAGTGACGCAGCTGAACGAAACGCGAGCGGATCGTGAAGTAGCTACCGAGCCCGACAATGAGCACGATCAGTACTTTCCCTGAGAGGAAGTCGTTAATGACTTCGAGCATGGAGTATTCCTCGCTGTTTTTTGTGTAGGCAAATGCTGGTCGGTCAGATACATCGCGTTACACCAGTCTGCGCACGGCACAACAGGTGGGGCGAAGTTCGTCCCGGTTCCATATCGCGGGTTTGTTATTAGTTCGGGTTTCGCATGGGTTTGGGCCTCGTTACCGACGACCGCTCACGCGAAGAGGGGCGGCACTATACCTATCAGTGCGGCGCCCGTCTGCACGGTTGTGGTGCGAGCGATGAAACGAAGCCTTGAAACACCTGACTTTTTCGAGTCAGGCTCTTGTGGGAGCGAGCCTGCTCGCGATGCCGGCGCCGCGGTTTTTCGGGAAAACCGCGTCATCGTTCATCGCGAGCTGGCTCGCTCCCACAGGTTCTGTGTTGTTGCAAAAGAGTTAAAAAAAAGGGCCTGGAGAATAATCTCCAGGCCCTCAAAAGGTGAGAGGTGTCTAGTCCCTCGACCTGGTGAGCAGTACTACAGCGTTGGTCAGGCCTTCAGCGGAACCAGACGCGGAGCAATCATGTTTTCCGGGCGCAGGATGTCGGCGAGCATGGCGTCGTCGAGCAAGCCTTCTTCGCGCACCAGTTCCAGCACACCGCGGCCGCTTTCAAGGGCGATACGGGCGATGCGGGTGGCGTTTTCATAGCCGATGTACGGGTTCAGCGCGGTGACCAGGCCGATCGAGTGCTCGACCAGTTCACGGCAGCGGGCTTCGTTGGCGGTGATGCCGACGATGCAGTGCTCGCGCAGCATGTCCATGGCGCGTTGCAGCAGGCGGATCGAGTCGAAGATCTTGAACGCGATCAACGGCTCCATTACGTTTAGTTGCAGCTGGCCGCCTTCGGCCGCGATGGTCAGGGCCAGGTCGTTACCGATGATCTGGAAGGCCACCTGGTTAACGGCTTCCGGAATAACCGGGTTGACCTTGCCTGGCATGATCGAGCTGCCTGGCTGACGCGCTGGCAGGTTGATTTCGTTGATGCCGGTGCGCGGGCCGCTGGACAGCAGACGCAAGTCGTTGCAGATCTTCGACAGCTTGACCGCGGTGCGCTTGAGCATGCCGGAGAACAGCACGAAGGCGCCCATGTCGGAAGTGGCTTCGATCAGGTCGGCGGCCGGTACCAGCGGTTGACCGCTGATCAGTGCCAGACGCTCAACGGCCAGTTGCTGGTAGCGCGGGTCGGCGTTGATGCCAGTGCCGATCGCGGTGCCGCCCAGGTTCACTTCGGTCAGCAGTTCCGGTGCCAGTGTTTTCAGGCGTGCCAGGTCTTCGCTCAGGGTGGTGGCGAAGGCGCGGAATTCCTGGCCAAGGGTCATCGGCACGGCGTCTTGCAGCTGGGTACGACCCATCTTCAGGACATGGCTGAATTCTTCACCTTTGGCAGCGAACGACTGGATCAGGCTGTCGAGGCTGGCGAGCAGGGCGTCGTGACCCAACAGCAGACCCAGGCGGATGGCCGTCGGGTAGGCGTCGTTGGTCGACTGCGCCATGTTCACGTCGTTGTTCGGGTGCAGGAATTGGTATTCGCCCTTGCTGTGGCCCATGGCCTCCAGCGCGATGTTGGCGATGACTTCGTTGGCATTCATGTTGGTTGAAGTGCCAGCGCCGCCTTGAATCATGTCCACCACGAACTCTTCGTGGAAATCGCCGCGGATCAGACGGGCACAGGCTTCGCTGATGGCAGCGTGCTTGGCTTCGCTCAGGTGACCCAGTTCGCGGTTGGCGTCAGCAGCAGCCTGTTTAACCATGGCCAGGCCCACAACCAGCTTCGGGTAATGCGAAATCGGAACGCCGGAGAGGCGGAAGTTGTTCACCGCTCGCAGGGTCTGGATGCCGTAATACGCTTGAGCCGGTACGTCGAGTACGCCAAGCAAGTCTTTTTCTGTGCGGAAAGATGCAGCGGAGGACATGATAGAAATCATCTCGATATGGACCCGGTCTGTGCCGGAACGCTGCGAATGCTAGGCTTGTGGAGAATTTTGGGCCAATGCTGTTAAACACTGCCCTATGCACATTCGGCATAATGCCCGTGTGACGCCGTGTGCACGGTGAACGTGTGACCTAAATTGGTGCGTGTCCGGGAGGACGTGATGAATCTGGAAAGCAAATGGCTCGAGGACTTTAGTGCCCTGGCCGCCACCCGTAGCTTCTCGCAGGCGGCCGAACGGCGCTTCGTGACTCAGCCGGCGTTCAGCCGGCGGATTCGCAGCCTGGAAGCCGCGCTGGGGCTGACCCTGGTCAATCGCTCGCGCACGCCCATTGAATTGACGGCGGCGGGGCAGCTGTTTCTGGTGACGGCACGCACGGTGGTCGAGCAGCTCGGCGAAGTGCTGCGGCATTTGCATCACCTCGAAGGCGGGCAGGGCGAAGTGATGCAAGTCGCGGCCGCGCACTCCCTGGCCTTGGGTTTCTTTCCGCGCTGGATCGCGCAACTGCGCAACGAAGGCTTGAACATTGCCACGCGGCTGGTAGCGACCAACGTGGGCGACGCCGTGCACGCCCTGCGCGAAGGCGGCTGCGATTTGATGCTGGCGTTTTACGACCCGGATGCGGCCATGCAGATGGACCCGGAGATTTTCCCCTCGCTGCATCTGGGCCACACCGAAATGCTCCCGGTTTGTGCGGCCGATGCCGATGGCAAACCGCTGTTTGACCTCGAAGGCGAGGCCAGCGTGCCGCTGCTGGCCTACAGCGCCGGTGCGTTTCTCGGCCGTTCGGTGAACATGTTGCTGCGCCAGCGTGCGCTGCGCTTCACCACCATCTACGAAACCGCCATGGCCGACAGCCTGAAAAGCATGGCGCTCGAAGGGTTGGGCATTGCCTGGGTGCCGCAATTGAGTGTGCGCGCTGAACTGGCGCGCGGTGAACTGGTGGTCTGCGGCGGCCCGCAATGGCATGTGCCGCTGGAGATTCGTCTGTACCGCTGTGCGTTGGTGCGCAAGGCGAATGTGCGGTTGTTGTGGCGCAAGCTGGAAGGTGGGGCGGCGCAGGGCACGACGGGTTCTTGAGACAGGTATAGATCCAATGTGGGAGCGAGCTTGCTCGCGATGGCGGTTTAACAGTCAATAGGGATGTTGGATGTTATGGCCTCATCGCGAGCAAGCTCGCTCCCACAGTGGATTTGTGTTGTATCTCTCTGACCTTCAAGTCAATAAAACCGGCACTTTGCGCCGCATGACAGATGGTCGCACGGGGGGCTGTTTATCTGCCTCTTTACGGTATACTGCGCGGCCTTCGGCCGGCTCGTCTGGCCATAATTCGTACAATCAAGCCACGCATTCCGCGTGGCTTGTTGTTTTTTGACGCGCCTGCGGGCGCCCAGAGAGAAGAGGCACGACGATGAGTGCACTGGTTGGCGTGATCATGGGCTCCAAGTCCGATTGGTCCACCCTTAGCCACACCGCCGATATGCTGGAAAAGCTCGGCATCCCTTACGAGGTGAAAGTGGTCTCTGCCCACCGCACCCCGGACCTGCTGTTCCAGTACGCCGAAGAGGCCGAGGCCCGTGGCATCGAGGTGATCATCGCCGGTGCCGGTGGCGCGGCCCACTTGCCAGGCATGTGTGCGGCCAAGACCCACCTGCCGGTGCTGGGCGTTCCGGTGCAGTCGTCGATGCTCTCGGGCGTCGATTCGCTGCTGTCGATCGTGCAGATGCCAGCGGGTATTCCGGTTGCCACCCTGGCCATCGGCAAGGCGGGCGCGATCAACGCCGCGCTGCTTTCGGCGAGTATCCTGGGCGCCAAGCACCCGCAATTCCACGCGGTGCTGAAAACCTTCCGTGCCGAGCAGACAGACAGCGTCCTGGACAATCCAGACCCACGCATCGCCTGAGGTTGTTGACGATGAAGATCGGTGTAATCGGTGGCGGCCAGTTGGGTCGCATGTTGGCCCTGGCAGGTACGCCGCTGGGAATGAACTTCGCTTTTCTGGACCCCGCGCCGGATGCCTGCGCAGCCGCGCTGGGTGAGCACCTGCGGGCCGATTACGGCGATCAGGATCACTTGCGTCAGTTGGCCGATGAAGTCGACCTGGTGACCTTCGAGTTCGAAAGCGTCCCGGCCGAAACCGTGGCCTTCCTGTCGCAATTCGTCCCGGTTTACCCGAGTGCCGAAGCGCTGCGCATTGCCCGTGATCGCTGGTTCGAAAAGAGCCTGTTCAAGGACCTGGGTATTCCAACCCCGGCCTTCGCCGATATCCAGTCGCAAGCCGATCTGGAAGCCGCGGTAGCGACCATCGGCCTGCCTGCGGTGCTGAAAACCCGCACGCTGGGTTACGACGGCAAGGGCCAGAAAGTCCTGCGCACGCCGGCCGACGTGGTTGGCGCCTTCGCCGAACTGGGCAGCGTGGCCTGCTTGCTGGAAGGCTTCGTGCCGTTCACCGGTGAAGTTTCGCTGATCGCCGTGCGCGCCCGCGATGGCGAAACGAAGTTCTACCCATTGGTCCACAACACCCACGACAGCGGCATTCTCAAACTGTCCGTGGCCAGCACCGACCACCCGCTGCAAGCCTTGGCCGAGGATTACTCCAGCCGCGTGCTCAAGCAACTGGACTATGTCGGCGTGATGGCATTCGAGTTCTTTGAAGTCGACGGCGGCCTCAAGGCCAACGAAATCGCCCCGCGCGTGCATAACTCCGGGCACTGGACCACCGAAGGTGCCGAGTGCAGCCAGTTCGAAAACCACTTGCGCGCCGTTGCCGGCCTGCCGCTGGGCTCGACCGCCAAGGTCGGCGAGAGCGCGATGCTCAACTTCATCGGCGTTGTGCCGCCGGTGGAGAAGGTCATCGCCATCGCTGATTGCCATCTGCACCACTACGGCAAGGCGTTCAAGGTCGGCCGCAAGGTCGGTCACGCCAACCTGCGTTGCACCGACAGGGCCACGCTGGAACAGCAGATCCTCAAGGTCGAAGCGCTGATCGCCGAATAGTTTCATCTGGCCGCGACGGAACCTTCGGTCGCCGCCGTTCTCTGATGGCAGGATGCCAAAGTCTGACTAGGCTTTGGCATATCCAGTCCAGTTCATTCAGAGGGAAACGCCATGCACATTATTGGAACCATCTTCATCGGCTTGATCGTTGGTCTGCTGGCTCGTTTCCTGAAACCAGGTGACGACAGCATGGGCTGGATCATGACCATCCTGCTCGGCATCGGCGGTTCGCTGGCCGCGACTTACGGTGGTCAGGCGCTGGGTATCTATCAGGCTGGCCAAGGTGCGGGTTTCATTGGTGCGCTGGTGGGTGCGATCATCCTGCTGGTGATCTACGGCCTCATCAAAAAGAGCTGATTCAAGCGACAAAGCCCTCTCTGCTCTGCGTGCGGGGAGGGCTAGAATGCTCGACGACTTACTGACTTCCTTTTGCCGAGCACATTCATGCGCCGTCTTCTGCTGACTCTCCTTCTGCTGGGCACTGGCCTGGCCCATGCCGGCGAACTGCCGGAAACCGACTGGCTCGAACTGATGCCCAAGTCGGACCAGAAAGCTCTTGAGGCCATGCCTGAAATCGACCACAACTCGCCCGAAGCCAACGGCACCTTTACCGACAAGGGTGGCATGAAGCAGAGCAAGGGCTTGCCGGCGGTGATGTATTCGACCAAAACCGTGGCGTCGATGAACGACAAGAACATCCGTATCGGTGGTTATCCCGTGCCGTTGGAAACTGACGGCAAGGGTCGCAGCACGCTGTTTTTCCTGGTGCCTTACCCTGGCGCCTGCATCCACGTGCCGCCACCACCGCCTAACCAGTTGGTGTTGGTACGTTATCCGAAGGGCTTGAAGCTGGACGATATCTACACACCGCTCTGGGTCACCGGCACGCTGAAGATCGAGAAGGTCAACAACGACCTTGCCGACGCGGCCTATGCGCTGGATGCGGCGAAAGTGCGGGTGGTCAAAGAGTCGGATTTGTAACGCGCCAGCTGGCTTGGCACTGATCAAATGTGGGAGCAGCCGGTCGACGCTCGATTGCTCGCGATGGCGGTTTAACAGTCAACAGGGATGTTGGATGTTATGGCCTCATCGCGAGCAAGCTCGCTCCCACAATGGTTTTGTAGTGTTGCTTATAGAGGTTTGCTGGCGATACTCACGCCCAAGGTATGGCTCGCACCCGGTGCCAGATTCACGATGTCATCCATCACATTCGCCGTTTCGATGCACAGCATGCGCTGCCAGCCATCGTCGGCCATGTCACTGAATTGCGCTGCACGCGCGATCCACGGGTTCCAGATCACCGCCGAGCGCGAGCCGCTGCTGGTCAGGTCGATGCGCCGTTCCCAGGCAGAATCGACGATGCTCAATTGCGTCGGTGTATCCAGGTAAATCCGGTCGGTTTCCCCGGCAAAACGCAGATCGCCGGTCTGAGTGACGGTTTTCCAGTTATCGAGGGTTTCGATGTAGCTCAGCCCGTCCAGGCCTTCGACATGCACGTTGCGTACATCGCTGACCGCGAAGTAGCTGTGCAGCGCCTGGCTGATGCTCACGTTGTCAGCGCCGCGATTGTGGCTGGTCAGGTTGATGTGCAATTGCTCATCAAGACGAATGCTCAGCGTCAAATCGACCTGATGCGGCCATCCCGGCAGACCAGCTTCAGGGTATGGCAGTACAAATTCGACCTTCAGGCTTTCGCCTTCGGCTTCAATCGCGCCCAGCTCCCAGTCCATCGCCCGCACCAGCCCATGGGCGGTAGCGGGTTGATCGCTGACGCGCATCGCCTGAACGCTCGGCGGGTTGCGGTCCAGATTGCCAAACCACGGCCAGCACACGGGAACACCTGCGCGGATGCTCTTGCCGGTTTTGAATACCGCCTCATCGTTGAGCCAGATCAGCGGCGGTTGCCCGGCCAGTTGATAACTGAGGATGTGCGCGCCTTGCTGGGCCACCAGCAATTCGGCCTGACCGTGGCGGATCCGCCAGCAGTTCAGTTCATCCAGTTTCACGGCTTCAACGTTGGGAGTAGGCATGTTGCACATCTCGTTCAGGATCAATGACAGCAATGGACCGCAGACGGCCGCCGGGTTTAACGAGCTCTAGGCGGAACCGAACGGGTGCGGCCGCTGCCATCGATGGCGACGAACACGAACACCGCTTCCGTGACTTTACGCCATTCGCTGGACAACGGATCGTCGCTCCAGACCTCGACCATCATCTTGATCGAGCTACGGCCAATTTCCGTTGCCTGGGTATAGAAGGACAGCTGCGCGCCCACGGCGACCGGCACCAGGAAGGCCATGCGATCGATCGCCACGGTGGCGACGCGTCCGCCCGCGACCTTGCTGGCCATCGCCGTACCGGCCAAGTCCATCTGTGACACCAGCCAGCCGCCGAAAATATCGCCAAAGCCGTTGGTTTCGCGGGGAAGCGCGGTGATTTGCAGGGCCAGATCGCCTTGCGGAATAGGATCTTCTTGTTCGAGCTCTATCATGCCGGGGGTGCCTCTGACCCGTAACTCTTCGAATGTGCAGCGGGTGAATAGCCGTCTTGGGAAAAACGATTCAGCCCGAACATACTACGTTCGTCACGTTTTCCATAAGGCGCACTAACAGGGAAACTCTGCGAAACCGGCTGATTGAAGCCAACGGCGTTTTCGCACAGCAACCCTTTCAATGTGTTGCAAGTTGCGAGTATATCGGTCGGTAGACCGCACGACGACCACCCGGTTCTCATTTTGACGGCCAAATACGCGCTTCCCTGTGCTTTTTCAAACAATTTGTTATCGTGCCAAACCTGCCCAAGCCCCTGCCAGCGTTGTTGGGGTTGCGGATCTGACTATAAGAGAAGCCCTTGCCATGACCACCGCGCCATCGAGCCTAGCGACATCCGCGCAATCTGCACGCCCCTTGACCCGCAACGACTACAAGACGCTGTCGCTATCTGCCTTGGGCGGGGCGCTGGAGTTTTACGACTTCATCATCTTCGTGTTCTTCGCCACGGTCGTCGGCAAGTTGTTCTTCCCGGCGGACATGCCCGAGTGGCTGCGGCTGATGCAGACCTTCGGCATCTTTGCCGCCGGTTACCTGGCGCGGCCACTGGGCGGCATTGTCATGGCGCACTTCGGCGACCTGCTGGGGCGCAAGAAAATGTTCACCCTGAGCATTTTCATGATGGCCGTACCGACGCTGATCATGGGCTTGCTGCCGACGTACGCGCAGGTCGGCATGTGGGCGCCGATCCTGTTGCTGCTGATGCGAGTGATCCAGGGCGCGGCGATTGGCGGTGAAGTGCCAGGGGCCTGGGTCTTCGTTTCCGAACACGTGCCCCAGCGGCACATCGGCTACGCCTGCGGCACGCTGACGTCTGGCCTGACTGCCGGCATCCTGCTCGGCTCGCTGGTCGCCACCGCAATCAACAGTATTTATACCCCTGAGCAGGTGACCGATTACGCCTGGCGGATCCCGTTCCTGCTTGGCGGTGTGTTTGGCCTGTTCTCGGTCTACCTGCGCCGCTGGCTGCACGAAACCCCGGTGTTCGCCGAGCTGCAACTGCGCAAGGCGCTGGCCGAAGAAGTGCCGCTGCGTGCGGTGTTGCGTGACCATCGCGGCGCCATTGCCCTCTCGATGCTGCTGACCTGGCTGCTGTCGGCCGGGATCATCGTAGTCATTCTGATGACCCCGACCGTGCTGCAAACCATCTATCACTTCTCGGCCACGACCGCGCTGCAAGCCAATAGTGTGGCCATCGTGTGCCTGAGCCTGGGTTGCGTGGCCTCCGGCGCGCTGGCGGATCGCTTCGGCGCTGGTCGGGTGTTCGTGTTTGGCAGTGCGGCGCTGCTGACGACTTCCTGGACCTTCTACCACAGCCTGTTCAATCACCCCGACTGGCTGTTCCCGCTGTACGCGCTGACCGGCCTGTTCGTCGGCACCATTGGCGCAGTGCCGTTCGTGATGGTCAAGGCGTTCCCGGCGGTGGTGCGTTTCAGTGGCCTGTCGTTCTCCTACAACCTGGCCTACGCGATCTTCGGCGGCCTGACCCCGATGGTCGTCACCTTGCTGCTCAAGGAAAGTCCGATGGGGCCTGCCTACTATGTGGCAATCATCTGCAGCATCGGCATCGTGGTGGGTGGTTACCTCTGGAAGAAGAACCGCTGAATCAAACGATCGCAGCCTTCGGCAGCTCCTACAGGGCGTTCACCGATCTGGCGTAGGAGCTGCCGCAGGCTGCGATCTTGGCGATATCACCATCAACGCCTCACCTGAAAGGCCAGCCTTCTTACGGAGTGCTGGCCTTTCATCTAATTGTCACATTCGAGTCATAGAGTGTTCATACGGCCTGCCGATACTTGGCCCCGACTTAACACACCCTATTTGCTAGGAGTAAGGCATGAAACTGAAGCGTTTGATGGTGGCAATGACTTTTGTCGCTGCTGGCGTTGCAACCGCCAATGCGGTCGCTGCTGGTGTTGACCCGGCTATTAAGCCTTATGTAAAGGCCACCGGTGTGTCGGGCAACCTGTCCAGCGTCGGTTCCGATACCCTGGCCAACCTCATGACCCTGTGGGCTGAGAACTACAAAAAAGAATACCCGAACGTAAACATCCAGATTCAGGCCGCTGGCTCCGCCACTGCGCCACCTGCGTTGACTGAAGGCACCTCTAACCTGGGCCCGATGAGCCGCAAGATGAAGGACACCGAACTGGCTGCCTTTGAGCAGAAGTACGGCTACAAGCCAACCGCTATCCCGGTTGCCGTGGATGCCCTGGCCGTGTTCGTGCACAAGGACAACCCGATCCAGCACCTGACCATGGAACAGGTCGACGCGATCTTCTCCTCGACTCGTCTGTGCGGCGCTAAAGAAGAAGTCAAAACCTGGGCCGACCTGGGCGTGAAGGGTGATCTGGCCAACAAGCCAGTTCAACTGTTCGGCCGTAACTCGGTATCCGGCACTTATGGCTACTTCAAAGAAGAAGCCCTGTGCAAAGGCGACTACAAGCCAAACGTCAACGAACAACCAGGCTCGGCTTCGGTCGTGCAATCGATCAGCTCTTCGCTGAACGGTATCGGTTACTCGGGCATCGGCTACAAGACCGCCAGCGTGAAAACCGTTGCCCTGTCGAAGAAAGGCAGCACCGAGTTCATCGAAGACAGCGAAGAAAACGCTCTGAACGGCAAATACCCGCTGTCGCGTTTCCTCTACGTTTACGTCAACAAAGCCCCGAACAAGCCTCTGGCCCCGCTGGAAGCCGAGTTCGTGAAACTGGTTCTGTCCAAGCAGGGTCAGGAAGTTGTCGTGAAAGACGGCTACATCCCACTGCCAGCCAAAGTTGCCGCCAAGGCACTGGCTGACCTGGGTCTGCAAGAAGGCGGCGCTGAAGTCGTAAAAAAGTAACACCCTGAGTCAGGGCTGAAGTCCTGACTCAGTAGGAGCCGGTTTGGCGGTGAATGGCCTCACCGCGGTGAGCCAGTCGACCAGGTCGATTGCACTGCCGGCGAGCCGGCTCCTACACCCCCAAATTTCTGTCCGCTGCCAGTTCACACGGGCGGCGGCTTTGCTGCGTCACTGCATTGTCATCTTTCTGTCATACAGGATCGCTAGGGTGTGCGCATGAATGATCTGGCCAATTCCAACATGACTACCAATCCCCCCAAGCGCATTGACTTCAATACGCCTGAGCTACAACGCAAGCGCCGTATGCGCGCGCTCAAGGATCGCCTGACCCGCTGGTACGTTTTCGTCGGCGGCCTTGCCGTCCTCGGTGCGATCACGCTGATCTTCTTCTTCCTTGGCTACGTCGTTGCGCCACTGTTCCAGGGCGCCAGCCTGACTTCCAAGGACGCGATCACCCCGGCCTGGATGCAAGACGCCGGCAAACCGCTGATGATCTCCCTCGAAGAGCAGAACCAGGTCGCCATGCGGGTTTCCGACAAAGGCCAGATGCTGTTCTTTGACCTCGACAGTGGTGCTGAACTGCGCCGCGTTGACCTGCCGATTCCGGCGGGCACCAGCGTAACGTCGATTGCTGAAGACCAGCCCGGTCATCCGCTGGTAGCCGTGGGGTTGTCCAACGGCCAGGCACTGGTATTCCGTCACACCTATAAAGTCAGTTACCCGGAAGGCAAGAAAACCATCTCGCCGGCCATCGAATACCCATACGGCGAAACACCGATTGCGTTGAACGAGCAGGGCGGTGCCCTGGAGCACGTCAGCCTCAATGCGACCGAATCGACTCTGCTGCTGGCCGGCTCCACCGGTTCGCAGCTGCACGTACTGTCGCTGAGCAGCGAAGAAAACATGATGACCGGTGAGGTCACCAACGAGCAGAAGCGTATCGAGCTGCCGCAAATGACCGAGCCGGTGAAGAACATCTTCGTCGACCCGCGTCAGCAGTGGCTGTATGTGGTCAACGGCCGCGCCCAGGCCGACGTCTTCAGCCTGCGCGACAAGAGCCTCAACGGTCGCTACAAACTGCTGGATGACGGCGAAGCCCAAGTGACTGCCGCGACCCAGCTGGTGGGCGGTATCTCGCTGATCATCGGTAACTCCAAGGGTGGCCTGGCCCAGTGGTTCATGGCTCGCGATACCGATGGCGAACAACGCCTGAAACAGATCCGTACCTTCCAGATGGGCACCACGCCGATCATTGAAATCACCGCCGAAGAACGTCGCAAAGGCTTCATCGCCCTCGACACTGCCGGCAAGCTCGGCGTGTTCCACAGCACCGCCCACCGCACCTTGCTGGTGGACCAGGTGGTCAATGGTGCGGGCATCTTCGGTCTGTCGCCGCGTGCCAACCGCGTCATCGTGGAGCAGGGCGGCAAGCTGCAACCGCTGCTGCTCGACAACCCGCACCCGGAAGTTTCGTGGAGCGCTTTGTGGAGCAAGGTCTGGTACGAAAACTACGACGAGCCTAAATACGTCTGGCAATCGACCGCCGCCAACACTGACTTCGAACCCAAGCTGAGCCTCTCGCCGCTGACGTTCGGTACGCTGAAAGCCGCGTTCTACGCAATGTTGCTGGCGGCACCGCTGGCGGTAGCGGCAGCGATTTACACCGCTTACTTCATGGCTCCGGGCATGCGCCGCAAGGTCAAACCAGTCATCGAGTTGATGGAAGCGATGCCGACGGTGATCCTCGGCTTCTTCGCCGGCCTGTTCCTCGCACCGTATGTGGAAGGACACTTGCCGGGCATTTTCAGCCTGTTGATGCTCGTGCCGATTGGCATTCTGGTGGCCGGTTTCATCTTCAGTCGCCTGCCCGAGTCGATTCGCCTGAAAGTGCCGGACGGCTGGGAAAGCGCGATCCTGATCCCGGTGATTCTGTTTGTGGGCTGGTTGTCGCTGTACATGAGCCCGTACATGGAAACCTGGTTCTTCGGCGGTGACATGCGCATGTGGATCTCCCACGACCTGGGCATCACTTACGACCAGCGCAACGCACTGGTGGTCGGTCTGGCCATGGGCTTTGCAGTGATCCCGAATATCTACTCGATCGCTGAAGACGCCGTGTTCAGCGTGCCTCGCGGTTTGACCCTCGGTTCCCTGGCCCTCGGTGCTACGCCATGGCAGACCATGACCCGCGTGGTGATCCTCACCGCTAGCCCGGGCATTTTCTCGGCACTGATGATCGGCATGGGCCGTGCGGTCGGGGAAACCATGATCGTGTTGATGGCCACCGGTAACACCCCAGTCATGGAAATGAACCTGTTCGAAGGTCTGCGCACTCTGGCCGCCAACGTCGCGGTGGAAATGCCCGAATCGGAAGTCGGCGGCAGTCACTACCGCGTGCTGTTCCTCTCGGCGCTGGTGCTGCTGTTGTTCACCTTCATCATGAACACCCTCGCGGAGCTGATCCGTCAGCGTCTGCGCAAGAAATACTCGTCGCTTTAAGAAAGGTAGAAGTCTGTGAAACAGAACTCCCTGAAAGGATGGTTCAAGAGCGGCGCCCCCGGCGTCTGGATCAGCGGTGGCGCGGTGTCCATCGCGGTCATCATGACCATTGGTTTGCTGGCGGTGATTGCCGTGCGTGGTCTGGGTCACTTCTGGCCGGCTGACCTGATGCACGCCAGCTACGACGTGCCGGGCCAGGCCAACCATGTCGTCATCGGCGAAGTGGTACAGAAGGAAGAAGTACCGCGTGAGCGTCTGAAAACCGCGGGTTTGCCAGTGCCGGATCAAGGTCCGGAATTCATGACCCGCGAGCTGATCAAGGTCGGTAACCGTGATATCAACGGCAACGACTTCACCTGGATCGTCGGCGAGTGGCTGACCAACCAGAGCAATCCGCCAGAGTTGATGACCATCGAGCGTCGTGAGTGGGGCAATTACTACGGCTACCTGCTCAACGTCAAACAGGACGGCAAGGTCATCGCTGAAGGCGAAGCGGCCTGGCCAGAGCTGCAAGCGCGGGTGGACCGGGTCAACGGGCTCGCAGCGCAGCTCAAGAACCTGGAAAAAACCGACATCGGTGCGATCAACGCCGGGCTTGAGCGTGTTCGCCTGCACGGTCGCAAACTGGAGCTGGAAGGCAAGCTTGATGCGGCCGCGCAGGCCTACATGGACGCCGAACGCGCTGAACTGAACGCCCGTTATAAAGATGTTGAAGTGCGCTTGAGTGACCTGCACACGCAGTTCAACCGCGACAGCCTGACCGCTCGCGATGCCAACGGCAAAGAACTCGAAATCAGCATCGGCAAAGTGGTTCATGCCTACCAGCCGAACGCCATGAGCTACCTGACCAAGCTGGGCTTCTACTTCAACAAGGTCTGGGAATTCCTCAGCGACGACCCGCGTGAAGCCAACACTGAAGGCGGGATCTTCCCGGCAATCTTCGGCACCGTGATGATGACCTTGATCATGGCGATGATCGTCACCCCGTTCGGCGTACTGGCGGCGGTCTACCTGCGTGAATATGCACGCCAGGGGCCGATGACCCGGTTGATCCGCATCGCGGTGAACAACCTGGCAGGCGTTCCGGCGATTGTTTACGGCGTGTTCGGTCTGGGCTTCTTCGTTTACGTCCTCGGCGGCTCGGTTGACCGGTTGTTCTTCCCTGAAGCCTTGCCGGCGCCGACCTTCGGTACGCCGGGTCTGCTCTGGGCCTCGCTGACCCTGGCGCTGCTGGCGGTGCCGGTGGTGATCGTAGCCACCGAAGAAGGTCTGGCGCGGATTCCTCGCACCGTGCGTGAAGGCTCGCTGGCCCTCGGCGCAACCAAGGCTGAAACCCTGTGGAAGATCGTGCTGCCAATGGCCAGCCCGGCGATGATGACCGGGATGATCCTCGCCGTGGCTCGCGCCGCCGGTGAAGTGGCGCCGCTGATGCTGGTGGGTGTGGTGAAACTGGCGCCGTCGCTGCCGGTAGACGGCAACTACCCGTACCTGCACCTTGACCAGAAGATCATGCACTTGGGCTTCCATATTTATGACGTCGGCTTCCAAAGCCCGAACGTCGAAGCCGCGCGGCCGCTGGTGTACGCCACGGCGCTGCTGCTGGTGCTGGTAATCGCTACGCTCAACCTGTCGGCAGTGTGGATTCGTAACCACCTGCGCGAGAAATACAAAGCTTTGGATAGCTGATTTCATGCAGCACTGATTTTTCTGTGGGAGCGAGCTTGCTCGCGATGGCATCGCCGCGGTTTCAAGTGAACCGAGTTGCCCAAATCGCGAGCAAGCTCGCTCCCACAAAAACCGAACCGAATTTGTTAGCACAGGGAGTTTCCCATGCAGCACGAAACACATACCCACGGCATCAACATGTCGGCCCTGGGTCGCGACAAGCAGAGCCTGAACCTGGACCAGGAAACCGTGGCCATCGAAGTGCCGAGCCTGAGCCTGTTCTACGGCGACAAACAAGCGCTGTACGACGTCAGCATGAACATTCCCAAGCAGCGCGTGACCGCGTTCATCGGTCCGTCCGGTTGCGGCAAGTCAACGCTGCTGCGCACCTTCAACCGGATGAACGATCTGGTCGATGGCTGCCGTGTCGAAGGTGAGATCAACCTGTACGGCAACAACATCTACCGCAAGGGCGAAGACGTGGCCGAACTGCGTCGTCGCGTCGGCATGGTGTTCCAGAAGCCGAACCCGTTCCCGAAAACCATTTATGAAAACGTGGTCTACGGCCTGCGTATTCAAGGCATCAACAAAAAGCGTGTGCTCGACGAAGCGGTCGAATGGGCGTTGAAGGGCGCGGCACTGTGGGATGAAGTGAAAGACCGTCTGCACGAGTCGGCACTGGGCTTGTCCGGTGGTCAGCAGCAACGTCTGGTGATTGCTCGTACCATCGCGGTGGAGCCGGAAGTGCTGCTGCTCGATGAGCCGTGCTCGGCACTCGACCCGATCTCGACGCTGAAAGTCGAAGAACTGATCTACGAACTGAAATCCAAGTTCACCATCGTCATCGTGACCCACAACATGCAACAGGCCGCGCGGGTTTCCGACTACACGGCGTTCATGTACATGGGCAAACTGGTGGAATTCGGCGACACCGATACCCTGTTCACCAATCCGGCGAAGAAGCAGACCGAAGACTACATCACCGGTCGTTATGGCTAGGATGCCGCTAGCGTTGCTCGCTTAACCATCGCTGCGGTAGACCGCACCTTACCGGACGCTCCAAGGACGCCAACATGATTAGTAAAGAAGGCCTTACCCACCACATCTCCCAGCAGTTCAACGCTGAGCTCGAGGAAGTGCGCAGCCACCTCCTGGCCATGGGCGGGCTGGTCGAGAAGCAGGTCAATGACGCGGTCACTGCACTGATCGAAGCGGACTCGGGCCTGGCCCAGCAAGTGCGCGAAATCGACGACCAGATCAACCAGATGGAACGCAACATCGACGAAGAATGCCTGCGCATCCTGGCCCGTCGTCAGCCGGCCGCGTCCGATTTGCGGCTGATCATCAGCATCTCCAAGTCGGTCATCGACCTGGAACGCATCGGTGACGAAGCGACTAAAATCGCCCGCCGTGCCATCCAGCTGTGCGAAGAAGGCGAGGCCCCGCGGGGTTACGTCGAAGTTCGTCATATCGGCGACCAGGTACGCAACATGGTTCGCGACGCGCTGGACGCCTTCGCTCGCTTCGACGCCGAGCTGGCGTTGTCGGTGGCCCAGTACGACAAGATCATCGACCGTGAATACAAGACCGCACTGCGCGAGCTGGCGACCTACATGATGGAAGACCCACGCTCTATCTCGCGGGTCTTGAGCATCATCTGGGTGCTGCGTTCGCTGGAGCGGATCGGCGACCACGCGCGCAATATTTCCGAGCTGGTGATTTACCTGGTGCGCGGTACCGACGTCCGTCATCTGGGCCTCAAGCGCATGAAGGAAGAAGTTGAAGGCACAAGTGCCGAAAGCGCTAATGTTCCGGGCAAAGCTGACGATAAGTAAGATTGCCCAAGTAAAGCGCCCGGCCCTTTGGCCGGGCGTTTTTGTTTGCGGTTTTGCAATTCATAGCACCCGCGAACGAAAAAAGTCCCGGCGTGACTGAAGAGTTTTGGCAAAGTGCCATCAGCAAGGCGTTATGCTTGCCGGGATTTTTTAAAGGGGTGGTTGATGAGTAAGGTCAGTGTGTTGGTGGTTGATGACGCTTCGTTCATCCGTGACCTGGTGAAGAAGTGCCTGCGCAACTACTTCCCGGGCATTCGGATCGAAGACGCGGTCAACGGCAAAAAGGCTCAGGCCCTGTTGGCGCGTGAAACGTTCGACCTGGTGCTGTGCGACTGGGAAATGCCGGAAATGTCTGGCCTCGAACTGCTGACCTGGTGTCGCGAGCAGGACAATCTCAAGAGCATGCCGTTCGTCATGGTCACCAGCCGTGGCGACAAGGAAAACGTGGTTCAGGCGATCCAGGCCGGCGTCTCCGGCTATGTCAGCAAGCCTTTCACCAACGAGCAGCTGCTGACCAAGGTCAAGCAGGCGCTGAACAAGGTCGGCAAACTCGACACCTTGATGAACAGCGCGCCCACCAAGATGAATTCGGCGTTCGGCAACGACTCCCTCAGCGCGCTCACGGGCGGCAAGGCTGCAGTTGTTGCACCTGTCGCAGCCCCGGCCAATCCGTTTGCCAAGCCTGCCGCCGCTGCACCGGCCCCGGCTGCTGCGCCCTCTCGCGGCCTGCTCAACAGCCCACCGGTCAAGGCGCCTGCCGCGGCCCCGGCCGGCGGTCGTGGCCAAGGTCAACTGCGTTTGCCCAACGGCACTCAGCAATGCGTGATCAAAGCCTTGAGCCTCAAGGAAGCGTTGTTGGTCGTTAAGCGCACCGACACCCTGCCGCAAGTGCTCGACAGCGCCGTGCTCGACCTGGAGCAAGGCGACAATGCCGAAGTTGCACGCCTGAATGGCTACCTGCACGCCATCGTCGCCCACGAGCCGAAACCCGACAGCGACTGGCTGCAATTGACTTTCCGCTTCGTCGACCAAGACGCCCAAAAGCTCGACTACATTTCCCGCCTGATTGCCCGTGGTACGGCGCAGAAGCATTTCGTACCGGGCGCGTAAGCGTCGCGTCTAATAGATCGCTATCTTCGGCTGCTTTTGAGTGAGCTGTTGAAGGTGGCGATTTTTTGCTGTGCATCCGTGCATCGGATTCCCGATGTGCATCTTGTTTTATATCTGTTTTGATATAGGCTATTGATAACGACCTCGCGTCGGCGTGCTTTTCTGCCATGCCTTGAAACAACCCGAAGCGGCAGTCTTGGGTAATCGTGATTACGCTTTTCCTGTCAGCAACAGGAGGCGTCGATGCCAAGACACAAGGATGTGGTGTTTGTAGGGAGTGCACTTAAGGACCTCAAAGCTTTTCCGCTCGATGCGCGACGCGCGGCCGGTTTTCAACTGGATCTCTTGCAGCAGGGTGAAGAGCCCTTTGACTGGAGGCCAATGAAAACTGTCGGGCGAGGCGTCAATGAGGTCAGGATTGCCGAAGAATCAGGGGCGTTTCGGGTGTTTTACGTGGTCAACCGACCGGAAGCGATTTATGTATTGCATACGCTGCGTAAAACCACACAAAAAACCGAAACTCGGGATATCGAACTGGCACGCGCCAGATTGCAGGAAATAGGTTGAACACCATGACCGAACGTCAGATTCAAGCCGAGCGTTTCACCAGTGTCTGGGATGCACTGGAAGACACTCCACAACAAGCGGCCAACATGCGCCTGCGTTCCAGGCTGATGCAGGAACTGTGCAAAACCATTCGTGCCTGGGAGTTGCCGCAAAAGGATGCGGCCAAACGCCTGGGCATCACTCAGCCCCGGCTCAATGATGTGCTCAACGGCAAGATCGACAAGTTCTCGCTGGATGCACTGGTAAATTTGTCAGATGCCGCTCGATTGGGCGTTGATATCTGTTTCAACCCGCAGCCACCTGGGCCACTTCAGCTGGCCTGATGCAGTCAGTTGATCGTTTTACACAAGGCTTGGGAACGATCATTTGAAACATCTGCCGACTACACGGGGCCATTCTGGCTGCTAGGCTGCTTCTAAGGCCTTCCTCGACAGAACTTTGCCCATGCTCGCGCGATTGCTGTTCCTCTGTGGTCTTTTCATGGCCTCTACCTCGGCCGTGGCCATCACTATTTATAAATCCACGAGCGTCACCGGAGTGGTTTCCTACAGTGATCGCCCATCACATGGCGCACGGATATTTGTGTTCCGCGACCGGATGGACGAGCACCTTGAGCGCCAGGTTCATCTGGATATCAAGCAGCAGCAGGGCGTGCACAGCGTGTTCGCGCGCAATGATCTGTATGCGCCGGTAGAGGTCGAGTTGAGTTTCGGTGAGCTGAAGAATGTCCGGGGGGCGCCGTCGTTGCCGATCCGCCGTGTGCTGCCAGCGCGCAGCAATACACGTCTGGCGTTGCTCACGGCGATTGCGCCCGGCAGGCCGCTGGTCTATACCCCGAAGTTCAGTTATTCCCTGGGCGACCCTGCAGGCACCACGCAGGCCTACCGGTATCCGCTGCCGTGGCGTGGCGGGCCGTTTTACCTGACTCAAGGCCCCAATGGTCGATACAGCCACTTTGGGGTCAAGAACCGTTACGCCATGGACATCGCCATGCCTGAAGGCACACCGATCATTGCGGCGCGCGGCGGGGTGGTGGTGAAGACCGAAAACAGCCAGAGCGGACGTGGCACCGACCCGTCCGGCAATTTCGTGCGGGTGCTGCACGATGACGGGACCATGGGCGTGTACCTGCACCTGAAGCGCGGTTCGGTGTGTGTTCGGGAAGGTCAGCGAGTAGCGGTCGGCAGTGCGTTGGCGCTGTCGGGCAATACCGGCAACAGCAGCGGGCCGCACCTGCACTTCGTGGTGCAGCGCAATAGCGGGCTGGGGCTGGTGTCGATTCCGTATCAGTTCAACCAGCCGGTGGGCAGCTTGCCAAACTTTGCGCTCGGCAAACAATGATGTGTTGCCCGAGCTGGCGCTATCGCGAGCAAGCTCGCTCCCACAGGGGATTTGTGTTTTGCCGGGAAACCGGAGTAACACCGAATCAGTGTGGGAGCGAGCTTGCTCGCGATGGGATCGACGCCGATCAGGTGCCGGGCACTAGTCGAGCATCAACACCTTGGCCAATATGATTTTCGGACCTTTCATCTTTTTGATGATGATCCGCAAACCTTCGACTTCCAGCACTTCTTCCTCTTCCGGCACCCGTTTCAGGGTTTCGTAGACCAGCCCGGCGAGGGTTTCGGCTTCGATGTGGTCCAGATCGATGCCCAGCAGGCGTTCGACCTTGAACAGGGGTGTGTCACCACGCACCAGCAACTTGCCCGGCTGGTAAGCGAGAATCCCGCGTTCGGCCTTGCGATGTTCGTCCTGGATGTCGCCGACCAGCACCTCCAGCACGTCTTCCATGGTCAGGTAGCCGATGATATTGCCGTCGGCCTCTTCAACCACGGCGAAGTGCGAACCGCCCTTGCGAAATTGCTCCAGCAACTGCGACAGCGGCATATGGCGCGATACGCGCTCCAATGGGCGCGTCAGCTCGGCCAGGTTGAATGACTCGGGAATGTGGTCCAGCGCCGCCAGTTCCAGCAGCAGGTCCTTGATGTGCAGCAGGCCGACGAACTCCTGGCGTTCGCTGTCGTACACCGGGTAGCGGCTGAATTTGTGGCGACGGAACAGCGCGAGGATTTCCTTGAGCGGCGCGTTGAACTCCAGCGTCACCAGGTCTTCCCGGGAGTTGGCCCAGTCGACCACTTCCAGCTCGCCCATCTCCACGGCCGAGGCGAGTACGCGCATGCCTTGGTCGCTCGGGTCCTGGCCACGGCTGGAGTGCAGGATCAGTTTCAGTTCTTCACGGCTGTAATGGTGGTCGTGATGCGGGCCGGGTTCGCCTTGGCCGGCGATCCGCAGGATGGTGTTGGCGCTGGCGTTGAGCAGGTAAATGGCCGGGTACATTGCCCAATAGAACAGGTACAGCGGCACTGCGGTCCACAGCGACAGCAACTCGGGTTTACGGATCGCCCAGGATTTTGGCGCCAGCTCGCCGACCACAATGTGCAGGTAGGAAATGATGAAGAAGGCGGTAAAGAGCGATATGCCTTTGACCACTTCAGCGGACTCTACGCCCACCGCACTGAGCAGGGGTGTCAGCAAGTGTGCGAACGCCGGTTCACCGACCCAACCCAGGCCCAGGGAGGCGAGGGTAATACCCAATTGGCAGGCGGACAGGTAGGCGTCGAGCTTGCTGTGTACGGTGCGCAGGATCTGCCCGCGCCAGCCGTTTTTATGGGCAATGGCCTCGACCTTGGTCGAGCGCAGTTTGACCATGGCAAATTCCGCCGCAACGAAGAAACCGTTGAGCAAAACCAGGATCAGTGCAAAAAGAATCATGCCGAAATCGGCGAAGAGTGAAACGAGAGTCAAGCCAGGGGAAGGGTCCATGATGGAGTTTTGCGGGTTCCGTATATTCGAAAAGAAGGGGGATTGCCGAGCCTGAAAGGCAGGCCAAAGTCAGCCAATGTAGCGGCTGACAGGGCGATTGCCTAGTGTTCAGTCAACGTTCGCGCTAGTCGGTCAACGAGTTGACCTGCGATTTTGTCACCTGTGCCGGCGCGAAATGGCAGGTGAACGTGCTGCCGTGACCCAGCA
The DNA here is from genome assembly GCF_058802345.1 of Pseudomonas sp. GW822-FHT02D10. Taxonomy (NCBI): domain Bacteria; kingdom Pseudomonadati; phylum Pseudomonadota; class Gammaproteobacteria; order Pseudomonadales; family Pseudomonadaceae; genus Pseudomonas; species Pseudomonas sp. GW822-FHT02D10. The sequence goes on from NZ_JBXAOB010000002.1 coordinate 246,385, forward strand.
CGCTGCTGATCTCCATTCGCGCGCGATGTCGTAATAAAACGTGTTTGACGATAGCCAGGCCTAGCCCGGTGCCGCCGGTATTGGAGTTGCGGCTGGAGTCGACACGGTAGAAGCGTTCGGTCAGGCGCGGCAGGTGTTTGTTGTCGATGCCAATCCCCGAGTCCTGCACGCTGAGGTGCGCGCCTTGCTCGTCACCCCACCAGCGGATGCGGATATTGCCGCCGTCCGGGGTGTATTTGACCGCGTTGAACACCAGGTTCGAGAACGCGCTGCGAAGCTCCGCTTCACTGCCCTTGAGCAGAATCGACGGATCGGCTTCCAGGGTAATGCGCTGGTTGCGCTGCCCGGACAGCGCCTGGGCATCGCTCTTGATCGATTGCAGCAGGCTGTCGATCGGCACCGGTTGGTTGTCCGACGGGTAATCGGTGGCTTCGAGCTTGGCCAATAGCAGCAAGTCGTTGAGCAACGTCTGCATGCGCCCGCCTTGTTGCTGCATTTGCTGCAACGCACGGCTCCAGCGCGGATTCACTTCTTCGACGTTGTCGAGCAGGGTTTCCAGGTAGCCGCAGATCACCGTCAATGGCGTGCGCAGTTCGTGGGAGACGTTGGCGATGAAGTCTTTGCGCATTTGCTCAAGCTGATGAATGCGGGTGACGTCGCGCACCAGCATCAAGTGCTCGTTGTTGCCGTAACGGGTGATGTACAGCTGAATCCGCATCCGGTCGTTGGTCGGCGAGGGGATTTCCAGCGGCTCGGCGTAGCTGTCCTGCTCGAAGTATTCCTTGAAGCGCGGATGACGCACCAGATTGGTTACCGGCTGACCGCTGTCCTGCGGGGTCTTGAGGCCCAGCAGGGTTTCGGCGGCGCGGTTCCACCATTCCAGGTTGCCGTCGCTGTCGAGCATGATCACTGCGTCTTTCAACGCTGCGGTGGATTCCTGAACCCGGTCGATCACCGCTTGCAGGCGTCCGCGCACGCGCTGATCGCGGCGTTGCAGGTGGTAGATGCTGTCGAACACTTCACCCCACAGGCCGTAGCCATCGGGCGGCGCTTCGTCGGGTTTTTGCAGGCGTAGCCACTCGTGCAGACGCAGCAATTGTTTGAGGGTCCAGGCCAGATAAATTCCCAGGCCTGCGGCCAGGCTCCAGCCGTATGCGCCTGTGATCAGGCCGATCACCAGGCAGCCGGTGACCAGCAACAGCATGTGGCGGATCAGAGTGCCATGCCAGTTTTGGTTCACTTAAACATGCGTCCTTGTCAGCTTGTCGAGCAAGTAAGGGCCGGCTCAGGCTTTGGTGGAAAAGCGATAACCAGTGCCACGCACGGTTTGTACCAGATTCTCATAGGCATCGCCGAGCGCTTTACGCAAACGACGGATATGCACGTCGACGGTGCGCTCTTCGACATACACATTGCCGCCCCAGACCTGATCGAGCAATTGCCCGCGGGTGTAGGCACGTTCCTGGTGTGTCATGAAAAATTGCAGCAAGCGGTATTCGGTCGGGCCCATCTCGGCGGGTTTGCCGTCGATGGTCACGCGGTGGCTGATCGGGTCCAGCAGCAGGCCGCCGACTTCGATCGGCGCTTCGCCATCGGTAGGGCCGGCGCGACGCAGCACGGCTTTTAGACGCGCAACCAGCTCACGTGGGGAAAACGGCTTGGTGATGTAGTCATCGGCGCCGACTTCCAGGCCCTGGATCTTGTTGTCCTCTTCGCCCTTGGCAGTGAGCATGATGATCGGGATGTCCCCGGTCAGCTCATCGCGCTTCAGGCGCCGGGCCAACTCGATGCCCGAGGTGCCGGGCAGCATCCAGTCGAGCAGGATCAGGTCCGGTTTACGGTCGACAATAATGGCGTGGGCCTGTTGGGAGTTCTCGGCCTCCAGGCAGTCATAGCCGGCCATTTCCAACGCAACGGCGATCATTTCGCGAATGGGCGCTTCGTCGTCGACGATCAGAATACTCCTGCCAACCATGCCTTAATCCTCTTGTCATTTAACTGTCTTGCGCCGCATTAGATAACGGAATTATTGCAGTCGTGTGACAGTATTTTAGTCGTGCGGCGGTCAGCACAATCCTGAACTACGCTTTAAGTTCGATTCCTGACAACCACAAAAGAAGGTTTCCATGACTCAATACGCGCAATCCTTTAAAGCTTTGGTGTTGGCCGCTGCCCTGGCATTACCGACACTCGCGCTCGCTGCCGAGCCGGCAATGATGAAGAACGGCATGATGGTCGATCAAAAGGGCATGACCTTGTACACGTTCGACAAGGACACAGGCGGCATGTCGATGTGTAACGCTGATTGTGCCAAGACCTGGCCGCCGATGATGGCTCCGATGGATGCCAAGCCGATGGGGGAGTGGAAGCCAATCAAGCGCGACGACGGAATGATGCAATGGACTTATGACGGCAAGCCGATGTACACCTACAAAATGGACATGAAGCCTGGCGATAAGATGGGTGATGGTTTCAAGAATATGTGGCACATGGCGAAGCACTGATCCATACAACATGATCTGAACGCTAAAAGATCGCAGCCTCCGGCAGCTCGGAGGTTGCGATCTTTTTCAAACTTCAACGCAACGCATAATCCAGCACGATCCCGACAAAAATCGCCAACCCGGCCCAGTGGTTATGCAGGAAGGCCTGAAAACACTTCAGTCGGTCCTTGTCCCGGGTGTACCAGAACTCCCAGGCAAAACATGCGGCCGCAGCCAGCAACCCCAGGTGGAACCAGCCGCCCAGCTCGAATTTCGATCCGGCCAGCAGCAGGCACCCCAAGGCCAGCCCTTGCAGGGTGAGAATAATCACCCGATCGGCATCGCCAAACAGAATCGCCGTCGATTTCACGCCGATCTTCAAATCGTCGTCGCGGTCGGTCATCGCGTAGTAGGTGTCGTAACCCACTGTCCACAGCAGGTTGGCGATCCACAGCAACCAGGCAATGGCCGGCAGTTCACCGGTTTCGGCGGTGAACGCCATCGGCATGCCCCAGGAGAACGCCGCGCCCAGCACCACTTGCGGGTAATAGGTGTAGCGCTTCATGAACGGGTAAGTGGCGGCCAGCGCCAGGCCACCGAACGACAACCAGACCGTGGCCGCGTTGGTGCACAGCACCAGCAGGAAGCTCACGCCCATCAACAACGCGAAGAACACCAGCGCTTCTTTCGAACTGATCTTGCCGCTGACCAATGGCCGTTGTTCGGTACGTTTCACGTGGCCGTCGACCTTGCGATCAGCCCAGTCATTGATCACGCAGCCACCCGCGCGGGTCAGCACCACGCCCAGCACGAAAATCGCAATATTGGCCAATGACGGCGAACCTTTACCGGCAATCCACAGCGCCCACAAGGTCGGCCACAGCAGCAGATAAATGCCGATCGGCTTGTCCATGCGCGTCAGCTGAATGAAATCCCAGGCACGCGGGTTCAAGCGATTCAGTGATTTGAGCAGCTTCTGGTACATCAGCAGTTCTCCGCATTCGCGCAAACAGCGTGCCACAGCGTCGGCAGGAATATTTCCGCGACCAGCACGCTTAAGCTCCCCCGGTCGAAACGCGAACGACGGCCCCACAGTTCTGGCGCTTGAGATTCGCTCGGCAACCACTCGACGGGATAGTGACAAACCTCGATGGCACCGCGCTGAAACGCCTGATCGCAAAACAGCAACTCGCCCAGGGAGCGGCTGCCCAACTCATCCATATTCAACCCGCCGTCCTGCAACGAACTGCGCGCCGCCACACTGCGGGCAAACACCCAGGCTTCACCGTGACCGCGCAAATACACCTCACGTACCCAGCCTTCACTGCCTTCGGGCAACGCCAGTGCGGCGCATTCGTCTGCGCGCAACGGCTGCCAGCCTTCGAACAACGGCCTAATGCTGAAGCCGTTATCCGACAAACGGGTCAGGCGGCGGGTGAGCGAGCCTTCATCGAATAGCCAGTCGAGGGTTTGCGTGTCAGGAAGGGGCGTCAGCTGGCTTTGTGGCAGCCAGAGCGGGGCAGGTGCGAGGGGTTTTGAGTGCGGCACAGTGAGTCAGTATTGGCAGCAAATGAGGCGGCGAGCTTACCATGTCGGTCGGTGATATTGATTGATCGGGTGGGGTATTGGCCGCGAACAGGCTTGCATCTATTGAGCCCGATCAGTACAAAACGCCTTGAGCCGGACGGCAGACCTTTATCGGGCGACCGTTCGCGCCAGAAAAAGCCTGAGAACCTGAGGAAGCAAGTAATGAAGAAGTGGCAATGCGTGGTCTGTGGGCTGATCTACAACGAAGCCGAAGGCTGGCCGGATGATGGCATCGCCGCCGGGACCTTGTGGCAGGACGTACCGGAAGACTGGCTGTGCCCGGACTGCGGCGTCGGCAAAATGGATTTCGAGATGATCGAAATCGCTGCCTGATCACAGCTTTTTATGAATTGAAGAGGACAAAGGAATGAACGCACCTGTCGTGATCGTCGGCACTGGGCTGGCTGGCTACAACCTGGCCCGGGAGTTTCGCAAACTCGATGGCGAAACACCGCTGCTGCTGATTACCGCAGATGACGGACGCTCCTACTCCAAACCGATGCTCTCCACCGGTTTCGGCAAGAACAAGGACGCCGATGGCCTGAGCATGGCTGAACCCGGCGCCATGGCCGAACAATTGAACGCTGAAGTGCGCACCCACACGCGCATCAGCGGCATCGACCCAGGCCACAAGCGCCTGTGGATCGGCGAAGAAGCCGTGGCCTATCGCGACCTGATTCTCGCCTGGGGCGCGGAAACCGTGCGCGTGCCGGTACAGGGCGATGCGCCTGACGCCATCTTCCCGATCAACGACCTCGAAGACTACGCGCGCTTTCGTGCAGCGGCGGCCGGCAAGCGTCGGGTGCTGCTGCTCGGCGCCGGCCTGATTGGCTGTGAGTTCGCTAACGACCTGATCCTCGGTGGTTATGAAGTGCAACTGGTCGCGCCGTGCGAACAGGTCATGCCGACGCTGCTTCACCCGGCGGCGGCCGCTGCAGTGCAAGCCGGGCTGGAAAGCCTGGGCGCGCAGTTCCACTTAGGCCCGGTACTCAACAGCTTGCAGCGTACCGATGACGGGCTTGAAGGGCATTTGTCCGACGGCCAGGTGATCCCCTGCGACGTCGTGGTTTCAGCCATTGGCTTGCGCCCGCGCATCGATCTGGCGGCCGCTGCCGGTTTGCAGATCAATCGCGGTGTGGTCGTTGACCGCCATCTGAAGACTTCTCACGCCAATATCTACGCCTTGGGCGACTGCGCCGAGGTCGATGGGCTGAATTTGCTGTACGTGATGCCTCTGATGAGCTGTGCGCGTGCGCTGGCTCAGACCCTGGCCGGCAATCCGACGGCGGTCAGCTATGGTGCGATGCCGATTACCGTGAAAACACCGGTTTGCCCATTGGTGGTTTCCCCGCCGCCACGGGGTTTTGAGGGTGTCTGGACCGTCGAAGGGCAGGGCGCCGACATCAAGGCGCTGTGCCGTGATGCCAGCGGAAAACTGCTGGGTTACGCCCTCACCGGGGCGGCGGTGATGGAGAAACTGGCTCTAAACAAGGAACTTCCGGCGCTTCTGGCGTAAATACCGGTCGTTCTGTCGGAATCACCCCGCTTTTGCCCCTACAAAGGTCGCCCCGAGACTGGCGTCGCAAGTAACCGCGTGCCATCCTCACTCCTGTCTGCCGCAGAGTAGAGCCTGCGGCGCCTTGGGCGCTGTTCCGGAAGAACAGCACGGACATAACAACAAAAAACCGTCAAAGAGGCTTCACTATGCGTAAACCAGAACTTGCCGCAGCAATCGCTGAAAAGGCTGACCTCACCAAAGAACAGGCTAACCGCGTCCTCAACGCCGTCCTCGAAGAAATCACCGGCGCTCTGCACCGTAAAGACAGCGTCACCCTGGTAGGTTTCGGCACTTTCCTGCAACGCCACCGTGGCGCCCGCACCGGCAAAAACCCGCAAACCGGTGAGCCAGTGAAAATCAAGGCCAGCAACACCGTTGCGTTCAAGCCTGGCAAGTCGTTGAAAGACAGCGTCAATCCGTAACACACACCGACTTCCCGCATAGCGGGTGAGCGGGATAAAAAATGGGCACGCCAACTTGGATGGGTGCCCATTTTTTTTGAGCGGCAAGGGTAATGACGGTCTTTGCAGGAGCCGGCTTGCCGGCGATATGGCACAAGGTGTTGTAGCTTTCGCGAAGTAACCTTGAGGGTTTTTAAACAAGTGCTTTAGTACTGCTTGCGCAAGCGCTTTGGTGGAACGGAAAAACGCCGATTTGAATCAGCGGAATAGCGCGAACCGGTTACTGTCTCCATTTGCCCACCTTCACGCACAAAATCATTTACCTCTTTCACCCGGCGGCTACGCAGCCAAGTAATCCACTGAATCAACTCGGTGTGTCCCTGCTGTTCAAGCATCTGCATGAAACGCACTTGCCAGCGCTTACACGCCGGCCCGCAAAGCCCTGTACGTCGCTGCAGGTCAACCACGCTTTCGCCATTAATCAGGCCTTGGGCAAAACCCAACCAATGTTCTGGATAACCCAACCGGGAAAGTAACGTGCCATGGAGTAAGCTCACCGTGCTCCAACAGCTAGGGCACCGAAAATCGGGGCGTCGCTCATCGATACGCTGCATATGAGGCGAACCACACTTCGAGCAGACCGCCTGCTGAGTGGTCAGCAACTGCTCTAACCCACTCAGGAACGCCTGGGCCTGGGCCGCAATATGCGCTGGTGGTTCCAGGTCGGTTCGATCTTGTCGCGCAGCCCACCAGTGGTACAACGCTGGAAACTCTTTAGCCATTACCGCACGGCAGGGTTTAATCCAGCGCCATGTGGTGCTGGGGGAAATGCCCAGCGCTTTGGCAACATTGGGCATAGACCAGCCCGCCAGGAGGTACTGACCGTAGGCGGACCACAGGTGCATAAGCCCGTACCCTGAAAATGGGGTTTTCGACAGACAGTTAAAGCCTTTATTGCAAGCTGCACAGCGGTAAAACGGAAGACGCGTGTTTGAAATGGCCTCCACTCTAAAACGTGGATGACCACACTGCGGGCATTGGACCGGTGATTTCTTGGGTAGCTCGTGCAGATAGTGGATAAAGGCATCCGCCTGACTGTGCAACTCGACCGGCAGGCATCTGTGGTAGTCGGGTGGGACATGGGTATCAGCCATTGAGTTTGAGTCTCTCATGGAGGATGCAGTGAGTTGGCCGATCAACGTCGCAGGCGAAAGACCTGCCTTGGGATTCTCCTGTCGCCGTATCCCGGGCCGCTCTGCCTGTGGGCATGCGTGCTAATAAATCGAATCAATATCCAGATTGAAAGGGGCGCCCACAGCATGCCCTCCCGTGATTGCGGCAATGGCCGCGTCATGGTCTTCGGGCACTGGCGGAATCATCGCCAACTGCTCCTGAGCGATGTTCTCCGGATGGGCATTCCAGCGCAGCAGGTTTTCCTGCACCCACTCGGGCTGGTCGGCGTAGCTGCCGTAAACTTCGGTCTCGGTGACTCGCTGGTTGTGCAGGGCCAGCAGGCGAGTCTGGGTCATCTGAATCTTTCCCTTTTCTTCCTTGAGAGCCTCGGACTTTTGCGCGTCTTGATGGTAATTGGCATGTGCGGGGGGGTTGTTTTCGAGTTTCTGCTGGAGGTCGTCCAGCTGTCTGCTGATGTTTCGCAAGGCGTCGTCGATCCGTTCGAACTCCTGAGCAGTCACCAGTGAGCGCTTGAGTTGTTGCGCCTGCTGCCAACGGCGCAGGCTGGCCCAGCAGCCGGGAATGTAGCTGCCGACCATCGAGTGATCGGGGGACTCCATCACCTGACGCAGGAATGAGCCGCGTTTGGGCAGGCCATCGATCTGTCGCAGTGCCTCGGCGCAGCCATGATCATTGATCGTGCTGCAACCCGGTTCCCAGAGGATGGAGGACTTGTGCTCTTTGCCGAATACCACCGGCATGAAGTGGCGCAGCTTGCCGTGGTGCGCGTAGGGCTCGCCCCTGAAGTTGACCATCCCCACGATCAAGAGCGCCAAGCCAGCGGCCGGGTTGAGGACAAGTACCGTCCCATGTGCGAGATACATCGGCTTGGACGGCGTGTTCATCCAGGTGGCGGGTACGCTCGGCACGGGGTCGTTGTGGTTGACGATCCGGTGATGGTTCAAGGGGTGGGCGTTTTTGATGAAGGTGGCGTCACCGGCGCGGGGGGCGCCGTAGGTGTATAGGACGATGTCCGGTTGATAGCGTTTATTGCGTCGCAACATTTCAGCCAGTATCAGTGCCACCGCCCCGCCCAGGCTGTGTCCTGTAATCAGCAGTTTTTGCCCGCTGTAGAATTTTTCCAGATAGGTGACAACGAACGAGTATGCGACTTTGGCGGCGCCGTAGAAGCCGTTGTGCACTTTTCCATCCCCTTCCTCAAACGGAACCTGCTGGGCATCCGCATCACGCAGGCCGTCGGCGAGCAGCTCATTGGTTCCGCGCACGCTAACCAATATCAATTCGTCGTGATGGCAGATGAAGGCTTGGGTGTCCGTGCTGTTGTCCTTGTTGCGATCATCGAGAAAGTGCAGTTTGGCCGGGTGCTCCTGCTCATCACCCAATTCGGGGTTGTTGACCTCGGGGTAGAGTTGCGGGTCGAATGGCACCACTTCCAGCCGTTTCGAGTAAGGCACCTCTTCATACAGCGGGTAGTACTTTTTCGTCTGCGTGGCATCGACTTTCCACAACTCATCAAACTGCGGCAGGGCATGGCCGAACCAGTTGCCGCTGCTGGGTTGCAAGGGGAAGCTCACACTGTCGGTCTTGACCGGTTGGGTGTCCGGTTCCTGACCAAAATCGGTGTAACTCAGGGTCGCCATCAACGCCAGTTGATAGAGGTTGAGTGCGCAGAACTCGCTGCCGGTCGACAACATCGGGCGCAGCGCCCTCATGGGGCGCACTTCCATCACATGATGTTTGTTCGGCAGCAGGGCAATGCCCTTTGGCTTGGGCGGTGGCGGGAAAAATCCCAACTCGACCGTGGCCATGTCCACCTGACTGAAGACCGCGCTGAGCCCGCCATCCGGGGCGCTTTTATCGACAATCGTGAAAGCTCTGGTTTTGGGAGTGGATCGCAGCAGTTTGTGCACCACCATATTCGGTGGATCGCGACGCAGGGCCAGAGGTGGCAAGTGCGCTACGTGTTTTACCAATTCGCTGACTTCGACCTGGTAATAGGCAGTGGCATCAGCGAGGTCTTTTGCTGGATTGGCTTGGGTGCGTACGCCTGATTTGTTGAAGAAACGGGTTTTTTCGGCGCGTACCTGGAGTTCGGTGATGGGGAGCGGGTAGTGCGGTCGCTCCTTCAGTCGGGCATATATTTCCTCTTTCCCCTGATAAAACTGATTGAGTTTTAGAGTCACCGGGCCGCAGTAATGATTAAGGACTTTGCCTGAGCCAGTGGCATCCAGCTTGCCGGTGTAGACAGTGTCTTCGTAATCAATGACTTCATAAGTCAGACCGGCATAGGGCTTGCCGTCACCAAATTCGTCCACTAACTGAAAGCTCGTCGAATGACCACGCAAAGGGCAGGCGTGGATGTTGCCTTGCATAAATGGCGCATCACTGGCAGCCAAAGGTTCAATGCTCATGGGGTCTCATCCTTGTTTTCCGTGCAACCCGGGTAAATGGTGCAGATCCTTTCATCCACCATCTTGAAGGTGCTGAAGTCTTTGTAATTGCCGAAACAGAACGCATCCTGGTCTTCAAAGCCTTTGCCCATACAACGCTTCCAACCACCAGGCACCTTGACCCAAGTATCACCAAAGGCTGGTTTTTCCTGTTCAGCCAACTTGATCTTCAGCCTTACAGTTTTCCCCGGTAGCTGAGTCAGCGTGTACGCCGTGAAAGGACGACTTCGACCGACATTGCCCTGTGCATCCATCTTTTTGCAGGTGAGGATTTTGGTGATGTAGCGCTTGGGGCCAACCGTGCGGAATAGCCACTGGCATTCGCCGAAGAACTCTCCTACGCCATCATCGCTGAAAGTGCCCATGTGCCGTTCCAACAGCTCTGGGCGTACGGCAAATGAGGCATGGTCATAGCCGGAGTAGCTGCGTTTGTTATCTCTCCCAATGATCCCGATGACCTTGAGCTCCACAAGGTTCAATGCCATCGGGCAGTCGCTCACGGTTCTGTACAGCTCAATCTCAGCAGTGCCGACGTATTCCATGTTGGGTTTGTTGAAGCTGACCTGAAAATTTCGCCCGCCGGGCAAGCTGCACGTTTGCCCTTTGGCGGGCAGGTAGATGGCCTTCAGTTCGTACTTGAAGTCAGGTGGAAAATCGGGAATGAAGGTAAAGCTGTCTGGCTTGCCGACAGCCGCACAACCCACGGTCAGGGAAAGGCAACTGCCGAGGGTCAAGCCTTGAATGGCTCGTTTGATGTGCGGGGTATCTCCCCGCCAATACCGCGCTTTCTGATGCGTCATGGTGTTACGTCCTTGTTTTCCGTGCAGCCTGGGTAAATGGTGCAGATCCGTTCATCCACCATCTTGAAGCTGCTGAAGTCTTTGTAATTGCCGAAGCAGAACGCATCCTGGTCTTCAAAGCCTTTCCCCATACAGCGTTTCCAACCGCCAGGCACCTTGACCCAAGTATCACCAAAGGCTGGTTTTTCCTGTTCAGCCAACTTGATCTTCAGCCTTACAGTTTTCCCCGGTAGCTGAGTCAGCGTGTACGCCGTGGAAGGCCGGCTTCGGCCGACATTGCCCTGTGCATCCATTTTTTTGCATCTGAGCAGCTTTATCAGGTAACGCTCCGGCCCCACCGTGCGAAAGAACCACTGGCACTCGCCGAAGAACTCGCCTACGCCGTCATCGCTGAAAGTGCCCATGTGTCGCTCCAACAACTCCGGGCGCACGGCAAAGGAGGCGTAGTCATAGCTGCTGTCACTTCGTTCCGGGCCAAAAACACCTATGACCTTGAGCTCCACAAGGTTCAATGCCATCGGGCAGTCGCTCACGGTTCTGTACAGCTCAATCTCAGCAGTGCCTACGTATTCCATGTTGGGCTTGTTGAAGCTGACCTGAAAATTTCGCCCTCCGGGCAAGCTGCACGTCTGCCCTTTGGCGGGCAGGTAGATGGCCTTCAGTTCGTACTTGAAGTCAGGTGGAAAATCGGGAATGAAGGTAAAGCTGTCTGGCTTACCGACAGCTGCACAACCCACGGTCAGGGAAAGGCAACTACCGAGGGTCAAGCCTTGAATGACACGTTTCATACGGGGGCATCTCCCTGCCAATACAGCGCTTGCTGATACACCCGCTCAAAATGTGCCGTTGGGTCTTCTTCGGGCTTGGGTAGCCAGGATTTGGACGGAAGGTAACCCGGTGCTTGCAGGCTTTGGGTCAGCAAAAAGTGCACTTGCTCGGGTTGCTGCCAGCCCCATAAACGGGCCAATTGAATCTGGCCCCATAACCAGTCATCCACATTCAGCTGCTCGGCGAGGGTCGCCAGGGCTTCGGTGTGCTCACGGATCAGGTAGCGGCGCGTGTTATCGAACAGCACGTTCGCGTAGACAATGTCCGGCGTCGGGGTTTTCAACCAGGGCGGATCGAGCGGCAGCGGGTGCGCGCCGGGGTCAGGGTTGTTGGCGACTGTCCATTGCTCAGCCTGCCAGTAACAGACGCTGGCGATCGGTCCAAGAAAATCGGCGTGCTGCTCAGGTTGCAGATAGGCCAGGGCGCGTCCCAGTACGCGGTTGTCGTGCACGCGATACACCGCCAGGTTCGGGCGTTCACCGGTTACCAGACGGTCGCGCCAATGAGCGGCCAAAACATCCAGGTCAACGTTGCTGGCACTTGCCAGCCAGCCCCAATGACGCTCGGGCGTGTCGAGCAGCGCCTGGATGACCGGATGTTTGACGGTGCCAATCTGAAAAAGATAAGGGCCTGCTTGCGCCAGTGAGTTTGCCGCCGTGCCCACATACAGATTGCGGTACTGATCGGCGCCCAGTTCGTTGGCCAGCGCAATGCGTTCGTCGAGCTGGCCGTCAGTGTCGAGCATCAGATAGAGATCCCGCCCGGATCGGGATTGCTCGTGTAGCCATTGTTCGAGTGTATTCATGCGGCTTCTCCAATGCTGCATTGGCCAGCGAGACAAGCCTCGCAAAGCGGGCAGTAGTCCGCCGCCTGCTGTCGGGCGCCGGTGACGATAGACCGTGGGCTGGCGATGACGGGGTTTGGGTTGCTGGCCGAAGCCTGTAGCGCCTGTAGCGGCTGAATACCTGCCAGTGGCGCACCGCCCTCGACAATGGCCACGCTGCTGAAGATGCCCGCTGCGTTGATGACGATGTGGTGCCCCCCCGCCGTCAGCGTCAGGCTCATGCCGGCGTCGACCACCACGTTGGCGGCGGTGACGTGAGCCTGTTGACCGGCCTGAATCACCAGCGAACCCACCGCCGTCGTGCTGCTAGTGCCGTTGATGGTGATCAGCTCATCAGCGCCGATCAACGTGCTACGAGCGCCTTGGGTGGTGTGCAGTTCGTCGCCCTTGATCAGGCTGGTGCTGTTGTTGTCCACCTGCTCGAAGCGGTCGTTGCCAATCGTGGTGTCGCTGTCGTTGAGGATCAGGTGCTCGAGGTCGCGCTGGGCGCGCAGGTAGATTTTTTCCTGTCCGGCGCGGTCTTCAATCGACAATTCGTTGTAGCCGCCACTGCGCGGCGAGCTTTGGCTGCGCAGAACCGTTTTGGTCTTGTTCTCGGGCAATGGATGAGCGACGGATGTGACCTTGTTGACCACGCAACCGGTGATCAACGGTTGATCCGGGTCGCCCTCCTGAAAAGTCACGACCACCTCCATCCCGACACGCGGGATGGTCACTGCACCAAAACCCTCGCCCGCCCAACTGGATGCAACCCGTAACCAGCAACTGCTTTTTTCGCTATTGAGTTCTGCCCGATCCCAAGGCAGCTCGACACGAACCCGGCCGTACTCATCGCAAAAAATTTCCTCGCCGGGCGGGCCTGTGACACGAGCGGTCTGGCAGACCAGTACAGGTTTGCGGGGCGGCAGCGATGGGCGGTAGAACACGTCCCATGGAATGGCGCTAAAGCTGTTGCGGTAGCCTTGGGTAAAGCCGTCTTCGGGTTTGGCGTTATTGGTGATCGCTTCCTCCAGTGATTGAGGTTGTCGCCCAACGTGCTGAACGCTGACCAGCAGCCATAAGTCGTTGTACGATTTGCGCGGATGCTCGGTCAGGTCGAAGAAGTGACCGCTGCGCAGGCTCGGCTGGTCGCTGTTGCCCTCGGCCAGTTGATAGTCGGTACGGTGCCGCTCCAGGGCCTGCCGGGCGAGCTGTTTGCCGCGTTTTTCGTTCTCGATAAACACCGGATAGCGATAGTCTTCAAGCTCAGGGCTGAACTCGGCGGTGAAGCGGCTTTCCAGCAACAGGCTCGGGCGCTTCAGGTCGTAGTCGCGGCGCGTGGCCGTGCTGGTGCGGGTGCTGAAACGCAGGGAGAACTGGCTGACGACCGGGTGCTCCGCCACCAGGCCGGCGTCTTGCTGATAAGGGGTTGCGCCCAGTTTGGGAAACCAGGTCTGGTCGTCGCTGAACACCAGCACGTGGCCTCCGGGCGAATGCTGATGGTGCCACGCGATGCCGTCTTCGGCGCACAGGCGCTGGACTAGTTCGAAGTCATTTTCCCCATATTGAGTGCAGTATTCGCGCTCGGGACTAGTGCTGACATTGAAGGTAAAAGCATCGGCCTGGATGCCGTGGCCGTTGAGGACTTGGGTAATGATTTGCGGCACGGTCAGGCGCTGGAAAATCCGCTGATTGTGGCTGAGCTGCAAGTAGTGCAGCGCCGGCACCAGGGTCAGCTGATAACGGGTCAGGCGCTTGCCGGCTTCACCCGCCAATACCTCTTCAATACGGCCATGAATGCCTTCGCCGTTCAGCCCGAACTGGAGAAACGCGGGTTGGCTCAGCAGGCTCTCCAGATCGAAATCCGGGTACTCGCTGACCAGTTCGACGTGGATGGCGTACAAGGTGCTGATGGCTTCGGTGCCGTCGAAGGCCAGCACCTTGAAGTCGTTGCGAACACCGGGAATATGCAGTGAATAGTGCGCCGTATTGGACGGTTGGAACATCCGCTTATCCTTTAGCTGGATGGAAATAACGCGCGATATTCAAACCGTCCCTGGTCTTGCTCGCGAGAACTGCAGAGCACGCTAACAAGGCGATAAACGAAATAATGTAGGAACAGTCCCTAACCTCAGTAAGACCGCTCCGCGTTTCAAACTGTTGCCTTGGCAAACGGCAGAGATAGTGTAAGTTCCGCACCATTGAACGGTCATTCGATGCCATTGCGCTCTGCATGGCCGCATTTGCAGAACAGCATTTGAGGAGTTTGCTGAAATATGAGGCGCCATCACTTTGATGGCACTTTTTAATTGGATTTTGTCGTCTATCGATTTGGAGATTGATGAAAGTAACTTTTTCAGAGAAGTCCTACATTTATCATTTTTGATTCTTGTCATGCTCTGTGCCTGCCCCAGAGGACAGATGTTCAATGATGACGGTCAGGTTTGCTGGAGCGCTCTGGCTCAACGGTTTCATGGCGATTGGCCGAAAGCGGAAATATTAAACTGACATCAGGGTATCCCCTGTCACATATAGGGTGATTACCTACACGCTGTAGAGAACTCTTCGTCTTGTTGTTTAATCGGGTGCTTGCTGGTGGCCATCATCGTGAGCAGGATGCGCACCACTTGAAAGAGCACGGTACTCAATTGGATGAGTCTTTCGCGATGCTCTTGATACTGTCCAGCGCTCCCGAAACTCCGGAAAGCGCACAGGCGCTAATACTATTAAAGGTCAGGGATGTCTTATTCAAGCAAACTTTCTGCTCATTACCTTGAACTCGCCAAGTGCTCTGTTTCCAAAGAGAGTTTTGCGGGCGAGGATGTTCGCTTTTCGAGCGAATATGAGGCATTGGAAAGCGAGTTGGGTAAAGCCCAATCCATGCATGAAAGCGGTCAGATCGACTGGCTGAAAATCCGCGAAAACAGTGAAGCGCTGCTGCGAACCCAATCCAAGGATTTGCGGGTCGGGGCGTGGCTGACCTGGGCGTTGTATCAGCGCGAATCCTTTCAGGGCCTGCTGGCCGGTCTCGGCCTGCTGCACCATCTGTGCGAGCACCACTGGGCCGAAATTCACCCGAACAAGGCCCGCACTCGCTCCGCTGCCATCAGCTGGTTGGTACCGCGTCTCGAGCAGGTGCTGAACGAAAACGTTGCGATCAAAGAGCAACTGCCGCTGTTCCGCCGCTTGGTTGAGCATCTGGAAGGTCTCGATGCCGCTTGCACCGAGCATCTGGGCGACGACGCGCCGCTGCTGCTGCCGATCTCCCGCCGTCTGAAAAACATGGTCCAGCGCGCCGCCGACAACCAGCCGGAGCCCGGCGCTGTCGGTGCGGTGGTGGCTCAGGTCAAACAAGCCGCGACCCAGCTGTTCACCCCCGGTGCGCCGATCGACAACGAAAAAGAAGCCCACAAGGCCCTGCGCGCGCAGCAGGACAATGCACGTCCGCTGTGCGCCTGGTGGCTGAAACAGAAAGCCACCGACCTGCGCGCCCTGCGCCTGAACCGCACCCTGCTGTGGTTGCCGATCGACGCCGTCCCCGAGCGCAACACCGAGCAAATCACCGCCTTGCGCGGGCTGCCGGCCGACAAGCTGAAAATCTACCAGGACCGCTTTGACCAGGGGCAATTCGCCGACCTGCTGGTGGAACTGGAGGCCAGCCTCGCCAAGGCGCCGTTCTGGTTCGATGGCCAGCGGCTGGTCTGGGAATGTCTGCTGGGATTGAACGCCGACCTGGCCATGCGCGAAGTGGAAATCCACTTCGCGTTGTTGATTCAGCGCCTGCCCGGCATCGTCGAATTGCGTTACCACGATGGCGCGCCGTTCGCTGATCCGGCCACTCGCGCCTGGATCAGCGCCCACGTGATGCCCCATCTGCAAACCGCCAGCGCGCCGCGCAAGGTCGAAGTCAGCACCAGCCAACCGGCCTGGGAGCTGGCGCTCGAAGACGTCTTGCCGGTGCTGCGCAAGGACGGCCTCAAGGCCGCGGTGCAGATTCTCAAGCAAGGCCTGCAAGCCGCCCACGGCGGGCGCGTGCGGTTCTTCTGGCAGTTCAGCCTGGCGCGGCTGTGCTTCCTGGCCAAGAAATACGAACTGGCCAAGATCCAACTCGAAACCCTCGATTCAGAATTACAGAACTCAGGCTTGCACGCCTGGGAGCCTGATCTTGCGCTGGAAGTGCTGCACCTCCTGCATAGCTGCTGTGAGTTGTTGCCGCAGAACCACGCAGTGCGAGAACGCAAGGAAGAGATTTATCGCAGGCTGTGCCACCTCGATCTCGAAGTGGTACTCGAATAGGCCCCAGGGCCACAACCGCAAGGAGAAAAGCCATGGCCAAAGAAGGCTCGGTAGCCCCCAAGGAACGCATCAACGTCACCTTCAAACCCGCCACCGGCGGTGCTCAGGAAGAGATTGAACTGCCGCTGAAACTACTGGCAATCGGTGATTACACCCACCGCGCGGACGAGCGCAAAGTTGAAGATCGCAAGCCGATCAGCATCGACAAGATGACCTTCGACGAAGTCCTCGCCAAGCAAGAACTGCAGCTGACGCTGAGCGTGCCGAACCGTCTTCAGGAAGAGGGCGACACCGAAGAGCTGGCCGTGAAACTGCGCGTCAATTCGATGAAGGACTTCAACCCGGCCAGCCTGGTCGAGCAAGTGCCTGAGCTGAAAAAACTGATGGAGCTGCGTGACGCACTGGTGGCCCTCAAAGGCCCGCTGGGTAACGCACCTGCCTTCCGCAAAGCCATCGAAGGCGTTCTCGCCGACGACGAATCGCGCGGTCGCGTACTGGGTGAGCTGGGCCTGAACGCCGCAGCTCAGGACGTCTGAGCCCCCATCAGCCAAGGAAGCCAACACTATGAGCACCCGTGCAGCGCAGCAAAAAAGTAACGAGAACGGCGAATACAGCATTCTCGACAGCATCATCGCCGAAACCCGACTGACCCCGGACGACGAAGCCTACGACATCGCCAAGCGCGGCGTGTCGGCGTTCATCGAAGAACTGCTCAAGCCGCAGAACAACGGTGAGCCGGTCAAGAAAGCCATGGTTGACCGCATGATCGCCGAGATCGATGCCAAGCTCAGCCGTCAGATGGACGAAATCCTCCACCACCCGGACTTCCAGTCGCTGGAATCGGCGTGGCGTGGTCTGCAGTTGCTGGTCGACCGCACCAACTTCCGCGAAAACATCAAGATTGAAATCCTCAACGTCTCCAAGCAAGACCTGCTGGACGACTTCGAAGATTCGCCGGAAGTGATGCAGGCTGGCCTGTACAAGCACATCTACACCGCTGAATACGGCCAGTTCGGTGGTCAGCCGGTAGGCGCGATCATCGCCAACTACTTCATGTCGCCAAGCTCCCCGGACGTGAAACTGATGCAGTACGTGTCGAGCGTTGCCTGCATGTCCCACGCGCCGTTCATCGCCGCTGCCGGCCCGAAATTCTTCGGCCTGGAAAGCTTCACCGGCCTGCCGGACCTGAAGGATCTGAAAGATCACTTCGAAGGCCCGCAATTCGCCAAATGGCAGAGCTTCCGTCAGTCCGAAGACTCGCGTTACATCGGCCTGACCGTGCCGCGTTTCCTGCTGCGCAACCCGTACGATCCGGAAGAAAACCCGGTGAAATCGTTTGTGTACAAAGAAACCGTCGCCAACAGCCACGAGCACTACCTGTGGGGCAACACCGCCTACGCGTTCGGCACCAAGCTGACCGACAGCTTCGCCAAGTTCCGCTGGTGCCCGAACATCATCGGCCCACAAAGCGGTGGCGCGGTTGAAGATCTGCCGTTGCACCACTTCGAAAGCATGGGCGAAATCGAAACCAAGATTCCGACCGAAGTGCTGGTGTCCGACCGTCGCGAATACGAACTGGCTGAGGAAGGTTTCATCTCCCTGACCATGCGCAAAGGCAGCGACAACGCGGCGTTCTTCTCCGCCAGCTCGGTGCAAAAACCGAAGTTCTTCGGCATCAGCGCTGAAGGAAAGGCGGCAGAGCTGAACTACAAGCTCGGCACCCAACTGCCGTACATGATGATCGTCAACCGCCTGGCTCACTACTTGAAAGTGCTGCAGCGCGAGCAACTCGGTTCGTGGAAAGAACGTACCGACCTCGAGCTGGAACTCAACAAGTGGATCCGCCAGTACGTCGCCGACCAGGAAAACCCGAGCGCCGAAGTCCGTGGCCGTCGTCCGCTGCGTGCTGCCCAGATCATCGTCAGCGATGTTGAAGGCGAGCCTGGCTGGTACCGCGTCAGCCTGAACGTGCGCCCGCACTTCAAGTACATGGGTGCCGATTTCACCTTGTCGCTGGTTGGCAAGCTGGACAAAGAGTAACCAAGGAGCTGGGTCATGACTGGATACGGCAGCCTTTTCGAACGCCTGGGTGGCGACGCGGACAAACGCGTCGGCTGGAGCCGCGAGGTTTCCGCCATGGCGTCGGTGGCTGCCCATCTGGCCAAGATGCTCAGCACCCGTGCGGGCAGCGTGCAAACGCTGTCCGATTACGGGCTACCCGATCTCAACGACATGCGCCTGAGCCTGCATGACTCCCTGAGTCAGGCCCGCCTGGCCATCGAATGCTTCATCGAAGCCTACGAGCCACGCCTCACCAACGTGCGTGTCGTTTCCCTGCCGCGAGACAACGATCAACTCAGGCTGACCTTCAGCATCGAAGGCCTGCTGGAAGTTGAAGGTTTCAAGCGTCAGGTCAGTTTTGCCGCGCGCCTGGATGGCAGCGGTCAAGTCAAGGTCAGCTAATGACAAACAGGTATTCCCGTGTCCTTTAACCACTACTACCAAAGCGAACTCACCGCACTTCGCCAGTTGGGTCGTCGTTTCGCCGAGCGCAGTCCGGCGTTGGCGCCTTTCCTGGGGCAGGCCGGGCGTGACCCAGACGTGGAGCGGTTGCTGGAAGGCTTTGCGTTCCTCACCGGGCGTCTGCGCCAGAAGCTCGATGACGAGTTGCCGGAGCTCAGCCACTCGCTGATGCATTTGCTGTGGCCGAACTATATGCGGCCGTTGCCGGCGTTTAGCATTTTGCAGTTCGATCCGTTGAAGCGTTCCGGGCCGGCGTTGCAGGTCGAGCGTGATACGCCGGTCGAGAGTGTGCCGATCGATGATGTGCGTTGCCGGTTTCGCACCTGCTACCCGACTGAAGTCCTGCCGCTGGACTTGACCGCGCTGACGTACTCGGTGAAGGGCGACGGTTCGCTGTTGAGCCTGCGCCTGGAGATGAGTTGCGACGGGCATATTGGTGAGCTGGACCTGAGTCGTCTGCGCCTGCACCTGGCCGGCGAGCGTTACATCAGCCAGATGCTTTACCTGAGCCTGCTGCGCAATCTGGAAGGTATCGAGCTGATTCCGCTGGACGCGGCCGGCAAGCCGCTCAATGGCGCCAACGGCACGCCGATGGCCTTCAAGATGCCTGGCGACCGCGTGCAGCCGGTGGGTTTTGCCGAAGAAGAAGCGTTGATCCCGTATCCGCTGAACACCTTCCGTGGCTATCGCTACTTGCAGGAATATTTCGCCTTCCAGGAAAAGTTCCTGTTTGTCGATTTGAACGGTCTGGATCTGCTCAAGTCACTGCCCGAAGACACCCTCAAGCAGATGCGCGGTCTGGAGCTGCGCTTTGACATTCGCAAGAGCGGCATCCAGCGTCTGCGTCCCACGCTGGATAACGTGAAGCTCTACTGCACGCCCATCGTCAACCTGTTCAAGCACGACGCCTTACCGATTCGCCTTGACGGCAAGCAAGACGAATACCTGTTGCTGCCGGCCGAATATGACCTGGAAAACTGCGGGGTGTTTTCGGTTGAAGGCGTCACTGGCTGGAAGCCCGGCGGTCTGGGTTATCAGGCCTACGTGCCGTTCGAATCCTTCGAGCACGACCCGAGTTTCGACGTGCCGCAAAGCCGTCCGCATTACAGCATTCGCCAGCGCACCTCGCTGCTGCACGACGGCCTCGACACCTACCTGAGCTTCGGCATCCGCCACACCGAAGCCCACGAAACCCTGTCGATCGAGCTGATGTGCACCAACCAGAACCTGCCGCGCCGGCTCAAGCTCGGCGACATCTGCATGGCCTGCGAAAAGACCCCGGAGTTCCTCAGTTTCCGCAACATCACCCTGGCCACGTCGAGCTTCGCGCCGCCGCTGAGCCACGACTTTCTGTGGAAGCTGATCAGCAATATGTCGCTCAACTACCTGTCGCTGGCCAACGTCGACGCGCTCAAGGTGATCCTCGAAACCTACGACCTGCCGAGCTACTACGACCAACACGCGCAGAAGGTCAGCAAGCGCCTGCTGGGCGGGCTCAAGTCGATCAAGCACCAGCACGTCGACCGGCTGCACCGAGGATTGCCGCTGCGCGGGTTGCGCACCGAGCTGACCATCGACCCGGAAGGCTATATCGGCGAAGGCGACCTGTTCGTCTTCGCTTCGGTTCTTAACGAGTTTTTCGCGCTTTACGCCAGTCTCAATTCGTACCACGAGCTGCGGGTAAAAAGCACACAGGGAGAGGTGTACCAATGGACACCACGTATGGGCCTGCAGCCTCTGCTTTAAGCGGGCTGACCCGAGGAATACGCGAGTACTCGCTGTTTCAGGCCGTGCTGCTGGTCGTCGATCGGCTGCGCGAGGCCCACCCGTATCTGAGCGAAGAGGACTTGTACGACCAGCTGGAATTCCAGGCCAACCCGAGCCTGGGGTTCCCTGGCAGTGACGTCGATCGCGTGGAGTTTTTCCGCGAGCACGGGCAGCTGCGCGCGCGCCTGCGTTTCAACCTGATCGGCCTGGTGGGTTCCGGTTCGCCGCTGCCGGCGTTCTATGGTGAGCAAGCGCTGGGCGACAGCGAAGACGGCAACCCGACACGCAACTTCCTCGACCTGTTCCACCATCGCCTGCAACGGCTGATGCTGCCGATCTGGCGCAAGTACCGCTACCGCGCCAGCTTCGAGAGCGGCGCCCTCGACCCGTTTTCCTCGCAGCTGTTTGCGCTGATCGGTCTGGGTGGCGAAGACATCCGCAAGGCCCAGGAACTGAACTGGAAACGCCTGCTGCCGTACCTCGGCCTGTTGAGTTTGCGGGCGCACTCGGCGGCGTTGATCGAAGCGGTGCTGCGTTACTACTTCAAGCACGCCGAACTGACCATCGAGCAGTGCATCGAGCGTCGAGTCGAAATCCTCGACGAACAGCGCAACCGCTTGGGCCGCGCCAACAGCGCGCTCGGTGAAGACCTGGTGCTGGGCGAGAGCGTGCGCGACCGCAGCGGCAAGTTCCGGATTCACATCCGCGAGCTCGACTGGCAACGCTTTCACGAATTCCTGCCGATCGGTTTCGGCTACCAGCCGCTGTGCGCGCTGGTGCGGTTCACCCTGCGTGACCCGCTCGATTACGACATTCGCCTGGTCCTGCGCCAGGAAGAAATCCGCGAACTGCGCATCGGTGAGCAGAACGCCTGTCGCCTGGGGTGGACCAGTTGGCTGGGCCGCGAACACGCGGACGGCGTGGTGACCCTGGGTAGCAAAATTCATTAAGGACGTGAGACCAATGATCAACGTAGACCTGCAACAACTGATCCAGGCGCTGGACGCCGAAACCCGTCGTGACCTGGAAAGTTCTGCTGAACGCTGCGTCGCCCGTGGCGGCAGCAAGATCCTCGTCGAAGACTTGCTGCTGGGCCTGCTGGAGCGCCCGCAAGGCCTGCTCGCACGCGCGCTGCAAGACGCCGAAGTCGACGCTGGTGAACTCAGCGCTGCGTTGCAATCGCGGGTCGAGCACAGCGCCTCGCGCAACCCGGTGTTCGCCCCGGAACTGGTGCAGTGGCTGCAAGACGCGTTGCTGGTGGCCAACCTTGAATTGGGCCAGAGCCAGGTCGAACAGGCCGCGTTGATCCTCGCCTTGCTGCGCAATCCGATGCGCTATGCCGGCAGCCGTTACCAGCCATTGCTGGCGAAACTGAATATTGATCGCCTGAAAGATTTTGCCCTGTCGCAGAAGGAGCAACCGGCGACCGGTAAACCGGCCGTACCGGGCGAATCGCTGTTGCAACGCTTTACCCACAACCTGACCCAGCAAGCCCGCGACGGCAAACTCGACCCGGTGCTGTGCCGCGATGGCGCGATTCGGCAGATGGTCGACATCCTCGCGCGTCGGCGCAAGAACAACCCGATTGTGGTCGGTGAAGCCGGCGTCGGTAAGACCGCCATCGTCGAAGGCCTGGCCTCGCGCATCGCGGCCGGTGAAGTGCCGCAAGTGCTCAAGGGCGTTGAACTGCTGTCGCTGGACATGGGCCTGCTGCAAGCCGGCGCCAGTGTCAAAGGTGAATTCGAACGCCGCCTCAAAGGCGTGATCGACGAAGTCAAAGCCTCGCCGAAACCGATCATCCTGTTCATCGACGAAGCTCACACCCTGATCGGCGCCGGCGGCAATGCCGGTGGATCGGACGCGGCCAACCTGCTCAAGCCAGCTCTGGCGCGTGGCGAGTTGCGCACCATCGCCGCCACCACCTGGGCCGAGTACAAAAAATACTTCGAGAAAGACCCGGCCCTGGCCCGTCGTTTCCAGCCGGTGCAGTTGCACGAGCCGACCGTCAGCGAAGCGGTGACCATTCTCCGTGGCCTGGCTCAGGTTTATGAGAAGAGCCACGGCATCTACCTGCGCGATGACGCGGTGGTCGCGGCGGCGGAATTGTCGGCGCGTTACCTGGCCGGCCGGCAGTTGCCGGACAAAGCCGTCGACGTCCTCGACACCGCTTGCGCCCGTGTGCGCATCAGCCTCGCCGCCGCGCCGGAGAGTCTCGAGCGCCTGCGTGGCGAACTGGCCGAAGGCGGGCGTCAGCGTCAGGCCCTGCGCCGCGATGCCGAAGCCGGTTTGCTGATCGACCACGAAGCGCTCGACGCTCTGGAAGATCGCCTGGCCGCCGCCGAAGACGAAAGGGTCGCCCTGGAAACGCTCTGGACCGAGCAAAAAGAATTGGCCGAGCGTTTGCTGGAGCTGCGTCAGCAACTGGCCAAGGCTCGCGAAGCCGCTGCCGTCGAGCCGACCGTCACAGTTGAAGAAGACGCCGAAGGCACGGTGATCGAAACCCTTGAAGTGGCCGTGGACGAAGCGCAAAGCGTCGAAGCCCTGGAAGCCGCGCTGAACGAAACCCACCGCGCCCTGACCGATGCCCAGGTCAAAGAACGGCTGGTGAGTTTCGAGGTGTGCCCGCGTCTGGTGGCTGAAGTGATCAGCGCCTGGACCGGCGTGCCGTTGGCGCAACTGGCCCGTGAGCACAACGCCAAGGTCGCGAGTTTCGCCACCGACCTGCGCACCCGGATTCGCGGCCAGGAACAAGCCGTTCACGCGCTGGACCGCTCGATGCGTGCCACGGCGGCCGGTCTGAACAAACCCGATGCGCCGGTGGGCGTGTTCCTGCTGGTCGGTCCGAGCGGTGTCGGCAAGACCGAAACCGCGCTGGCGCTGGCCGACTTGCTGTATGGCGGTGATCGTTTCATCACCACCATCAACATGTCCGAGTTCCAGGAGAAGCACACCGTCTCGCGGCTGATCGGCGCGCCGCCGGGCTACGTCGGTTACGGCGAAGGCGGCATGCTCACCGAAGCCGTGCGGCAGAAACCGTACTCCGTCGTGCTGCTCGACGAAGTCGAAAAGGCCGACCCGGACGTGCTCAACCTGTTCTACCAAATCTTCGACAAAGGCGTGGCCAACGATGGGGAAGGGCGTGAAATCGACTTCCGCAACACGCTGATCCTGATGACCTCGAACCTGGGCAGCGAGCGCATCAGCGAACTCTGCGAGAACGGTGCGCGACCAACCGCCGAAGTCCTCGAAGAAACCATTCGCCCGGTACTCAGCAAACACTTCAAACCGGCATTGCTGGCGCGTATGCGCGTGGTCCCGTACTACCCGGTCGGCGGCCCGGTGCTGCGCGAGCTGATCGAAATCAAACTGGGCCGTCTGGGCGAACGCCTGAACCGTCGTCAGCTGGATTTCACGTATTGCCAGAACCTCGTCGATCACCTGGCCGAGCGTTGCACCCAAAGCGACAGCGGCGCGCGGCTGATCGACCACTTGCTCGACCTGCACGTGCTGCCGTTGGTGGCGGATCGTCTGCTCGACGCGATGGCCACCGGTGAAAGCCTCAAGCGCGTTCACGCAACGCTCGATGGCTCCGCATGCGTGACCTGCGAGTTCGCCTGAGGTGGCTGTGATGTTCACTCGAGTGCCACAACCGCTGATTTATGCTGAAGCCTTGCTGGCGCAGTTCGCCAGCCTGTCGCGCTCGGCTGACGGCGCGGCGCTGCTGGGTGACTTCGTGCGGGCGGTGGCCGAGCTCAGTGGTTGTGAGTTGAGTCAGCTGTACCTGCTCGACGCCACCCACACCAGCCTCGGGCTGAACGCCGAGTGTTTGCAGGGCATCCTGCAACCCCGGGAAACCGCGAGTCTGCCGGCCGACTACAACGGCGAGCAACTGCTGCAATTCTCGCTGTGCCAGAACCGCGTGCTCAGCCTCACGGGGCTCAGTGGCAGCCTGCACGAAACCAGTTTCCTGCCGGCTCAGGCCGTGCCGTGGCAGTCACTGCTGTGCGTGCCGTTGGTCAACCCGCAAAAAGCGGTGGTCGGCCTGCTGTTGTGCGCCAGCCGCGAACAGGTTGAATTGCAGGGTTTCGCCGATTCGCTCGGGCAACTGGGCTCGTTCGTGCTCGGGCAATTGCAGCTGTTGCAACGCCTGCGCCGGCCGGTGGGCGATGAGTCGCCGATGACCAGCAATGTGCCGAGTGCCAGCGGTTATGGACTGATCGGCAAGAGCTCGGCGATGCGCCAGACCTACCAACTGATCAGCAAGGTGTTGCACAGTCCGTACACCGTGTTGTTGCGCGGCGAAACCGGCACCGGCAAGGAAGTGGTGGCGCGGGCCATCCACGATTGCGGGCCG
This sequence comes from Pseudomonas sp. GW822-FHT02D10, assembly GCF_058802345.1. NCBI lineage: Bacteria > Pseudomonadati > Pseudomonadota > Gammaproteobacteria > Pseudomonadales > Pseudomonadaceae > Pseudomonas > Pseudomonas sp. GW822-FHT02D10. The sequence continues at coordinate 271,449 of NZ_JBXAOB010000002.1, forward strand.
CGCCGTTCGCAGGCGTTCATCGTGCAGAACTGCGCGGCGTTCCCGGAAAACCTGTTGGAAAGCGAGCTGTTCGGCTACCGCAAAGGCGCCTTTACCGGCGCCGACCGTGACCGCGCCGGGCTGTTCGATGCGGCCAACGGCGGGACTTTGTTGCTGGACGAAATTGGCGACATGCCGCTGTCCCTGCAAGCCAAGCTATTGCGGGTATTGCAGGAAGGCGAGATTCGTCCGCTGGGCTCCAACGACACCCACAAGATCGACGTGCGCATCATTGCCGCGACTCACCGGGACCTGGCGGTGCTGGTCAGCGAAGGCAAATTCCGCGAAGACCTGTATTACCGCCTCGCGCAGTTTCCGATTGAGCTGCCGGCCTTGCGCCAGCGTGAAGGCGACATCCTCGACCTGGCCCGACACTTTGCCGACAAGGCCTGCGCCTTCCTGCAACGCGATGCGGTGCGCTGGTCCGACGCGGCGCTCGATCACCTGTCGAGCTACGCCTTTCCCGGCAATGTCCGTGAACTCAAAGGCCTGGTCGAACGCGCCGTTTTGCTCTGCGAAGGCGGCGAGTTGCTGGCCGAACATTTCTCGCTGCGCATCGATATAGCGCCAGAAGAAAGCAGCCTGAACCTGCGTGAGCGCCTGGAGCAGGTCGAGCGCAGTCTGTTGCTCGATTGCCTGCGCAAGAACGACGGCAACCAAACCCTCGCCGCCCGCGAACTCGGCCTGCCACGGCGCACGCTGCTGTACCGCCTCGGGCGCCTGAACATCAATCTCGGCGATTTCGATGGATAGGCCCATGACGCGTCATCTCACCCCTTTTGCCTCTGTCAGCGCCGCCCTCAAGGGCCGGTGCTTTGTGCATTGTTTAGCCCTGGAGACCCTCTGATGCCTGTTCGTCACTGGCAAGCCGTCCTGCTGACCCTCGTCGTTCTATGCGGCCTCGGCGGTTGTAGCGGCAATTACAAATTCAACGACAACACCTATCGCCCACTGGGCGATCCGCAGGCGGTCAATCGCGGCAAGTGACCGCAAGGAGCGACATCATGGAACTGGTTTTCGAAATGCTGAACACCAAGCAGTTCGTGCCCACGGATTTGTGCCAAAAGACCTTCAAGCAGGCTGGCGGCGTGATCGGGCGGGGTGAGGATTGCGACTGGATCATTCCGGACCGCAAGCGTCACCTGTCCAACCATCACGCGCTGATCAGCTACCGCGACGGCACGTTTTTCCTGACCGATATCAGCAGCAACGGTATCCAGGCCAGCGAAAGCGGTGCGCGTCTGCGCAAGGGTGAAGCACAGCGCATTGAACACGGCAGCGTCTACGTGCTGGGGGATTTTGAAATCCGTGCGCGGCTGGTACGCGATCCGGCCACCTTCGATACCGAAGTCGGCCGCCCGCAAGCCGCCGGCAGCATCATTCCAGACGATGCGTTCCTCGACCTCGATCCGCTCAACGCGCTCGATCAACAGGAACGGGTCTACTCGGAAATCGACGAGCTGAGCGCCCTCAACGCGCCGCGTCAGGAGCCGCGCCAGCGCGCCGACTACGCGCGCATCGACATGGAAAGCCTGCTGGTGCCAGAGCTGGTGACCGCGCCTGCCGCGCCGGAACCTGCGCCGGCGCCCAAGGCGGTCGAGCGTCAAAGCGAAGGCTTCTGGGAGCATTTCGGCGATGCGCTGGGCGTCGACCTCAAAGGCCTCGATCACGACAGCCGCGAAGCCCTGGCAATCAACGCCGCGCGTTTGCTCAAGCAAAGCGTCGGCGGTTTGCAGCAGAGCCTGCGCACCCGTTCGGAGCTGAAAAACGAACTGCGTCTGGCGCAGACCACGGTTCAAGGCACTGGCAAAAACCCGCTGAAATTTGCCGTCGATGCCAGTGAAGCGCTGGGCATTCTGTTGCAGGGCGACAAACCCGGCCAGTTGCCGGCCGGGCAGGCGATCTCGCGGGCGTTCCGTGATTTGCAGGCGCACCAGGTGGCCTTGCTCACCGCCAGCCGCGCGGCGGTACGCGGCACCCTCGAATACTTCTCGCCACAGCAACTGACCCTGCGCTTCGAGCGCGACGGCAACAAGCCGCTGCTCGCCACCTCGGGCAGCCGCTGGAGAGCCTATGGCCGTTATCACCAGGCGCTGCGTCAGGACGATGACTGGAGCGAACGCCTGCTGGCGCGGGACTTCGCCCAGGCCTACGAAGAACAGATTCGCTTGATTTCCACCCTTCACACCGAACACCAAGGATGATGCGCATGTCTGGCTGCAAGACCGTATTAATCAAGATGCTGACAGCGCTCACCGCCCTGGTGTGGCTGGCCGGCTGCTCGTCGATTTCGCCGTATTCCACCGTCACCAAGCTCAACCTCACGTTGACCGCCAGCGATCAGGTCAACCCGGACCTTAACGGCCGACCATCGCCGATTGTCGTGCGGCTGATTGAGCTCAAACACCCGGTGGCCTTCCAAAACGCTGACTTCTTCAGCCTGTACGAGCGCGCCAAGGAAACCCTGTCGCCAGACCTGGTGGCCAGCGAAGAGCTGGAGCTGCGTCCGGGTGACACCGTCGAGTTCAAGCTCAGCGTCGAAAGCGGCAGCCGCTACGTCGGCGTGCTCGCGGCGTATCGTGACCTGCGCGAAACCCAATGGCGCTACGTGGTTCAAGTCACCCCAGCCGATCTGACCGTGGCCGAATTGACCCTCGATCAGACCGGCATCCATGACAAAAACCAAAAGCTCGCCAAGGCGGATGACTGAACATGAACGTGCATAAAGTCATTTGGCAGGAAGGCATGTTGCTGCGTCCGCAACACTTCCAGCACAACGATCGCTACTACGACAACCAGATGAAAACCCGCACCCAGTTGCTGGGCAGTTACACCTGGGGTTTTCTCGGGCTCGAGATCGATTTGCAGTTCCTCAACATGGGCAAAGTGGTGATCAGCCAGGCTTCGGGGATTCTCCCGGACGGCAGCCTGTTCGAACTCGGCGGCAACACCGAGCCGCTGGCCCTCGACGTCCCACCGAACACCGGCAACACGCCGATCTACCTGGCCTTGCCGCTGGTCACCGGTAACCACATCGAGTCCCGTCGCCCGGAGCAATCCGACGTGCTGGCGCGTTACACCGCGTACGAAGCGGAAGTCGCTGACTCCAACGCCGGCGACGATTCCAGCAGCCAGGTCAGTTGCGCGCGCCCGGACTTTCGCTTGTTGCTCGGCGAGCAGCAGAGCGACCAGGCTTACGTCAAACTGAAGATCTGCGAAGTCCTCGACACCACGCCCGACGGCGTGATCAGCCTCGACCCGGACTTCGTCCCGACCTTCATCCACGCTCACGCGTCGGGCTACCTGCTGTCGTGCCTCAAAGAAGTCATCAGCATGCTCGGCCACCGTGGCGACACCATTGCCGACCGGATTCGTTCCAACGGCAAGGTCGGTGGCGCGGAAGTCGGCGACTTCATGATGCTGCAACTGATCAACCGCACCGAACTGGTTCTGCGCCATTACCTGGGCCTGGAACAGGTTCACCCGGAAGAGTTGTACCGCACGCTGCTGTCGATGCTCGGCGATCTGTCGACCTTTTCCAGCGACAGCAAACGCCCGCGTCTGGACAGCCGCTATCAGCACAGCGATCAAGGCGCGAGTTTCCGCAAACTGATGGAAGCGATTCGTCAGGTGCTGTCGATGGTGCTTGAACAACACGCCATCGAGCTGGTGCTGCAAGCGCGTCAGTACGGAATCACCGTGTCGCCGCTGCACGACCACAAATTGCTGGGCACGGCGTCGTTCGTGCTGGCGGCCAGTGCCAACTGCGACTCCGAAGAACTGCGGCATCGCCTGCCGGCGCACCTCAAGGTCGGCCCGGTGGAGCGCATCCGTCAGTTGGTCAACCTGCACCTGCCGGGCATCAAGGTCAAACCCTTGCCGGTGGCGCCGCGGCAGATCCCGTTCCACTCGAACAAAACCTATTTCATCCTCGAACTCAGTTCCGAAGACCTGGCACAACTGGAGCGCTCCGGCGGCTTCGCGTTCCACGTGTCCGGCGAATTTGCCGAGCTTGAACTGAAATTCTGGGCCATCAGGAACTGACCGATATGATCAAGGAAATGGATCACAACCAGGACGACAAAACCGTCCTGCTCGATCGCCAGGGCCATGGCCCGGCACAGAGCCCGCTGACCGATTTCGCCGCGCCGCCGCGTTTCGAGCAACTGGAAGAACGGATGATCTACGCCGCGCGCCTGCGTCCGGCGGAAGCGTTCAACATCAGCCTCAACTCGCTGGTGGCGGCGTCGTCCGACCTGCTGTCGGAAGTGGTGCGGCTCAAGCACAGCGCCACCCGCGAAGACATGCACGCGCTCAACGAGCGGCTGACGGCTGCGCTGAAACTCTTCGAAGTCCGTGCGCTGCACAACGGTGCCGAGAGCAGCCAGGTGATGGCCGCGCGTTACGTGCTCTGCACCGTGGTCGACGAAGCGGTGGTCACCACCTCGTGGGGCAACGAAAGCGAGTGGTCGCAGATGAGCCTGCTCAGCAGCTTCCACAACGAGACCTTTGGCGGCGAGAAATTCTTCCAGCTGCTCGATCGTCTGTCGAAGAACCCGGTCAAACACCTGCCGATGCTGGAACTGATGTACCTGTGCCTGTCGCTCGGTTTCGAGGGCAAGTACCGGGTGCAGGCGCGCGGCATGCTGGAACTCGACGGCATTCGCGATGCGCTGTATCGGCAGATTCGTCAGCTGCGCGGCGACGTGCCGCGTGAACTGTCGCCGCACTGGGAAGGCCTCAACGACAAGCGTCGCAGCCTGGTGCGCATCGTGCCGTGGTGGATGGTGGCGCTGTTTACGCTGGTGTGCCTGGTGGTGATGTATTCGGGTTTCGCCTGGGTACTCGGCGAACAGCGCGACACCGTTCTGCAACCTTATCAGCCGCTTGATCCGGTCGCGGTTCTGCCGCAGTCGAAGCCGTAAAACAGGGACGTGAGATGAAAAAGTTTTTCAAAAGAGTCGGCGCGTTCCTGCGCAAGACCTGGGTCTGGACCCTGCTGCTGGTGCTGTTCGTGGCGCTGCTGGTGTGGTTCGTCGGACCACTGCTGGCCGTCGATGATTATAAATTCTGGGAAGGCTCGACCTCGCGCCTGTTGACCATCAGCGTGCTGTTCCTGATCTGGGGCCTGACCATGGTCTTCGTCAGCTGGCGCGCCGGTGTGCGCAAAAAAGCCGTTGAAGAAACCGAAGACGGCCAGGATCGTATTCGCCGCGAAGAGCTGATCGACGAGGAACAAAAGGAGCTGCGCGCACGCTTCAAAGACGCGCTGCGCACCTTGAAAACCTCCAGCCTGTATCGCGGCCGCAGCGAACGCTGGCGCAACGATTTGCCGTGGTACCTGCTGATCGGTCCGCAGGGCAGCGGCAAAACCAGCCTGCTGGACTTCTCGGGCCTTGAGTTTCCGATCAACAAGATCGAGCGCAAACTCACCCGCGATACCAGCGGCACCCGCCACTGCGACTGGTATTTCGCCGACCACGGCGTGCTGATCGACACTGCCGGGCGTTACCTGACCCAGCCGAGCGTGGATGTCGACGGCAGCGCCTGGACCACCTTGCTCGACCTGCTGCGCAAACGTCGTCGCAACCGTCCGTTGAACGGCGTGCTGGTGACCCTTCCGGTGGAGCTGCTGATCGGGAGCAACGAGGATGACCTCAAAGCCCTATCGCATCTGGTGCGTGCGCGCCTGCAAGAGGTGCATCAAAAACTGCACGTCGACCTGCCGATTTATCTGGTGCTGAGCAAGGCCGACCAGTTGCTGGGCTTCGACGAGTTCTTCGATCAGCTGACTCGCGAAGAAAGCGATCAGGTGCTCGGCACCAGTTTCCGCAAAGAGCAGAGCGGTACTGACGTGACGGTGTTGCGTGCCGAGTTCGAAGAGCTGCTGCGTCGCCTCAACAGCCAGGTGATCATGCGCATGCACCAGGAGCGCGACACCCAGCGCCGTGGTCGCATTCTCGACTTCCCGCATCGACTGGGGCAGATCGGCGAGCGGCTGTGCCTGTTCGTCGACATGGCGTTCACCGGCAATCGCTATCAGCGCGCCAGCCAGTTGCGCGGTTTCTACCTGACCAGCGCACCGCACTTGAAGCAAAAGATGGACCAAAGCACCGCCGGCATTGGCGCCAGCCTGGGCATCGACAGCGGCGTGTTGCCGACCTTGCGCGGCGGTCGCTCGCGGTTCATCCACCACGTGCTCAGCCGGGTGATTTTCCCCGAGGCCGATCTGGCCGGTCTGGACAAACGCGAACGCAGTCGCATCCATTGGGGCCAGCGTGCGTTGTACGTCGGTGCTCTGGCGGCACTGGGCCTGTTCGGTCTGCTCTGGGCCACGGGTTTCTCGGCCAACTACGAACGCCTGGAAAACCTGCGTTCGCTGGCGCAAACCTGGAACCAGCAGCGCTCGGCGCTGAGCGCTCGCGATGACGCGATGGGCGTGCTCAAAACCCTCGATACCAGCTATGCAGCGACCAAGGTATTCCCGCCCAAAGGCGACGTGTCGATGTTCGAGCGCGGAGGTCTGTATCAGGGCAACGAGAGCAACCCGGTGGTCAAGGACGCGTATCAGCGTGAACTTGAAACCCAGCTGCTGCCACGTGTAGCGCAACTGCTCGAAGGGCAGATCCGCAACAACATGAAGGACCGCGATCGCCTGCTCAACAGCCTGCGCGCCTACCTGATGCTGAACATGAAGGACCGTCGCGATCCGGCGTGGCTGCAAGATTGGCTGGCGCAGGACTGGTCCGTGCATTACGCCGGCAACACGGCGGTGCAAAACGGTCTGAACGGGCACTTCGAACGCCTGCTCAAGCAGCCGTTTATCTACCCGCTCAACGATGCATTGGTTGCCCAAGCGCGTCAGGTTCTGCGCAGCGAATCGCTGGCCACCGTGGTCTACCGGATGCTGCGCGAGCAGGCGCGTAACCTGCCGGAATACCGCTTCAGCCAACACCTCGGTCCGCAGGGCGCGTTGTTCGTCGGCACCGACTACGTGATCCCGGGGTTCTACACCCAACAGGGTTATCAACAGTATTTCTCGGTCCAGGGCTCTGCACTGGTCACCGATATCCTGCGTGACAATTGGGTGCTGGGCGAAGGCTCGGGCATGAGCGGCATGGACTTGCGCCGCCTGATGGTCGAACTGGAGCAACTGTACTTCCGCGACTACGCCAACTTCTGGAGCGAAGCGGTCGGCCAAGTGGCGTTGCAGCCGATCAACAGCGCCGGTGAAGGCGCTGAACAACTGGCCGGGCTGACGTCCGCCAACTCGCCGATCCTGCAGATGCTGGTGGAAGTGCGTGAGAACACGCGCTTCCCGGCCGCCGTCGACAACACTGAAGATGCAACGGATGCGGCTGAAAAACTGCTCGCCAAGAAGGGCGGCGCGTTGGGTAAGGTCGCCGCAGCCGTGGCCGGCAAGGCGGGCGATGCATTGGCCACCAAAAACCTGCCGGACACCGCGAAGAAATCCCTGCAACGGCGCTTCGAACCGCTGCACCGTTTGCTCGATGACAACAACGGCCCGGCCGCCGACCTGACCCCGGCGCTGCAAGCGCTGAACGACCTGCAACTGCAACTGGCCAGCCTGGCACGCGCCAGTGCCCCGGATCAGGCTGCGTTTGAAATGGCCAAGACCCGCATGAGCGGCCAGCGCGATGCGCTGAGCAACTTGCGCAACGCTTCGGGCCGCCTGCCGCGTCCGGTCAGCGTGTGGTTCAACGTCCTGGCCGAAGACACCTGGCGTCTGGTGCTCAACGATTCCTACCAGTACCTCAACCAACGCTACCAGAGCGAGCTGTACAGCTTCTATGGCAAGGCGATCAACAAGCGTTATCCGTTCAACGCCCACAGCACCAGCGACGTCGCCATCAGCGACTTCCGCGAGTTCTTCAAGGCGCAGGGCATCGCCGATCGTTTCTTCGAAAACTACATGCGGCCTTTCGTCAGCGGTGATCCGGGCAACTACCGCCTGCGCAGCATCGACGGTCACAGCTTGCCGATGTCCAAGGTCTACCTCGACCAAATGGCCGCGGCCCAAGTGATCCGCCAAAGCTTCTTTGCCGAAAACCCGGCCGAGCCGCAGGTGCAGTTCAAACTGGAGCCGTACACCCTCGACCCGGCTGTCAGCCGTTCCGAGTTCCGTTTTGGCGACAAGACCATGGAATACCGCCATGGTCCGATCGTGCCGGTGGCCTTCAAATGGCCAACCGACGCGGAAGACGGCCGCACCAGCCTGGTCCTCGAAAAAATGGCCGGCCGCCCGATCGGCATCGAGAAAAACTCCGGCCCATGGTCGCTGTTCCGTCTGTTCGATTTGATGCAGACCGAATACCTGACCGGTCGCGACGTGCTGGTGCTCAAGGCTGATGTGGGTGGCCTGCGCGCCAACTACCTGCTGATGAGCCAGCGCACACCGAACCCGTTCGACATGGGCGTGTTGCGCACCTTCCGTATGCCGGTGCAGCTCTGATGCTGGTTGCCAGCCCCTGGCGCAGCGCGGCGCGTACCGATCCGGGCAAGGTTCGGGCGCGCAACGAAGATGCTTTCCTCGACAGCCCGCAGCAGGGATTGTGGGTGGTCGCGGACGGCATGGGCGGTCATCAGGGGGGCGACATCGCCAGCCAGTTGATCGTCGCCAGCCTGGCGGAATTGCCCGTCGAAGACAGCTTCGACGAGCGGCTCAAAGGCGTGCGCCAGTGCCTGCACTGGCTCAACCGCCGCTTGGGCCAGGAATTGACCGTCACCGCCGGGCGCCATGACAGCATCATGGGCAGCACGGTGGTGGCGTTGTTGGTGGACGGCAATCGCGCGGCCTGCATCTGGGCCGGCGACAGCCGTTGTTACCTGTGGCGCGGGCAGCGCTTGTATCAGCTGTCCAAGGACCATTCGCTGATGCAACAACTGATCGACGAACAACAGATGAGCGTCGAGCAGGCCAAGGCTCATCCGGCCGCCAGTGCCTTGACCCGTGCGGTCGGGGCCAGCGAGCAGTTGACCCTGGACGTGCTCGAACTCGAGGTTTATCCCGGTGATGCGTTTCTGCTGTGCAGCGACGGTTTGTATCAAGGCTTGAGCAGCGACGCGCTGGGCAACGCCTTGAGTCTGACTGCGCCGCACGTGGCGCTGGAGCGGTTGTTCGATGGCGCCTTGCGCGGCTCGGCGCGGGACAACCTGACCGCCGTGGTGATCCGCCAATGAGTGAACTCAAACCGGTGCTCGACGAGCTGTTGGTCAGCGATGAAGAGGCCGCCAACCTGACCTACTTTGCCTTCGCCAAATCCCATGCAGCGCCGCATGCCGTGGCGCCGACCCGGGCCAGCGTTGGCGCGTTGCCGGAGGTGCTGGCGGGGCGTTACCGCATCGAGCGGTTGCTCGGTGCCGGTGGCATGGGCGCGGTGTATCGCGCACGGGACCTGCTGCACGAACAGTTCGGTGACCCCGACCCGTATGTAGCGCTGAAAATCCTCAGCGAAGAATTTGCCGAATCGCCGGACGCCAGTGCCTTGCTCTACAGCGAGTTCGCCCTGACCCGGCGTCTGCGCCACTCCAACGTGCTGCGTTTGCACACCTTTGAAGTGGACACCGAGTGCCAGCGCGCCTTCATCGCCATGGAACTGATGCGCGGGCTGACGCTGGACAAACTGCTCTGCGAACGGCCACTGGGCCTGCCGTGGCAAGAATTGCGTGACATCGCGCTGCCGCTGCTCGACGCGTTGGCTTATGCCCACGGTCGCGGCGTGCTGCACGGCGACTTGAAACCAAGCAACGTGATGCTCAGCGAGGAGGGCGTGCGCTTGTTCGACTTCGGCCTCGGCCAGGCCGAGGAGGGCGTATTGCCCGGCCTGCCGCACTTGAGCCGCAGCCGTTTCAACGCCTGGACCCCAGGCTACGCCGCGCCGGAACTGCTGGAAGGCGCACCGCTGACCGCCAGCGCCGACCTCTTCGCGGTGGCCTGCGTGATCTATGAATTGGCGGGCGGCAAACACCCGTTCCGCCGCTTGCCGTCTATCGAGGCCCGCGACGGGGGCCTCGAACGCGAGCTGCATGCACCGAGAAATCTACCGAAACACTGCTGGCCGGCGTTGCGAACGGCGCTGGCTTTCGATGCGGCGGCACGCACCGTGACTGCCGCACAACTGCGTGACGCCCTAGGCGCCACTTCCTCCTGGCTGCAACGCTGGCTGCATCGGCGCAACGGATGACTACCGAACAGGGAGCAAGCAATGTTCAACCCTTCTAACGAAACCCATTTCAGCCTGACCGTTGCTGACTTTCAAGTTGGCCTTTGCGGGCGTCGGCGAGGTGGATTTTGGGTGGGGGCGTGCCCAGGTGGTGGTCGAGGGCGCGTTCGGCGGCTTCGTGGAGTTTCTTCGAATCCGGGGATTCGTAGGGGGAAGTTGCTGGGTCTTCTGGTGGATTTGGTGTCGCTTTGAACATTGGTGTTACTCCTAAATTAAGGAGCTGTCACCGTTCGCTTGCACGTCGAAAGAGGTGGCAGCTGTGCGTAGGTGTGCAAGACCGGTAGGAGCAATCCGGCAGACCCGAAGGTCTCCGACACACAGCCGCCATAACGATTCGCGAGCATAAGAAAACGCTCGATGAATAGCCATAAACGATTGCGCTCCACACCGGACTTGCACGTCCGTGTCACCGTTTTTTGGTGACAGGGTGAGACTAGCCCTGAGCCGCAGGCCGGGATAGTTACCGAACACCGCTACAACTTGAAGGAAATGTCCGAGGCTAATGGGGCGGGGATGAAGCCGGGATCGGGTTGTCTGGTTTTACGACCGCTGCGTGGCCGAACGCAGCCTTCGGCAGCTGCTACGGGGGAGTGTGGTGGTCTTTGAGAAGTGTGACTTGGTGGTCATCGTACGTAAAAAGCGCTTCATCTTCCTCTAACGCTGCGCAACGGTGGCGTTCTGGTTTTAAGCCGCTACACTGCGCCAGCGTTCATTTTTCTTTTGGGGCTTGAGCATGAAATTTCGTTTTCTTCTGTGGATGATGGGCTTGCTGATGCGCAAGGCCAGTCGGACCAATCCGGCGTTTCAGCAGCAGTTGGGTGATAAAGCGTTGGTGTTCCAGTTGCAGACGCTGGACGGCAAGGTGGCGCGGCACTTCGTGGTGAAGGATCAGCGCATTAGCAGCAAGGCCGGGGTGTATGCGGAGCCGGCGTTTGCGATTGCTTTTAAAGACGCCGCTTACGGCTTTGCCACGATGCAGGCGAAGAACAAGCAGTTGGCGTTCATGACCGGGATTCAGGACAAGTCGATTCAGATCAAGGGCAACCCGGCGCTGGTGATGTGGTTCCAGGGGTTGACCAAGTATTTGAGGCCTAGGAAGGCGAAGGCTAAGGCGTGAGGTGGTCAGTTAGACCGAGGTGGATTCATCGCGAGCAAGCTCGCTCCCACAAAAGCCCGCTCCCACATTCGATTGAGTGTGGGAGCGGGTTTTTTTAGGGCTGGGTGAATTGCGAGGCGAGTTCGCGTAGCAGAACTTCGGCTTCGAGGACTTTGCTGACGACGTCTTCGGCTTTGTCGCGGGTCAGGCTGAGGCGGTCGAGCAGGGCGTCGGGGATGTCTTCGTCGGGGCCGGAGCCGATGCCACGGCTGCGCAGCAGGCGCACGGCCAGGCAGACAAGGTTCGGGTATTCGGCGTAGTCGCCGTCGTAGCACGGGTCGTGCTGGAAGCGCAGCGCGGTGGCCAGTTCGTCGGGCATGTCCCAGTAGCGCATCAGCCAGGCGCCGATCTGTTCACGGCTGATGCCCAGCAGGTGTTGCTCGACAAAGCTGTGGCACAGGTGCGGGTTGACCTCCAGGTGCCGGCAGATCAGCGAGAAGTGCGGCGGGAACACGTGGGCCAGCAGCAAGTAGCCAAAGTTGTGCAGCAGACCGGCGAGGTAGGTCAGGCCGGCTTCCGGGCGCTGGGCGCGCGGCATGGCGCGGGTCAGGCCTTCGATCACCGCAGCGGTGTAGATCGACTGGTGCCAGTAGGGCGTGGTGTGTTGCGGGTGGTCCTTGGGCAGGCTCAGGGTTTTACCCAGGGCCAGGCCCAGCGCCAGGTTGATCACCAGATCGAAGCCCAGCACGCGGACGATCGCGTCTTCCACTGAACGAATCTTGCCCGGCGAGGCGTAGTACGGCGACGCTGCCCAGCTCACCACTTGCGCGGCCAGCGCCGGGTCGGTTTCGACGACGCCGGTGATGTCGTCGATGGTGGCGTTGGGGTCGACCCGCAGCTTGATGATTTTCTGTGCGGTTTCGGCCAGCGGCGGAATCTCGATGGTCGCTTCCAGGCGTTGCTGGATGCGCCGTGCGGTGAAGGCTTGCACGGCCTGGGTGATTTCCTCGCGGTCATCGTCGGGGCGGTCGAGGTTCGGGCGGATGCTGCTCAGGGCTTCGCCAAAGTTCGCGGCGCTGGCCTTGGTCAGCATGCTTTTGAAGTCTTCGCGGGTGATTTCCAGCAGCACGCCCGGCTCGCCCGAATTGATCAGCAACTGCGGTTCGCGCAGCAGGCTTTCTTCGTACAGGCACGGCGAGCTGGTGAGCGCCGGCAGGCCGGGCAGAAAGCTCAGGTTGTGTTTGCCGAGCATGCGCTCCAGGCGATCCAGCGGCACGGCGGTGAGCCGGCGGCCGGTGAGTTCGGCGAGGCGGTTGAGGTCCAGCAACTGGCTCTGCGGGAACAGCACCATGAGCGCGCCGACGGCGTCGTCGAGCAACACCGCTTGCACCTTGCGGGCGGAGTTGAGGCCAGGGCGATCGAGCACTTCGGCATAGCTGATGCCCAGCTTGCCGAGCAGCATCCGGATAACAGACGGGGCGTGCGGGGCTTCGGGTGCGAGGGCAACTTCGGTCATGGTCTGTATCCGTTTTCAAACAATTGCAGGAGTATAACCAGCTTGTTTAAAACCATCGCCGGGAAACTGAGACACTGCTCACACTTGGCCGTATTGCTGCCCATGGCGTAGCCAGCGGTCGAGTAACGGGCTGACGTGATGCGGCCAACGCTCCAGCAATGCCTGGGCCGCGTCGCGCACCGCTGGCAGCAGGTCGGCGTCGCGCATCAGGTCGGCGACCTTGAATTGCAGCAGGCCGGTCTGGCGGGTGCCGAGCATCTCGCCGGGGCCGCGCAGTTCGAGGTCTTTTTCGGCGATCACGAAGCCGTCGTTGGTCTCGCGCATGATACCGAGGCGTTGACGACCAATCTGCGACAGCGGCGGATGGTAGAGCAGCACGCAATGACTGGCGGCGCTGCCTCGACCCACTCGACCGCGTAACTGGTGCAGTTGCGCCAGGCCCAGGCGTTCCGGGTTTTCGATGATCATCAGGCTGGCGTTGGGCACGTCGACGCCGACTTCGATCACCGTGGTCGCCACCAGCAGTTGCAGTGCGCCGGCCTTGAACTGGGCCATGACTTCGGCTTTCTCGGCGGGCTTCATGCGCCCGTGGATCAGGCCAACCTTCAGCTCACCGAGGGCGGCGGTGAGGTCTTCATAGGTGGTTTCGGCGGCCTGGCAGGTGAGCTCTTCCGACTCTTCGATCAGCGTGCACACCCAATACGCCTGACGCCCTTCAGCACATGCGGCACGCACTCGCTCGATCACTTCAACCCGGCGCGTGTCGGTGACCAGCACGGTGTTGACCGGGGTTCGGCCGGGCGGCAGTTCGTCGAGGATCGAGGTGTCGAGGTCGGCGTAGGCGCTCATGGCCAGGGTGCGCGGGATCGGCGTGGCGGTCATGATCAGTTGGTGCGGACACATCCGCCCGCCAACGCCTTTCTGTCGCAGCGCCAAGCGCTGCTGGACGCCGAAGCGGTGCTGTTCGTCGATGATCACCAGCGCGAGGTTCTTGAACTGCACTTCGTCCTGGAACAAGGCGTGAGTGCCGACCACCATCGGCGTGCCGCTGGCGATTTGTTCCAGTGCGGCGACGCGGTTCTTGCCCTTGAGCTTGCCGGCCAGCCAGGCGACTTCCAGGCCCAGCGGTTCGAGCCAGCGCTTGAAGGTGATGAAGTGCTGTTCGGCGAGAATCTCGGTGGGCGCCATCAGCGCGACTTGATAACCGGCCTCTAGCGCTTGCAAGGCCGCGAGGGCGGCAACCACGGTTTTACCGGCGCCAACATCACCCTGAATCAGCCGCAGCATCGGCTCGTGCTGGCTCATGTCGTAGGCGATTTCATTGCCGACCCGATGCTGCGCGCCGGTCGGCGGGAAGCCGAGGTTGGCCAGGTACTGAGCCGGCAGCCGGGTGGCTTTGGGCATGGCTGGCGCCCGCAGTGCGCGCATGCTTTCGCGCAGGCGTTGCTGCGACAGCTGATGGGTCAGCAGTTCTTCGAAGGCCAAACGGTGCTGCGCCCAGTGATGACCGAGGGCGAGTTCATCGACATCGGCATCGGCGGGCGGGTGATGCAAGTAGCGGATCGCGTCGGCCAGCGGCGCCAGTTGGTAGTCCCGCGCCAGTTCTTGTGGCAGCCAGTCAGGCAGGCTGCTGGGGCCGAGCAAGGTCAGGGTTTGCATGCACAGTTGGCGCAGACGCTGCTGGGTCAGGCCTTCGGTGAGCGGGTAGACCGGCGTCAGGGTTTCATCCACGGGCGGCGGTTCGTCGCCGGTGATGGATCGGTATTCCGGGTGGTAGATTTCCAGTCCCGACGCACCGGGCCGGGCCTCGCCGTAGCAGCGCACGCGAGTGCCGCGTTTCAGGCCTTCCTTTTGCGCGTTGCTGAAATGGTAGAAGCGCAGGCTGAGCCCGCCGGTGCCGTCCTGCAATCGCACGACCAGGCTGCGGCGCCGGCCCATGACCACGTCGGCGCCGCTGACGGTGCCTTCGATCACCGCGTCCTGCCCCGGCCGCAAGTGGCCGATCGGCACCACGCGGGTGCGATCCTGGTAACGCAGCGGCAGATGAAACAATACGTCCTGGAGGTTTTCCAGGCCGACCTTGGCGAGTTTTTCGGCCATGGCTTCGCCGACACCCTTGAGTGCCGTGACCGACACTTGCGACAGCTCAGTCATGGCTAACGCTTAACCCGCAACCGCTGGTGGCTTGGCCACCGAGCACAGGCGGATCGAGTCAGCGAGGATTTCAATCGCTTTCGGCCGTGGGAAGCTGGCGCGCCAGGCGATGGCCACGGTGCGGAACGGCACTGGTGGCGACAGTGGGCGCACTTCGATCACGCCGGGGGCGTAGTGGTGGCTGTCCACCGCCGAGAGCGGCAGGATCGAGATGCCCAAACCGGAGGCGACCATGTGCCGGATGGTTTCCAGGGAGCTGGATTCGACCGTGGTGTGTTTGGCGCCGTCGTTACCCTTGGCCAGGGTCGGGCAGGCTTCGAGCACTTGATCGCGGAAGCAGTGACCTTCGCCGAGCAGCAGCAGGCTCTTGTCGTTGAGCAGGCTGGCGTCGATGGATTCTTTTTCGGTCCACGGGTGCTGGGCCGGCATCAGGACGTAGAACGGCTCGTCGTAGAGTGGCAGGGTCAGCACGTCGGCTTCGTTGAACGGCAGGGCGATGATGATCGCGTCGAGCTCGCCGTTGCGCAGTTTGTCGCGCAGCACGTGGGTGAAGTTTTCTTCGATGTACAACGGCATCTGCGGGGCGACCCGGTGCAGTTGTGGAATCAGGTGCGGGAACAGGTACGGGCCGACGGTGTAGATCGCGCCGACTTTCAGCGGGGCGGTCAGCTGGTTTTTGCCCGCTTGGGCCAGTTCGCGAATGCCTTGGGCCTGTTCGAGGACTTTCTGGGCCTGGGCGACGATGCCTTCGCCGACCGGGGTCAGGCGCACCGCGCTTTTGCTGCGCTCGAAAATCAGCACACCGAGTTCGTCTTCAAGCTTTTTCACGCCCACCGACAGGGTCGGCTGACTGACGTGGCAACGCTCGGCCGCGTGGCCGAAGTGCTGCTCTTGGGCGAGGGTAACGATGTAGCGTAATTCTGTGAGGGTCATAGCGGGCGTCCATGATGATGCGGCCAAGCATACCGGCTGCAATCGATAGACGCACGTTATCAGACAGAGGGCGGAGAGCGACACTGGGCAATGCCTGTTTGGCGCTGGCAGGTATGCAAAAGGCACCTTTCGGTGCCTTTTTTGAAGATCGCAGATATTTCTGCAAATGCTGGAGAACCTGTGGGAGCGAGCTTGCTCCGGGCGGCGTTCCGACGATTAGGCGATAACATTCAACATCTTCGCTGACTGTTACACCGCTATCGCGAGCAAGCTCGCTCCCACAGGGGAATCTTCCACATTGGAATCTGTTGCGTCTTAGCGCCGGCGCTTTTCCAGCGAGTACACAAACGGTGCAACGATTTCGATCGAGCCGTTGTTCAGCATGTCAGTCGGTGGCTTGGGCAGTGGCTGGGCGCGGCGGATCATTTCCAGGGTGGCCCGGTCCAGATCGGCGTTGCCGGAACGACCGACCAGCTCATAGGACAGCACGTTGCCTTCAGCGTCGACCACGAAGCGCAGACGGTTCAGGCCTTCCTTGCCACGCGATTGGGCGGCTGGCGGGTACTTCTTGTACTTGGCCAGGTGCGCCAGCAGCGTGCCTTGCCAGCTTTCCTTGGCCGCAGTCTGCGCCGGCGTTGGGCCTGGGGCAGGTTGCGCGGATTTCTCCGCCGGAGTGTTGGTCGGTGGCGCGTCGCTCGGTTTCTCCTCGGCCGGTTTTTCCTTCGGCGGCTCGGGCTTTTTCTCCACCGGCTTGGGCGGTTGAGGCTTGGGCTTGGGTTTGACTGGCTTGGGCACCGAGATCGTCGGTTTTGGCGC
Source organism: Pseudomonas sp. GW822-FHT02D10 (assembly GCF_058802345.1). Classification (NCBI taxonomy): domain Bacteria; kingdom Pseudomonadati; phylum Pseudomonadota; class Gammaproteobacteria; order Pseudomonadales; family Pseudomonadaceae; genus Pseudomonas; species Pseudomonas sp. GW822-FHT02D10. The sequence continues at coordinate 288,247 of NZ_JBXAOB010000002.1, forward strand.
TTCCGCGAGTTTCGGCAACGGCAGTTCTTCGACCGGGGCCGGTGGTTGCGGTGGCGTGACGACCTTGGGCGGTGCGGGCGGCAGTGGTGTCGGAACCGGCGCCAGCTCAACCATCATCGCCATCGGCGGCAGCTCGACGGGCGGTGAGGACTTCCAGTTGAGTGCGAGCAGTATCGCGACCGCATGGACGCCCAGCACCACGGCCAGGCTACCGCTGTAACGCGTCAGCTTTTGGCGCGTCGTGATCATTTCTTGGCTGCCGTCTCAAGTCCGACCAGGCCAACTTTCAGGTAGCCGGCGGCCCGCAGGGCGTCCATCACGTGCATCAGGTCACCGTAGTCCACGCCTTTGTCGGCCTGGAAGAAGATGGTCGTGTCCTTCTTGCCGTGGGTTCGCGCGTCGAGGGTCGCGCCGAGGGTTTCGGCGTTGACTTCGTCTTCGCCCAAGTACAGGCGCTGATCGGCCTTGACGCTGAGGAACACCGGTTTCTCTGGCCGCGGCGCCGGTTTGGCGGTCGAGGCAGGGAGGTCAACCTTGATGTCCACGGTGGCCAGCGGGGCGGCGACCATGAAGATGATTAGTAGCACCAGCATCACGTCGATGAACGGCGTGACGTTGATTTCGTGGTTCTCGGCGAGATCGTCGTCCGCGCCTTCCTTTAAGTGCAAGCCCATGGCGGATTACCCTACTTTGACCATGTGCGGTTGCGAGGCGGTGCGCTCGGCCGGCAGGTGATCGAGGTCGCGGCTGACCAGCAGCAGGACTTGCGCCGAAGCATCGGAAACCTGAGCCTTGTAGCCGGCGATGGAGCGGGCGAAGACGTTGTAGATGACCACCGCAGGAATCGCGGCCACCAGGCCCAGGGCGGTGGCCAGCAGGGCTTCGGCAATGCCGGGAGCGACGACGGCGAGGTTGGTGGTCTGGGTTTTTGCGATGCCGATGAAGCTGTTCATGATGCCCCAAACGGTGCCGAACAGGCCGACGAACGGTGCAGTGGAGCCGATGGTTGCCAGCACGCCGGTGCCGCTGCTCATATTGCGACCGCAGGCGGCCACCAGGCGCTCGAGGCGGAAGCTCACGCGTTCCTTGATGCCTTCTTTCTCGCGGCTGTTGGCCGATAGGCGCATTTCTTCCAGTGCGTCGTGGACCAGCAGGTTGGCGAGGGTGCCTTCCTTGGCCGCGCTGACGCTGGCTTCTTTAAGGGTGGTGGCTTTTTTCAGGTGGGCGATTTCACCGCGCAGACGACGCTTGGCGCCCAGCAACTCAAGGCCCTTGGCGATCCAGAGGGTCCAGGTGATGATCGAAGCGATGGCCAGACCGATCATCACGATTTTCACGATGATGTCGGCGTTCTGGTACATGCCCCATGGCGACAGGTCATGGGCCATGCCCAGGGTGTTGTCGGCTTCGAGGACTTCGGGTGCGTCAGCGGCAGCGTCTTCGGTGGCAACGGGGGGCACGACCGGGGCAGAGTGGTCAGCGTTGGCGTGAGCGGCAGCGGCAGCGGCAGGCGCGGCTGCTGTTGCAGTCGGTGCGGTGGCGGTCGGCTGATCGGCGAAGACAGTGGTCGGGGCCAGCAGCAAGCTGAACAGCAGCGCGGCGACCGTGCGCACGGCGCGAGTTGGGCGAGCAAGCGTGGTTGGCGAAGCGGAGAGAGGATTACGTGTCATGCTGGCCGGACCTGAGAGAAAAAGAGGGTTTAATGTCCTTCCAGGCCTCGTGGGCCGAGAACAAAAGCGGCAGGCATTATTGCAAGTAATTATCGTTAACAAAAGTAATAGAGTCGCTTTATTTCTTGTATTGCTAGCCACTCGTCCAATGTCGAGGCTAGCCTGTACCTTTCTGATGGGAGAATTTTGATGTCCGCGCCATCTGTTTTGATCGCCGGTTGTGGTGATGTCGGCGGCCGTCTGGCCACTCAATTGCTGGCCTCGGGGTGGGAGGTTCATGGCCTGCGGCGTGACATCTCTCGCCTGCCCGAGGCCGTGATTGGCGTTGCCGGTGACTTGTTCAATGAAGACTGTCCGGCAACCTGGCCCGTCGGTGCGGTGGATTACCTGGTGTATTGCGCGGCCGCCACCGATCACGATGAAGCCGGCTACCGTGCCGCTTACGTCCAGGGCTTGCAGCATGTGCTGGAGTGGTTGAACGATTACGGTCAGGCACCGAAGCGCTTGCTGTTCGTCTCCAGCAGCAGCGTGTACGGGCAGCAGAACGGTGAATGGATCGATGAAACTTCGCCGACTCAAGCGGACGGCTATTCCGGGCGAGTGATGCTGGAAGCTGAGCAGGTTGCTTTAAACAGCGGCATCCCTGCCAGTGTTGTGCGCTTGACCGGGATTTACGGTCCGGGCCGCGAGCGGCTGTTGACGCAGGTGCGCGGGGGTTATCGCGTGGCTATCGACCCGCCACTGTATGCCAACCGGATTCATGCCGACGACGCCGCAGGCTTGCTGGCCTTCTTGCTCAAGGCGGATCACCAGGGTGCCATACTGGATGACTGCTATATCGGCGTCGACGACGCGCCTGCGCCGCTGGCAGATGTGGTGGGCTGGTTGCGCGAGTACCTTGGGGTGACCGAATGGGCCGACGATGCCAGCGTGCGCCGTACCGGCAGCAAGCGTTGCAGCAATGCCCGCGCTAAAGCGCTGGGCTGGACGCCGCGTTATCCGAGCTTTCGTGAAGGGTATGCAGCGATTCTTGAAGGCCGCAGCTGACTTTCAAGCGCTGCACAACAACTGTGGGAGCGAGCTTGCTCGCGATGGCGGTGTAACAGTCAGCATTAATGTTGAATGTTATGGCCTAATCGTGAGCAAGCTCGCTCCCACATTGGTTTTGCGATGTTCTCAGGGCAGGATCACTGTTTTTCCAGTGTCCATTGACGATTGCCAGGGGAGAACGAAGGTACTTCGTCCGCCTGGGATCCGTTGACTGCCTGGAAGATCTCCATCTGCTTGCCGTTGCGGGTAAAGATCCACGGGTTGCCCTGGCCGCTCAGCTGCAGCCAGACGGTATCGTGGCCGCCGCTCATCGAGGCGCAGTCTCCCGCCAGGCACAGCGCATAACGGTCAGCGCCGGGCAGGCCCTGAACGGCACCATCGGCCTGGAACTGAACGGTGCTGCCTTCGCCTGGACCGTTGACGATCTTCCAGCTACCGCCCAGGTAGGCTGAGTACAGCGCGCGCTCGAAGCTGGCGCCCAGTGGCGCGCCTTCAGGAGCGGCATCTATGGCGCGATCAAACAGTTGCCCCGGCTCGTTGTCGTTGGCCACTTGCTGCAGTTGTTTGCCGTCGCGCTTCAATACGGTGGCAGGGCTGCCATAAATTTCGACGTTCCAGGCGCCGGACTGCTCGCCCAGTACCTTGCCTTCGATTTTCTCGAAGCCATTGCTGTAGCGCGCCTGGCCGGCCTTGGTGTTGACGTCCCACTCCAGGTTCGGGCCATAGGCTTGCAGTGCTTCACGCAACGGGCCGCCCTTGGACGCAGCATTAATTGCTGACTGGTTGATCCAGGTGCCACTGATGTCGCGGTCGGCAGGGTTGCTGGCACAGCCACCGAGAAACACCGCGAGCAACGAGAGAGCTAGCGCTTTGCGCATGAGGAGATCCTTACAGAACGAAGTCGGCGCAGCCTGGGAGGCCGCGCCGTGCGTATTACTCGATGACCAGAATGGCGTCCATTTCAACCTGCGAACCCTTTGGCAGGGCAGCCACGCCGATGGCGGCACGCGCCGGGTAAGGCTGGTCGAAGTATTTGCCCATGATCTCGTTGACCTTGGCGAAGTGGCTCAGGTCGGTGAGGAAGATGTTCAGTTTGACGATGTCCTTGAACGAACCGCCAGCGGCTTCAGCCACGGCTTTGAGGTTCTCGAACACCTGGACAGTCTGGGCTTCGAAGCCTTCGACCAGTTCCATGGTTTTTGGGTCAAGCGGGATCTGACCGGACATGTAGACGGTGTTGCCAGCCTTGATCGCCTGGGAGTAAGTACCGATGGCGGCCGGGGCCTTGTCGCTGGTGATAACAGTCTTGGTCATGAATGACTCCTTGTTATGAGGGGGGGGCTTACGCACGCATACGGGTGATGCGAATCACCCCGGTCAAGGCGCGCAGTTTCTTGATCACGCGGGCCAGGTGTACACGGTCGTGCACGCTGACCACCAGTTGGACCACGCTGATACGACCGTCGCGCTCGTCCATGCTGATTTTTTCGATGTTGCCGTCGGCAGCGTTGACGCTGCTGGCCAGCAGGGCAATCAGGCCGCGCTGGTGTTCCAGCTCGACACGCAGTTCGACATTGAATTCGCCGGTGACATCCTTGGCCCACGAGAGCTGGATGCATTTTTCCGGGTTGTGGCGGATTTCGCTGATGTTGCGGCAGTTGTCCAGGTGCACGACCATGCCTTTGCCGGCGGACAAGTGGCCGACAATCGGGTCGCCCGGGATCGGCGTGCAGCACTTGGCGTAACTGAGCACCAGGCCTTCGGTGCCGCGAATCGCCAGCGGACCTTCCGGGCTTGGCAGCTGTTCGCCTTCACCGAGCAGGCGGCGCGCCACGACATAGGCCATGCGGTTGCCCAGGCCGATGTCTTCGAGCAGGTCTTCGATCAGTTCGAGGCGGTATTCGTTGAGCATCACCTTGATGCGCTCGGCCGGGACTTTTTCCAGCGAGCTGTTGAAACCATTGAGCACCTTGTTCAGCAGGCGTTCACCCAGGCTGATGGACTCGGAACGGCGTTGCAGTTTCAGCGCGTGACGAATATGCGTGCGGGCCTTGCCGGTGACCACGAAGTTGAGCCACGCCGGGTTCGGCCGTGCGCCCGGAGCGCTGACGATTTCGACCGTCGAGCCGCTTTGCAGCGGTTCGGACAGTGGCGCCAAACGACGATTGATCCGGCAGGCGATGCAGCTGTTGCCGACGTCGGTGTGCACCGCGTAAGCGAAGTCGACCGCCGTGGAGCCTTTTGGCAGCTCCATGATCCGGCCTTTGGGCGTGAACACGTAGACCTCGTCCGGGAACAGGTCGATCTTCACGCTTTCAATGAATTCCAGCGAGTTGCCGGCGCGTTGCTGCATTTCCAGCACGCCTTTGACCCACTGGCGGGCGCGGGCGTGAGTGCCTTTTGGCTGCTCGTCGCCGCTGGATTTGTACAGCCAATGGGCGGCGATGCCGTTGTTGGCCATCTCTTCCATTTCACGGGTGCGGATCTGGATTTCGATCGGTACGCCGTGCATGCCAAAGAGCGTGGTGTGCAGCGACTGATAGCCGTTGGCCTTGGGAATCGCAATGTAATCCTTGAAGCGGCCCGGCAACGGTTTGTACAAGTTATGCACAGCACCCAGCACGCGATAGCAGGTATCGACCTTGTCGACGATGATCCGGAACGCGTAGACGTCCATGATCTCGTTGAAGGCCCGACGCTTGCCGCGCATTTTCGTGTAGATGCCGTAGAGGTGTTTCTGGCGACCGCTGACCTCGCCCTGAATGCCGTCGATGGCCAGGCAGTGGCTGAGGGATTCTTCGATCTTGTTGACGATTTCCTTGCGGTTGCCCCGGGCGCGTTTGACCGCCTGGTAGATCCGCGCGGAACGCATCGGATGCATGGCCTTGAAGCCCAGGTCTTCGAATTCTATGCGGATGGCGTGCATGCCCAGGCGGTTGGCGATGGGCGCATAGATTTCCAGGGTTTCCTTGGCGATCCGCCGGCGCTTTTCGCCGGACAGGACTTCCAGCGTGCGCATGTTGTGCAGGCGGTCGGCCAGTTTCACCAGGATCACGCGAATGTCGCGTGCCATGGCCATGGCCATTTTCTGGAAGTTTTCGGCTTGAGCTTCGGCTTTGGTCTCGAAGTTCATCTGGGTCAGTTTGCTGACCCCGTCGACCAGTTCGGCGACGGTTTCGCCAAATTGCGCAGAGAGCGCTTCCTTGGCGATCCCGGTGTCTTCGATCACGTCATGCAGCATCGCGGCCATCAGGCTCTGATGGTCCATGTGCATGTCGGCAAGAATGTTCGCGACCGCTAACGGGTGCGTGACGTACGCCTCACCGCTACGGCGGCGTTGGCCGTCGTGGGCTTGTTCGGCGTAGAAGTACGCTCGGCGGACCAGGTTGACCTGGTCAGTGCCGAGGTAGGTCGATAAGCGATCGGCGAGGGCGTCTATGCTCGGCATGATGACTCCTGCCGATGGCTGTGACCCTGCGCCGTGCTACGTCGACCAGGCATGGGCTTAGACGGCCTCGTTGGACTCGTCCTCGAACGCTGCGAACAGCGGTTCGTCTTCGACGATTTCAGCATTGGCGATGAACTCGTAGCTCATCAGGCCTTCGGCGATTTCACGCAGGGCCACAACGGTAGGTTTGTCGTTTTCCCACTGGACCAGTGGCTCTTTGCCGCCGGTGGCCAGTTGACGGGCACGCTTGGTAGAGAGCATGACCAGCTCAAAGCGGTTTTCCACGTGTTCTAGGCAGTCTTCAACGGTTACGCGGGCCATGGTATTCCTCGGAGCGAATGCAATATGCGCGCTGCCCGGTTGGGCGAGCGGACTCAACAGTTTAAAAAATCACCAGCGATTAGGGAAGCGCTGATTTTTTAACCAAGCCCTTCAACGCGCTGCAAGTACCAATGTAAAGCCCTGGCAGCGGTTTTGGGAAGAGCTGATTCAGCCCAACAATTCGGCGAGTAATTTACCGAAACGCTGCTGCTGACGTTTCTGATGCAGCTGATTGGCGCGGAAAATCGCCTTCATGTCCTCCAGCGCGAGGGCGAAATCATCGTTGATGATCAGGTAGTCGTAGTCGACGTAGTGGCTCATCTCGCTGACGGCTTCACGCATCCGGCCTTCAATGATCTCGTCGCTGTCCTGGCCGCGGTTGTTCAGGCGCTGGCGCAAAGCTTCCTGGGAAGGCGGCAGAATGAAGATCGAGCGGGCATGGGGCATCAACTTGCGCACCTGCTCGGCGCCTTGCCAGTCGATTTCCAGGATCAGGTCGTGGCCCTCGTCAAGCGTCTGCTGCAAGTGGCTCTGAGAAGTGCCATAGAGGTTGCCGAACACTTCGGCGCGCTCCAGGAAGTCACCGTGCTCGATCATCTTCACGAACTGGGTGCGGTCGACAAAGTGGTAGTTCACTCCGTCTACTTCGCCCGGGCGCATGGCGCGAGTGGTGTGTGAGATCGAAAGACGGATCTGTGGAAGATCGCTGATCAGGTCCTTGACCAGGCTGGTTTTGCCAGCGCCGGACGGGGCGGAAATGATGTACAGGGTGCCAGTGCTGTGGGTCATGTCGGGGTAGCCTTACTCAATGTTCTGCACTTGTTCGCGCATTTGTTCGATCAACACTTTGAGGTTGACCGCAGCCTGAGTGCTGCGCGGGTCGAAGGCTTTGGAGCCCAGTGTGTTGGCTTCGCGGTTGAGCTCCTGCATCAGGAAGTCGAGGCGCCGACCGGCAGCGCCGCCGGACTTGAGCACGCGGCGAACTTCAATGATGTGGGTGCTCAGGCGGTCCAGTTCTTCGGCAACGTCGCTCTTTTGCGCGAGCATGACCATTTCCTGTTCCAGGCGCTGCGGATCGAGTTCGGCCTTCATGTCGGCGAAGCGGTCGAGCACTTTTTGGCGCTGGGTGGCGAGCATCTGCGGAACCAGTTCGCGCAGGGTCACCACGTCTTCTTCAATGGAGGTCAGGCGTTCGTTGATCAGCCGGGCCAGCTCCGCGCCTTCGCGCTCGCGGCCAGCCTTGAGTTCTTTGAGACCTTCATTGAACAGTGCCAGCGCTTCAGCGTTGAGCGCTTGCGGGTCGCTCGCATCGGCGACCAGCACGCCAGGCCAGGCCAGCACTTCCAGCGGGTTGAGGGCGGCCGGGTTCTTGATCAGGCTGGCGACGGTTTCGGCGGCGGCGACCAGTTGCGCGGCGCGCTCACGGTCGACTTGCAGCGATTTGCCGGTGGTTTCTTCGGTGAAGCGCAGCGTGCATTCGAGCTTGCCGCGTGACAGGCCCTGACGCAGTGCTTCGCGCACGTTGCCTTCGAGGTCGCGAAAGGACTCTGGCAGGCGCAGGTGCGGTTCCAGGTATCGGCTGTTGACCGAGCGCAGCTCCCAGCTCAGGGTGCCCTGGCTGCCGGCTTTTTCGACGCGGGCGAAGGCGGTCATGCTGTGCACCATGGAGGTACCTCGCGATTCAGGCCGGCGCCGAACCCTGCGGGCTCAACGGACCTGATTGGATGAATTAAAGCCCACAGGCTGCAAAGGCGCAGGATTGTAGCTCAGTGCGGCGGATGCTCCCAAATGGCGCGTGTGACAAAGCGCTGCAGGTCGTCGCAGGGCGCGGTTCAGAGCCCTCGCTCGTCGCCCGGTTTTTTTAGAAGTGCCCAGTCGCGCCCGGTCGCCCTATAATGCTCGGCAGATTTCCGTCCTCCGTACAGGTGTTCCTCTATGAAACGTCCAAGTGGTCGCGCTGCCGATCAGCTCCGCTCGATCCGCATTACCCGCAACTACACCAAACACGCCGAGGGATCTGTACTGGTCGAGTTCGGTGATACCAAGGTGATTTGCACTGTCAGCGTCGAAAATGGTGTGCCGCGCTTCCTCAAGGGGCAGGGCCAAGGCTGGCTGACCGCCGAATACGGCATGCTGCCGCGCGCCACTGGCGAGCGTAACCAGCGTGAAGCGAGCCGAGGCAAGCAAGGTGGCCGCACGCTGGAGATCCAGCGTCTGATCGGTCGTTCCCTGCGCGCGGCGCTGGACATGTCCAAGCTGGGCGACGTTACCCTGTACGTCGACTGCGACGTGATCCAGGCCGACGGCGGTACGCGTACTGCCTCGATCACCGGCGCCATGGTTGCGCTGGTCGACGCCTTGAAAGTCATCAAGAAACGCGGTGGCCTGAAAGGCGGTGACCCGCTCAAGCAGATGATTGCTGCGGTGTCCGTGGGCATGTACCAGGGTGAGCCAGTGCTTGATCTGGACTACCTGGAAGACTCGGCTGCCGAGACCGACCTGAACGTGGTGATGACCAGCACCGGTGGTTTCATCGAAGTGCAGGGCACCGCTGAAGGTGCGCCGTTCCAGCCTGAAGAGTTGAATGCGATGCTGGAGCTGGCGAAAAAAGGCATGAGCGAAATTTTCGACCTGCAAAAAGCTGCGTTGGCTGACTGATTGCTCCAATGTCCAGGTGCCGATGTCGAGCTAGGAGAGCGTCATGAGTGATGAGCAACTCCCGTTGCCAGTGCCGAGCCGAGAGGTTCGTCAATGGGCCATGTTCTGCCATCTCTCGGCCTTGCTGGGGATCTGGGTGCCGTTCGGTTCGTTGATCGGGCCGCTGATCCTCTGGCAACTGAAGCGCGAGATGGACCCGTTCATCGATGACCAGGGCAAAGAGGCGCTGAACTTTCAGATCAGCGTGGCCATTGCTTCGGCGATCTGCCTGTTGCTGATGGTGGTGGTGATCGGCTTCTTCCTGTTCGGTCTGGTGGCCATCGGTGCGCTGGTGCTGACGATCATTGCCGGGGTAAAGGCCAATGAAGGGCAGCTGTATCGCTATCCCTTCACTTGGCGGTTGATCAAATAAACAACGACACCAATCCCCTGTGGGAGCGAGCAAGCTCGCTCCCACATTGAATAAATCGTTGCTCACAAAAAAGCCGACATCGCTGTCGGCTTTTTTGCGGCTGCGAAAAGACGCTTAGATAGTCAGCGTCCAGTCGTAGTCCACGATCAATGGCGCGTGTTGCGAGAAACGCGGCTGACGTGGCAGACGAGCGCTGCGTACAAAGCGGCGCAGGCCCGGGGTCAGCAGCTGGTAGTCGAAACGCCAGCCCAGGTTGAGCATCTCAGCCTGTTCGTTGTCTGGCCACCAGCTGTACTGATCGCCTTCACGGCTGACTTCACGCAGGGCGTCGACATAACCCATGTTGCCGACAATCTCGTCCATCCAGGCGCGTTCTGGCGCCAGGAAGCCCGGGGATTGCTGGCTGTCGCGCCAGTTCTTGATATCCAGCTTCTGCTGCGCCACGTACAGCGAGCCACAATAAATGTACTCGCGACGTTTGCGCCGCTGTTTATCCAGATAACGGGCGAAATCGTCCATTAGCTTGAACTTCTGGTTCAAGTCTTCATCGCCGTTTTGCCCCGAAGGGAGCAGCAAGGTCGCGATGCTGACCTTGTCGAAATCGGCTTGCAGGTAGCGCCCGTAGCGGTCGGCCGTCTCGAAGCCGAGACCGCTGATGACAGCCTTCGGTTGCAACCGCGAATACAAAGCCACGCCACCTTGGGCGGGAACTTCGGCATCGCAGGCATAAAGGAAGTAGCCATCCAGTTGGAAGGCTGGATCGTCCAGTTCAAAGGCGGAGGCGCGGGTGTCCTGCAGGCAGATGACGTCGGCATTCTGTGCTTGCAGCCAACTGAGCAAACCTCGCTCGACTGCAGCCTGAATACCATTGACGTTCACACTGATGATCCGCATAAATGGCCCCAAAAATCACGTGCGTGTATGATACACGGCGTCTACCTAATTAGCTAAATCCGTGGTATTTGGGGTTTTTTCATGCAAGCGTATCAACGCGACTTCATTCGTTTTGCCATCGATCGTGGCGTTTTGCGCTTCGGTGAGTTCACCCTGAAGTCCGGGCGTACCAGTCCTTACTTCTTCAATGCCGGTCTTTTCAACTCAGGTTCTGCGCTGGCGCAGCTAGGTCGTTTCTACGCAGCGGCCATCGTCGAGAGCGGCATTGCGTTCGACGTGTTGTTCGGCCCGGCCTACAAAGGTATTCCTTTGGCGGCGACTACCGCCGTGGCGTTGGCTGAGCACCATAACCGCGATCTGCCATGGTGCTTCAACCGTAAGGAAGCCAAGGCCCACGGCGAAGGCGGCAGCCTGGTCGGTGCGCCGCTGACCGGCGAAGTGCTGATTATCGACGACGTGATCACCGCCGGCACCGCAATCCGTGAAGTGATGCAGATTATCGCTTCCCAGGACGGCGCCAAGGCGGCCGGTGTGCTGATCGCGCTAAACCGTCAGGAGCGTGGCAACGGTGAGCTGTCGGCGATCCAGGAAGTGGAGCGCGACTTCGGCATCCCGGTGGTCAGCATTGTTTCGCTGAATCAGGTGCTGGAATTTCTCGCCGACGATCCGCAGCTCAAGCAGCATTTGCCGGCGGTAGAAGCCTACCGCGCGCAGTTCGGCGTCTAACGCAATTTCCGCGTAGGAGCTGCCGAAGGCTGCGATCTTTTGATCTTGTTTCTGAAAAGCAAAGTCAAAAGATCGCAGCCTTCGGCAGCTCCTACAGGGGTAGCAGGGATCGCAGGCAAAAAAAGACCCCGCTCAACCTGGTTGAGCGGGGTCTTTTTATGTGTGCTGCTTATGGACGCTTGCGATTGCTGATCAGGGTGCCCACACCGGTGTCGGTGAAGATCTCCAGCAGAATCGCATTCGGAACCCGTCCATCGATGATCAACGAGCTTCCCACGCCGCCTTGCACCGCTTCCAGCGCGCAACGGATCTTCGGCAGCATGCCGCCGTAGATGGTGCCGTCGGCGATCAGTTCGTCGACCTGCTGGGTGCTCAGGCCGGTGAGAACCTTGCCTGTTTTGTCCATCAGACCGGCGATATTGGTCAGCAGCATCAGCTTTTCAGCTTTCAGTGCTTCAGCCACTTTGCCGGCTACCAGGTCGGCGTTGATGTTGTACGACTCGCCGTTGGCGCCGACACCGATGGGCGCGATCACCGGGATGAAGTCGCCTTTGACCAGCAGGTTCAGCAGGTCGGTGTTGATCCCGACCACTTCGCCGACCTGGCCGATGTCGATGATTTCCGGCTGGGTCATTTCCGGTGTCTGACGGGTGACGGTGAGCTTCTTCGCGCGAATCAGCTCGGCATCTTTACCGGTCAGGCCGATGGCGCTGCCGCCATGGCGGTTGATCAGGTTGACGATGTCTTTGTTCACCTGGCCGCCGAGGACCATTTCCACCACGTCCATGGTCTGGGCGTCAGTGACGCGCATGCCGTCGATGAAGTGGCTCTCGATCGACAGGCGCTTGAGCAGGTCGCCGATTTGCGGGCCGCCACCGTGAACCACCACCGGGTTAATGCCGACGGCCTTCATCAGCACGATGTCGCGGGCGAAGCCGGTTTTCAGCTCCTCGCTTTCCATCGCGTTGCCGCCGTATTTGATCACCAGGGTCTTGCCGACATAGCGGCGAATGTAAGGCAGCGCTTCGGACAGGACCTTGGCGGTGTTGGCGGCGGCTTCGCGTTCGAGGGTCATTCAGGGCTCCGGCACTTCAATAAAAGGCGCTTCAAAAAATCAAAATGGTAGTTGGAGGTCAGGTGCAACACGTTTCAGTTGGGTGTGGAACACGTCCTTGATGCGCTGCAGTTCGGCGTCGTTATCGGCCTCGAAACGCAGGACCAGCACCGGTGTGGTGTTGGACGCACGAACCAGGCCCCAGCCTTTGGTGTAGTCGACTCGCACACCGTCGATGGTGGTCAATTCGGCACCGATGCCCCAGCGGGCATCGTGCAGTGCATCAATGATGCTGAATTTGCTCTCTTCGGTCACATGGATATTGATTTCTGGCGTAGAAATATCGTTCGGAAAGGTCTCGAACAGCTCCTGCGCGCTGGATTTTTCCTTGCTGAGGATCTCCAGCAGCCGCGCGGCGCTGTAAATGCCGTCGTCGAAACCGAACCAGCGCTCCTTGAAGAAGATGTGCCCGCTCATTTCGCCTGCGAGCAGGGCGCCGGTTTGCTTCATCTTCTTTTTGATCAGCGAATGACCGGTTTTCCACATCAGTGGGCGACCGCCGTATTCCTTGATCAGTGGAGTCAGGCGGCGGGTGCATTTGACGTCGAAGATGATCTCCGCGTCCGGGTTGCGCGCCACCACGTCTTTGGCGAACAGCATCAGCAGGCGGTCCGGGAAGACGATGTCGCCGGTATTGGTCACCACGCCGACGCGGTCGCCGTCACCGTCGAAGGCCAGGCCCAGGTCGGCGTTGGTTGCCTTGACCTTGGCGATCAGGTCCACCAGGTTCTCGGGCTTGCCCGGATCCGGGTGGTGGTTCGGGAAGTTACCGTCGACGTCGCAGAACAGCGGGATCACTTCGCAGTTCAGTGCTTCGATCAACTGAGGCGCGATAACACCGGCGGCACCGTTGCCGCAGTCGACCACCACTTTCAGGCGGCGGGCGAGTTTGATGTCCTGGACGATTTCGGTGGTGTAGCGGTCGAGGATCTCGACTTTGGTGATGCTGCCCTTGCCGCTGCTCAGGTTGTTGGTTTTCAGGCGGTCATGCAGTGCCTGGATCTGTTCGTTGGCCAGGGTGTCACCAGCGATGACGATTTTGAAGCCGTTGTAGTTCGACGGGTTGTGGCTGCCGGTGAGCATCACGCCGGACTTGCCGGCCAGTACGTTGGCCGCGTAATAGAGCGCCGGGGTTGGCACCAGTCCGACATCGCTGACGTGGCAGCCACTGTCGTGCAGACCCTGAATCAACTGCTCGACCAGTTCCGGGCCGGACAGGCGACCGTCACGGCCGACAGAGATGTTCGGCTCGTCCTTGGCCAGCGTTTCGGAGCCAATGGCGCGACCGATCCAGTAAGCGGTTTCAGCCGTCAGGGTTTCCGGGACGACGCCACGAATGTCGTAGGCGCGAAAGATGCTGTCGGGGAACGCGGGGGCGACTCGGGCTGCGTTGCTCATCACTGGGGCTGCTCCAACTCAAAGGTTGCTGGACGGGCCGACGAACGGGTCGTCGGCGGGTTCAAACTGAAAGGTATGACGGTGTTTTTGGCAGAGAGTTCGTGGTGCGCAAATGCCTGCCTGGGGCCTCAGCCTGCGCGGGGTCGTCTACTGCCGTGATTTTGACCGGTAAACCTTACAGTTAAGGTCTGTGCACTATTCATCCTGAAATGCAAAGCGTTGTGTTCAGGCCGGGCAGGGTGCCGGGCCTTGATGGGGGTGATCAGTGGCTGCCCGAGTGACCGAAACCACCGGCGCCACGTTGGGTTTCGTCGAACTCTTCGACCAGTTCGAAGTGCGCTTGCACTACCGGCACCAGCACCAGTTGGGCAAGGCGTTCGCCGACCACGATGTTGAAGTCGGTCTGGCCGCGGTTCCAGCAGGAGACCATCAGCGGGCCCTGATAATCGGAGTCGATCAGCCCGACCAGGTTGCCCAACACGATGCCGTGCTTATGGCCCAGGCCCGAGCGCGGCAGGATCAGCGCGGCAAGGCCCGGATCGCCGATATACACCGACAGACCGGTCGGGATCAACAGCGTTTCACCCGGCTTGATGACGGTGTCCCGTTCCAGCATCGCCCGCAGGTCGAGGCCGGCGGAGCCTGGCGTGGCGTACTGCGGCAGCGGGAATTCGTGGCCAATGCGTGGGTCGAGGATTTTGGCTTGTAAAGCGTGCATGCGAATTAAACCTGGTTCAGACGTTCGGCGATAAAAGTGATCAGCTGGCGGGCGATTTTGCCCTTGCTGGTCTGGGCGAAGAGCGTTGCGTGCAACGCTCGGTCGATCACGCTGCAAGCGTTTTCCTCGCTGTTGAAGCCAATGCTCGGGTTGGCCACGTCGTTGGCGACGATCAGGTCGAGGTTTTTGTCTTTCAGTTTGCGGGCAGCGTAGTCGAGCAAGTGTTCGGTTTCGGCAGCGAAACCGACACTGAACGGACGGTCGGGGCGCGTGGCAATGGTCGCCAGAATGTCTGGGTTACGGACCATTTGCAGCAACAAGCCGTCGCCGTTCGTAGGGTCTTTCTTGAGTTTTTGTGGGGCGACGACTTCCGGGCGATAGTCCGCGACCGCGGCGGAAGCGATGAACAGGTCGCAAGGGATCGCGGCTTCACAGGCGGCGAGCATGTCGCGGGCGCTGACCACGTCGATCCGGGTGACGCGATCCGGGGTTGGCAGGTGTACGGGGCCGGTGATCAAGGTCACTCGGGCGCCGGCTTCAACCGCGGCTTCGGCCAGGGCAAAGCCCATTTTCCCGGAGCTGTGGTTGGTGATGTAGCGCACCGGGTCGATGTTTTCCTGAGTCGGACCTGCGGTGATCAGCACGTGTTTGCCGGTCAGCGCCTGGCGCTGAAAGCAATCGGCGGCGCACTGCGCCAGATCGTTGGCTTCGAGCATGCGGCCCATGCCGACGTCACCGCAGGCCTGGCTGCCGGACGCCGGGCCGAAGACCTTGAAACCACGGCTTTCGAGCAATTGGGTGTTGGCCTGGGTGGCCGGATCGCGCCACATCGCCTGGTTCATCGCCGGCGCCAGCGCGACAGTGGCGTCGGTGGCCAGCACCAGGGTGGTCAGCAGGTCGTTGGCGATGCCTTGGGCCAGGCGCGCGATCAGGTCGGCGGTGGCCGGGGCGATCAGCACCAGGTCGGCCCATTTGGCCAGCTCGATATGGCCCATCGCAGCTTCGGCCGCCGGGTCCAGCAGGTCGAGGTGGACCGGGTGCCCGGAGAGGGCCTGCATGGTCAGCGGGGTGATGAACTCACTGCCGCCGCGGGTCATGACCACCCGCACTTCGGCGCCCTGGTCGATCAGTCGGCGAACCAGCTCGGCGCTCTTGTAGGCAGCAATGCCACCGCCGACGCCGAGAACGATGCGTTTCCGATACAGCCGCTGCATAGGTCTGCCTTTCATTTCGTTGATGACTGCATGGCGAAACCCCCTCCCCAGGGATGAATTCGCCCGCAAAAAAGATGGGCTACGATATCACAGCGACCGCTACGGAACAGCGGCGCCCACACACACATGGAGGTGCTATGAGCATTCGCGATTGGCCGGCGGCGGAGCGCCCGCGGGAGAAACTACTGGAGCAGGGTTCGGCGAGTCTTTCGGACGCCGAATTGCTGGCCATCTTCCTGCGGACCGGGGTGACCGGCAAAAGCGCGGTCGATCTGGCGCGACACCTGTTGCATCAATTCGGCAGCCTGCGCACGTTGCTGGAGGCAGACCAGCAGACGTTCGGCAGTCAGCTTGGGCTCGGGCCAGCGAAGTTCGCCCAATTGCAAGCCGTGCTGGAGATGGCGCGGCGGCATCTGGCAGAACGCTTGCGTCGCGACTCGGTGCTCAAGAGTCCGATCGAAGTGCGCAATTACCTGAAGGCGATGTTGCGCCATGAGCCGCATGAGGTCTTCGGCTGCCTGTTTCTGGACTCCCGGCATCGGGTGCTGGCGTTCGAGATACTGTTTCGCGGCTCGATCGACAGCGCCAGCGTCTACCCGCGTCAGGTGGTCAAGCGCGCACTGACGCACAACGCCGCGGCGCTGATCCTGTGCCACAACCATCCCTCAGGGAGTGCTGAACCCAGTCAGGCGGATCGAGCGCTGACCAAGCGGCTGCAAGAGGCGCTGGACCTGATCGATGTGCGGGTACTCGACCATTTCATCGTCGGCGACGGCGATCCGCTATCGATGGCCGAGTACGGGTGGATGTGAGGGAGGCGCGACGAGTATAAAACCCCTGTGGGAGCGGGCTTGCTCGCGAAGAGGCCGTGTCAGTCGGCATAAATGTTGGCTGACAGATCGCTTTCGCGAGCAAGCCCGCTCCCACAGGTTTTGCGGCGACGCTATTACTGGAGGCTGACCTTCGAAAAATCCTGGCGGCCGAACGGGCTGACCTGGTAGCCCTGAACTTCCTTGCGCGTCAGCGCGTAGGCGGTCGGGTGCGCCAGTGGCAGCCACAGTGCCTGTTGCTGGATCTGCGCCTGGGCCTGTTCGTAGAGCTTGCTGCGCACGCCTTGTTCGGTGGTGGTCTTGCCGGCGCTGATGACCTTGTCCAGGCCTGGGTCGCAGTAGCGGGCGAAGTTGGTCCCGGACTTGACCGCCGCACAGGAGAACTGCGGCGTGAGGAAGTTATCCGGGTCGCCGTTGTCGCCGGCCCAGCCCATGAACAGCAGATCGTGTTCGCCGGCCTTGGCGCGGCGGATCAGCTCGCCCCATTCAATCACCCGGATTTCCGCCTGAATCCCGATTTCAGCCAGGTCCGCCTGCAACAGCTGGGCGCCAAGGCTTGGGTTTGGATTGAGCAGACTGCCGGAAGGGCGGGTCCAGATGGTGGTTTTAAAGCCCTCCTTGAGCCCGACCTTGGCCAGCAGTGCGCGCGCTTTGGCGATGTCTTTTGGATAGCCCGGCAGGTCCTTGGCGTAGCTCCAGGTGGTGGGCGGGTACGGACCGTTGGCGGCTTGCGCGGTGTCTTCGAAAACGGCCTTGAGGTAGCTGGCCTTGTCGAAGGCAAGGTTGATCGCCTGGCGCACCTCGGGTTTATCCAGCGGTGGGTGCTGACTGTTGATGGCCACGAAGGCGGTCATGAACGCCGGCGTGCTTTCGATCCTGAGGGTTGGTTCCTGGGCGGCGGCCTGCACGTCCAGTGGTTTGGGCGACAGGGCAATCTGGCACTCGTTGCGCCGCAGTTTTTGCAAGCGCACGTTGGCGTCCGGAGTGATGGCGAACACCAGGCTGTCGACCGCGGGTTTGCCGGCAAAGTAGTCGCGGTTGGCCTTGTAGCGAATCGACGCATCTTTCTGGAAGCGCCCGAAGATGAACGGGCCGCTGCCGATTGGCTGGCTGTTGAGCTTCTCGGGTGTGCCGGCTTTGAGCAACTGGTCGGCATACTCCGCCGAGTAGATCGAGGCAAAACCCATGGTCAAGGTGGCGAGGAAGGTCGAGTCGGGGTGGTCCAGGGTGAAGCGCACGGTCAGTGGGTCCAGCGCGTCGATCTTCTTGATCAGCGCAGGCAATTGCATCGATTGAGCGTGAGGAAAGCCGCTTTGGGCGACTTGGTGCCAAGGGTGGGCCGGGTCGAGCATGCGGTCGAAGCTGAATTTCACGTCTTCGGCGGTCAGGTCGCGGGTAGGGCTGAAGTACTCGGTGTGGTGGAATTTCACCTGTGGGTGCAGTTTGAAGATGTAAGTCAGGCCGTCGGTCGAGACTTCCCAGCTGTCGGCCAGGCTGGCGACCACTTTGCCACTGGCGGTGTCGAAGTCCACCAGGCGGTTCATCAGCACGTCGGCCGAGGCGTTGGTGGTGGTCAGCGAGTTGTATTGAACGACATCGAACCCTTCCGGGCTGGCCTCGGTGCAGACGCTTAAAGCGGCAGCCTGGGCCAATGGGCTCAGCAGGAGTGGGGCGAGCAACAGCGGTAGGGCAGCGAGGCGCATGTGTGGATTCCTGTGCAGATCGAAGGCCCATCTGCGAGTGCAGTCTGGAAAAGGCTTACCCTAGTGGGCTCTTTTGCAAATGACTATCCCCTTTTTCACTTTGTGGCGTGCGCCCGGGGTGTTTTTAGGCAAGATTTGCGCTGTTTAACCCCTTGTGCAGGGTGAATCAGCGTAAATTGGCTCGGGCAAATCGCTTGTGCGGACGTGGATGTCGGTACTCTGCGACGAGCGGTCGCGGCCATCGACAGCCTTTGTCCAAGGCGTCTGGCGCCGCAAAACCGGGGATTTGAAAAAGTCTGTTCACACCGATAGTTGTTGCTACGGGGTCTTTCTGGTATAAAGCAGCGCTCTTTTCTAGGGGCCCGGTTCCTTCACTGTAGGTGTAGCCGGTAAGACCTCTAAAGAAACGCGGCGCCTGGCGCCAAATGACTGAGAGATTAAGCGGCCAACCCATGCCGGGTTGGGCATGTGGTTTTAGAGGGCTGAGGCATGTCGAGAGTCTGTCAAGTTACCGGTAAGGGTCCGGTGACTGGGAATAACATTTCCCACGCAAACAACAAAACCCGTCGTCGTTTCCTGCCGAACCTGCAGCATCACCGCTTCTGGGTTGAAGAAGAGAAACGTTTCGTGCGTCTGCGCGTATCTGCCAAAGGCATGCGTATCATCGACAAGCGTGGCATCACTGTCGTGCTGGCCGAAATCCGCAAAGCTGGCAAGATCTAAGGGAGCTAATCATGCGTGAATTGATTCGTTTGATTTCGAGCGCCGGTACTGGTCACTTCTACACTACCGACAAGAACAAGCGTACTACTCCGGACAAAATCGAGATCAAGAAATTTGATCCGGTTGTTCGCAAGCACGTGATCTACAAAGAAGGCAAAATCAAGTAATTGATTTTTCCCTCTTAAGAAAAAGGCCCGTATCGCAAGATACGGGCCTTTTTCGTTGTGGTCAGAAAAGCCTCAGGCCTTCTGTTCAAACGCCACATAGATCTTGCGGCACGGCTCCAGCACCTCCCAGGTGCCCCGGAAGCCGGCCGGGATGACAAAGCGATCGCCAGCACGTAGCGTTTTGGCATTACCGTCGTGGTCGCGCAGCACCGAAACCCCCTGCACGATTTCGCAGTATTCGTGTTCAGTGAAGTTTACCGTCCATTGCCCGACTTCACCTTCCCACACCCCCGCGCTCAGCTGGCCGCAGGGACTGTTGTAGTGGTTGTAGACGGCTTGCTCGGGGTCGCCCTTGAGGACTTTTGCGGCGTCCGGGCGGTAACGTTCGGCGGGTGTGGTGGCCTGGCTGAAGTCGACGATGTCCTGGATGCTCATTCGTGTAATCCCCCGTGATTGCCTGGTAAAGCCAAAGTCTATGTTTATTAAAATGAACATCGCAAGGCTGTTTTCTGGCTTTGTGTCAAATATATTGAAACATGAGGGGCCGCTGGTTTAGGGTGGCAGTTGCCTTGGGCCGATTTGTAGGCTGGCCGGGCAGAATTCCTGAAGGTGCCTGCGTAGATCGCGTGGCGCTCATATTCAATAAGAGGAGGACACTTGTATGACCACCCTGACTCGTACTGACTGGGAACAACGCGCCCGCGACCTGAAAATCGAAGGCCGTGCCTACATCAATGGCGAATACACCGCAGCCGTCTCCGGCGAGACCTTCGACTGCATCAGCCCTGTCGATGGCCGTCTGCTGGGCAAGATCGCCAGCTGTGATGCCGCCGACGCCCAGTATGCCGTCGACAACGCCCGCGCCACCTTCAACTCCGGCGTCTGGTCGCGTCTGGCTCCGGCCAAGCGCAAAGCCACCATGATTCGTTTCGCGGGCCTGCTCAAGCAGCACGCCGAAGAGCTGGCGCTGCTTGAAACCCTGGACATGGGCAAGCCGATCAGCGACTCCCTGTACATCGACGTTCCGGGCGCGGCGCAAGCGCTGAGCTGGAGCGGTGAAGCCATCGACAAGATCTACGACGAAGTGGCCGCTACCCCGCACGACCAACTGGGTCTGGTGACCCGTGAACCAGTGGGTGTGGTTAGCGCTATCGTGCCGTGGAACTTCCCGCTGATGATGGCGTGCTGGAAACTCGGCCCGGCGCTGTCCACCGGTAATTCGGTGATCCTCAAGCCGTCTGAAAAATCCCCGCTGACCGCCATCCGCCTCGCGGCGCTGGCCGTTGAAGCCGGTATCCCGAAAGGCGTGCTGAACGTGCTGCCAGGCTACGGTCACACCGTTGGCAAGGCGCTGGCCCTGCACATGGATGTCGACACGCTGGTGTTCACCGGTTCGACCAAGATCGCCAAGCAACTGATGATCTACTCCGGCGAATCGAACATGAAGCGCGTCTGGCTAGAAGCCGGTGGCAAGAGCCCGAACATCGTGTTTGCCGATGCACCGGACCTGCAAGCGGCGGCCGAATCGGCGGCCAGTGCCATCGCGTTCAACCAGGGCGAAGTCTGCACCGCAGGTTCGCGTCTGCTGGTCGAGCGTTCGATCAAGGACACGTTCCTGCCGCTGGTGATCGAGGCCCTGAAGGCCTGGAAGCCGGGCAACCCGCTGGATCCGGCCAGCAACGTCGGCGCGCTGGTCGACACGCAACAGATGAACACCGTGCTGTCCTACATCGAATCCGGTCACGCCGATGGCGCCAAACTGGTGGCTGGCGGCAAACGCATTCTCCAGGAAACCGGTGGCACCTACGTTGAACCGACGATTTTCGATGGCGTGAGCAACGCGATGAAGATCGCCCAGGAAGAGATCTTTGGCCCGGTACTGTCGGTCATCACCTTCGACAGCGTCGAGGAAGCGATTCAGATCGCCAACGACACGCCGTATGGCCTGGCCGCTGCAGTCTGGACCTCGGATATCTCCAAGGGTCATTTGACTGCCAAGGCCCTGCGCGCCGGTAGCGTGTGGGTCAATCAGTACGATGGCGGCGACATGACCGCACCGTTTGGTGGTTTCAAACAGTCGGGCAACGGTCGTGACAAGTCGCTGCACGCGTTCGACAAGTACACCGAGCTGAAGGCGACCTGGATCAAGCTGTAAATTGTTACGGGCCCCGGTCGCATCTGGGGCTCAAGACAACGTAGAACCCTTGTGGGAGCGAGCTTGCTCGCGATAGCGGTATGACAGTCGACGTTAATGTTGAATGTTGGTCCGTCATCGCGAGCAAGCTCGCTCCCACAGTGCTTTGTGCTGTGCCTGAAAAATAATTATCCACAGCAGCGTGGAAATGCGTTGGGCGACTTATTTCGCAGTTTTGGCGTCATTTGTCCCATTCAGCACTGTCGTTGTGCTCGGCCAGCAGTTTGATCGCCGCCGCGCCGACTTTGCGTACGGCCTCTTCAATCTGCGGTGTCGGCTTGGCCGCGTAGTTCATGCGCAGGCAATTGCGGTACTTGCCCGAGGCGGAAAAGATGCTGCCGACGGCAATCTGTACGCCTTGGTCGATCAGCGCACGATTCAGTTTCAAGGTATCGAAACTTTCTGGCAGTTCGACCCAGAGCATGAAGCTGCCTTGCGGGCGACTGGCGCGGGTGCCGGCGGGAAAGTAGCGGCTGACCCAGTCGAGCATCAGGTCGCGATTGCGCTGGTATTGAGTGCGCACCCGCCGCAAATGCGGCTCGAAGTGACCGCCTTTGAGAAACTCGGCGATGGCGATCTGTGGTTGCGGCGCAGTGGAGCCGGTGCTGATGTATTTCATGTGCAGCACCCGTTCCAGGTACCGGCCCGGCGCGACCCAACCAATGCGCAGACCCGGCGCCAGGGTCTTGGAGAACGAGCTGCAGAGCAGGACGCGGCCATCTTCGTCGAAAGATTTGATCGTGCGGGGACGCGGGTAGGTGTAGGCCAGTTCGCCATACACATCGTCTTCAATGATTGCCACGTCGAAGCGCTGTGCCAGGGTCAGCAGCGCCCGTTTGCGCGACTCCGGCATGATGTAGCCCAGCGGGTTGTTGCAGTTTGGGGTCAACTGTATGGCTTTGATCGGCCACTGTTCCAGGGCCAGTTCCAGCGCTTCGAGGCTGATCCCGGTAATCGGGTCGGTGGGAATCTCCAGGGCTTTCATGCCCAACCCTTTGAGGGTCTGCATGGCGCCGTGAAAGCTCGGCGAGTCCACGGCAACGATGTCTCCCGGCTCGCAGATTGCGCGAATGCTGGTGGACAGCGCTTCGTGGCAACCCGTGGTGATCACCAGATCGTTGGCGCTCAGCTGACAGCCGGAATCGAGCATCAAGCGGGCAATCTGCTCGCGCAGTTCCAGGGTGCCGTAGATATTGTCGTAATACAGGCCGGGCATGTCCTGCCGCCGGCTGATCCGCGCCAGCCCGCGCAGCAGGGGTTTCATGGTCGGCGTGGTGACATCCGGCATACCGCGACCGAGCTGCACGACGTCTTTACGCGGGACGGCGCGGATCAGCTCCAGCACCTGATCCCACTGGGAAATGTCCACCGGGCGCTGGGCTGGGCGGCCAACGACCGGCAGCTCCGGCAACTCGCGCCCGGCGGGTACGAAGTAGCCGGATTTCGGCTTCGGCATCGCCAGCCCGCTGTCTTCCAGTACCCGATAGGCCTGCTGCACCGTGCTCAGACTGACCCCGTGCTCGACGCTCAATGCCCGGACTGACGGCAGTCGGTCACCAGGTCGGTAGAAGCCCTGTTCGATCCGCGTGCCGAGCAATTCGGCGAGGTTGACGTAGAGAGTCATGGTGCAGCCTCGGTGAGGAGATTCAGGGAACCAGTACAGATGGGGCAAAAATACAGGATTCAGTCGGTAAAATGGAAAATCTGTATTGAAATAATACAGCCACGTTGAATCTGTAACGGTTTCGCCTGCCCGCGCATCATGGAATCTCTGGCGACCCAAGTAAACAGGAGCAATCAAAATGAACGGCTTGAGCGATGTGCGGCTGACGTTACACAGTCAGGAACTGGTGGCAGGGCAGGACAAGGGCATGCGTGCGGTAAAAAACCGCAATGCCCCGTCCGGTCTCGGTCGCTGGAGTCTGTTCTGGCATCGTCTGCACACGCGCAAGGCCTTGCTTGAGCTGTCGCCTGAGCAGTTGCGCGATGTGGGGTTGAGTCGTGAGCAGGCGCGGGAGGAGGGGCTCAAACCGTTCTGGCGGCTTTGAGTGTGATAGCGCCCTCTCGATCGAATCGCGAGCAAGCTCGCTCCCACGTTTGATCTCTGTTGTTCACAAGACGTGTGTTCACAGATGAACCCCTGTGGGAGCGAGCCTGCTCGCGAAGGCGTCGGCACGGGCGCCTGAAATCTTTCAGACCAGCTCTTTCATCCGATGCCACAACATCCCCAACGCCAACAACGACGAGCGCAGGTACTTACCGCCTGGGAAGGTAATGTGCGGCACCTTGGCGAACAGGTCGAAGCCGCCGCTCTGCTGACCGCTGATGGCCTCGGCCAGCAGCTTGCCGGCCAGGTGGGTGGCGTTCACTCCATGACCGGAATAGGCCTGGGCGTAATACACATTCGGCTGGTCCTTGAGCCGGCCGATCTGCGGCAGGCGGTTGGCGCCGATGCCGATCATCCCGCCCCATTGATAGTCGATCTTCACCCCGGCCAGCTGCGGGAAGACGTCGATCATCTTCGGTCGCATATACGCGGCAATGTCCGACGGGTCGCGGCCGGAATAGTGGCAGGCGCCGCCGAACAACAAGCGCCGATCCGCCGAGAGCCGGTAGTAGTCCAGCGCCACTCGCTGATCGCAGACCGCCATGTTCTGCGGCAGTAATGCGTGCGCCTGTGCTTCGCTCAAGGGTTCGGTGGCGATGATGTAACTGCCGGCGGGCAGTACTTTGCCGCTGAGCTCGGGGTTCAGGTTGTTGAGGTAGGCGTTGCAGCCCAGCACCAGGGTCTTGGCGCGGACCGAGCCTTGTGCGGTGTGGACCTTGACCTCGCTGCCATAGTCGATGCGGGTCACGGCCGATTGTTCGAACAGCTTCACGCCCAGTTGCTGCGCCGCGGCGGCTTCGCCCAAGGCCAGGTTCAGCGGGTGCAGATGCCCGGAACCCATGTCTATCAAACCACCGACGTAGCGGTCGGAGCCGACCACACTGTGCATTTCATTGGCTTGCAGCAACCGGGTTTCGTAGCGATAGCCGAGGCTGCGCAGTTCGGCCGCGTCTTCGGCAAAACCGTCGAGGTCGCGAGGTTTGTTGGCCAGGTCGCAGTAACCCCAGGTCAGGTCGCAGGCGATCTGAAAGTGCTCGACCCGTTGCCGGACGATTTCCACTGCTTCCAGTCCCATGAGTTTCATCTGACGGACACCGTCCGTGCCGATCACATTGGCAAACTGATCGAGGCCATGGCCGACCCCACGAATCAATTGCCCGCCATTGCGGCCACTGGCGCCCCAGCCGATCTTGTGCGCTTCGAGCAGCACCACACGGAGCCCGCGTTCGGCCAGTTCGATGGCGGTGTTCAGCCCTGAGAACCCGCCACCCACCACGCACACGTCCGCCAGCAGTTCGCCTTTGAGCACCGGATGATCGGGCTGCGGCAGGCTGCTGGCGGCGTAGTAAGAAGCGGCGTGCAGATGGCTCGGGACAGGTTGCTGAACACGGGGGTGCATGTGCGTCATCCTGATCTCGTGTGTTGAGTAAATTTTACGGAGCATAAGCCGGACCTTTCGGCCTGGGCAACACTGGTCGGCTGGTGCTGTCTGGATCGAGGCTTTTAGGGCAAAATCCCATTCCGTTCACTATCCCGGTACGCGCTTCGATGAGCTGCAACAGCCAGAAAATTCGCACTCTTCGCCAGCAGATCCCCTCGTTCGAGTGCGTGCCCGGCTGCCATGACTGCTGTGGTCCGGTGACCACTTCGCCGGAAGAAATGTCCCGCCTGCCGCGCAAGACCAGGGCTGAGCAGGACGCCGCGATGGATGAACTGAACTGTGTGCACCTGGGCCCCAATGGCTGCACCGTGTATGACGAACGACCACTGATCTGTCGGCTGTTCGGCACCACGAAGACCTTGCCGTGTCCCAACGGCCGCCGCCCGGTGGAGTTGATTCATCCACGGGTCGAGAAGCAGATTCATGAATACATGGCCAGCACCCGGCAAGTCCTGGTTTAGAGGCGCCGTTGCTTCAGCTAGACCGAGTCGCTTCAATCGCGAGCAAACTCGCTCCCACAGTAGATTTTCAGTGGGCACAGTTTTGTGTACGGCAGGACCCCATGTGGGAGCGAGCTTGCTCGCGATGGCGCCCGCTCAGGCAACTATTTCCTCAGAGCTGACTTCAATCCGGAATCGGCAGGTTCAGGCTCTCTTTCACTTCTTCCATCACGATATAGCTCTTGGACTCACGCACGTGGGGCAGTTTGAGCAGGATGTCGCCCAGCAGTTTGCGGTACGAGGCCATCTCGGAAATCCGCGCCTTCACCAGGTAGTCGAAATCTCCTGACACCAGATGGCATTCCAGTACATGCGGCAGTTTCAGCACCGCGCGTCGGAACTCTTCGAAGGTATCGCCGGACTTGTAGTCGAGGCTGATCTCGACGAACACCAGCAGGCTACCCTTGAGGTGCTGCGGGTTGAGTCGGGCGTTGTAGCCCATGATGAT
This sequence comes from Pseudomonas sp. GW822-FHT02D10, assembly GCF_058802345.1. NCBI lineage: Bacteria > Pseudomonadati > Pseudomonadota > Gammaproteobacteria > Pseudomonadales > Pseudomonadaceae > Pseudomonas > Pseudomonas sp. GW822-FHT02D10. Next base: position 313,983 of record NZ_JBXAOB010000002.1, read on the forward strand.
CCCTTCGCGCTCCAGGCGTCGCACCCGCTCAGTACAGGGCGTGGTCGATAACCCGACTTTTTCCCCAAGCTCCGTGAACGAAATCCGCCCGTCTGCCTGAAGGATGCGCAGGATATTACGGTCGATCTTGTCCAGCTCGCGTTTGGTCTGAGTATTGGTCCGCATAGGGGATGCGCCTCCGTGAAAAGGGATTTTGCCGAGAATTGTCGCCAAATATAGGTGCTTATATAGTGAAAAGCACTGGCCAATGTTTTTTACACTGCGCACATCTGTGATTTGAACAACAAACGTCAGCGGTAAGCCGCGATGAGGGATATGAAAATGCGCGTTCTGGTCTTGGGTAGCGGCGTCATCGGTACCGCCAGTGCCTACTATCTGGCTCGGGCCGGCTTCGAAGTAACGGTCGTCGACCGTCAACCGGCTGCTGCCATGGAAACCAGTTTCGCCAACGCCGGCCAGGTCTCGCCGGGTTACGCCTCGCCGTGGGCCGCGCCGGGCGTGCCGCTCAAAGCTATCAAATGGCTGTTGCAGCGCCACGCACCGCTGGCGATCAAGGCCACCGCCGATATCGACCAATACCTGTGGATGGCGCAGATGCTGCGTAACTGCACCGCCAGCCGTTATGCGGTGAACAAAGAGCGCATGGTTCGCCTGTCCGAGTACAGCCGTGACTGCCTCGACGAGCTGCGCGCTGAAACCGGCATTGCCTACGAAGGCCGCAGTCTGGGGACTACTCAACTGTTCCGCACTCAGGCGCAGCTGGATGGCGCGGCAAAAGACATCGCCGTCCTGAAAGAGTCCGGCGTACCGTTTGAACTGCTCGACCGCGCCGGCATTGCCCGCGTCGAACCGGCGCTGGCCAACGTGACCGACATCCTCGCCGGTGCCCTGCGCCTGCCGAACGACCAGACTGGCGACTGCCAGATATTCACCACGCGCCTGGCCGAAATGGCCATCAAACTGGGCGTGGAATTCCGCTTCGGCCAGGACATTCAGCGCCTCGACTACGCCGGTGACCGAATCAATGGCGTATGGATCGACGGTAAGCTGGAAACCGCTGACCGTTACGTATTGGCACTTGGCAGCTACTCGCCGCAGTTGCTCAAGCCGCTGGGCATCAAGGCCCCGGTGTACCCGCTCAAGGGCTACTCGCTGACGGTGCCAATCACCAACCCGGCGATGGCCCCGACGTCGACTATTCTCGACGAGACCTACAAAGTCGCGATCACCCGTTTCGACAACCGCATTCGCGTAGGCGGCATGGCTGAGATCGCCGGTTTTGACCTGTCGCTGAACCCGCGTCGACGCGAAACGCTGGAGATGATCGTCAACGATCTTTATCCTCAGGGCGGCGACCTGGCCCAGGCGAGTTTCTGGACCGGTCTGCGTCCGACCACGCCGGACGGCACGCCGATTGTCGGCGCCACACCGTTCAAGAACCTGTTCCTGAACACCGGTCACGGCACACTCGGCTGGACCATGGCGTGCGGCTCTGGCCGCTTGCTGGCTGACCTGATGGCGAAGAAAGCGCCACAGATCAGTGCCGAAGGCCTCGATATTTCCCGTTATGACAAGACCAATCAGGAGTCCGCAAAAAATGTCAATCCAGCGCCAGCTCACCAATGAGCGCATGAGCCAGATCGTTGTCCATAACGGTACCGTGTATCTGGCAGGGCAAGTCGGCGACGATATGAGTGCCGGGATTGAACAGCAGACTCGTGAAACCCTCGCCAACATCGAGCGCTTGCTGGATCTGACCGGGACCGACAAAACCAGGCTGCTGTCGGTGACGATTTACCTGAAAGACATTGATGCCGATTTCGAGGGCATGAACAGTGTCTGGGATACCTGGCTGCCAAAGAACGTCGCGCCTGCCCGTGCGACGGTCGAAGCCAAATTGTGCGAACCGGAAATCCTGGTTGAGCTGTCGGTAGTGGCTGCTCTTCCTTAAGAAGCGATCCCTCTCCCGGTGCTACTGGCGGTTCACGCCGTCAGCCAGCGCCGGTTTTTTCTTCCCCATGACCGCCTAGAAGTCTGCCGCCATGCGTCCTGCCCGTGCCCTGATCGACCTTCAAGCCCTGCGTCATAACTACCAACTGGCCCGAGAAGTCTCGGGGGCTCGCGCCCTCGCGGTGATCAAGGCCGATGCCTATGGCCATGGCGCGGTGCGCTGCGCCATGGCCCTGGAGGCCGAGGCGGATGGTTTTGCCGTAGCCTGCATCGAAGAAGCCCTGGAGCTGCGCGCCGCCGGCATTCGTGCGCCGGTTTTGCTGCTCGAAGGCTTTTTCGAAGCCGATGAGCTGTCGCTGATCGTTGAGCATGATTTCTGGTGCGTGGTGCATTCGCTGTGGCAGCTCGAAGCAATCGAGAAAGCCGCGTTGAGCAAGCCGATCACGGTCTGGCTCAAGCTTGATTCGGGCATGCACCGGGTCGGCCTGCATCCGGCGGATTATCAGGCGGCCTACCAGCGTTTGCTGGCCAGCGGCAAGGTCTCGAAGATCGTGCTGATGAGCCACTTTGCGCGTGCCGATGAGCTGCATAGCAGCAGCGCGGCGGAGCAGGTTGCAGTGTTTGAAGCAGCGCGCCAGGGCTTGTCGGCGCAGGTCAGCTTGTGTAACTCGCCGGCGGTGCTGGGTTGGCCGCAGGTGCCGAGCGATTGGGTTCGTCCGGGCATCATGCTCTATGGCGCGACACCTTTCGAAGAAGCCAATCCGGTGGCGGCGCGCTTGCAGCCGGTGATGACCCTGGAATCGAAAGTCATCAGCGTGCGCGAACTGCCGGCCGGTGAACCGGTGGGCTACGGGGCGAAGTTCATCACCCAGAGGCCGATGCGTATCGGTGTGGTCGCCATGGGCTATGCCGACGGTTATCCGCGTCAGGCACCTACCGGCACACCAGTGTTGGTGGCCGGGCAGCGCAGCCAGCTGCTGGGACGAGTGTCGATGGACATGCTCTGCATCGATTTGACCGACGTGCCGCAGGCCGGTCTTGGTTCTACCGTCGAACTGTGGGGTAAAAACATCCTCGCCAGCGACGTAGCCATGGCTGCCGGGACCATTCCCTATCAGATCTTTTGCAACCTGCGTCGCGCGCCACTGCTCTATTCCGGGAGCTGAGGCGGGCTGTCGAGACCAGAAGTCGCTTTGCTGAACGGGATTCAGACCCAAGTGTTGTAAATACTGAACGCTGTCGCCATGATAACGCTCACTATCCACACAATCTGAATCCTGGGAGGCTAATGCATTGGACGTCGGTGAACGACTGCAATCGATCCGTAAACTGAAAGGTCTATCCCAGCGAGAGCTCGCCAAGCGCGCGGGTGTTACCAATAGCACCATTTCGATGATCGAGAAAAACAGCGTCAGTCCCTCGATCAGTTCGCTGAGGAAGGTACTTGGCGGCATCCCCATGTCTATGGTCGAGTTCTTTTCCGAAGAAATTCTCCAGGAAAAACCCACGCAGATCGTCTACAAAGCTCATGAGCTGATCGATATCTCCGATGGCGCCGTGACCATGAAACTGGTCGGCAAGGCGCATCCGAGCCGTGCTATTGCGTTCCTCAACGAGATCTACCCGCCAGGCGCCGATACCGGTGAAGAGATGCTCACCCATGAGGGCGAGGAAACCGGGATTTTGCTCGAAGGTCGGTTGGAATTGGTGGTCGGGCTTGAGACCTTCGTGCTTGAAGCCGGTGACAGCTACTATTTCGAAAGCACCAAACCGCACCGGTTCCGAAATCCGTTCGATGCGCCTGCGCGACTAATCAGCGCAGCCACACCGGCGAATTTCTAAGAAAAGAGGCGTCCGGCAAGGTTTTGCGAGTCGCCCTATGCTGTATTTCGCCACGACTTAATTCCCCTTGGACTTTAGGGTTGTTTCAGTGTGGCGGGCTAACCGTTATACTTGCGCCCGCCTGCGAAACCGTGGCCGTGGGCGTGACTAGCCACCATTGAGGGTGTACGCGTGAACCTAATTATGAAAATGCTGGCCGCACCAGCAACCGTATTGGCCCTTTGGGCAGTCAGCGCTCAAGCGTCGACCACTGACGATATCGCCAAGCGCCTTGAACCCGTCGGCAAGGTCTGTGTACAAGGTCAAGAGTGCAAGGGGATGGAAGTCGCTGCTTCGGCAGGCGGCGGTGGGGCGAAAACCCCTGATGAAATCATTGCCAAGCATTGCAATGCTTGCCATGGCACCGGTCTGCTGGGCTCACCGAAAATCGGTGATGCTGCAGACTGGAAAAAACGCGCCGACAAAGAAGGCGGCACTGCTGCTGGCCTGGCGAAGGTAGCGTTGACCGGTCTCAATGCGATGCCGCCAAAAGGCACGTGCAGTGACTGCGAATTGAAAGACCTTGAAGGCGCCATCCAGAAGATGTCCGGCCTGAAATAAGCCTCCTCTTCAGCGAAAAAGCCGCTTGCGAGCGGCTTTTTTGTACCCGGGATTTGACCTCGAGACTGGTCATAACCATCAGGACGCGGCAAGCTCGGACCTACCTCAATTCATGGACAGGTCGGGAGGGTCTGATGGTGCAGTCGGTATCAATCGAACAGGCAGTCGATGATGTGCTCGCGCGTTTGCCCGCGCATATACACCTCGGCCTGCCGCTGGGGCTGGGCAAGCCCAACCGTTTCGTCAACGCGCTCTATCAGCGCATTGCCCAACTGCCCGAGCGGCAACTGACGGTGTACACCGCGTTGAGCCTGGGTCGTCCGTCATTGGGCGATGGCTTGCAGCGGCGCTTTCTGGAGCCCTTCATCGAGCGAGTATTTGGCGACTATCCCGAGCTGGATTTTCTCGCCGACCTGCACCGTGACAGCCTCCCGGCGAACATTCGCATCGAACAGTTCTTCATGCAGCCCGGCAGCTTGCTGCACAGCGCATCGGCGCAGCAGGACTACGTCAGCAGCAACTACAGCCACGCCGCCCGCGACATCAACGCCGCCGGATTGAACCTCGTGGCGCAACTGCTGGCCCATGACCCGCAGCAGCCGGAGCGGTTGAGTTTGAGCTGCAACCCGGACATCACCCTCGACCTGCTGCCGATGATCGCCAAGCGTCGCGCTGCCGGAGAAACCATTCTGCTGCTCGGTCAGGTTCACCGCGATCTGCCGTACATGCCGGGAGACTCGGAAGTCGAGCGCGCGGCGTTCGATCTGCTGATCGACGAGGAGGAGGGCAGCACGCTGTTTTCCACACCGAATATGCCGGTGGGCGTTCAGGATCACTTCATCGGCCTGCACGCCAGTACTCTGGTGCGGGACGGCGGAACCCTGCAAATCGGCATCGGTGCCATGGGCGACGCACTGACCGCCGCGTTGCTGGCTCGGCAGGCGGATAACGACGGCTATCGTGCACTGCTGACGGACCTTGATGCGCATTACTGGGCGCCACTGATTAGCCGTGAAGGCGGCGTGAAGCCCTTCGCCAAGGGGCTTTATGGTTGCAGCGAGATGTTCGTCAACGGTCTGCTGGTGTTGTCTGACGCCGGGATCGTGCGGCGTAAGGTTTATCCGAGTGTCGCCCTGCAACAGCAAGCCAATGCCGGCACTCTGGATGAGTCGTCTCAGGTAGGCGGCATTTCGATACACGGCGGATTTTTCCTCGGACCGCGCAGTTTCTATCAGCGGTTGCGGGATTTACCCCACAGCAAGCTCGCTGAATTCAACATGACCGCCATTAGCTACATCAACGAGTTGTACGGTCAGGAAGAGCTCAAACGTTTGCAGCGCCTGGATGCGCGCTTCATCAACAGTGCTTTCACCATGACCCTGCTCGGTGCCGGGGTCGCGGATCAGCTGGAAGATGGGCGGGTGCTCAGCGGTGTGGGCGGGCAATACAACTTCGTCGCCCAAGGCCATGCGCTGGAAGGCGCACGCTCGATTCTGATCCTGCGCAGCTGGCGTGAGTCGGGCGGTGAAGTGAGCTCGAACATGGTCTGGGCGTACGGTCACTGCACGATTCCACGGCACTTGCGCGACATTGTGATCACTGAATACGGCATTGCCGATTTGCGCGGCAAGACCGACGCCAAGGTGATCGAAGCGTTGCTGAACATCAGTGACTCACGCTTCCAGCCGGGCTTGATCGAGCAGGCGCAGAAAGCCGGCAAACTGCCGAAGGATTTTTGCCTCGATCCGCGTTTCACCGACAACAGCCCACAGCGCTTGCAGGCGATTGCTGCACGGCACCCTCGGTTGTTTCCGGAGTATCCGTTGGGCAGTGATTTCAGCAGCGAAGAGCGGGATGTGTTGCGCGCGCTGAACTGGCTCAAGAGCAAGTTCAAACTCACGGAGATTCTGGAACTGGGCAAAGCCGCACTGGATGCGCCGGAGCCGTCGGAGTACCCGGTGCAGCTGGAGCGGATGCAGCTGACGAAGCCTGCGGGCTTGAAGGAGGATTTGTATCAGCGGCTGTTGCTGGCAGGCCTGAAGGCCACCGCGCAGCAATGACCAGACAAGTGAACCTTGTGGGAGCGAGCTTGCTCGCGATGGCGGTGTAACAGCCGACATTGATGCTGAATGTTATGGCCTCATCGCGAGCAAGCTCGCTCCCACAGGTACAGCGGTGTACTTGTTGGAGCGGGCTTGCAGCTTGAAGCTTAAAACTGGCAGCTGCTCTTATTCGATAAAGGTCACAATGCCGTCAGTCAGGGACTTGACCCGGGCCAGGGATTCGACGCGATAGCCTTGCGCGTCCAGTTCGGCGCGGCCGCCCTGGAACGATTTTTCGATCACGATACCCAAGCCTGCCACGGTGGCGCCGGCCTGTTTGATGATCGAGATCAGCGCCTGCGAAGCCTTACCGTTGGCCAGGAAGTCGTCGATGATCAGCACGCGGTCGCTGCTGGTCAGGTGACGTGGGGAAATGGCCACGGTGCTTTCGGTTTGCTTGGTGAACGAGTAAACGGTCGCCGACAGCAGGTTTTCGGTCAGCGTCAGGGACTGATGCTTACGGGCGAAAATCACCGGCACGCCCAGGTTCAAACCGGTCATGATCGCTGGCGCAATGCCCGATGCTTCGATGGTGACGATCTTGGTGATCCCCGAATCCTTGAACAGCGTGGCGAATTCGTCGCCGATCAGCTTCATCAGTTGCGGGTCGATCTGGTGGTTCAGAAAGGCATCGACTTTCAGGACCTGATCGGAAAGCACGATGCCTTCTTCGCGAATTTTCTTGTGCAGTGCTTCCATGAGGTTTCCTCATCAAGCGCATTGAGCGCCAAAAGTCGGTTAAAAAGTAGTCGATTCTAGCGCTTTAACATCGCGCGTATATCCGCCAGTGCGCTATTGCCACGCACGGCTTTGACTTCGGTCGGGGTATCGTCGTTGCCTTCCCAGGCCAGGTCGTCCGGCGGCAGCTCATCAAGGAAACGGCTCGGTGAGCAGTCGATGATTTCGCCGTACTGTTTGCGCTTGGCGGCAAAGGTGAAGGCCAAGGTCTGACGCGCGCGGGTAATCCCGACGTAGGCCAGACGCCGTTCTTCTTCGATGGTGTCGGCTTCGATGCTGGAGCGGTGCGGGAGGATTTCCTCCTCCATGCCCATGATGAACACGTAGGGGAATTCCAGACCCTTGGAGGCGTGCAAGGTCATCATCTGCACGCCTTCGGCGCCGTCTTCCTCTTCCTGCTGACGTTCGAGCATGTCCCGCAGAACGAGTTTGCCGATTGCGTCTTCGACGGTCATTTCACCGTCTTCGTCTTTTTCCAGGGTGTTCTTCAGCGCTTCGATCAGGAACCAGACGTTACCCATGCGGTAGTCGGCGGCCTTGTCGCTGGAGCTGTTGGTGCGCAGCCAGTTCTCGTAGTCGATGTCCATGACCATGCTGCGCAGGGCCGAGATCGGGTCTTCGCCGGCGCACTGCTCGCGCACGCGGTCCATGAAACGCTTGAAGCGTGCCAGACGATCCGTGAAGCGGCTGTCCAGGTGTTCGCCCAGGCCGATTTCATCGGTCGCGGCATACATCGAGATCTTGCGTTCGGTCGCGTAGTTACCGAGTTTTTCCAGCGTGGTCGAACCGATTTCCCGGCGTGGGACGTTGATCACCCGCAGGAAGGCGTTGTCGTCATCCGGGTTCACGATCAGGCGGAAATAGGCCATCAGGTCTTTGACTTCCTGACGTCCGAAGAAGCTGTTGCCACCGGACAGGCGATAAGGAATCTGGTGGTGTTGCAGCTTCAGCTCAATCAGCTTGGCCTGGTAGTTACCGCGGTAGAGGATCGCGAAATCGCTGTACGGGCGGTCGGTGCGCAGGTGCAGGCTGAGGATTTCCACGGCCACGCGTTCGGCTTCGGCGTCTTCGTTGCGACAGCGGATCACGCGGATTTCGTCACCGTGGCCCATCTCGCTCCACAGCTGTTTTTCAAATTCGTGGGGGTTGTTCGAGATCAGCACGTTGGCGCAACGCAGGATGCGGCTGGTGGAGCGATAGTTTTGCTCCAGCATCACCACTTTCAAGGACGGATAGTCGTCCTTGAGCAGCATCAGGTTTTCCGGGCGGGCGCCGCGCCAGGCGTAGATCGACTGGTCATCGTCGCCGACCACGGTGAACTGGTTGCGGATGCCGATCAGCAGCTTGACCAGCAAATACTGGCTGGCGTTGGTGTCCTGGTATTCGTCCACCAGCAGGTAGCGAACTTTGTTCTGCCACTTTTCGAGGATGTCGGTGTGTTCCTGGAACAGCTTCACCGGCAGCAGGATCAGGTCGTCGAAGTCCACCGCGTTGAACGCTTTGAGCGTGCGTTGGTAGTGGGTGTAGACGATGGCGGCGGTCTGTTCCTTGGGATTGCGTGCGTTTTCCAGGGCTTCGGGCGGCAGGATCAGCTCGTTCTTCCAGGCGCCGATCATGTTCTTGATCTCGTCGACGCCGTCGTCTCCCGAGTATTCCTTCTGCATGATGTCGGTCATCAGGGCTTTGACGTCGGTCTCGTCGAAAATCGAGAAACCGGGTTTGTAGCCCAGCCGCACATGCTCCTTGCGGATGATGTTCAGCCCCAGGTTGTGGAACGTGCACACCGTCAGGCCGCGTCCTTCACCCCCCTTGAGCAAGGTGCCGACCCGCTCCTTCATCTCGCGCGCGGCCTTGTTGGTAAAGGTCATGGCGACGATGTACTGCGCGCGAATGCCGCAGCTCTGGATCAGGTGAGCGATCTTGCGGGTGATGACACTGGTCTTGCCGGAGCCAGCACCGGCGAGCACCAAAAGAGGGCCGCCGACGTAGCTCACGGCTTCTTGCTGCCGGGGATTGAGTCGGGACATGACGGAAAAAGGAGTCGATTGCGAAAAGGGCCGGCATTTTAACAGGATGCACAGATTCTGCCGCCTCTCTCCGACTTGTGACGCAGCACGCTATCTAAATTTGCCGGTTTTGTTACTTTCCCGCAGGATGCGTGTTGAATTTGCATCTAATGTTCGATTTAGAGCGGTACAACAGAATGTTTGATAATCAATATCATGGGTCATTGTTTATCTGCGCGTCATAATGCCCGCCGCCAACATCTTTTGCAGAGTCTAGGGAGCTAGCTTGTCTACGCCTGTCGAACCCTTGCGTTTGCTGCTACTGGCCGAAGAGCCAGTGTGGGCAGCGTTGTTGCGCGAGTGTCTGGCTCCGATGGGGAGCTCGGCTGTGCTGATCAGTGCACCGACCTGGGAGTCGGTGAGCAGTCTATTTGCTGACAACCGCAGCGCGGTGCTGTTGACCATTCCAGCACTTCAACCGGAACCGGGCCGTTGCAGCCTGCCGACGGTATTGTTGCTCGAACATGAACCGCCCATCCCACCGGACGGTGTCAGCGACTGGCTGGTACGTGATGTACTGGATGTGGATACATTGCGCCGCTGCCTGCGCCACGTGCGCGAGCGTGGTGTGCTCGAAAACACCTTGCAGCGTCTCGCCGAGCAAGATCCGCTGACCGGTATTGCCAACCGCCAGGGTTTTCAGACCCTGCTGGCGGCGCGTCTGGCGGAAAACGACGGACGCGGTCTGGCGCTGGGGCATCTGGACCTCGATAACTTCCGGCACGCCAATGACGCTCTAGGCCATCAGGCCGGTGACCGGCTGATCCTGCAAGTGGTCTCGCGGCTCAAGAGCCAGCTTGAGGCCGGTGATCAACTGGCGCGTCTGGGCAGCGACGAATTCGCCTTGCTCATCGACACCCGTCGCGCACCGCAACGCGCCGAGTGGATGGCCGAACGCATCACCGAAGTCATGGCCGAACCCTACTGGGTCGATGGCGAAAGCCTGTTGATCGGTTGCAGCCTGGGCATCGCCCACGCCCGTGCGCAGGCCGGCGCCGACCCGTTGATGTGGCACGCGCACATCGCCATGCAGCAAGCCAAAAGCACCCAAGGCTGCACCTTTCATATCTTCAATGAACGCATCAACCGCAATGCCCGCAGCCTCGCCGATCTTGAAAGCGAACTGCGCCGGGCCTTGCGTCGCGATGAGCTGGAATTGCATTACCAGCCGCGACTGAACCTGGACGACGGGCAAATCGTCGGCCTCGAAGCGCTGGTGCGTTGGCGCCATGGCGAGCGCGGGCTGTTGCCGCCGAGCGAGTTCGTGCCGCTGGCCGAGCAGAGCGGTTTGATCGTGCCGTTGGGCTATTGGGTCATTTCCCGCGCCTTGCGCGACATGCAGGCGTTACGCGAACGCGGTCTGCCGCCGTTGCACATGGCGGTGAACCTGTCGTTCCGGCAGTTCCAGGACAGTCAGTTACTGTCGACCTTGAGCCGGTTGATTGCCGAGCGCGGCGTTGAAGCGCAGTGGCTGGAATTCGAACTGACAGAAACCGCAGTGATGCGTCGCAGCGATCTGGTCAAACAGACCATGGATGCTTTGGGACGTCTGGGCGTGCGTTTCTCCCTGGACGACTTCGGTACCGGTTTCTCATCGTTCGTGCACCTCAACAGCCTGCCGATTGCCTTGCTGAAGATCGACAAAAGCTTTGTCGGTGGCATGGAGATGCGTGAGGAAAATCGCAAGCTGGTCCACGCCATGATCAACCTGGCCCACAACCTCAACCTGGAAGTGGTCGCCGAGGGCGTTGAAACCCCTGAACAGCTTGAGCTGCTGCGTGGCTTTGGTTGCGATCAGGTGCAGGGTTACCTGATCAGCAAACCGTTGCCGCTGGCGGAACTGGTCGAATACCTGACCTTCGGTAGCAGCCAGCAGGCGATTGTTCAGGCCATTTAAAAGATCGCAGCCGGTGTAGGAGCTGCCGCAGGCTGCGATCTTTTGATCTTAATCTGGCTGAATGACCTGAAAACCCACCTGTGCTGACGGCTCGCGCCGGATCATCCGCTTCATCTTCCATTCAAATGCCAGCGTCAAACTGACTGCCGAGCAGGCCAGTCCCAGCGCCAGGCCCCACCAGACACCGGTCGGTCCCCCATTGAGGTGGAAAGCCATCCACCACGCAGCTGGCGCGCCGATCAGCCAATAGCAAACGAGGCCAACCAGGAACGTAGTCTTGGCGTCCTTCAGGCCACGTATGCAGCCCATGGCGATGGTCTGGGTACCGTCGAACAGCTCGAACCACGCCGCCACCGCCAGCAGGCTCACCGCGAGGTTGATCACCTCGCGAAACGCCGGGTCATTTTGGTCCAGGAACAGCCCCACCAGCTGGTTCGGCAGCAGCCAGAACACCATGGCAAATCCCAGCATCGCCACCGCCCCAAAGCCGATGCCGACCCGCCCGGCCAAGCGCGCATCGAGTAATTGCCCGCCACCGTAATGCTGACCGATGCGCAGGGTGATGGCATACGACAGCCCCGCCGGAATCATGAACGCCACCGAGACAATTTGCAGGGCGATCTGATGCGCCGCCAATTGCGTGCTGCCCATGGTGCCCATGCACAACGCGCCAAACGCGAACAGGCCGACTTCTACCGCGTAGGTGCCGCCAATCGGCAGGCCCAGACGCCACAGCTCACGCAGGTACTGGCGGTTTGGCCGTGACAGCCCTTTGCGCAGCGGATACGCGTCGTAAGCCGGATGCCGGCGAATATGCCAGGCCAGGCCGAGTGCCATGCAGTTGGCGACGATGGCCGTGACCAGACCGATCCCCATCAAACCCATTTTCGGCAGGCCGAACATACCGGTGATCAGCGCATAGTTGAGCAGGAAGTTGGCCACGGTCCCGACAAGGCTGATGACCATCACCGGCGTCGTCCGGCCGATGGCGCTGGTAAAGCCGCGCAAGGCCATGAAACTCAGGTAGCCGGGCAGGGCGAACGGCAGAATCGACAGGAACTGGCCGGCCGCGTGCACGTTGCTTTCGGTCTGGCCGAACAGCAGCAACACCGGTTTGAGGTTCCACAACAACAAACCCGCCACTATGGCCATCAACCACGCCAGCCAGAGTCCGGCCTGGGTCAGCCGAGTAGCGCCCTCTATGTCGCCGGCGCCCTGCCGGATCGCCACCAGCGTGCCGACCGCCGCGATCACGCCGATACAGAAAATCGACACGAACGTATAAGTCGCCGCGCCCAGGCCGCCACCGGCCAAGGCTTCCGGACTGAGCCGGGCCATCATCAAGGTATCGGTGAGGATCATCAGCATGTGCGCCAACTGCGAGGCGATCAACGGCCCTGCCAGCCGCAGGATGGCCCAGAGTTCGGTACGTGCTGGATGCTGCATGATCATCACGCTCATTTAGTCTGACAAAGTGGGAAGGGCTGATTCTCGGCGCTCGCAAGTGTTTGCACAAAGGGATAAAAACGATTGCTCGCATGATTAAAACTCATGCTGGAGAGTTTCTGATAGGGTTTCAGGGTCGCGCTATAGGAGCTTTCCTGATGTCTCGTCGTCTTCCTCCGCTTTATGCCCTTCGCGCTTTCGAAGCCGCGGCACGGCACAGTTCGTTTACCCGTGCGGCTGAAGAGCTGTCGATTACCCAAAGCGCCGTCAGCCGCCATGTGCGTACGCTGGAGGAGCATTTTGCCTGTCGGCTGTTTCAGCGCAGCGGGCGCAATCTGCAACTGACCGAGGCCGCACGTTTACTGTTGCCGGGCGTGCGCGAAGGCTTTGGCGCGCTGGAACGGGCCTGCAATACCTTGCGCGCCGAAGATGACGTTTTGCGCATGAAAGCCCCGTCGACCCTGACCATGCGCTGGCTGCTGGCGCGACTCAGCCGCTTCCGGCATTTGCAGCCGGGTAACGAGGTGCAGCTGACCAGCGCCTGGATGGACGTCGACTCGGTGGACTTCAATCACGAACCGTTCGATTGCGCCGTGTTGCTGAGCAACGGGCATTTTCCGCCGGACTGGGAAGCCAGTTATCTGTTTCCAGAGTTGTTGATCCCGGTCGGTTCGCCGAATCTGTTGAATGATCAGCCGTGGGATGTCGAGCGGCTGGCCAGCACTGAATTGCTCCATCCGACTCCCGATCGGCGTGACTGGCGCAGTTGGCTCGAGTGCATGGGCCTGTCCGAGCAGGTGTCGCTCAAGGGCGGGCAGGTGTTCGATACGCTGGAGCTGGGGATGATCGCCGCCGCCCGAGGTTACGGGGTGTCGATGGGTGACTTGCTGATGGTCGCCGAAGATGTGGCTCAGGGACGGCTGAGTTTGCCGTGGCCGACCGCCGTTGCGAGCGGTCTGAATTATTACCTGGTCTGGCCGAAAACCCGCCCCGGCGGCGAACGTTTGCGCCGCCTTAGCGACTTCCTCCAGGGCGAGGTCCAGGCCATGGAATTGCCGGATGTCGAGCGCCTCGGCTGAATCGATGTGATCGCCGCAATGGCGGCTGCGTTAGCCGCTGATCGAGTGGGAATGAACCAAATGATGGTTTGCGCTGTGTTGTGCCGTTTTTAAGCTTGCTGAAACGTTTCATCAGCGGTATAAAAAATGCACAACTCCAAGAAAGGCGCTTCTCATGACCCCGCTCAAACTGATCGTTGCCCTCAGCACGTTGACGGCTGCCTCCCACGTCATGGCCTGGGATTACGTGTTGCTCGACACCGACAAGGCTGCCCAGAACCAGCAAATCACCAGCCAGCAGCTCGGTGTGAAAACCGACAAACCCTTCTCCGTAACCCTGCGTACTTTGCACGGCGGTCGACAGGAGGGCGTCAGCATCGTCGACATTGATAATGGCACGATGAAACTCTCGGTAGTGCCAACTCGTGGCATGAACGTCCTACAGGCGTCGGTAGGGAGTGTGCGCATGGGTTGGGATTCACCGGTCAAGGACGTGGTCAATCCGTCCTTCATCGAACTCAACGGCCGCGGCGGACTGGGCTGGCTCGAAGGCTTCAACGAACTGGTCGCCCGCTGCGGATACGAATGGGTTGGCCACCCCGGCATGGACAACGGCGAACTGCTGACCCTTCATGGCCGCGCCGCGAACATTCCCGCCAGCAAAGTCACTCTGCACATCGATGAAAAGCCGCCCTACGCCATCAGCCTGCGCGGCGAGCTGAAAGAGCAGGCGTTCAAGAAAGTCGATTTTTCGGTGATGACCGAACTGGTCACCGAACCTGGCAGCGTGCGTTTCTCCCTCAACGACACCCTGACCAACAACGGCGACTATCCGAAGGAGTACCAGGCGCTCTACCACAGCAACTTCAGCACCCCCTTCCTGGAACAGGGCGCTCGTTTCGCCGCGCCGGTGAAACAGGTGTCGCCGTTCAACGACAAGGCCAAGGGGGATTTGCCCAACTGGCAGACCTATCGCGCGCCGACCAAGGACTACGACGAAACCGTCTACAACGTCGTGCCGTATGCCGATGCCAAGGGCAACACGCTGACGGTGCTGCATAACAAAGCGAGCAACCTCGGTGTGTCGGTTGGCTTCAATACCCGGCAATTGCCGGTGTTCTCACTGTGGAAAAATACCGATACCCAAGGGCAGGGCTATGTCACGGGGCTGGAGCCGGGGACGAGTTTTTCCTACAACCGCAGGTATCAGCGGCCACTGAATCTGGTGCCGACGATTGCGGCCAAGGAACAGAAGCAGTTCCAGATCAGCTATAGCTTGCTGGCGGATAAAGCGGCTGTGGATAAAGCGTTGACGCGGGTGAGCGAGATTCAGGGTGGGCGGGAGACTGAAGTGCGGCAAACACCGTTGGTGGATCTCACCAAGGAATAACCTCGACTAGTTTGTGGTCGGTCGATACTGCAACGCTTCGGCCAAATGCTCACGGGTGATTGCATCAACCTGCTCAAGGTCCGCCAGGGTACGCGCCACCTTGAGCAGTCGGTGCGCGGCCCTCAACGATAAGGTCAATCGCTCGCACGCGGTTTCCAGCCAGTTTTCGTCGGTTGTGGATAACGTGCAGTGTTGGCGCAGGCCCGGCAGGTCGAGGAAGGCATTGGCGCAGCCCTGGCGTTTGTGTTGCCGCTCCCTTGCATCCGCGACCAAGGCTGCGGCGGTTACGGTGTCATCGCCGGGTTTTAGTGCCGGATTCAACGCCGTGGTTTCGCGGGCAACCGTCAGGTGCAGATCAATTCGGTCCAGCAGCGGCCCCGACAGTTTGTTGCGATAACGCTGAATCTGGTCTGGAGAACAACAGCAGCGTCCGCTCGGCTCGCCAAGATATCCACAGGGGCACGGGTTCATTGCGGCCACCAGTTGAAAGCGCGCGGGAAAACGTACGCGGTCACGAGCTCGGGAAATCACGATGCACCCCGATTCCAGCGGTTCTCTCAGCACCTCCAGCACCTTGCGATCAAACTCCGGCAGCTCATCGAGGAACAGCACGCCATGGTGGGCGAGGGTGATTTCACCGGGCTGTGGTTTCGAGCCTCCGCCCACCAGTGCCGGGCCGGACGCCGAATGGTGCGGCTGGCGGAACGGTCGTTGAGGCCAATGGCTCAACGGCACACAACTGGTGACCGATTGAATCGCCGCGACTTCCAGCGCTTCACTCTCGGCCAGTGGCGGCAGCAGCCCAGGCAAACGACTCGCCAGCAGGGTTTTCCCCGTTCCCGGTGGCCCGCTGAACAGCAGGTTATGAGCCCCTGCAGCAGCAATCAGTAATGCACGCTTGGCCGCAGTCTGGCCCTGCACTTCATTTAAATCAGGGTAGGGTTTGCTGGCGTAGAGCAAGCCGTTGGAAACAAACGGTTCTACGGGCGTGTGGCCATTGAAATGCGCGACCGCCTCCAACAGATGATCCACCGCAATGACCTTTAATCCTGAGGCCAGGCACGCTTCCTCGGCATTCGCCCGCGGCACCATCAGTGATCGTCCGGCCTTGCGCGCCGCGAGTGCTGCCGGCAATACACCACGAACCGCTCGCACCTCGCCTGACAGCGCCAACTCGCCCAGGCACTCCACGTCATCCAGCGTCAGCGTCGGCACCTGTACGCTGGCCGCCAGAATCCCAAGGGCGATCGCCAGATCGAAGCGTCCACCGTCTTTCGGTAAATCGGCCGGGGCGAGATTCAAGGTGATGCGCCTTGCCGGAAATTGCAGCCCGGAATTGATGATCGCACTGCGCACCCGATCCTTGCTTTCCTTCACCGCTGCTTCCGGCAAGCCCACCATCGTCAGCGACGGCAAGCCGTTGGCCAAATGGACTTCTACGGTGACGGCGGGCGCTTCCACACCGACCTGGGCGCGGCTATGGACGATGGCCAGAGACATGATCATTCCTTGAGCTTGCGAGAACCGCTTCCTGCGGTTTTTTGAAGGGTAGTTGCGGCGTAGTGTTTTAGCGCGCTGGCAGTGGAACCAAACTTTCGCAGGATGTTGCGAGCGTCGGCGGATCCTGAAGTATCAATTCCTTTTAGGCCTGTTCAATAGGCACTCGATTGATTTGAATGCAAAAAAAACCGCCAGTCAGGCGGTTCTCTATGCAAAGAAAATTTAGGCGTGATGAACACAGTTGTTACACCGGTGGATTCAGCCTGGCTTCCAACTCGGCGACTTTCGTCTCAAGACTCTCCAACCGTGCCCGGGTGCGCGCCAGGACGACCATCTGGCTGTCGAATTCTTCCCGGCTCACCAGATCAAGCTTGCTGAAGCCGCTTTGCAGCAGGGCTTTGAACTGGCTTTCGATTTCGCTTTTTGGCAGCGGGGTTTCGCCGCTGAACAGGCGGGAGGCGTGGCCGCTCAGGGCGTCGAGGAAGTCTTTGGGCGCGAGCATGGGAAATGTCCTGGAAACAATGGCCGGCAGTGTATCACGCAGTGTCTATAGTCAATGGCGCGGGCACGGATGCACGCTTTTCGCGCATGTTGTCGGGCGTTGTTGCACCGTTGTTGTGCGTATTGGTGGTGGCGATTGGGCATTGGCGCCCGTGGCATCGACCAAGGGATTGAAATCATTGGTTTTTTACGAGATGGCAAGCTTTCTGCTTAGTCTCTTGTGACCTATGCACTGATGCAGTCGCTGTGACGAATGCAGTGCGGCAGGCGGAGCGGGGAGTTTCGTCAGGAGCGGTTAACTGGCGTCAGTCGGGCGAGTAGGGCCGACGATGCGTTACAAAGCCAGGCACTGCGCTTAGACTTGAGTCGGGTTTGTTTTCCTGGGGCAAGTCCACCAATTCGGGAGAGAGTTTTCATGAAACTAGTCACTGCCATCATCAAGCCGTTCAAGCTGGACGATGTACGCGAGTCGTTGTCCGAGATCGGCGTGCAGGGCATTACCGTCACTGAGGTCAAAGGCTTCGGTCGGCAGAAGGGTCACACCGAGCTGTATCGCGGCGCGGAGTACGTGGTCGATTTTCTGCCCAAGGTGAAGATTGATGTCGCTATTGACGACAAGGATCTTGACCGGGTTATCGAGGCGATAACCAAGGCGGCCAACACCGGCAAGATTGGTGACGGCAAGATCTTCGTAGTCAATCTGGAACAGGCTATTCGCATCCGTACCGGCGAAACCGATACCGACGCAATCTAAGCCACCAAACCCAACGCCCCAGGAGAAAACAATATGACTCTGCGTAAATTCGCAGGACTAGGAGCCCTGTTGTCCATCGTAATGCCCAGCCTGGCCATGGCGGCAGACCCGGTGGCGCCTCCAGTCCTCAACTCCGGCGATACCGCCTGGATGTTGACCTCTACTGCCCTCGTGCTGTTCATGACTATTCCAGGCCTCGCGCTGTTCTACGGCGGCATGGTTCGTTCCAAAAACGTTCTTTCGTTGATGATGCAGTGCTTCGCCATTACCGGCCTGGTCACCATCCTGTGGTTCCTTTATGGCTACAGCATGGCGTTTGACACGACTGGCATGGAAGTAAACGTCGTCAACCTGAATTCCTTTGTCGGCAGCTTCGCCAAGGCTTTCCTCGCCGGCATCACGCCTGCCAGTATTACCGGCCCTACGGCGCTGTTTCCCGAGGCGGTGTTCGTCACCTATCAGATGACTTTCGCCATCATCACCCCGGCGCTGATCGTCGGTGCGTTCGCCGAGCGGATGAAGTTCTCCGCGATGATGGTGTTCATGGGCATCTGGTTCACCCTGGTTTACGCGCCGATCGCGCACATGGTCTGGAGCGGTCCGGGTTCACTGTTGGGCGACTGGGGCGTGCTCGACTTCGCGGGCGGCACCGTGGTCCACATCAACGCCGGTGTCGCCGGTCTGGTGGCGTGCCTGGTACTGGGCAAGCGCAAAGGCTTCCCGACCACGCCGATGGCTCCGCACAACCTCGGTTACACCCTGATGGGCGCCGCGATGTTGTGGGTCGGCTGGTTCGGTTTCAACGCTGGTTCCGCTTCAGCCGCCAACGGCACTGCCGGTATGGCCATGCTGGTGACTCAGATCGCTACCGCCGCAGCGGCCCTGGGCTGGATGTTCGCCGAGTGGCTGACCCACGGCAAACCTAGCGCACTGGGTATCGCTTCGGGTGTGGTTGCCGGTCTGGTTGCGATCACTCCGGCCGCGGGCACCGTTGGCCCGATGGGCTCGCTGATTATCGGTCTGGCAGCAGGCGTGGTGTGCTTCTTCTGCGCCACCACCCTGAAACGCAAACTGGGTTACGACGACTCCCTCGACGCCTTCGGCGTGCACGGCATCGGCGGTATCCTCGGCGCGATCCTCACCGGTGTATTCGCGGCTCCGTCGCTGGGTGGCTTCGGCACCGTGACCGACATCGCGGCACAAGTCTGGATTCAGTGCAAAGGCGTGGGCTTCACGGTGATCTACACCGCGATCGCCACCTTCATCATTCTCAAGGTGCTGGACGCCGTCATGGGTCTGCGAATCACCGATGAGGAAGAAGCGGTCGGCATCGACCTGGCTCTGCACAACGAGCGCGGCTACAACATGTAAGTTCGCGAAAAAAAAGTGCCCGGCTTGCCGGGCATTTTTTTGTCCGGGATTTGTCATTGTAGAAACAGCTGAAAGGATTTTTCATCCGCCATCAGCAGTGTTTACGGTGATGGTTTTTATTGGGCCAATGGCTTACAGCATTGCAGGAATATTAGGGCCTTTGTTTTTTCCCAGAGCGCGCTAGAATGCGCCCCGAACGTGCGGAGAACTGTATGTGGCAACAGACTCTGATAACCCTGCGGGCACGGCCCCGGGGCTTTCATCTGGTAACGGACGAGTTACTCGCCGGCCTGCCTGAACTCAAGGCATGTCGGGTCGGTCTGTTGCATTTGTGGCTGCAGCATACCTCGGCGTCGTTGACCATCAACGAGAACGCTGATCCGGCGGTACGTCGCGACTTCGAACGGTTTTTCAATCGGCTGATCCCACAAGGAACAGCCGGCTATGAGCATAACGACGAAGGCCTGGACGACCTCCCGGCGCACTTCAAGGCCAGTTTGCTAGGCTGTCAATTGAGTTTGCCGATAACGGCGGGCCGATTGGCGTTAGGTAGCTGGCAAGGTGTTTATCTGGGTGAGCACCGCGATCATGGCGGTGCTCGCAAAGTCCTCGCCACCGTGCACGGTGAAGAGGCATAAACCCGCTGGTCACCAGTGGATGTTGAATTTTTTCCGGCAGTCGTCGACAGACGACGAAGCTGGGCTATAACTAATCTGCTTTTCGCAAGTCATGAGGTAGAACATGAGCGACGATGATCTGGAAAACGACGACCTCGAAGTAGGCGACGAAGACGAGACCGAAGAAGGCCTGGAAGCAGCGGCGGAAGACGTTGCTGACGACGATGGCGGTGATGACACACCGGTCCCGACCGCCAAAGGCAAGGCCAAGGCTGCGGTGTCGGTAGACGAGCTGCCGAGTGTCGAAGCCAAGAACAAAGAGCGCGATGCTCTGGCGCGCGCGATGGAAGAGTTCCTTGCCAAAGGCGGCAAGGTTCAGGAAGTCGAGGCCAACGTGGTGGCGGATCCGCCAAAGAAGCCTGATAACAAGTACGGCAGCCGGCCTATCTAAGCGCCTGCTACGTGATTGCTGAAAAAGCCCGCCGTCGCTGCGGGCTTTTTCATGGGTGAAACGAAGTCAAAAGATCGCAGCCTTCGGCAGCTCCTACATTGATCGGCGTAGGAGCTGCCGAAGGCTGCGATCTTTTCAGGTACCACTCAAATCTTGGCCGTGTTCCACCGCGCCAACAACGCTGGCAACTCGGTCAAACTGCGAATCTCGGCATCTGGCGCCTTGTCGGCTTCCCACACCTTGCCCGCCGGGTTGAACCAGATGGCCCGCAACCCTGCCTGCTGGGCGCCGGCAATGTCATCGCCTGGATGATCGCCGATATGCACTGCGGTCTCTGCGGTCGCACCGCCGCGTTTCAGGGCTTCGTGGAACAGTCGGGCATCGGGTTTGGCGATGCCGATATCCTCTGCGCACAGGATGAACTTGAAGTAATCCGCCAGCCCCAGCCGCCGCACATCCGCATTGCCGTTGGTGACCACGCCCAAAGCGTAGTGATTGGCCAGAATCTCCAGCGTCGGTTGCACCTCGGGGAAGATTTCCAGCTGATGCCGTGCATGCAAAAACACTTCGAAGCCCTGATCCGCCAGTTCGGTAGCGTGTTCGTGGGCGTAACCGGCTTCTTCCAGGGCGTGGAACAGCACCCGGCGACGCAGGGCGCTGATGCGGTGCTTGAGGTGGGGTTCGTGGCTCAATACCCGCTCACGAATGGTCCACAAATGATCTACCGGCAAGGCACCGAGGTTCGGCGTGTGCTCGGCCAGCCACTGGCGCAGCACCGCTTCAGCGCTGACGATCACCGGGGCGGTGTCCCACAGGGTGTCGTCGAGGTCGAAGGTGATCAATTGGATTGTCATTGCTCATCGCCTTTGATGCGTTTGGCCCGTGGATGGGCGCTGTCGTAGACCGTGGCCAAGTGCTGGAAGTCCAGGTGGGTGTAGATCTGCGTGGTTTTGATGTCCGAGTGGCCGAGCAATTCCTGCACCGCGCGCAGGTCTTGCGAGGACTCCAGCAAGTGGCTGGCAAAGGAGTGTCGCAACATGTGCGGGTGCAGGTTTTGCCCCAGTTCGCGCTCGCCGACGGCTTTGACCCGTGCCTGAACGGCCCGTGAGCCGAGGCGTCGGCCCTTCTGGCTGACGAATACCGCATCGTCCACCGGGTTCGCCATAGCCCGCAGCGGCAGCCACAATTCCAGGGCTTCGCGGGCCTTCTTGCCGACCGGCAGCACCCGGGTCTTGCTGCCCTTGCCGAGCACTTGCACCAGACCGTCCGCCAGATCCAGCTGTTCAAGGTTGAGCCCGGTCAGCTCCGACAGGCGCAAACCGGACGAGTAAAACAGCTCAAGAATCGCCTGGTCACGACGGGCCATGAAGTCGTCTTCAACGGCGCCATCGAGCAGTTGCAGCGCACGGTCGGTGTCGAGGGTTTTTGGCAGGCGGCGTTCGCCCTTGGGGGGCGCCAGGCCGTTGGCCGGGTCGTGGTCGCAGAGGCCTTCGCGGTTCAGGTAGTTATAAAGCCCGCGTACCGCCGAGAGCAGCCGCGCCAGGCTGCGCGAGGATTGTCCTTGTGAGTGCAAGCGGGCGATCAGGCTGCGCAGGCGCTGGATGTCCAGCGCGGTCCAGCTGTCGATGTTCTGTTTATTGCAGTGCGCCAGGACCTTGTTCAAGTCACGACGGTAGGCTTCCAGTGTGTGAGGCGACACCTGACGCTCACTGCGCAGGTGCTCGCAGTAGGCGTCCAGTTGTCGTTCCATGGTCAGCGTACCGAGCGTAGCGAAGTGTTGACCCGTGGCAGTACGCGGCCCATGACTTCAGCGATGTAGCTGAGGAACAACGTGCCCACCGAGCTTTTGTAGTGCTGAGGATCGCGACTGGCGATCGCCAGGACACCGTGCAGGCCTTGATGGCTGATGGTGACCACGGCGGTGGAGCCGATCTGCTTGCGCTGTTCTTCGCCGAACAGGAAGTCCAGCTCGTGTTCGCGCAGGCTGCCGCTGACGCATTTGTTTTCCGACAACAAGCCACCGATCGCCTTTTGCGCGTCGGCAGCGGTCACCCAGCGGCCGACTGGCAAGGGTTCGTCACTGAACAGGATCAGGCTGACAAAGGGCACCTGGAAGTCCTGGCGCAGGCTGTCTTCGACGCTGATGACCACGTCGTCCAGGCTGCTGGCGTCCATCAACGCGAGCGTCAGTCGGCGGGTTTTGTCGAACAGCCGGTCGTTGTCACGGGCGACGTCCATCAGCTGCGAGAGGCGATGGCGCATCTCGATGTTGCGTTCGCGCAGGATTTTCATCTGGCGCTCGACCAACGAGATGGTGTCGCCGCGCTGGTGCGGAATGCGCAGTGCCGGGAGCAGTTCTTCGTGCTCGACGAAGAAATCCGGATGAGCCTCCAGGTACGCGGCAATCGCCGCCGCCTCCAGGCTTTCGGAAGAGGATTCGTCGGGCTGTGGGGCTGGAACCTGAGGCTGATCAGTCATGTATTTCGCTCACTCAAAGACGCACTTGTCCTTCGTATACGCGCACTGCCGGGCCGGTCATCATCACCGGTTGGCCAGGACCTGCCCATTCAATGGACAAGCGCCCGCCGGGCAGGTCGATCAATAGCGGCGAATCCATCCACCCCTGGCTGATCGCGGCCACTGCGGCGGCGCAGGCGCCGGTCCCGCAGGCCTGGGTTTCCCCGGTACCGCGTTCCCAGACGCGCAACTGCGCGCGGCTCCGGTCGATGACCTGGAGAAAACCGACATTGACCCGCGCCGGGAAGCGTGGATGGTTTTCGATCTTCGGTCCCAGTTCATGCACCGGTGCATTGTTGATGTCACTGACCCGCACTACGGCGTGGGGGTTGCCCATGGATACTGCGGCGAGCTCGACGGTTTGACCATCGACTTCGACCTGATAACTCAAGGCCTGAGCCGGCGCCTGAAACGGAATGTCAGCCGGCACCAGGCGCGGTGCACCCATGTTGACGCTGATCTGGCCGTCGCTGCGGATATCCAGCTCAATGATGCCGCTTTTGGTCTCGACGCGAATCTGCCGCTTGGCGGTCAGGCGCTTGTCCAGAACGAAGCGCGCGAAGCAGCGCGCACCGTTACCGCATTGCTCCACTTCGGAACCGTCGGCGTTGAAGATCCGGTAACGGAAATCCACGTCCGGGTTGCTCGGCGCTTCGACGATCAGCAACTGGTCGAAACCGACGCCGGTGTGCCGGTCGCCCCATTGCTTGGCGTGCTTGGGCAGAATGTGCGCGTGCTGGCTGACCAGGTCGAGGACCATGAAGTCGTTGCCCAGGCCGTGCATCTTGGTAAAACGCAGCAGCATGGGTTTACTCCGGCAGCAGGCTTTCGCCAGCAAACAACTCGGCTACCGTCTCGCGGCGACGCACTTCAACGGCCTGATCACCGTCCACCAGCACTTCGGCGGCGCGGCCGCGAGTGTTGTAGTTGGAGCTCATGACAAACCCGTAGGCACCGGCCGAATGCACGGCCAGCAAGTCGCCTTCTTCCAGCGCCAGTTGACGATCCTTGGCAAGGAAGTCGCCGGTTTCGCAGATCGGCCCGACGATGTCGTAGGCGCGCGCCGGGGTTGCACGCGGGCGCACGGCCGTGACGTCCATCCAGGCCTGATACAGCGCTGGGCGGATCAGGTCGTTCATGGCCGCGTCGACGATGGCGAAGTCTTTGTGTTCGGTGTGCTTGAGGTACTCGACCTGAGTCAGCAACACGCCGGCGTTGGCGACGACGAAGCGGCCCGGCTCGAACACCAGCGTCAGATCGCGACCCTCGATGCGTTCGCGGACGGCTTTGATGTAGTCGGCAGCCAATGGCGGCTCTTCATCGCGATAACGCACGCCCAAACCACCACCGAGGTCGATGTGGCGCAGGTAGATCCCGCAATCGCTCAGACGGTCGATCAGCGCCAGCAGGCGGTCGAGGGCATCGAGGAATGGGGGCAGGG
Source organism: Pseudomonas sp. GW822-FHT02D10 (assembly GCF_058802345.1). Lineage (NCBI taxonomy): Bacteria > Pseudomonadati > Pseudomonadota > Gammaproteobacteria > Pseudomonadales > Pseudomonadaceae > Pseudomonas > Pseudomonas sp. GW822-FHT02D10. Next base: position 338,224 of record NZ_JBXAOB010000002.1, read on the forward strand.
TGGTCAGTTGCGAGCCGATGTGGCAATCGACGCCGACCACTTCCAGGTTAGGCAATTGCGCGGCGCGGACGTACACGTCTTCGGCGTCAGCGATGGCGATGCCGAACTTGTTTTCTTTAAGGCCGGTAGAAATGTACGGGTGAGTACCGGCATCGACATCCGGGTTCACGCGTAGCGAGATCGGCGCGCGAACACCGAGTTCGGCAGCGACGACTTGCAGGCGTTCGAGTTCGTCGGTGGATTCGACGTTGAAGCAGTGCACGCCGACTTCCAGGGCACGACGCATGTCTTCACGGGTCTTGCCGACGCCAGAGAACACGATCTTGTCGGGCTGGCCACCGGCGGCCAGAACACGTTCCAGCTCGCCACGGGAGACGATGTCGAAACCAGCGCCCAAACGCGCCAGGACATTCAATACACCCAGGTTGGAGTTGGCCTTGACTGCAAAGCAGATCAGGTGCGGCGTGCCGGCCAGGGCGTCGGCGTACGCCAGGTACTGGGCTTCGATGTGTGCGCGGGAGTAGACGTAGGTCGGTGTGCCAAAGCGTTCGGCGATGGCGGACAGGGCAACACCTTCCGCGAACAGCTCACCGTCACGGTAGTTAAAAGCGTCCATGATGTTCCCTTAGTAGGTGCTGGTACTGGTGCTGTGCTGGTGCGCTTTGGACTGCGACGACTTCGCCTGCTCTTCAGGAGATTTGCTGTCATCGGGCAGATACAGCGGACCCTTTTGACCACAGGCAGTGACAAGGCAGGCAACCGCGACGAGCGCAGCAAGGGAAGAGATCAGGCGCTTCATGGCGAAATCCTTGAAAATGCGTTAATTGCGCCGGAGTATACCGGCCACCCGGCAGCTTGCCTATGCGACGGACCACCCGTCCGGCGGGCCTTAGCCTGCGGCAGGTGGTCAATCGGCGCGAGGCGCGCGGATATTTCCCACCCTTGTCTGGGGTCGGTATCCTTTGCAATCGCTGGGGCTCGGCCGTATCTTGCGGCGCTTGAGCGTGAGTAGACACTTTTTGAGGTTCCTGCAATGAGTTTGACTGAAGCCCGTTTCCACGATCTGGTCGATGCCACCCAGCAGACGCTGGAAGATATTTTCGATGAGAGTGGCCTGGATGTTGATCTGGAAAGCTCGGCCGGTGTACTCACCGTCAAGTTCGAAAGCGGTAGCCAGTTGATTTTCAGTCGTCAGGAACCGCTGCGTCAGCTGTGGCTGGCGGCCGTGTCTGGCGGTTTCCACTTCGACTATGACGAAGAAAGCGAGCGCTGGATGTGTGACAAGAGCGAAGAGCAACTCGGCGAGATGCTTGAGCGCATCGTCAAGCAGCAGGCTGACGTCGAACTCGATTTCGAAGGGCTGTGATCTTGTGAACGAGGCTGCGCCCGCCCGCCCGCCAAAGCCGCTGTACAGCAACGTCAGCGCGGCGGTGCCTTCGCCGTGCACCAGCGTCTGTCGACTGGACGAGCAGAAAGTCTGCCTGGGTTGTTTTCGCCACGTCGAAGACATCCGCGAATGGCGTTCGGCCGACGACGATCGACGTCGGGTGATTTGCGCCCAGGCTCAACAGCGCAAGGCTGCAAGCCACCCGTAGGAGCTGCCGCAGGCTGCGATCTTTTGATCTTGCCCTTTACAGACTTCTGCACCAATCGCGACGCGCCGGAAAGATCGCAGCCTTCGGCAGCTCCTACAGAAATCGTGATGCCTGAAAAGATCGTAGCCTGCGGCAGCTCCTACAGGGATTGTGCGGGCTGTCCGGTGCTGGCTTGTATATTTTTTGAGCTGTGATAGTGTCCGGATACGCCTCAACTCATCGAGGCCCGTGAAAACCCCGCCTATTTCTGGCGGGGTTTTGCTTTTGTCGTGCAGAAAAAAGGAGTCTGCCTTAATCATGACCGCACCTTCCATCATCCTTACCCGTCTGGACGTGCAACGTCTGGAGCGTTTGATCGACAGCCTGGATGACTCGCTGCCAGGTGTTATCGCGCTGCAAACCGAGCTGGATCGCGCCGATACGCTGGTCGGTCACGATGAAGTGCCTGCCGATGTCGTGACCATGAACTCTCGTGTGCATTGCCGTGAAGAAAGCAGCGGCAAGGACTATCACCTGACCCTGGTTTATCCACGGGATGCCAATGCCGACGAAGGCAGGATTTCCATTCTTGCGCCGGTCGGCAGCGCATTGCTCGGTTTGAAGGTTGGCCAGCACATTGACTGGCCGGCACCGGGCGGCAAAACCCTGAAGCTGACACTGCTTGAGGTTGAGTCGCAGCCCAAGAATGGCGGCGACTGCACGTTCTGAAACGCCTCAGACCTGTTCGAGCGCCTTGTTCAGTGCGCGCTCCAGGTCTGCCTTGTAGCGCAGGTAAAGATTGCTTGAACTCTGACCATCACCGAGCAGGCCGGACAGGTCCAGGTCGGTGATGTAGCAGCGATAGTGTTGCGCCTCGCGACGCTGCCCGACGATCTCCTGCGCCACCACGGCAAAAAGCTGGTCGCCGTGCTCCAGCTCGGAAAACTCTCGCTGATTGCAATACAGGGTGACCTGTCCTTGCCCTGGTACGGCTTTGCCGACAATCGCCTGCACGTCGTAGAACGGCTTGTTCACCGGTGTCCGTGGCGCCGGCCGTGGCTCGACCCGGCGTGCACGTTGGGTGCCCGACGGCAGCAGTTGGTAGTACAGGGTTTCCAGCACCGTCACCGGTTGAGCAGCATCCATCGGCAGCAGCGCGTCACGGCGATACAGGATCGATTGCAGGAAACGTTGCAGTGGCACCAGCAGGCTTTGCTCGTCGTGATACGGCTGGCGCTGTTGCCACAGGGCATTGAACTCATCCAGCACGTACAACTCGGCACAGGCATCGTAGATGCGGTAGAACACCTGAATGCAGTCGGGCTGCCCCATCGGCAGGATCAACGCCAGATCGTGATCCTCCAGTGCCATCGGGTCCAGTTGCAGCGGGCTATAGCGTGTCAGGTCTTCGCTCAGGTAATCGAGCAGCGCCGGCAGACTGGCCAGCGCGACATGCTTGACCTGACCGGGCACCAGTTCCAGCACGTGGTAATGCTGCTGGACCTGAATCAGGTAGCGATGATTGAGCTGGCTGAGCAGCAGGTTCTGCGCGGTATCGAGGACTTCTTCGACACGTTGGGCGATGAACTGCGCACGGTTATGGCAGAAGCAGCGCACTCGCAGTCGAGGTTGCTCCGGGCCGCTCGGCAGGTTGTTGAGGTAATCGCGCAGGCAGTCGAGCAGGGCGTGGGCGCCGTCGTAGCGGCTGACCAGCACTTCGTTCCAGCTGTTGAGCGTGACTTGGTCGAGGGTCAGCACCAGGTTCTCGCGCACCCCGGCGTAGCTCAGCGAGTCGGTGCGCTCGGTGGTCATCAGGATATTCAGGTCGCGGTGATGCTTGAGCGGGTCGACGCCAACGTTCACCAGGATCAGCACTTCGCTCGGCACGCTGGGGCGCAGCAGTTGTTCTTCGTTGACGCTGGTCAGGGGCAGGGCGATGGTCTGTTGCAGGCTGCCCAGCAGGTTGAACAGTTCGAATTCGCTCAAGTCGCTGCTGCCGGGGTGTAAGGCCAGGCGCGTGCTGCTGTCGATCACGCCGTTGCGGTGGCACCAGGTCAGCAGTTCCAGCAGTTCGCGGCTGCGCTTGATCGGCGCGAAATGCTCCCACTCCAGATTACTCAGGTTACCGTTGTACAAACCCCAGTGGGTCTGCCCCGGTTCTTTCTTGTTCGCTGACTGGACGAGTGTCAGTGTGTCTTCAGCCAGGTCTGGCGCAATGCCCGGGTTGATGAACTCGATCTTGTCGGCCTTGCGTTCGAAGGCCGCGTACAGCCTGCGACCCAGTACGTTGAGGTCGCGCTTGTTGATCAGGCTGACGGTTTGTTCGGTGCGGGCGAACTGGGTCAGGAAGCGATAGCTGTAGTTCAATTCGTTGACCAGTGCGCGGCGCTCAGAGCTGACCTGGCGGACTTTCCATTGGCTGCGGCTGTCGAGCATCGCCAGTTGTCGGTGATCCCAGCCCCATTCTTGAGCCAGTCGCTCCAGTAGCAGGCGCTGCCAGCTTTTGCTGCGCTGGCCACGGGTGTCGGTCAGCTTGCGATTGACCTTGAGGTACAAGGCACGCCGAACCAGCTCCAGACGTTCCGGCTCGCCGCGGGTCGTGAGGTACTCTTCGATGCGCCGGTAGACGACGATGTACGGGTCCAGCTCATCCAGGTCGAGGCGGTTGGCGAACACCGCGTGCTTGAAGCGCAGACTCAGGCATTCGACATTCGGGTGTTCGCTGGCGTAGACCTCGGTCAGCAGCAGTTTGAGCACCGACTTGTAGGGTGACTCGATGCCTTTGAACAACTGCCAGAGCCCGGCCCCGATGAACTCGCCGGGCGGAATGTGCGCCAGGTGGCCGAGATCGAGGGTTTCGTCGGCGCGGATAAAGCGTTTAGACAGCAGCGTATGGGTGTACTGGTCGTAGCCGGCCTCTTCGTATACCGGCACCAGCCACCAGATCGGCGTGCGCCCGGCGAGCCAGATGGCGGTGCGATAGAACTCATCGAGCAGCAAGTAATGCTGGGTGGTGCCACAGTCGTCGGAGCTCAATTGGGTGTCGCGTTCGCCACGGACGAAACGTTGCGGGTCGATCAGAAAGAAATGCGCCTCGGCGCCTTGGCTGGCGGCCCAGACTTCCAGCAACTGACACTTTTTACGCAGTTCGGCGAGTTCGTTTTCACTCAAGTCCGAGGCGTGGCAGACCCACACGTCCATGTCGCTCTGATCGGCCTGAGCGAGGGTGCCGAGACTGCCCATCAGGAACAAGCCATGAATCGGCCGCGGCGGATTGCCGTGGCGGGGCTTGTAGGAGAAGGAGCGGGTCAGGCGTTGCGCTTCGGCGAGCGCCGTGGTGTCAGGCTCGAAGTTTGACAGCCCGGCCGGCGTACTGCCCGAAACGTAACCTGGCAACAGCGGGTGATTGACGTGGAAGAACAGCGGCAGCAGCGTCAGCACCCCTTGCTGGCGGGGTGACAACCCTTCCATGGCTCGGGCCAGGCGGCCGTCATTGAGCTTGAGAAAGCGCGCGCGCAACTGGCTGAGAACCTTGCGATCGATTCCTTCGTCCAGGTCGGGGCGGATTTCATGGGTGCGGGTCATGTCAGCTCAAACCAGCTCGCAGTGCTCGAACGTGGGAAAGTCTCAGGGCAGCGGGCAGTTTACAGCCTGACGCTCAGGACTTTTAAGCTGAATTTTGGTTTCTGACGTCAATTTTCTATCGATGGGCGACAGTCTGCCCGCGGAAATCCCGTAGCAGGGGTTTCCGTGGGCGATACGGTGGCGATTATGCGGTTTCTTTAACGGACAGGATGGTCAGAACGGACTGCACATTCTGTGCGGCATCGCGACCCAGGCTGGTCAGATAACCGCCATCGGGCTGGGTGATCAGCTCCTTTTCGAACAGGCGTTGTGCGGCGGCAATGGCTTTCGGGGCAGCGGTCTGATGGATTTTCAAACCTTCCTGGGAACTGTCCAGGTTGAAGAGTGCAAGGATTTCCAGTTCGGCAACCAGCTCAGGGGTAAGCGACATAAGGACTCCAGACTTTCTAGGAATTAGACGATAGCGTCCCTAAGGTGAACGCACTCGGGCGAGCTGTCCAGTGTTGGCTTAGAGCTTTTCGCCGCAGGCGCGAGTGCGCGCCTACGGATCTGATGGTTTACTTTTTTTCTGGCGGCAACTCTGGCAGTGCTCGCAGCGCGGTTTCATACCATTCGGTATTGAACGCACGGTCTTCTTCGAGGATGGCGTCGATTTCAACGGCCAAAACGTGGGCCATCAATTGCAGGATTTCTTCACGCTCGTAACCGACCAGGGTCAGTTTGTTGAACGTCGCCTTGGCGGCTGGCGGGTTGTCGCTTTCGATCTGGTTTTCGATCGCTTCGATCAGGGTGGTTTCGGCGAACTCTTCGTCGTCGATATCGTCGTCTTTGTTGGTGCCGGGGGTTGGCTCGCTCATGGCAGGCTCCTCAAGGAAAGGTCGCCAGTTTACCTGCATTCAGCAGTGCGATGCTGCTGGCGAGAGTGCCCCCGACGTTCTATAACAGTCGCTGCCAACCCCTGCACGGCCTGGAGGCTATGTGATGCTCAAGCTTTATGGATTTTCCGTCAGCAACTACTACAACATGGTTAAACATGCGTTGCTGGAGAAGGGCCTGCCCTTTGAGGAAGTAGCGTTTTACGCCGGTCAAAGCCCTGAAGCGCTGGCCATCAGCCCGCGCGGCAAGGTTCCGGTGTTGGGTGTCGAACAAGGGTTCGTCAACGAGACCAGCGTGATTCTTCAGTACCTCGAAGACACGCAAACAGGTCCAGCGCTTCTGCCTAAAACACCGTTCGAGCGGGCTCAGGTTCTGGCGCTGGCCAAGGAAATCGAGCTGTACATCGAACTGCCGGCTCGCGCCTGTTTCGCTGAGGCCTTTTTCGGCATGCCGGTGCCGGAAGCGATCAAGGAAAAAGCCAAGGCCGAACTGCTGCTGGGGATTGCGTCGCTGGGACGTCACGGCAAGTTCGCGCCGTACGTGGCGGGCGAAACCCTGAGCGTGGCGGATCTGTACTTCCTGTATAGCCTCAGCCTGGCCTGCGCGGTCGGCAAAAAGCTCTTCGATCTGGATCTGTTGGCCGAACTGCCGGCTGCCAGGGCATTGCTTGAGCAATTGGAGCAGACACCGCATGCCAAGCGGATTGCGGCGGACAAGGAAGCGGCGATGCCAGGGTTTTTGGCGATGATTGCTTCCAGGAAGTAAAAAAGATCGCAGCCTGCGGCAGCTCCTACGCAGGCTGCGATCTTTTGGGACCGCGAAAGCTTAGCGGCTGGCCAACAGCGCCTGGCCGCGAACCACGGCTGCCTTGACCTGCACCGGCGCAGTGCCGCCGATGTGGTTACGGGCATTCACCGAGCCTTCCAGGGTCAGAACGGCAAACACGTCCTGCTCGATCTGGTCGCTGAACTTGCGCAGTTCTTCCAGGCTCATCTCCGCCAGATCCTTACCGGTTTCCACGCCGTACTTGACCGCGTGACCGACGATTTCGTGACAGTCGCGGAACGGCAGGCCACGGCGCACCAGATAATCCGCCAGGTCGGTCGCCGTGGAGAAACCGCGCAGTGCCGCTTCACGCATGATGGCGTGCTTTGGCTTGATCGCCGGGATCATGTCGGCAAACGCCCGCAGCGAGTCGCGCAAGGTGTCGGCGGCGTCAAACAACGGTTCCTTGTCTTCCTGGTTGTCCTTGTTGTAGGCCAGTGGCTGGCCTTTCATCAGGGTCAGCAGGCCCATCAGCGCGCCGAATACCCGGCCGCTTTTACCGCGCACCAGTTCCGGGACGTCAGGGTTTTTCTTTTGCGGCATGATCGAGCTGCCGGTGCAGAAGCGATCAGGCAGATCGATGAACTGGAATTGTGCGCTGGTCCACAGCACCAGCTCTTCGGAGAAGCGCGACAGGTGCATCATCGCGATGCTCGCGGCCGAGCAGAATTCGATGGCGAAGTCGCGGTCCGACACGTTGTCCAGCGAGTTGCCGCCAACAGCGTCGAAGCCCAGCAATTGGGCCGTCAGTTCGCGGTCGATCGGGTACGTGGTGCCGGCCAGTGCAGCGCTGCCGAGCGGCATGCGGTTGGTGCGCTTGCGGCAATCGACCAGGCGCTCGTAGTCGCGGCTGAGCATTTCGAACCAGGCCAGCATGTGATGACCGAAGGTCACGGGCTGTGCGGTTTGCAGGTGGGTGAAGCCGGGCATGATGGTGCCGGATTCGCGCTCTGCCTGTTCCAGCAGACCTTTTTGCAGGCGGGTGATTTCGCCCAGGATCAGGTCGATCTCGTCACGCAGCCACAGGCGGATATCGGTCGCCACCTGGTCGTTACGGCTGCGGCCGGTGTGCAGCTTTTTGCCGGTGACGCCGATGCGGTCGGTCAGACGCGCTTCGATGTTCATGTGCACGTCTTCGAGGTCGATACGCCAGTCGAAGGTACCGGCCTCGATTTCACTCTGGATGGTCTTCAGGCCGTCGATGATGCTGTCGCGCTCGGCATCGGTCAGCACGCCGACCTTGGCGAGCATGGTGGCGTGGGCGACAGAGCCCATGATGTCGTGACGATAGAGGCGTTGGTCGAATGTGACGGAGGCGGTGAAGCGGGCGACGAAAGCGTCGACGGGTTCACTGAAGCGGCCGCCCCAGGACTGATTGGTCTTGTCAGTGCTCATGAATTCGCTCGTGATCGGCTGAAGGAAGATGGCGTAAAACCTGCTGCGGATAATAACAGGGTTGCCAATCCTGTCGGTGACACTGGTCGATACGTTTTTTTCTTATTTGGCCGGCCATACTCAAAGGGCTGCCTCTGCGATTACGCAACGATATTTGTCAAATGAGCACTTTCGTCGTGGCAAACGTCTACAGTTGGACTTGAGGGTCAGCGCAATTGTCGATCGTGTGGTGAACCTCAACCGCATTGCTGTAAAGCGCGCAACGTCAGCGTCGACGCCGACTATAAGAGAAGAGGGGTGTTCATATTGTGTATCAGCAATCCCTACGGTGACGCCACGCCGCGGCTGGCTTCGAATGGAACTGCGCAGGCACCGATAAATATTGCAACCCGACGTGCGGCACTTTTCGGCGCTCGCGCTAGTCTTAGCGTGGATCGCGGTGACGGACGTCACTTCACCTGTCTACGCTATCCTTGTGCGAGACTCACGCAGGAATCCAGCGCAATATGAATGTCCTGATCGTTGATGACGAACCCCAAGCCCGCGAGCGCCTGAGCCGTATGGTCGGCGAGCTCGAGGGTTACAGTGTCCTGGAGCCCAGCGCCACCAATGGCGATGAGGCATTGACCCTGATCGACAGCCTGAAGCCCGATATCGTGCTGCTCGACATCCGCATGCCTGGCCTCGACGGTTTGCAAGTCGCTGCCCGCTTGTGTGAGCGCGAGACGCCACCGACGGTGGTATTTTGTACGGCCCAGGATGAATTTGCCCTGGACGCCCTGCAAACCAGCGCGGTGGGTTACCTGGTCAAACCGGTGCGTTCGGAGCAGCTGCTCGACGCCCTGAAAAAAGCCGAGCGCCCCAACCGCGTTCAGCTCGCGGCGCTGACTCGGCCAGCGGCAGAAAGCGGCAGTGGCCCTCGCAGCCATATCAGTGCACGAACCCGCAAAGGCATCGAGCTGATCCCGTTGGCTCAAGTGGTCTATTTTATCGCCGACCACAAATACGTGACCTTGCGCCACGAAGCGGGCGAGGTTCTGCTGGACGAGCCGTTGAAAGCCCTCGAAGACGAATTTGGCGACCGCTTTGTGCGTATTCACCGCAATGCGCTGGTGGCGCGCGAGCGTATCGAGCGATTGCAGCGCACGCCGCTTGGGCACTTCCAGCTATTTCTCAAGGGTCTTAACGGTGACGCGCTGATTGTCAGCAGGCGTCATGTCGCAGGTGTGCGCAAGATGATGCAACAGCTTTAGCCCGCTGTTCGCGCACGGATTTCACTCCCCATTGCCGGGCAGGTGAGGCCAGGGAGGCCGCGAAGTTTCTGATACAAGTCAAAGCGGATTTGGCTGAGCTGTTATTATCTGCCGTATCTATTCAGTACGGATTGATCCATGTCCCCTCGCGAAATCCGCATCGCTACCCGCAAAAGTGCCTTGGCCTTGTGGCAGGCCGAATACGTCAAAGCTCGTCTGGAACAAGCCCACCCGGGTCTGGTCGTGACGCTGGTGCCGATGGTCAGTCGCGGCGACAAGCTGCTCGACTCGCCATTGTCGAAAATCGGCGGCAAGGGTCTGTTCGTCAAAGAGCTGGAAACCGCGTTGCTCGAAAACGAAGCCGACATTGCCGTGCACTCGATGAAAGACGTGCCGATGGACTTCCCTGAAGGTCTGGGTCTGTTTTGCATCTGCGAGCGCGAGGACCCTCGTGACGCCTTTGTTTCCAACACCTATGTCAGCCTCGACGAACTGCCACAGGGCAGCGTGGTCGGCACCTCCAGCTTGCGCCGCCAGGCACAGTTGCTGACCCGTCGCCCGGACCTGCAAATCCGCTTCCTGCGTGGCAACGTCAACACGCGCCTGGCCAAGCTCGATGCGGGTGAGTACGACGCGATCATCCTCGCGGCAGCCGGTTTGATTCGCCTGGGCTTCGAAGATCGCATCGCCTCTTCGATCAGCGTCGACGACAGTCTTCCCGCTGGCGGTCAGGGCGCGGTCGGCATCGAATGCCGCAGCGCCGACAGTGAAATTCATGCACTGCTCGCCCCTCTGCATCACCAGGACACCGCCATCCGGGTCACCGCCGAGCGTGCGCTCAACAAGCATTTGAATGGCGGCTGTCAGGTGCCGATCGCTTGTTATGCGGTGCTCGAAGGCGAGCAGATCTGGCTGCGTGGTCTGGTGGGTGATCCGAAGGGTGGTCTGCTGCTGACTGCCGAGGCTCGTGGTCCGCAAAGTGCGGCAGCGGCGCTGGGCGTTCAGGTTGCTGAAGACCTGTTGGCGCAGGGTGCCGATGACATTCTGCGTGCGGTCTACGGCGAGGCCGATCCAGAGTGACGGACTGGCGCTTGCTGCTGACGCGCCCAATCGATGAGTCGGCGGCGCTGGCGACCGTTCTGGCCGAGGCCGGGGTGTTCAGCAGCAGCCTGCCGTTGCTGGACATCGAACCGCTGCCGAATGCCGATGCGCAGCGGACGATGATTCTGGCGCTGGATCAGTATTGTGCGGTGATTGTGGTGAGCAAGCCAGCAGCGCGGATCGGGCTGGATCTGGTCGGCCAGTGCTGGCCGCAGCCACCGGTCCAGCGCTGGTTCAGCGTGGGCGCGGCGACGGCGCAGATTCTCGCGGATTATGGCCTCGATGTGAGTTGTCCTGATGAGGGCGATGACAGCGAAGCATTGCTTGAACTGAGGCAATTGCGCGAGGCTATCGCACGGCCCGATGCTCGTGTGTTGATCATGCGCGGCGAGGGTGGACGTGAACTGCTCGCAGAGCGTTTGCGCGAGCAAGGTGCTAGTGTCGATTATCTGGAGTTGTACCGTCGCGGCTTGCCGCAGTATGCCAAGGGCGCGTTGTCTGAGCGGATTCAATCGGAACGCTTGAATGGCCTGGTGGTCAGCAGTGGACAGGGTTTTGAGCACCTGCGTCTATTGGCGGGCAGTGCCTGGTCTGAGTTGGCGCGGTTGCCATTGTTTGTTCCGAGCCCTCGGGTAGCCGAGATGGCGCTGGCCGCAGGCGCCCAAACAGTTGTGGATTGTCGTGGCGCCAGTGCTACGGCTTTGCTAACGGCGTTGCGGGAAACCCGGCCCGTTCTCTAATGCAAAGGATGGATACGTGAGCGAAACAGCCTTGCCTAAAGATGAAGTCCAGCCTGCGCTTGATGCGCCGGTTGAAACTGTGAAGAGCCCTGAGCCGCGTCGTGGCAACGGGCTGGTAATCCTGGCAATGTTGCTGGGCGCCGCGGGTGTTGCCGCTGGTGGTTGGGGGATCTGGCAGGTGCGTAGCCTGCAAGCCAACAACCAGCAACAATTGGGGCAATTGCAGGCCCTGAATGATCAGGCGCAAAGCCTCAAGCTCAATGAACAGCGTCTGACGGCCCGGCTTGAACAATTACCGCCTGCCGATGAACTGGAAGACCGGCGACGCCTGGTGATTCAGTTGCAGGGCGACCAGCAGCGCTTGAATCAGCGTCTGGAAACGGTTCTGGGCGCCAGCCGCAAGGATTGGCGTTTGGCCGAGGCCGAGCACCTGCTGCGTCTGGCCAGCTTGCGTCTGTCTGCCTTGCAGGACATCAGCAGCGCTCAGGCGCTGGTGCAAGGTGCCGATGAAATCCTCCGCGAGCAGAATGATCCGGGCTCTTTCGCCGCCCGCGAGCAGATCGCAAAAAGTCTTGCAGCGCTGCGCAGTACCGAGCAACCGGATCGCACCGGGTTGTTCCTGCAACTGGGCGCCCTGCGCGATCAAGTGGTCGAACTCAGTGAGCTCGCCCCCGAGTTTCATGAGCGCGATTCGCTGTCGGGCCTGACTGCCGAAGGCGATGGTGCCAGTCGCTGGGCGCAATGGTGGGACCAGATCTCGCGCTACATTCGCATCGATTTCAACGCCGATAAAAACATTCGTCCATTGCTCGCCGGGCAAAGCCTGACCCAGGTTCGTCTGGCTCTGGGCCTGACACTTGAGCAAGCGCAATGGGCCGCGCTCAACGGCCAGGCGTCGGTGTACACCCAGGCGCTGGCCGAAGCACGTGATGTACTCAAGGGCAGCTTCAATCAGGACAACCCGCAAAGCAAAGTGATGCTCGAACAGGTTGCCGAGTTGAGCAAGCAACCGGTAACGGTTATCACGCCTGACCTGACCACCACCCTGAGCACGGTGCAGGCTTACCTGGAGCGGCGTAACGTCAGTGCCGAGGACTCGGTGAAACCTGTCGTCAAGCCAGCCGCGGGCACTGCGCCGGGGACCAGCCCATGAAGCGACTTTATGTGATTGTGTTTTTGCTCATCGCCGCCGCCGGGGTCTTGGGGCTGGCCATCGCCCAACACTCGGGTTACGTGCTGATCGCCTACAAGACCTTCCGCTACGAATCGAGTCTGTGGGCGACCCTGGCACTGGTGGCGGTGATCTGGCTGGTGCTGTGGGGGATCAAGATGCTGATCGAGTTGGTGGCCACTTCCAGTGGTGTGGTCAACCCATGGTCGAACCGCAACCGCAGTCGTCGTGTGCAAGTGGCGATCGAGCACGGTCAGCTGGACCTTGCTGAAGGTCGTTGGGCCAGCGCTCAGCGTCACCTGTATCGCGCCGCTGAAGCGGAACGCCAGCCGCTGCTCTACTACCTGGGTGCCGCGCGAGCGGCGAACGAGCAGGGCCACTATGACGAAAGCGACAGCCTGCTGGAGCGTGCGCTGGAGCGTCAGCCTCAGGCCGAGTTGGCGATTGCCTTGAGTCACGCGCAGTTGCAGACCGACCGTGGTGATACCGACGGTGCGCTGACAACACTGCAGGCCATGCACGAACGTCATCCTCATAGCGTTCAGGTCTTGCGTCAGTTGCAACGCTTGCTTGCGCAGCGCGGCGACTGGTCGGCGGTCATCCGCCTGTTGCCGGAATTGCGCAAGGACAAGGTTCTGCCGGCCAGCGAGCTGACGGAGCTGGAGCGTCGGGCCTGGGGTGAAAACCTCACCTTGGCAGCTCGTCGGGAGGAAGACGGCGCCGTTGGTTTACAGGCGCTCAACCGCGCCTGGCAACAGCTGACGTCCGCTCAGCGCCAAGAGTCGCAGTTGGTGCTTGCCTATGCCGAACAGTTGCGACAACTGGGCGCGGAGGTCGAGGCGGAGGAAGTTTTGCGCGGGGCACTCAAGCGTAAATATGACAGCCATCTGGCACGACTGTATGGCTTGCTGCGTGGCAGCGACCCGGCGCGGCAATTGCAGACGGCTGAGGGCTGGTTGAAGGACCATCCTGGTGACCCGAGCTTGCTGCTGACCCTGGGTCGGTTGTGCTTGCAAAGCAGCCTGTGGGGCAAGGCGCGGGACTATCTGGAAAGCAGTCTGCGTGTACAGCGTAATCCCGAGGCCTGTGCCGAGCTCGCACGCCTGCTGGCTCAGCTGGGTGATACCGAGCGTAGTAATCAGCTCTTCCAGGAAGGCCTGGGCCTGCTAGACAAGCGCCTGCTGGCCTCGCCTTTGCCGGTGCCTGCGCGCGCACAAGCATAAGGTGCTGGATGACCGGGTCGCCCGAGCAGGCGACCCGGCCGTTTGAAAACCGCGAAATTTCCCCCCGGTACGCCGGCTGTAGGCAGCGTCTTACAATGGACTACATTTGGTCCTGTCTCTTCTGTCGGGAATTCCTTACATCTGTGGCGAAGTCTCCACACGGTGTTGCCTTGAAAGGCCAGAGGGCTTTCCTCTACCGTAACTACCTGTCTCTTCTGTTACGGATAAGCCATGTCTTTGGCCTGCACACGCTCCTTGTTTTTCATGGCTTTCATCGCGGGTGCCCTGGCCTTGGGTGCTTCGTACTATCTGGAGTTCGCAATCGGGCTCAAGCCGTGCGCACTGTGTCTGGTACAGCGGTTTTTTCTGGCCCTGTTCACGACGGTCTGCCTGATTGCCGTGCTGCACGGGCCCATGCGCCTGGGCTGTTTACTCTATTGGTTGCTCGGCCTGTTCAGTAGCCTAGCGGGAATGGTGACGGCGTGGCGCCAGGTAGTATTGCAAAGCGATCCGGCTCAACACGTGTCGGGGTGCTCTCCCGGCCTGGAAGGTCTGTTCACCGACATGCCCTGGCTGTGTGTTGTGAAACGGGTATTCAGCGGAACCGCTGACTGTGCGGAAATTTCCTGGACGCTGTTCGACCTGAGTATTCCCGAATGGAGTCTGTTGTTTTTTGTCGCAGTGACGATTCTCGGGGCTTTTCAGATCGAGCGGCTGGTCTGGTACGCGTATCAGCGACCGATCAGCGGCGAGTCGTCGCACCGGGGCAGGCTGGACGATTAAACACTTGTATGAACTTTATCTCCTGCGTACCTTGAAGCTGTTGGCGCGCGGGCATAATCTGGCCCGCACGTATCATTGGAATTGTTACTCGATGGTGCTCTGCCTGGCCAAATCTTGATCTTCAAGTCTTGCGGCGAGTGCGGGCGGCATTACCCATAAGGGAAGAGAGATCACCATGCTCGAAAGTTGTCAGAATGCTCAGGAACGCTGGGGTGGAGTGCATCTGCTGATCGATCGTTGGTTGCAGGAGCGTCACGAACTGGTTCGAGCCTATGATGCTCTCGGCGCCAAGCCTGAGGCTCTGGGCGAAAACCGCAAGCCGTTGCAGGAGTTCTGTGGTGTCCTGGTCGATTACGTCTCTGCCGGCCACTTCGAAATCTACGAACAGCTGACGGGCGAAGCCAAGGCGTTCGGTGACTCACGCGGGCTTGAATTGGCCGAAACCATTTATCCGCGCATCGATGTGATCACCGAGAAGCTGCTGGCTTTCAACGATCTCTGCGATCAAGGCAAGTGCGTTGCCGAGAAATTCCAGGAGCTCGGCGGTCTGTTGCACGAGCGCTTCGAACTGGAAGATTGCCTGATCGAAGTGCTGCACACGGCTCACAAGGAAGAAACTCCAGAGCAAGCCTGAGTTTCCCTTGTTGTAACCGGTCTTTGAAACGGTGCGCTCTGCGCGCCGTTTTTCGTTTGCAGGATTGCTCAGCCGGTCGCGCCGAGCAATTCGATTTCAAACACCAGAGGCGTGAACGGTGCGATCAGGTCACCTGCGCCGTCAGCGCCATAGGCCTGGGCCGATGGAATCACCAGGCGCCATTTCGCACCCACCGGCATCTGTTGCAGTGCACTGCGCCAGCCACTGATCACGCTGTCGAGGCTGAACCATTGCGCCTGACTGTTCTGATCGAACACCGTGCCATCGGGCAGCTTGCCAATGTAGCGAACCTGCACCTTGCTATTGGGGCCGGGCTTGGCACCATTGCCCGCGACCAGTTCGGTCAGCAGGATGCCATCCGCCAGTTCGCGAACTCCGGGTTTTGCCTTCTCGGCCGTCAGGAAACGTTGTTCCTTGTCCAGCGCAACTTCGCTTTGCGGTATGGCTGGCTGCTCGGCAATTTGCGCTTCGTGCTCGGCCAGGATCTTTTCGATCTGCTGATCTTTCAGCGCGAGTGGCTTGCCTTGATAGGCTTGCTGCAAGCCTTCCACCAATGCCTGGATTTGCAGATCGGGAACCTCTTGGCGCAGACGTTCACCCAGACTTGCACCCAGGCTGTAGGCGAGATCATGGGCGTCATTTTCCGTGGTTTTTTCCGCGGCCTGGGCCATCGAAAAAAACACGCATAAGGGTAAAAAAAGGTAACGCGACATGGGCACTCTCCAGCCTGAGATGCGGGGGATTATGCCAGTGAGGATGCCGTGACCGGTGAACTGCTTTGACGTGTGTGCAGAACATTTTCAATTGGGTGCAACGCACAGCAATCGATACTGTCAACATGCCCTAGCGGCGGTAGCAGCAGAGGTCTAGTATGAGCCGCACTCACGTCAGCCAGGAGGTAAACCATGTCGGCCAATAAGAAGCCTGTAAATACTCCGTTGCACCTACTCCATCAGCTTTCGGGCAGCTTGCTCGAGCATTTGGAAAACGCTTGTTCCCAAGCCTTGGCTGATGCTGAAAAACTGCTCGCCAAACTGGAAAAGCAGCGCGGAAAAGCACAGGAAAAACTGCACAACTCTCGCACCAAATTGCAGGACGCTGCGGCGGCCGGCAAAGCCAAGGCACAAGCCAAGGCCAAAGATGCGATACAAGAACTTGAAGATCTGCTTGATGCGCTCAAGGATCGTCAGTCCGAGACGCGTAGCTACATTTTGCAGCTCAAGCGCGATGCCCAGGAAAGCCTGAAACTGGCCCAGGGTATTGGTCGCGTGAAAGAGGCTGTCGGCAAAACGCTGACCTTGCGTTCGGCCAAGCCAGCCACCGCAGCTACCGCCGCGAAAAAGCCAGCTGCCAAACCGGTAGCCGCGAAAGCACCGGCCAAGGCTCCAGCGAAAGCAGCAGCCAAACCTGCAGTGAAAAAACCAGTCGCTGCCAGCGCCGCTAAACCGGCTGCCAAACCGACCGCTGCTAAACCAGCTGCCGCCAAACCAACAGCCAAACCGGCTGCTAAAACTGCCGCTGCCAAACCGGCCGCCAAACCTGCAGTAGCGAAAACCGCAGCGGCCAAGCCAGCAGTTGCCAAAGCACCGGCCAAGCCAGCTGCCGCTGCCAAGCCGGCAACTTCCAGCGCGGCCAAACCCGCTGTTACGAAACCCGCTGCCAAGCCAGCGGTGAAAAAGCCAGTCGCGGCAAAACCTGCTGTCGCCAAGCCAGTGGCTGCAAAACCGGCAACCGCACCAGCGGCCGCCAAACCAGCGACGCCGGCACCGGCTGCTTCGCCAGCTCCAGCCGCTTCGCCTGCACCGGCAGCGGCTGCAAGCACTATCAGCACCCCGACCCGCGCTTCCTAAGTGCCGGTCACCGCGACGCGCAGCTGATGCAGCGCGTCGCGGTTCAGGTTGGCGGCGCCCGCCGTCAATCCTTCCAGCCACACGGCCAAGTCTTTGGCTTGACCTTCCGGCCATGCTTGCGCCGCGTTCTCCAGGCGCAACAACAGTTGCCGCTCCGCTTCCAGCTCCAAAGCTTTGACTTGCGCTCGTAACGTGTTCAGTTCCTCGTCGTCGAGGGCCGCGGCCTTCCACTGCGTGCGCAGTTGTCGCAGCGGTTGCACGACTTCCGTATGCCACGGCCCGGCCAGGTGCTGGAGTTGTTGCAGGCGTTGTGCATTGCATCTCACGCCGCGATGTCCGAGCCAGGCTGCGCACAACAGCAGGCAAACATTGGCCCCGGCTGCTTGCAGCTTCAGGCAGGCGTCTTCAACACCCGGTCGGGTGTAAAGGGTAAGGGAAAAGCTCCACAGGTCAGAGGACATAGTGCTACTCGCGCCAGTTGCGAGCGAAGCTGGTAGACTCCGCCGCCATTATGATCCGACTTCAGAACCTTACTTTACAGCGTGGCCCGCAACGTCTGCTAGAAGACGCCGAGCTGACCTTGCACGCCGGCCACAAAGCCGGCCTCATCGGTGCCAACGGCGCCGGCAAATCGAGCCTGTTCGCCTTGCTTCTGGGTGACCTGCACCCGGACTCGGGTGACTGCTTCTTGCCGGCCGACTGGCGCATCGCCCACATGCGCCAAGAGATCGACACCCTCGATCGCATCGCGGTCGACTATGTGCTCGATGGTGACCTGCGCCTGCGCGAGGTGCAACGTGATCTCGCCGCAGCCGAAGCGGCCCATGACGGTGCCGCGCAGGCGCGTCTGCACGCAGAACTCGACAGCGCCGACGGGTACACCGCCGACGCCCGGGCGCGCAAGTTGCTCGCGGGCCTGGGGTTCACCAATGAGCAGATGGATCGTCAGGTCGGAGATTTCTCCGGTGGCTGGCGGATGCGTCTGAACCTGGCGCAGGCGCTGATGTGCCCGTCGGACCTGTTGTTGCTCGACGAACCGACCAACCACTTGGACCTCGACGCCATCATCTGGCTGGAAGAGTGGCTCAAGAGCTATCCCGGCACCTTGCTGCTGATTTCCCACGACCGCGACTTCCTCGACGCCGTGGTCGATCATGTGGCTCACGTCGATCAGCGCAAGATTACCCTCTACCGCGGTGGCTACTCGGCGTTCGAACGTGCCCGTGCCGAACGTCTGGCCCAGCAACAACAGGCCTACGAGAAGCAACAGGCGCAACGTGCGCACATGGAAAGCTATATCGCCCGCTTCAAGGCCCAGGCCACCAAGGCCCGTCAGGCCCAGAGCCGGATCAAGGCGTTGGAGCGGATGGAAGAGTTGTCCGCCGCCCACGTCGATTCGCCGTTCGACTTCGTCTTCCGCGAGTCGGTGAAAATTTCCAGTCCGTTGATCGACCTCTCCGATGCCCGTCTGGGTTACGGCGAGAGAGCCGTGCTGGAGAAGGTCAAACTGCAACTGATTCCCGGCGCGCGGATCGGTTTGCTCGGCCCCAACGGTGCCGGTAAATCGACGCTGATCAAAAACCTCGCCGGTGAACTCGAGCCATTGTCCGGCCGACTGACCCGTGGCGAGAACACGGTCGTGGGCTACTTTGCCCAGCATCAACTGGACTCGCTGGATTCCAAGGCCAGCCCGTTGCTGCACTTGCAGCGTCTGGCGCCGACCGAACGTGAGCAGACCCTGCGCGACTTCCTCGGTGGTTTCGACTTCCGCGGTGCGCGGATCGACGAGCCGGTGCTGAATTTCTCCGGCGGCGAAAAGGCCCGACTGGCGCTGGCGTTGATCGCCTGGGGCCGGCCGAACCTGTTGCTGCTCGACGAACCGACCAACCACCTGGACCTGGAAATGCGTCTGGCGCTGACCATGGCCCTGCAGGAATTCAGTGGCGCAGTGCTGGTGGTCTCCCACGATCGTCACCTGCTCAAAAGCACCACGGATAACTTCTTCCTGGTGGCCGATGGCAAGGTCGAAGAGTTCGACGGCGATCTGGAAGACTACGCCCGTTGGCTAGTCGATTATCGCCAGCGCAATGCACCGGTGAACAACTCGCCAGTCAACCCGGACAAGACCGACAAGAAAGCCCAGCGTCAGGCCGCTGCTGCGTTGCGTCAGCAACTGGCGCCGCATAAACGCGAAGCTGACAAGCTCGAAGCCGAGTTGGGCAAGTTGCACGAGAAGCTGGCGAAGATCGACACCAGCCTCGGCGATAGCGATATGTACGAGCCGGCGCGCAAGAACGAGCTGCGTGATCTGCTGGCCGAACAGGCCAAGCTGAAAGTTCGCGAAGCCGAGCTTGAAGAAACCTGGATGGAAGCCCTGGAACTGCTCGAAAGCATGCAGGCGGAGCTGGAGGCGCTGTCCTGACGGAGGCCTTCCAGCGCTCGGTACGACGCAGGCACGGCAGCGACGTGTTGCCGAGCGGCTTCGAAAGTGGCCAGGCTGCCGGTAACGCTGGTCGGCAGGGTAGTTTTTCTGCAAAAAATCGATAGTCATTCGCAGGCCAGCACATTAGCTTAGACGTCTATAACGAGTCTGAGTCGAGGTGTGCGATGGTGCTTGAGACATGGCTGGCGTTTTTTGCCGCCTGTTGGGTGATCAGCCTTTCCCCGGGCGCCGGCGCCATTGCGTCGATGTCCTGCGGCTTGCAATACGGTTTCTGGCGCGGCTACTGGAACGCCTTGGGCCTGCAACTGGGTCTGGCGATGCAGATCGCGATTGTCGCCGCCGGTGTGGGCGCAATCCTCGCCACCTCGGCCACGGCTTTCTACGCGATCAAATGGTTTGGCGTGGCTTATCTGGTGTATCTGGCGGTCAAGCAATGGCGTGCGCTGCCCAGCAACATGAGCGATGACGCAGCCATTCGGCAGATCGGCAAGCCACTGGCGCTGGTGTTTCGCGGTTTCCTGGTGAATGTCAGCAACCCCAAGGCGTTGGTGTTCATGCTGGCGGTGCTGCCGCAGTTCATCGACCCCCACGCGCCGCTGGTGGCGCAGTATCTGATCCTTGGCGTGACCATGATCTGCGTCGATCTGATTGTGATGGCGGGTTACACCGGCCTCGCGTCCAAGGTGTTGCGCTTGCTGCGTACACCCAAGCAGCAGCGCCGTATGAATCGCACCTTCGCCGGTTTGTTCATTGGCGCGGCAGGTTTGCTGGCGACCATTCGTAAAGCCGCGGTATAACGTTTTCAGCCATTTTTCAGCCATAAAGAAAGGCGACCCGGTGAGGTCGCCTTTTTCGTTTGTGCGTTTTGAAAACCCATACGATCTGCAACAAAGCTTGAGTGAAAGTCATTGGAAGTGAACAATGCGTTACTTCTTATTACCAATTGAGATTCATTCATGACTGCCCCGTCCCGTTTCCTGGCCTGGCTGGTCTTTCCGTTGTTTGCTTTGTGCAGTTTCAACCTGCTGGCCGACACCGTGGAAGGCGCTCCTCAAGCTCTGCACGTGCTCGATTACATTGGCGCCGATTACCCGGCTGCGGTCGAGGCAGGCAAGGTCATCGATGAGGCCGAATACCGGGAGCAACTGGAGTTTCTCCAGGCGCTGCAAGGTTTGATCGCGGCGTTGCCGGCCAAGCCGCAAAAGGCTGAGCTGGAGCAGGGCGTCGCGACTTTGCAAACGGCCGTGACTGAGCGTCAGGACGGCGCGAGCGTGGCGCGTCAGGCGCGGCAACTGGGTGCGAAACTGGCGGTGGCGTATGAAGTCAGCCAGGCGCCGATTATCACCCCGGATCCCACGCGTGGTGAGCCGCTGTACGCCCAGCACTGCTCGGTGTGTCACGGTGACACCGGCGCTGGTGATGGCCCCGCAGGCGTCGGCCTGGAGCCGGCGCCTGCGAACCTGCGTGATGCTTCGCGCCAGGATCGCCTGAGCCTCTATGCGATTTACAGCACCCTTGGGCTGGGCGTCGAGGGCACTGACATGCCGTCTTTCGCCGATCAGCTCGACGAGCGTCAGCGTTGGGACCTGGCAACCTATATCGCCAGTTTCAGTGCCGACCCTGCGGCCGCGAAAAGCCAGAAAACCTACAACCTGGCTGACCTGGCGCGCCAGACGCCCGCCGAGGTACTGGCGGCCGAAGGCCCTGAAGCGGCGGCGACGTTCCGTGCTCAGCGTGCCCAACCACCGCAAGTCAAACGCGGTCCGGCGCAGTTGCTCGATTACACCGCGGCGACCCTCGACAAGAGCATCGCCGCGTACCGTGCCGGCGCGCACGATCAAGCCTATGACCTGTCGGTGGCGGCGTATCTGGAGGGCTTCGAACTGGTCGAAAGCTCGCTGGATAACGTCAACACCGTGGTGCGCAAAGACACTGAAAAATCCCTGATGGCTTACCGTCAGTCGTTGCAGGACGGGCTGCCGATCGAGCAAGCCGAGCAACGTCTGGCGTTTGCCAAGGCCAAGTTGAAAGAGTCAGCCGACCTGCTGGGCAGCGATGGATTGAGCTGGTCGCTGAGCTACGTATCGGGTCTGCTGATTCTGCTGCGCGAAGGGCTGGAAGCGATTCTGGTACTGGCTGCGGTGCTGGCGTTCCTGCGCAACACCGGCCAGCAATCGGCGATTCGCAGCGTCAATATTGGCTGGGGTCTGGCGCTGGTGGCGGGGCTGGCGACCTGGGCGCTGGCGGCGTACGTCATCGATGTCAGTGGTGCCCAGCGTGAACTGCTCGAAGGCTGCACCGCGCTGTTCGCCAGTGTCATGGTGCTCTGGCTTGGGGTCTGGATGCACGATCGTCGCCATGCGGCGGCCTGGCAGGATTACATCAAGAGCAGCCTGGTCAGCGGCGGCGGGCGTTTTGGTTTTGCGGCGCTGGCGTTTTTCTCGGTCTACCGCGAGCTGTTCGAAGTGGTGCTGTTTTACGAGACCCTGTGGCTGCAAGCAGGTCCGGCTGGGCATAACGCGGTATTGGCGGGTGGCGCCACGGCGTTGGTGTTGTTGATCGGTCTGGCCTGGGTGATCCTGCGCGGCTCGGCGAAACTGCCACTGGCGCTGTTTTTCGGGATCAATGCCGGATTGCTCTGCGCGCTGTCGGTGGTGTTCGCCGGGCATGGCGTCAAGGCCTTGCAGGAGGCCGGGATCTTCGGCACTCGTCCGGTGGCATTTTTTGACTTCGACTGGCTGGGGATTCACGCTGATGCCTATTCGCTGAGTGCACAGGCTGTGGCGATTCTGGCGATTATCGTGCTCTACAGCCGCAGTCGGATGGCCGAGAAGCGGCGGGTGCAGGTTTCTTAAAAGGAAATACACAATGCGTGTCTGGATCGATGCCGATGCCTGCCCTCGGGCGGCCAAGGATCTGGTGGTGAAGTTCGCCCTCAAGCGTCAGTTCGAAGTGGTGATGGTGGCCGGTCAGCCGCAGATCAAGCCGGGCCTGGCCCTGGTGAAGTTGATCGTGGTACCGAGCGGTCCAGACGCGGCCGACGATTACCTGGTGGAGCACGCGGTACCGGGTGAGTTGGTGATTTGCAGCGATGTGCCGCTGGCCGACCGTTTGGTGAAAAAGGGCGTGGCGGCGCTGGATCCTCGGGGCAAGGAGTTCGATGCGCAGAACATGGGCGATCGCCTGGCAGTGCGCAACCTGTTCACCGATCTGCGCGAACAGGGCCAGATGAGCGGCGGGCCAGCGCCGTTTGGTGATCGAGAGAAGCAGGCGTTCGCCAATGCGCTGGATCGGATCATCACTCGGCTGACCCGAAAGTCTTGAGCCTAGCAGTGAACCCTGTGGGAGCAAGCTCGCTCCCACATTAGTCAGTGTTACGCATCATTCTCATGCGTAAGCTCTAAAACCCGATCCACTAACTTATTGATCCCTGAAGCCGCTTCGCTGATCGACTGCGCGAGCATGTAGGCCGGGGTGCTGACCAGTTTACGTGCCTTGTCTTCGATGAAATCGCTGACGGCGCAATCGACATGGGTCGCGCCCATTCGGGTCATGGCGGCGGCCGTATCGGCGTCGTTGCCGACCGTGCAGGTCACGCCCGGGCCGTAGATTTTCGCCGCTAACGCCGGCGAGATGCAGATCAAACCAACCGGTTTGCCGGCTTCGGCAAAGGCTTCGGCCAGCGCCAGGACTTCAGCCTGAATGACGCAACCGGCGCCTTCGCTGGCGAAGTTGGACAGGTTCTTCGCCGCACCAAAACCGCCGGGTACGATCAACGCGTCGAAGTCTTCGGCGTTGGCTTCACGCAGGTCTTTCACTTGCCCGCGGGCAATGCGCGCCGACTCCACCAACACGTTGCGCGACTCGGGCATTTCTTCGCCCGTCAGGTGGTTGATCACCTGCAATTGCGCGATATCAGGGGCGAAGCACTGGACCTGCGCGCCGTGTTGGTCGAGGCGTAGCAGGGTAATCACGCTTTCATGGATCTCGGCGCCGTCATACACGCCACAGCCGGAAAGTATCACTGCAACTTTTTTGCTCATGGGTCTTCTCCAGATTCATGGCGTTAAATGTCCACTAATTTGTCACTCGTTGCCATAGGGTTATTTCACGGCTACACCTAGGATCTGTCATCACCATTGCGATCAGGTCGCGTCATGGACTTCATTCTGTATGCGGTACCGTTTTTCTTTGTATTGATCGCCGTCGAGCTGCTGGCGGACCGCTGGCGCGGGGTGAGTAATTATCGCCTGGCGGATGCGATCAACAGCCTCAGCACCGGCGTGTTGTCGACCACTACCGGCCTGTTGACCAAAGGTGTTGGGCTGGTGACGTACGCGTTCGCGCTGAAGCATCTGGCGTTGTTCGAGTTATCGGCCGAGAGCCTTTGGGTCTGGCTGTTTGCCTTTGTCCTTTACGACTTCTGCTACTACTGGCTGCACCGCATGGGCCATGAACGCAACATCCTCTGGGCGGCGCATTCGGTGCACCATCAAAGCGAGGACTACAACCTCTCCACGGCGTTGCGCCAGACCAGCACCGGGTTCCTGCTGAGCTGGATCTTCTACCTGCCGATGGCGGTGCTCGGCCTGCCGCTGCTGGTGTTCGTCAGCGTTGCGGCGCTGAACCTGCTGTATCAATTCTGGGTTCACACCAAACACATCCCGAAGCTCGGCGGGTTCGAATGGTTCTTCGTCACGCCGTCCAACCATCGGGCTCACCATGCGCAGAACGCGCTCTACATGGATCGCAACTACGGTGGGGTGTTCATTATCTGGGATCGGCTGTTTGGCTCGTTCCAGGAAGAGGACGACAACGAACCGGTGATTTTTGGCGTGACCACACCGTTGGCGAGCTGGAATCCGTTGTGGGCGAACGTGCAGTTCTATGCGCAGTTATGGGCCGATGCGCGACGTGCCGAGAGCCTGTGGGACAAGCTGCGGATCTGGTTCATGCGCACCGGCTGGCGGCCGGCGGACGTGGCGGCGAAGTACCCGATGAACAAGCCGGACCTGAGTCAGTTCCGCAAGTTCGAGGTGCCGCTGGACGGTCGTCAGCAATTGTATGTCGCGCTGCAATTTTGCGTGTACATCGCGCTGGGTAGCTACTTGATGAATCTCGAACGAAGCTTGCCGACCGCGGCTCTGGTGTTGGGCTGGGGGGCGGTGGCGCTGGGTTTGTTTGTGCTGGGCGTGGCCCTGGAGAATCGCCTGCAGGCGTTGAAGCTGGAGCTGTTGCGGCTGGCGCTGAACCTGCCGCTGATCTGGCTGGCGCCGCTGGCAGGGCTATGGCCGGCCAGCGCGGTGGGTTGGGTCGGCCTGCTCAGTTACAGCCTGCTCAGCGGCATCGGTCTCTACTGCTGCAGAAACCGCATCACTCGACTGGCGTCGTAGGTTCACTGGTCTTGGCCTTTTCGGCCTGCTGGACCTGTTCGTCTTCGTAGATTTGCCTGGCGAGGCGGGCATTCTTGAAGCGCCGACGCAGCCACAGGCAGAAGCCCAGCACCAGCAGGGCGCCGAGTACCCACAGCTCGTACTTCTTGACACTGCCGAGCAAACCTTCGAGCACCGCGCCGAAGTGATAGGCCGCCGCCGCCAGGGCCGTGGCCCAGATCGCCGCGCCGAGGCCGTTAAGCAGCAGGTAGCGGCCCGGCGGATAACCCGACAGGCCGATGGCCACGGGCATCACCGTGCGCAGGCCGTAGACGAAGCGAAAGCTCAGTACCCAGATGTCCGGGTGCCTGCGGATATGCTCCAGCGCCCGATCACCCATCAGATGCCAGCGTGGCTTGCGCGCCAGCAGTTTGCGGCCGTGCTTGCGCCCCAGGAAGTACCACAGCTGATCGCCGGCGTAGCTGCCGAAGAACGCCACGATCACCACCAGGTTGATGTCCATGTATCCGCGGAACGCGAGGAAGCCTGCGAGTACCAGAATGGTTTCGCCTTCGAAAAACGTGCCGAGGAAAAGGGCAAAGTAGCCGAAGTCATGCAGAAATTGTTGGAGCATTGTCTGGGTGCTGGCGAAATGAACGCGCAGCCTAACCCTTCAGGCACATTCAGGAAAGTGTCGAGATGTGTCTCGACGTGAACATTTCCTGCAAGGACAATGGTTGCGACTTCAGGTCGCAGGGGTGCACATAACTGTAATGTGTTGGTCATAATGGTCGCTTATAACTGTCACGCTCGCCCGCCAGCGCGGGCTCAGGAGTCTGCCGTGAGCTTTACCCCCGCCAACCGTTTGTTTCCTGCAACCCGCCTGCGTCGCAACCGTCGTGATGAATTTTCTCGCCGTCTGGTCCGTGAAAACGTCCTGACCACCAATGACCTGATTCTTCCGGTGTTTGTGCTGGACGGTGAAAACCGTCGCGAAGCGGTCGCCTCGATGCCAGGCGTCGAGCGTCTGACCATCGACCTGTTGCTCGAAGAAGCGGCCCGGTGGGTCGAGTTGGGCATTCCAGCCGTGGCACTGTTCCCGGTGACGCCAGCCGAACTCAAAAGCCTCGACGCGGCTGAAGCGTGGAACCCGGACGGTATTGCCCAGCGCGCCACCCGTGCCCTGCGTGCACGCTTCCCGGAGCTGGGGGTGATTACCGACGTAGCGCTGGACCCGTTCACCACCCATGGCCAGGACGGTATTCTGGATGAAGCAGGCTATGTGCAGAACGACATCACCGTCGATGCGCTGGTCAAACAGGCGTTGTCCCATGCGGCTGCCGGTGCGCAGGTGGTTGCTCCGTCGGACATGATGGATGGCCGGATCCAGGCGATCCGTGAAGCGCTGGAACTGGCCGATCACGTCAACGTGCGGATCATGGCTTACTCGGCCAAGTACGCCAGCGCCTATTACGGTCCGTTCCGCGATGCGGTCGGTTCGGCGCTGAACCTCGGCAAGGCGAACAAGGCGTCCTATCAAATGGACCCGGCCAACGGCAACGAAGCGTTGCACGAAGTGGCCAGCGACTTGTCAGAAGGCGCGGATATGGTCATGGTCAAGCCAGGCATGCCGTACCTGGATATCCTTTACCGCGTCAAAGAAGAATTTAAAGTGCCGACCTTTGTCTATCAGGTCAGCGGTGAGTATGCGATGCACATGGCAGCGATCCAGAATGGCTGGTTGAGCGAAGGGATTATTCTCGAATCCCTGACCGCTTTTAAACGTGCTGGCGCTGATGGCATCCTGACATACTTTGCCGTGCGTGCCGCTCAATTGCTACGAGAGCAACAATAGCCCTCCCAGGAACATTCGATGAATACCGAAGGACTCTCTGAAGTTGCCGTAAAAGAAGCTCAACCCGTGGTCGAGCCCGTCGTCGAAACCGAGCCTGCGCTTGCGCCTGCTCCACCCGCGGTGGTAGCCGAAGTTGCGCCGGCGGCGCCGGCAGTCGCGATTCCTGGTCTGGATGACAGCAGCCTGTACATCCATCGCGAGCTGTCGCAACTGCAGTTCAACATCCGCGTGCTGGAACAGGCGCTGGATGAGTCCTATCCCTTGCTGGAACGGCTGAAGTTTTTGCTGATCTTCTCCAGCAACCTGGACGAGTTCTTCGAGATTCGCGTTGCAGGGCTTAAAAAGCAGATCACCTTCGCCCGTGAGCAGGCCGGTGCCGATGGCCTGCAACCGCATCAGGCGCTGGCGCGCATCAGTGATCTGGTGCACGGCCACGTCGATCGCCAATACGCGATCCTCAACGACATCCTGTTGCCGGAACTGGAGAAACATCAGGTCCGCTTCATTCGCCGCCGCTACTGGACCACCAAACTCAAGACCTGGGTGCGCCGCTATTTCCGCGACGAGATCGCGCCGATCATCACCCCGATCGGTCTCGACCCAACGCACCCGTTCCCGTTGCTGGTGAACAAGAGCCTGAACTTCATCGTCGAGCTCGAAGGTATCGATGCGTTCGGTCGCGATTCCGGTCTGGCGATCATCCCGGCACCGCGTTTGCTGCCGCGTGTCATCAAGGTGCCGGAAGAGGTCGGTGGCACGGGTGACAACTATGTGTTCCTGTCGTCGATGATCCACGCTCACGCCGATGACCTGTTCCAGGGCATGAAGGTCAAGGGCTGCTATCAGTTCCGTCTGACCCGAAACGCTGACCTGGCGGTCGACACCGAAGACGTCGAAGACCTGGCCCGCGCCCTGCGCGGCGAGCTGTTCTCGCGTCGCTACGGGGACGCGGTGCGTCTGGAAGTGGCGGACACCTGCCCGAAACACCTGTCCGACTACCTGCTCAAGCAGTTCAACCTGCAAGAGACCGAGCTATATCGGGTCAACGGTCCGGTCAACCTGACGCGGCTGTTCAGCATCACCGGCCTGGACAGTCACCCAGAGCTGCAATACACGCCGTTCACCCCGCAGATCCCGAAACTGCTGCAGAACAGCGAAAACATTTTCAGCGTGATCAGCAAGCAGGACATCCTGCTGCTGCACCCGTTCGAATCGTTCACCCCGGTGGTCGACCTGCTGCGCCAGGCGGCCAAGGACCCGTTCGTGTTGGCGGTCCGTCAGACCCTCTACCGCAGCGGCGCCAACTCGGAAATCGTCGATGCCCTGGTCGATGCTGCACGTAACGGCAAAGAGGTCACTGCGGTGATCGAATTGCGTGCGCGGTTCGACGAAGAATCCAACCTGCAACTGGCCAGCCGTCTGCAAGCGGCCGGCGCGGTGGTGATCTACGGCGTGGTGGGTTTCAAGACCCACGCCAAGATGATGCTGATCCTGCGCCGCGAGGCCGGCGAGATTGTCCGTTACGCCCACTTGGGTACCGGCAACTACCACGCGGCCAACGCCCGTCTGTACACCGACTACAGCCTGCTGACCTCCGATGACGCCTTGTGCGAAGACGTCGGTAAACTGTTCAGCCAGTTGATCGGCATGGGTAAAACCCTGCGCATGAAGAAACTGCTGCACGCGCCGTTCACGCTGAAGAAGGGCATGCTCGACATGATTGCCCGCGAGACCCAGTTCGCCCTCGAGGGCAAACCGGCGCACATCATCGCCAAGTTCAACTCGCTGACCGACCCGAAGGTCATCCGCGCGCTGTACAAGGCCAGTCAGTCCGGGGTGCGGATCGATCTGATCATCCGTGGCATGTGCTGCCTGCGGCCGGGTATCGCCGGGGTTTCGCACAACATCCACGTGCGCTCGATCATTGGCCGCTTCCTGGAGCACACGCGGGTCTTCTACTTCCTCAACGGCGGTGAAGAACAGATGTTCCTGTCGAGTGCCGACTGGATGGAGCGCAATCTCGATAAGCGCGTCGAGACCTGCTTCCCGGTGGAGGGCAAGAAGCTGATTACTCGGGTCAAGAAAGAGCTGGAGCTTTACCTCACCGATAACACCCACAGCTGGAGCCTGCAGTCGGACGGCCGTTACATCCGCAACACGCCGACCGGCAACCAGAACCCGCGCAGTGCCCAGGTCACCTTGCTGGAGCGGTTGGGCAGCCCGATTCTGAGTGTTAATTAACGCGGGAGAGGGGCCGGCGTGATGCAAAAGGGCGATCCGCAAGGATCGCCCTTTTGTTTTCAGCGAACGTTAAGCACGAAGTTGACGCGGGTCAGCCATTCCGCTTCCAGCGCGAAATCGGCCTGAGTCAGCTGGTTTTCGTCCAGCCAGTTCTCCGGGAACAACACATCCAGGCTGTCGCCGTTGGCGTGCAGTGTGACCTGCGGCATCTGTTGGGTGCCGCGGATGTGGTGGAACAGAATCGCAAAGCGCAGCAACACGCACAGGCGAATCAGCTTGATGCCTTCATCGCCGAACTCGGCAAACTTGTCCTTGGGAATGTTGCGGCGGTGACCGCGTACCAGCAGCGCCAGCATCAGTTGGTCTTCACGAGAGAAACCGGCCAGATCGGAGTGTTCGATCAGGTAGGCGCCGTGCTTGTGGAATTGATAGTGGGCGATGTCCAGCCCGACTTCGTGGACTTTGGCCGCCCAGCCCAGTAACTCGCGCCAGACTCCGTCATTCAGATCCCAGTCCTCGGCCACCTGGTCGAACGCGTGAAGCGCCTTGCGTTCGACGCGATCGGCCTGTCCCACATCGACGTGGTAACGCTCCATCAGCGAGCTGAGGGTGCGTTCGCGGACGTCTTCGTGGTGATGACGGCCCAGCAGGTCGTAGAGCACGCCTTCACGCAGAGCGCCTTCACAGTGATCCATGCGTTGCAGTTCGAGTGCGTCGAAGATCGCTTCGAGAATCGCCAGACCCGCAGGGAAAATCGCCCGGCGATCCGGTTTGATGCCTTCGAAGTCGATTTTTTCGACGTCGCCGAGTTTGATCAGCTTGCGCTTGAGCCAGGACAGGCCTTCGGCGTTGACCTCGCCAGCCCCGTGGCCGCCAGCCTTCAACGCCAGACCGATGGCACGGATGGTGCCCGAGGAGCCGATGGCTTCATCCCAGGTCAGGCGGTGCAGGGCGTGTTCAATGCTCATGATCTCCAGCCGCGCCGCGGTGTACGCCTGGGCGTAGCGGGCCGGAGTGATCTTGCCGTCGCGGAAGTAGCGCTGGGTGTAGCTCACGCAGCCCATTTGCAGGCTTTCGCGCAGCAAGGGTTCGAAGCGCTGGCCAATGATGAATTCGGTACTGCCACCGCCAATGTCGGCCACCAGACGCTTGCCTGGGGTGTCGGCGAGGGTGTGGGAGACGCCAAGGTAGATCAAACGGGCTTCTTCACGACCGGAGATGACTTCTACCGGGTGGCCGAGGATTTCTTCGGCGCGACGGATGAATTCGCCGCGGTTGCGCGCCTCGCGCAGGGCGTTGGTACCGACGATCCGCACGGCGCCTTGTGGCATGCCGTTGATCAGTTGGGCAAAGCGCTTCAGGCAATCGAGCCCGCGCTGCATGGACTCTTCGCTGAGTTGGCGCTCTTCGTCGATCCCGGCGGCCAGCTGAACCTTCTCGCCAAGCCGCTCGAGAATACGGATTTCATTGTGGATGGCCTTGGCCACGACCATATGAAAGCTGTTAGAGCCCAGGTCTATAGCGGCGATCAGGGACAGATTCGTGGCTTGGGATTGAGGCATGGTTTAGAGGTCTCGGTCGATAACCCGACCATCGTGCCACGATCGACCGCTGCCGCCAACGCGTAGGCGCAGAAGATCTCTTAGCCTGCCGCCTCAACCGTGCCAATGAAATTCGCCAGCTCCGCCGTCTGCGGATTGGCAAACAACACCTTGGGGTCCCCCACCTCATGCACCTTGCCCTGGTGCATGAACACCAGTTTGTCGCCGACTTCGCGGGCGAAGCGCATTTCGTGGGTGACCATGATCAGCGTCATCCCGTCCTTGGCCAGTTGCCGGACCACGCTCAGTACTTCGTTGACCAGTTCAGGGTCCAGTGCCGAGGTGATCTCATCGCACAGCAGCACCTTGGGCGACATCGCCAGCGCCCGAGCAATGGCTACCCGCTGTTGCTGTCCGCCGGAGAGTCGATCGGGGAAGGCATCAAACTTTTCCCCCAGCCCAACTCGTTCCAGCATTTGCCGCGCCAGTTCGGCGGCCTTGGCCTTGGGCACTTTCTGCACCACTTGCGGTGCGAGCATGACGTTTTCACCCACCGTCAGGTGCGGGAACAGGTTGAACTGCTGAAATACCATGCCGACCTTCTGTCGCAAGCTGCGCAGATCGGCGCGAGCGGCGTCGAGGTACTCGCCGTCGACTTCGATCACCCCGTCGTTGATCGACTCCAGGCCGTT
The DNA here is from genome assembly GCF_058802345.1 of Pseudomonas sp. GW822-FHT02D10. Lineage (NCBI taxonomy): Bacteria > Pseudomonadati > Pseudomonadota > Gammaproteobacteria > Pseudomonadales > Pseudomonadaceae > Pseudomonas > Pseudomonas sp. GW822-FHT02D10. The sequence goes on from NZ_JBXAOB010000002.1 coordinate 369,399, forward strand.
CAAGGTGCGCAGCAGGGTCGATTTACCCGAGCCGCTGCGACCGATGATCGCCACCACCTGGCCTTCGTCGATGCTCAGGTCGATGCCTTTGAGCACATGGTGATCGCCGTAATATTTATGCAGGGCGGAAATTCTAAGCAGAGGCATGCAGTCTCCTTTCCAGATAGCGAGCACTGAGGGACAAGGGGTAGCAGAGCAGGAAGTAACCGAGCGCGACCAGGCCGTAAACCATGAAGGGTTCGAAGGTCGCATTGGCGAGCATGCCGCCGGTTTTGGTGAGTTCGGTGAAACCGATGATCGAGGTCACCGCAGTGCCTTTGACCACCTGCACCGAGAAGCCCACGGTCGGCGCCACGGCAATGCGCAGGGCTTGCGGCAGGATCACGTAACGCAGCTGTTCAAAGGGATTGAGCGCCAGGCTCGCCGACGCTTCCCACTGGCCGTTGGCGATCGACTCGACGCAACCGCGCCAGATCTCCGCCAGGTAAGCGCTGGTAAACAGCGTCAGGGCAATCGCCGCGGCCAGCCACGGCGAAATCTCGATCCCCAGCAGCGCCACGCCGAAGAACACCAGAAACAGCTGCATCAACAACGGCGTGCCCTGGAACAGCTCGATCCAGGTGCGGGCGAAACCCTGTGGCAGGGCGTTTTTCGAGATGCGCAGGGTCATGATCAGCAAGCCGATCAGCCCGCCACCGATAAACGCCACCAGTGACAGTGCCAAGGTCCATTGCAGGCCGGTGAGCAGGTTGCGCACGATGTCCCAGAAGGTGAAATCGCTCATTGGCCACTCCTCGCGCTGCTTTTAGCGATATACCGCCGTCCGATCCAGTTCAGCAATTGGCGGATCAGCAAGGCCATGCACAGGTAGACCAGCGTGGTCAGGGCGTAGGTTTCGAAGGCGCGAAAGTTGCGCGACTGGATGAAGTTGGCGGCAAAACTCAGTTCTTCCGTGGCGATCTGCGAGCACACCGCCGAACCGAGCATGACAATGATGATCTGGCTGCTCAGGGCCGGCCAGACCTTGCCCAGCGCCGGCAGCAGAACGACATGGCGGAACGCTTCGAAACGGCTCATCGCCAACGCCGCTGCGGCTTCCAGCTGCCCGCGCGGGATCGCTTGAATGCCCGCGCGAATGATTTCCGTCGAATAGGCGCCGAGGTTGATCACCATCGCCAGCACCGCGGCCTGCCATTCGGAGATTTGCAGTCCCAGCGACGGCAAGCCGAAGAAGATGAAGAACAGCTGCACCAGAAACGGTGTGTTGCGGATCAACTCGACGTAAACCCCGAAAATCCCGGCAAACGGACGGATGTTCCACGCCCGCACCACCGCCCCCACAATTCCCAGGCTCACTCCGAGCAGCGCGCCGATGGCTGTCAGTTCAAGGGTGAACAGCGCACCGCGCAGCAACAGGTCGGTGTTTTGCACCACCGGTAAAAAGTCGAACTGATAAGCCATGATCGGGCTCCTTGTCTAAACGGCGTCCGGCGACAATCAGAGATCGGCCGGCAGCGGCTGCTTGAGCCAGGTCTGGGAGTTTTTCTCCAGGCTGCCGTCGGTCCTGGCCGTGGCGAGGATCTGGTTGACCTTGTCCAGCAGCGCCGGCTCGTTTTTGTTCACGCCAACGTAGACCGGCGAGTCCTTGAGTTTCACTTTCAGCGCTGGAATGCGTTTCGGGTTGCGTTCGCTGATGGTCACCATCACCACGTTGCCGCTGGCGATCAGGTCGACCTGGCCGGCGAGGTAAGCGGCGACGGTCGAGTTGTTGTCTTCGAAGCGCTTGATGGTCACGCCTTGCGGAGCCACGGTAGTCAACTCGATGTCTTCGATGGCGCCACGGGTGACGCTGATGGTTTTACCCTTGAGGTCATCCAGGCCATTGATGGCGACGTCCGGCGGGCCGAACACCGCGAGATAGAAAGGCGCATAGGCGTGGGAGAAGTCGATGACCTTCTCGCGCTCAGGGTTTTTGCCGAGGCTGGAGATCACCAGGTCGACCTTACCGGTGGTCAGGAACGGAATGCGGTTGGTGCTGTTGACCGGCGTCAGTTCGAGTTTGACCTTGAGCTGGTCGGCCAGAAGTGCAGCGGTATCGATGTCCAGGCCACGGGGTTTCATGTCCGGGCCCACCGAGCCGAACGGCGGGAAGTCTTGAGGCACGGCAACCTTGAGCGTGCCGCGCTTGACCACATCCTCCAGACCGTCGGCATGGGCGGGGAGCTGACAGAGCATCAGGCTGGCAAACAGGGCAGTGAGCAGGGCGCTGCAACGCTGGGTCATGGCAAATCTCCGGATTCGGCAAGTGATTTCTGCGAATCGACAGAGCACAGCCCGTGCCAACGCTCGGCGAAACGGCTGTTAGCCCACGGTTCTACTGGGGTGGCTCGGTCTTACTGGTCTGAACAGTCAGTGATTTTTTCGCACCTTGATCGGGCATCGTCCAAGGCGCTCGAACCCTCGTGGGGCACGACTTGCCTGACTCGGCGATTAGCTTTACAACTAGCCGCTCACTGGTCTGGCTCGTCTGAAAAAACATGAATTCTATCTCCCGCGCCGTACCCGAAGTGGCGCTGCACGCCATCCGTAAACTGATTGCCGAACAGGGTTTCGGGCCGGGGGATGTGCTGCCTTCGCAGCGTGATCTGGCACTGCAACTGGGCGTGAGCCGGGCGTCGCTGCGCGAGGCGCTGTCATCCTTGAGTGCCTTGGGGGTGATCAGCGTGCAGCCGGGCAAGGGGGTGTTCGTGCAGGCGGTTGAACCATCCCCGTCGGTGTCGGGGGTGAGTTGGCCGTTCGCGGCTCAAGCCTCGCCTGTGGATATCTTTCAACTGCGCTATGCCCTGGAGGGTTTTGCGGCAGGGTTGGCGGCGGTGACGTTGAGCGCCGATGAGCTCGATGCCCTTGAAGATAACGTCGCAGCGATGCGTGACGAATTGCGTGCCGGAGACTTTGACGCGGCGGCGCGGCTGGACTTCGAATTTCATCGGCGAATCCTGCTGGCCAGCGGCAATCAGGCGATGTTGAGCATTCTGACGGCGAGTGCCGAGCTGTTTCTGGAGAGCCAGAAACTACCGTTCATCCGGGCCGAACGGGCCATGGAAACCTGGCAAGAACACCGCAAGATCCTCCGCGCGCTGGCCCGCCGGGCTTCGAGTGCCGCCCAGAAGGCTATGCAGGAGCACGTGCGCAACGCGGCTTTGCGCACTGGAATTTCCTTTGCGACCCCCGCCCCGCCGTGACTTGAGCTATACCCAAACTCATGGGCCACCATAGCGAGACTCAATCATCTGCGGCTTCCTGAACGAGGGAAGGGCGGCTATGATGGGCCACGTTTTTTTTTGCTTACAACCCCGGAGACATCCATGAGCAGCGATCTTATCAAGCACGTCACCGACGCTAACTTCGAAGAAGAAGTACTGAAGGCTGCTGGCCCTGTGCTCGTTGACTACTGGGCTGAGTGGTGCGGCCCCTGCAAAATGATCGCCCCGGTTCTGGACGAAATTGCTGGTACCTACGCTGGCAAGCTGATTGTTGCCAAACTGAACATCGACGAAAACCAGGAAACCCCGGCCAAGCACGGCGTGCGTGGTATCCCGACGCTGATGCTGTTCAAGAACGGCAACGTCGAAGCCACCAAGGTCGGTGCGCTGTCGAAGTCACAACTGGCTGCTTTCCTCGACGCCAACATCTAAGCGTCGCTGCAAGCGTCATCCAAAAGGCCCCGCAATGAGCGGGGCTTTTTCGTTATTCAGGGCTAGACGCTCCGAAACTCAGGTGTTACATTCGGCCCCGCACTGGTTCCTCCAGCGCCCCCTGCAAGCCGTCGCCGACGATCTCCTTTTCGAATAAGTACGCGATCCTGTCGCCTTCTCTGCGGCGCGGCCTCATTAAGCCAAAAGCTTAATTTCCCCCCTCCATAAATGATTACGTCATTCCTATATGAATCTGACTGAACTCAAGCAAAAGCCGATTACCGAACTGCTCGAATTGGCCGAACAGATGGGCATAGAAAATATGGCCCGTTCGCGCAAGCAGGACGTGATTTTCTCCCTGCTGAAAAAGCACGCGAAAAGCGGCGAGGAAATCTCCGGTGATGGCGTGCTGGAGATTCTCCAGGACGGCTTCGGCTTCCTCCGCTCTGCTGACGCTTCCTATCTTGCCGGCCCAGACGATATCTACGTCTCGCCGAGCCAGATCCGTCGCTTCAACTTGCGCACCGGTGACACCATCGTTGGCAAGATCCGCCCTCCAAAGGAAGGCGAGCGTTATTTCGCACTGCTCAAGGTCGACACGATCAACTACGATCGTCCCGAGAACGCGAAAAACAAGATTCTCTTCGAGAACCTGACCCCGCTGTTCCCGACCGTGCGCATGAAGATGGAAGCCGGTAACGGTTCCACCGAAGACTTGACCGGTCGTGTCATCGACCTGTGCGCCCCGATCGGTAAAGGCCAGCGCGGTCTGATCGTTGCTCCGCCAAAAGCGGGCAAGACGATCATGCTGCAGAACATCGCTGCCAACATCGCTCGTAACAACCCTGAAGTTCATCTGATCGTGCTGCTGATCGACGAACGTCCGGAAGAAGTCACCGAAATGCAGCGCACCGTGCGCGGCGAAGTGGTTGCCTCGACGTTCGACGAGCCGCCAACCCGCCACGTGCAGGTTGCTGAAATGGTCATCGAGAAGGCCAAGCGCCTGGTTGAACACAAGAAAGACGTGGTCATCCTGCTCGACTCCATCACCCGTCTGGCGCGTGCCTACAACACCGTGATCCCGAGCTCCGGCAAGGTTCTCACCGGTGGTGTCGATGCCCACGCCCTGGAGAAACCAAAGCGTTTCTTCGGTGCTGCTCGGAACATCGAAGAAGGCGGCTCGCTGACCATCATCGCTACCGCGCTGGTTGAAACCGGCTCGAAGATGGATGAAGTGATCTACGAAGAGTTCAAAGGCACCGGCAACATGGAACTGCCTCTGGATCGCAAGATCGCTGAAAAGCGCGTCTTCCCGGCCATCAACATCAACCGCTCCGGCACCCGCCGCGAAGAGTTGCTGACCGCCGACGACGAGTTGCAGCGCATGTGGATCCTGCGCAAGCTGCTGCATCCTATGGATGAAGTCGCTGCCATCGAGTTCCTGGTCGACAAGCTGAAACAGACCAAGACCAACGATGAGTTCTTCCTGTCGATGAAACGCAAGTAAGTCGAGCGGGAACGCAAAAGCCGGGGAAACCCGGCTTTTTGCTATCTGATTATTGATGAACCGGCAGTTCACTGTTCTGAACAGCGGGGTTCGGCGCTAAACTGCCAGCCCCGAACGCCATGGCCAACACGAGGCTTTTGCATGCAGTATCGCGACTTGCGCGACTTTATCAGCGGCCTGGAACAGCGCGGCGAGCTCAAGCGCATCCAGGTTCCGGTGTCCCCAGTGCTGGAAATGACCGAGGTCTGCGATCGCACCTTGCGGGCCAAGGGCCCGGCGCTGCTGTTCGAAAACCCGACCGGTTATGACATTCCCGTGCTCGGCAACCTGTTCGGTACGCCTGAGCGCGTGGCGCTGGGCATGGGCGCCGAAGCTGTCAGCGAACTGCGCGAGATCGGCAAGCTGCTGGCCTTCCTCAAAGAGCCTGAGCCGCCAAAGGGTCTGAAAGACGCCTGGTCCAAGCTGCCGATCTTCCGCAAGATCATTGCCATGGCACCGAAAGTCGTCAAAGACGCGATCTGCCAGGAAGTGGTCATCGAAGGTGACGACGTCGACCTGGCGATGCTGCCGGTGCAGACCTGCTGGCCCGGCGACGTCGGCCCGCTGATCACCTGGGGCCTGACGGTCACCAAAGGCCCGAACAAGGACCGCCAGAACCTCGGCATCTATCGCCAGCAAGTGATTGGCCGCAACAAAGTCATCATGCGCTGGTTGAGCCACCGTGGCGGCGCGCTGGACTATCGAGAATGGTGCGAAAAGCATCCCGGCCAACCGTTCCCGGTGTCCGTGGCGCTGGGCGCCGACCCTGCGACCATTCTTGGCGCGGTGACGCCAGTGCCGGACAGCCTGTCCGAGTACGCCTTTGCCGGCCTCTTGCGCGGTAACCGCACTGAGCTGGTGAAGTGCCGTGGCAACGACCTGCAAGTGCCGGCCACCGCCGAGATCATCCTTGAAGGCGTGATCCATCCAGGCGAAATGGCCGATGAAGGTCCGTACGGCGATCACACCGGCTATTACAACGAAGTCGACAGCTTCCCGGTGTTCACCGTCGAGCGCATCACCCATCGCATCAAGCCGATCTACCACAGCACCTACACCGGCCGTCCGCCGGATGAGCCGGCGATTCTTGGTGTGGCGCTGAACGAAGTGTTCGTGCCGATCCTGCAAAAGCAGTTTCCGGAGATCACCGACTTCTACCTGCCGCCAGAAGGTTGCTCGTACCGCATGGCCATTGTGACCATGAAGAAGCAGTATCCCGGCCACGCCAAGCGGGTAATGCTCGGTGTCTGGTCGTTTTTGCGACAGTTCATGTACACCAAGTTCGTTATCGTCACTGATGACGATATCAACGCCCGCGACTGGAACGACGTGATCTGGGCCATCACCACGCGGATGGACCCCAAGCGCGATACGGTGATGATCGATAACACGCCGATCGACTACCTCGACTTCGCCTCGCCGATTTCCGGCCTGGGTTCGAAGATGGGGCTCGATGCCACGCATAAATGGCCCGGTGAAACCACCCGCGAGTGGGGCCGGGTGATCGTCAAGGATGAGGCGGTGACACGCCGGATCGATGCCATCTGGAATCAGTTAGGAATAGATTGATGCGTGTAACCTTGCAGCCGTCCGGAGCAGTGCTTGAGATACTGCCCGGCGAGCGGATTCTTGATGGGGCGCGGCGCCTGGGCTATGAATGCCCGCAAAGCTGCCGTAATGGCAACTGCCACGTTTGCGCGGCGTTGTTGGTCGAAGGTCGGGTCGAACAGACCGGTGATGTGCGCGATCACGGCGAGTTCTACACTTGCATAGCAGAGCCGCTGGAAGACTGCATCGTATTGTGGGATGGCGTCCTTGCGCTGGGAGAACTGCCGGTGCGCAGCCTGTCGTGTCAGGTCATCGAATGCGTAGACGTTGGCGGTGATACCTGGCGGGTTCGACTGCGGGCACCAGCTGGCAAGCCACCGCGCTATCACGCCGGGCAGTACCTGTTGATCGAACGCGAAAATGGCGAAAAGTCGGCCTTCTCATTGGCCTCGGCACCCCATTCGGGGCGAGACCTGGAAATTCATGTGCTGGCGCGCGAAGCCAGTGCGCTCAGGCTGATCGAGCAGTTGCAGCGTAATCGTATGGTGCGCATCGAAATGCCCTTCGGCGATACGCATCTGGCCGAGTTGCCTGCCTGTCCGCTGGTGTTGATGGCTGCGGGTACCGGCATGGGGCAGATCCACAGCCTGATCGAGCATTGCCGGGCCAAGGGCTTCAAGCATCCGGTGCATTTGTACTGGGGCGTGCGGCGACCGGAAGATTTCTATCAGATCGAACACTGGGATGAATGGCTGAAGCTGCCCAACCTGTTCCTGCACAAGGTCGTCAGCGATCTGTGCGATTGGGAGGGGCGTTGTGGCATGTTGCACGAGGCGGTTTGCGAGGATTTCCCCGACCTGAAATCCCTGCATGTGTATGCGAGCGGTTCGCCGGCGATGGTTTACGGCACCCTGGATGCGTTGGTCAACGCCGGGATGGACGCGCACCAGATGCGCGCTGACGTCTTCGCCTACGCGCCCCGGCCGCAAGCAAGCTAGAAACGAATACCGGTGGTGATCATGGCGGCGTTGAAGCCGAGCAGAACCAGCTCGGCGGCGACCGGGCCGTAATGAGCGCCCAGTGATGGAATGATCACGGGCGCTACGCCGAAGTGGTTGAGCGGAATCTTGTCCTTGTACTCGCCGCTGTAACCCTGGAGTAATCCACCGGTCAGCTTTATATAAACCGGATAGTCGGCGCTCTCGTAACGTTTCCCCGCATAGGCGTAATACGAGCGCTGACTGAACGAGTTACGAAAAGTCGCTGCGCCAAACAACCAGCCGGACGCTTCATTGCGTTCAAGGCCGATCAGGTCCTGATTGTTATTGTGATCGGGATCTGGCGAATAGTGTTTGGTGTAGAGGCTACCTTGCAGGAACCAGAAACCCTTGTCTTCTTGAGTCGGGTTTTCGACTGCGAGCGCCGGGCTGGCCAGCGCCAGTAACAGCAGACCGTAAATTCTCAGGTTTTTCATCTTGCGACCTCTATTGGGCAATTCGGCTTGCGCCGGTGGAGGCTGCTATACGCCTGCATTCAAAGAAGGGGCGGCAGGGTATCAGACGAATACGTCAGAAAGATCTGTTAAGAGACCGTTGATTCTGAACGGAAGCAAGGCTTATGCATATTTCATTCGGGTATTTAAGGTATTTCCAAAAGAGTATCAGGCTATATATCAGGCTATTTCATGGGTTGCAGTCCTTGATATAGAAGGGTCATACGTCCTTTAGCACTTTTCGTTTTACGTTTACTGCTATATGTTCTATGACGTTAATCTTGCTTACATCTTGTAATACTTGTGGGGCCGAACACCATTCACCATGACCGCCATCGAATCTGCTTGTTTGAATCTGGCTTACCCTCCGCGGCTCGATCTGGGCGCGCAGCTGACTCACGAACAATTGCTCAGCTCGATGCAGGCCACCATGGCCAGGCACAAGGGTGGGCCCGTCTGGTTATTCGCTTACGGTTCATTGATCTGGCGCCCGGAATGCACGGCAGTCGAGCGGGTTCGCGGGCGCGTGCATGGTTATCATCGCGGCTTGTACCTGTGGTCCCACGAACACCGCGGTACACCGGAAATGCCGGGGTTGGTATTTGGACTGGATCGCGGTGGCTCTTGCAGCGGTTTTGCCTATCGACTGCCGGAAGACCAGTTGGAAGCCTCGCTGTTTGCCTTGTGGCAGCGCGAGATGCCGGTGCCGTCTTATCGTCCACACTGGCTCAATTGCCGACTGGAAGACGGAAGCAAGGTTCAGGCATTGGGGTTTGTTTTGGAGCGGCACCTGCCCAGCTACGCCGGCAACTTGCCGGACCATGTGCTGAGCCAGGTATTCGAAAGCGCTTGCGGGCGTTACGGCACCACGCGCGATTATGTCGAGCAGACCGTCAACGCCCTGCGTAGCCACGCCATGCCAGACCGGAATCTGGAAGCGCGGCTCAAGCGTTGTAAATCAGCAGCGCATTAAGCGAGCGCTTTACGATCCTGACGGGCGACTTGCTTTTGCCACCCCGATAATCAGCTGCCATCTCCGGGCAACAGATGTTCCTGGATCTTCTGGCTGTGGGATTCGACCAATTGCCCCTGGTCATCGAAGCGCAATACGATCAGCCAGTCATAGACGTCCTCTGGCCAGGATTTCTGCCCGGTCAACGCTTGGCCATCGCCACCGAACGCTTCGATCAGATTGTCGATATGCCCGTGATGCCAGGCGATCAATACGACCGGGGCCTGGTTTTTCTTGCCGAGCGATTTAACCAGTTTGTCGACTTCTTCATCGGCATAGGGTTGCTCGATTGGAATGTGCAGACGTTGCGACAGCGGTGTCAGGGTCAGCCGTGGTCGTGCGCTGGACTTACTGTCGCTGGTGGCGATCAGTCGTTGCGGTACCAGGTTTTTACCGCTCAGCTGCAGCGGGTCGAAATAGCGCGCATAAGCCTCGGCGCGTTGCTCGCCACGAGGGCTAAGCCCTATGCCCTGATCGGGCTTTTCCGCGTGCCGGACGATCAGCACCGTGACATTTTTCAGACCCTGGGCCGCCTTGTCACTCTGATTTGCCGGTGCCTGCGTTGAAGTCACCAGCGCAGGCAAGACAGCCAGACCCAATAACAATTTACGCAGCATCATGCTCAACCTCCGTCCTGTGATGGGTAAACAGACTCGAAGCGTAGCAGGGAGTCTTGTTCACCGTACCTGCACCACCACCTTTCCAACGGCCTTGCGCTGGCCCAGGTCATTAATGGCGTTGGCAGCCTGAGCCAGCGGGTAAACCTGCGATACCAGCGGCTTGAGCTTGCCTTCGGCGAACCAGCCGAACAGTTGCTGGAAGTTTGCGGCGTTGTCTTGCGGCTGGCGCTGGGCGAAGGAGCCCCAGAACACGCCAAGCACGGCTGCCCCCTTGAGCAGGGCGAGGTTTACCGGCAGTTCCGGGATGCGTCCGCTGGCGAAACCAACCACCAGCAGGCGACCGTTCCAGGCAATGGCGCGGATCGCCTGGTCGAACAGGTCGCCACCCACCGGGTCATAGATCACGTCGGCGCCGTTGCCGTCGGTCAGGCGTTTGATTTCGTCCTTGAGGTTGGTTTCGCTGTAGTTGATCAGCTCATCGGCACCGGCAGCCTTGGCCACGGCGAGTTTCTCGGCGCTGCTGGCGGCAGCGATGACCCGGGCGCCCATGGCTTTACCGATTTCCACGGCGGCCAGGCCTACACCACCCGAAGCGCCGAGCACCAGCAGGGTTTCCCCCGGTTGCAGGTTGCCACGCTGTTTCAGGGCGTGCATCGAAGTGCCGTAGGTCATGCTGAACGCGGCGGCGGTGTTGAAGTCCATGGACGGCGGGATGGGCAGTACGTTGTAGCCCGGCACCGCGACTTGCTCGGCAAAACTGCCCCATCCGGTCAGTGCCATGACCCGGTCACCGACCCTGAGGTGGCTGACCTTTTCGCCTACCGCGCTCACCACTCCAGCGGCTTCACCGCCCGGCGAAAACGGGAAGGGTGGCTTGAACTGGTATTTGCCCTCGATGATCAGCGTGTCCGGGAAGTTCACCCCGGCCGCATGCACGTCCAGGAGGATTTCGTTCTTCTTGGCGACAGGACTCGCGACGTCTTCCAGCACCAGCGATTCGGCAGGGCCGAAGGCTTTGCACAGCACGGCTTTCATCAGGGCTATTCCTTTGGGAGTGATGGCCGATAAGTGTAGGTGTGTGAGTCAACGGGTCAACGAGCATGCCTGACCCTGATAGTCAGCCATAAGCTTTGTGCTTGGGCTGCGGGTCGTTATGCTAGGCCGCAAACCGGACGAGGAGCGAATTGTGAAAGCGTGGATCATGTTGATGCTGGCCCTGTCTCTGCCTGTGGCAGCGATGGCCGAAGAAGCCAAAGAAGCCAAAGAAGGCGAAGCGCCGAAAGTCAGCTATGTCAGCCTGACCCCACCGTTCGTGGGTAACTACGGGCTGGATGGCACCCCGAAGCTCAAGGTCTACAAGGCTGACGTGGCGTTGCGGGTAACCGGTGACGACGCGGTCAAGGCGGTGAAGGCCAACGAGCCGTTGATCCGCAATCAGTTGGTGGCACTGTTCGCCCAGCAAACCACTGAAACCATGAACAACGTCGAGGCCAAAGAGAAGTTGCGTCAGGAAGCCTTGAAGCAGACCCAGCAAGTGATGAATGACGAAACCGGCAAACCGGTGGTTGAAGATCTGTTGTTCAATAACCTGATCATCCAGTAAACAGACTGTGGCGCGGGGGCAAGCCCCTCGCCAGATGATGTGTTCAGGACGCCAGGCTTTTGCGAAACCGCTTCAGCGCAATCGCAAAGAACAGTAAGCCAATGGCGCTCAGCGCCAGTAAGTCCGGCCAGACCACGCTGACTCCGGCGTCGCGAAACAGTATTGCGGCGCTGAGGCTGACGAAGTGCGTTGACGGCGAGCCCTGCATCACCCATTGCAGCCATTGCGGCATGCTGTCCAGCGGTGTACTGCCGCCGGACAGCAGCAGCATCGGAATAATCACTGGAATGGCCAGCAGGCCGAACTGCGGCGTCGAGCGGGCCAGGGTCGCGAGGAAAATACCCAGCGCCGTGCTGGCGAACAAATACACGGCGGTTACCAGCAAAAACAATGTCATGGAGCCCGCCAGCGGCACTCCCAGTGCGCCTTTGACGATCACCTCCAGCGATGCCCAGGTGCACAGCACCACCACCAGCATGTTGCTCCAGATTTTCGCCAGCATGATTTCCAGTGCCGTCAGCGGCAGCACCAGCAAATGGTCGAGCGTGCCATGTTCGCGTTCGCGTAGCAGTGCCGTGCCCGTCAAGATGATGGCGAGGATGGTGATGTTGTTGACGATCTGAATCACCGCCAGGAACCAGCCGCCTTCCAGATTGGTATTGAACAGCGAACGGGTTGTCAGCAGGGCGGGGGCTTTGCCGGTCGGGTCGCTTTGGCCGCTGTAGCTCAACAGTTCGCGCTGGAAAATCCGTGCGATGTAACCCGCGCCCATGAACGCCTGGCTCATGGCCGTGGCATCGACATTGACCTGCACCGCAGGCTGGCGCCCGGCCAACATATCCGCCTGAAAACTGGCGGGTACGTTAATGACAAAGGTGTACTGGCCACTGTCCATGACCTGATCCAGTTGCCCGTAAGGTAACAGCACCGGACGCTGGAATTCCGGGGGCTGCAGGCTCTGGGCCAATTGTCGCGACAGGTTGCTGTGATCTTCGTCCACGATGGCCACACTGGCGTTATGCACGCCGATCACCGAGCCTGCGGCCGGCATGTAGATCGCTACCGTAAAGGCGTAGAACAGGAACAGCAGCAAGACGCTGTCATGCTGCAGGCTGCTCAGCTCCTTGAGGCCGAGGCGCAGTATGTGTGCGAGCTTGTGCATCAGGCCTCCTGCTTTTTCAACATGACCAGGCTGAGCCCGGTGAACCCGACAAAGAATCCGAACAGCGCCAGGCATTGCGGCCATAACTGCCGCATATCCAGCGCCTTGGTGAAGGTGCCGACGGCAATATCGAGGAAATAGCCCGCCGGAAACAGCATGCCCATGACCGCCGCCGATCCATCGAGGGATGAGCGCGGCACGATCAGTCCGGAAAACTGGATGGTCGGCAGGCTGGTGATGATCATGGTGCCGAGGATGGCGGCGATCTGGGTCCGGGTGAACGCCGAAATCAACAGACCCATGCTGGTGGTTGCCAGCACATACAGCAGCCCGCCGAAGGCCAGGGTCAACGCGCTGCCCTTGAAGGGTACGCCAAAGAGCCAGCGGTTCATGGCCGTCAGGACCGCGAGGTTGATCAGGCTCACCAGCAGATACGGCGCCTGTTTACCCAGCAAAAACTCCAGGCGGGTCAGGGGCGTGGCGTAGAAATTGGTGATCGAGCCGAGTTCTTTCTCCCGCACGATCCCCAGCGCGGTGAGCATGGCCGGAATGAACGCGAGGATCAGCGCCATCACCCCGGGCCCGATGGCGTTGACGCTCACCACATCCTGGTTGTAGCGGAAACGGGTTTCCAGTTTGGCGGCTGGCTGTCGATTCAGCGCAGGACTGCTCTGCTCGGCCAGTTGTTCAATGTTGGCCAGATGCACGGCCTCCACATAGTTGCGACTGGTCTCGGCGCGAAACGGCATGCCGCCGTCGAGCCAGGCCGCCACGGTCGGTTGGCGACCGGCGTACAGGTCGCGACCAAAGCCTGGCGGGATCTCCAGCGCCAATTTGATTTCCGAGCGCTGAAGACGGCGATGCAGCTCAGCGGCATCGCGGATGGACGGCTGCTCGGTGAAGTAGCGAGAGCCGCGAAAAGCTTCCAGGTAGGCGCGGCTTTGCGGCGTCTGGTCCTGGTCGTAGACGGCGAAGGCGAGCTTTTCCACGTCCAGGGAAATGCCATAGCCGAAGATCACCATCATGAAAATCGCCCCCAACAGGGCGAAGGCCATCCGAACTTTGTCCCGCAGCAATTCCTTGCCTTCGCGACTGGCGACCGCCAGCAGGCGCCGGAGGCTGAAGCCGCGATCCTTCAACGACATGACCGGGTTGATCGTCGCGTCGGCGGGGACAGCAGGCGTCGGTGACTCGGCCGGGCCTTGAGCTTGTTCCAGGCAGGTAACAAATGCCGCTTCCAGCGTCTGCCCCCGGAACTGCTGTTGCAGCGCTGCCGGGGTATCGCAGGCCAGTACCTTGCCTGCGTGCATCAGCGAAATGCGGTCGCAGCGCTGGGCTTCGTTCATGAAGTGGGTCGAGAGGAAGATCGTTACACCTTGCTCGCGGGACAATTCGATCAGCAGCCGCCAGAAATCGTCCCGTGCTGCCGGGTCCACGCCGGAGGTCGGTTCGTCGAGGATCAGCACTTCCGGGCGGTGCAGCACCGCCACCGCCAGCGACAAACGCTGGCGCAGGCCCAACGGCAATGCGCCGGATTGCTGTTCGGCGACGCTGCCCAGGTTGAAGCGCTGGATCAGCTCGTCGATGCGCCGGGCGCTGCCGGCTTTGGGTAAATCGAACAGTCGCGCATGCAAATCCAGGTTCTGCCGCACGCTGAGCTCGCCATACAGCGAGAAGCTTTGAGACATGAAACCGACCCGTTTGCGGGTGGCCAGGTCCTTGGCATTCACCGGGTTGCCCAGGAGCGCGGCGCGGCCTTCGCTGGCCGGTATCAGCCCGGTGAGGACTTTCATGGTGGTGGTTTTGCCGCAGCCGTTGGAGCCCAGGAAGCCGAAAATCTCCCCACGTCCGATGGCGAAGCTGACCTTGTCTACTGCGGTGAAGTCACCGAAGCGCAGGGTCAGGTCGTGGGCTTCGATGGCAATGTCGGCGCTGGCGCGGGTTCTGGGGGCAATGACCAGTGGTTGGCTGTCGTGGTCGTGGCCGCCTTGAAAATGAGTGAACGCTTCATCGAGTTTGCCACCGGCGGTGACAGCGACCAGTTCGTGCGTCATGCCGGTAGCGATCAGCTTGCCGCCGTCGAGCATCAGGCAATGTTCGAATTGCTCGGCTTCTTCCATATAGGCGGTGGCGACCAGCAACGTCAGTTGCGGACGTTGGCGACGCACATCGTCGATCAGCTCCCAGAAGCGCCGCCGTGACAAGGGATCGACGCCGGTGGTGGGTTCGTCGAGGATCAGCAAATCCGGCTCGTGGATCAGCGCACAACAGAGTCCGAGCTTCTGTTTCATGCCTCCCGACAGCTTGCCCGCAGGACGATCGGCAAAACCCAGCAGATCAGTGGCCAGCAACAGACTACGCATGCGCTGCTCGAAGTCGGCTTTCGAGAGCCCGAACAGGGTGGCAAAAAAGTGGATGTTCTCGCGGATCGACAGCTCGGGGTACAGATTGCCGCCCAGGCCCTGGGGCATGAACGCAATGCGGGCGTAGAGGCTCTTGCGATGAAGACGATCCTGGATTGAGCCGCCGAGCACCTCCAGTTGGCCTTGTTGCAGGGTCTTCACACCGGCAATCAGCCCCAGCAGGCTCGACTTGCCGGCGCCATCCGGGCCGATCAGCCCGCAGCGAGTGCCGGCCGGCAGGCTGAACGCGATGTCGGTCAGTGCCTGCTGTTTGCCGTAACGGTGCTGGAGGCCGGTGGTGCGCAGCGCCAGGCCGGTCATTGCAGATTAGCCGGCCAGTCAACAGGGGCGGTGCGCACATAGCCGGCACCGGGCATGCCCGGTTTGGCCTGGGGCATGGTGCTCGGGTCAGTCAGTCGCAGCTTGACGCGGAACACCAGTTTTTGCCGCTCGTCGCGCGTTTCGACCTCTTTGGGCGTGAACTGCGATTTGGCCGCCACGAAACTGATTTTTGCCGGCAGTGGATGGCCGGGCAGGGCGTCGAGCAGGATCCGGGCTTCATCGCCGACGGTCAGGCGCCCGGTTACGGACGCTGAGAGGTAAAGATTCATGTACTGATCATTCGGATCGATCAGCATTAATACGCGGCCGCCCGCCGCGAGCACCTCGCCGGGCTCGGCCATGCGCAGCTGGATGACGCCGTCGATTGGCGCCCGCAAACTGCTGTCGTCGATTTCGCTGGTCAGTTGGGCGACCTGCGCCTGAGCCGCGCCAATGGCGGCCCCGACGGCCGAAACCTGGGCGCGGGCAGCAGCGACGGCGGCATTGCCGGTGTCGAAGCGCGCCTGTTGTTGATCGATGATCTGGCCACTGGCGTAACCGCGTTTGAACAGTTCCTGGGAGCGTTTGAGTTCCTGTTGGGCGAGCAATTGTTCGCTCTGGCGCAGCTGCACATTGGCCTGGGCGGCGGAGAGGTTTTCCCGGGCGCGCAGTACCTCGGCCTCGGCCTGGTTGCGCTGGGCTTCGAGGGTGCGGGTGTCCATGCGCGCCAGCAATTGCCCCTTGATCACCTTGTCGCCTTCATTGACGCGCACTTCAGCCAGTCGCCCGGGCGTTTTGCTGGCGATTTGCACTTCAGTGGCTTCGAGGCGACCGTTACCGACATTCAGGCCCTCAGGCAGGCGGTCATGCATCGACTTCCAGTAACCGAAGCCTCCGGCGGCCAGCAGCAGAATGCTCAGAGAACTGGCAAAAAAAATCGAAGAACGGCTGTGTATAGACATTCGGGCATCCTGCGACGGTAACGTCCTAGTTTGAACGGACGAGCGCCGAGGCGACTTGATGTCCGTCAACTGAGGGCCAAGCCTAACCCGATTGATCGGGTGACCGGGCGGTTCTGCGTTATTTAGCGCAGGTCGAGCACCACCGCCCATTGTTCGGCGGTCACCGGCATCACCGACAGTCGCGAGCCTTTCTGTACCAACGGCATCTCTGCCAGTGCTGCCTGCTGTTTCAGATAGTCGAGCTTCAGCACCTTGGGAAATGTCTCGACGTGAGCGACATTGATCGCACTCCAGGCATTTTTCTCAGGAGTGGCCTTCGGGTCGAAATAAACACTTTCGGGTTCCAGCGCCGTCGGGTCCGGATACGCTGCTTCGATGATCCGCCCGATCCCGGCGATGCCCGGCTCGGGGCAGCTGGAGTGATAAAAGAAAAATTCGTCACCGGCGGCCATGACCCGCAAAAAATTGCGTGCCTGGTAGTTGCGAACGCCGTCCCAGCGGGCTTCGCCGAGCTTCTCCAGGCCTTTGATCGAGAGCTCGTCGGGCTCGGATTTCATAAGCCAATAGGCCATCTTTTTTGCTCCGAAAGCGGTGGCCGGGAAAGGTGCCCGGCAATTTTATGACAAACCGACGGTCGGTTGACGCCAGCGTTTGCGTGTCGCTTCACGTTACCGCAAAATGCCGGACTTTTAAGCGAGACGCGGCAAGCACGGCCTATTTCGGTACCGTTGCTGTCATCGTGTGCGACATGCCTTGAGGGGGGCAATCGATGAAACGCAAACCGGATTTACTGTGGATTTTGGTTATTGTGTTCGGCCTGGGCGTCGTAACCACGGGTTATGCGCAAAGCCTCTGGGCTAACAAGACCGATGCACCGATCGACGTCGCGCAACAGCAACAACATCTAAAGCCGCACAAGCGCTAAACCCGCTGCAAGCGACGCCGCTGATGGCAGTGGCGTCTGAGTCTAGTCTGCGAAATACCACTTCCTGTCAGTCACCGTTCCTTGCAACGGTACATCCCAGCTCGCTTGAGCCAGTTTTTCGACTTTCTGACATTCATGGGCCAGGCCCAGCAGCGTCGGCTTGCGCCAGTTTTTGCGGCGCGCCAGATAGGCCAGGCTGCGATCGTAGAAACCGCCCCCCATCCCCAGACGTCCACCGTGTTCGTCAAAACCGACCAGCGGCAACAGCACCAGATCCAGTGCCCAGACCTTGCGTTGCTTAGCCCGGTTGACCCGTGGTTCGAGAATGCGAAAGCGGTTAGGCCGCAGCTTTTCACCGGGGCGAATCCGCTGGAAAACCATCTTGGTTCGCGGCCAGGCGCTGAGTACCGGCAGGTAAGTTGCCTTGCCCCGACGTTGAGCGGCGCGCAGCAGCAGGCGCGGGTCGATTTCACCGTCGGTGGGCAGGTACAGGGAAATGTGTTTGGCGCGGCGAAATAGCGGATGTTGCGCCAATTGCCGATACAGCCCGCGGGCGGCCTGGCGTTGCTCACTGTTGCTCAGTGCGCGACGGGCCTTGCGCAGCATGCGTCGAAGTTGCGGGCGGGAAAGCGGCGCAGGTTCGGTCATCGTCATGGGCTGTTCGAGTGTCGAGGGCACCAGATTGGTGCCTTCGTAAAAAGCCGATGCCAGCAATAAACTGGCATCGGCTTGAATCAGGCTCCCCGGATGAACCGCTGTCGACTTAGCCCTTGAACCCGAAAGTTCAAGGTGGAAGATGCAGTAGGCTTTAAGGCTTTCCGTCTAGCGGACATGCACACCAGCCCAACGTGCAACTTCCAGGGTAGTGCGAATCGGCTCAGGGACATCGTCAACTGGCAAGCACCCCAGGGAGTGGCGCGAGTATACCGCAACCACCCCCAGGAATCAGCCTTTGCTGACATCCGGATCGGTGGCGAGCACCAGATCCACTCGATCAAGCAGATCACGCACCTGCTCGCGGGTCGAGCCACTGGCCTGTACGTCAGGACGTTCTCGGGTGTGCAACAGATCGTGAGTGATGTTCAACGCGGCCATCACGGCGATACGATCGGCGCCGATGACTTTGCCGCTGCTGCGGATTTCGCGCATTTTGCCGTCCAGGTAACGGGCGGCGCTCACCAGGTTGCTGCGCTCTTCCTGGGGGCAAATGATCGAGTACTCTTTATCGAGGATCTGCACGGTAACGCTATTGCTTGAACTCATGAGTCTTGCTCCAGGGCCTTGAGGCGCGAAATCATCGATTCGACCTTACGCCGGGCGATTTCGTTTTTTTCAATGAGGTGCGCGCGTTCCTCGCGCCAGGTCTTTTCCTGAGCTAATAGGAGTCCGTTTTGGCTCTTAAGTTGCTCGACTCGGGTAATTAGCAGCTCGAGTCTGGCCATCAGCGCTTGCAGGTCGTTGTCTTCCATAGTGTTCCACGGGATTTGTCTGATGGGTGGTAACTGGCAGCCTTTAATAGTCTTGGCGAGTCTGTCGATGTAGGATACAAGGCCTTCATTCTAGACATAGCGCCGTCTGGCGCCTAGCTGCCCATGCCCATTCAGAATTCTCCGTATCAAGCCTTCGCCACCCTGCTGAGCACCAGCGGCCATCCTGCCTCGCCTGCTGAACTTCACGGCCTGCTGCTCGGCCGCAGTTGCGCCGGTGCCGGTTTTGAAGTCGACGGCTGGCTAGTCGACGCCGCCGAATTGCTCGAAGGCGAGCCACAAGACAACGTCCGCAACGCCCTGATCGGCCTGCAGGAGATGGTCAAGGGCGAGCTGACCAGCGACGACATGACCGTCGTTCTGCTGTTGCCGACTGACGACGCGCCACTCGCCGAACGTGCCGCTGCACTGGGCCAGTGGTGCCATGGCTTCCTCAGCGGCTTCGGCCTGAACTGCCGTGACAGCAGCACCCTGAGCACCGAGGCCACTGAGGTGTTGCAGGATCTGGCGGCCATCGCCCAGGTTCAGGATGCACTGGAAGAATCCGACGACGGCGAAAGCGACTATATGGAAGTCATGGAGTACCTGCGGGTCGCGCCATTGCTGCTGTTCACCGAGACCAAAAAACCGGCGCAAGCCGCTGCTGCCAAACCTTCTCTGCACTGATCGTTTGTAAGGGACTGCCATCTGCCCATGATTCATATCCCTAAATCGGAATACACCCGCCGCCGCAAGGCGTTGATGGCGCAGATGGAACCCAACAGCATCGCAATCCTGCCGGCCGCCGCCGTGGCGATCCGTAATCGCGACGTCGAGCACGTTTACCGACAGGACAGCGACTTCCAGTACCTCAGTGGTTTCCCCGAGCCTCAGGCCGTCATCGTACTGATGCCCGGTCGTGAGCATGGCGAATACATCCTGTTCTGCCGTGAACGCAACGCCGAACGCGAACTGTGGGATGGCCTGCGTGCCGGGCAGGAAGGCGCGATTCGCGATTTCGGTGCCGACGACGCTTTTCCGATCACCGACATCGACGACATCCTGCCGGGCCTGATCGAAGGTCGTGACCGGGTGTATTCGGCGATGGGCAGCAATCCCGAATTCGATCGCCACCTGATGGACTGGATCAACGTGATCCGCTCTAAAGCGCACCTGGGCGCCCAGCCGCCGAACGAATTCGTTGCGCTGGATCATCTGCTTCACGACATGCGCCTGTATAAATCGGCGGCAGAAGTGAAGGTGATGCGCGAAGCTGCGCGGATTTCCGCGCAGGCGCACGTCCGCGCCATGCAGGCCAGCCGTGTCGGTTTGCATGAGTTCAGCCTGGAAGCCGAACTCGATTACGAGTTCCGCAAAGGTGGGGCGAAAATGCCGGCATATGGTTCGATCGTCGCTGCCGGGCGCAACAGCTGCATCCTGCATTACCAGCAGAATGACGCGCAGCTCAAGGACGGCGATCTGGTGCTGATCGACGCCGGTTGCGAGATCGACTGCTACGCCAGCGACATCACCCGCACCTGGCCGGTCAATGGCAAGTATTCGCCGGAACAGAAGGCGATCTACGAGTTGGTGTTGGCGTCGCAGGAAGCCGCATTTGCCCAGATCGCACCCAACAAGCACTGGAATCAGGCGCACGAGGCGACGGTTCAGGTGATTACCGCCGGTCTGGTGAAGCTCGGTTTGTTGCAGGGCGAGGTCGATGAGTTGATTGCCAGCGAAGCCTACAAGGCGTTTTACATGCACCGCGCCGGTCATTGGCTGGGCATGGATGTGCATGATGTCGGCGAGTACAAGGTCGGCGGTGAGTGGCGGGTGCTGGAAGTCGGTATGGCGTTGACCGTCGAACCGGGCATCTACATTGCCTCGGGCAATCTGAACGTGGCGAAGAAATGGCGCGGCATTGGCGTGCGCATTGAGGATGACGTGGTAGTGACCAAACAGGGCTGTGAAATCCTCACCAATGGCGTGCCGAGAACGGTCGTCGAGATCGAGGCCCTGATGGCCGCTGCACGGATTGAAGCAGCATGAGCAGAGTCAATCTGGCAATCATCGGTGGCGGTCTGGTGGGCGCCAGTCTGGCGCTGGCCTTGCAAGCCGGTGCCCGTGCCCGTGGCTGGAAGATCGTGCTGATCGAACCGTTCGCGCCCGGCCACACCTACCAGCCAAGCTATGACGCGCGTTCTTCGGCGCTGTCCTTTGGGGCTCGGCAAATTTATCAGCGGCTGGGCCTGTGGCAGGAAATTTCCCGCCGCGCCGAGCCGATCAAACAAATCCATGTTTCCGACCGTGGGCGCTTCTCGACCGCGCGGCTGTCGGCCATGGAAGAGGGCGTTCCGGCCCTGGGTTATGTGGTGGAAAACGCCTGGCTCGGCCAATGCCTCTGGCAGGGCCTGGACAAGGACGTGATCAGCTGGCGTTGCCCGGCCGAAGTCACGCGCATGGAACCGCTGGAAGACGGCTACCGCTTGACCCTCAACGACGAAACCAGCCTTGAATGCGACCTCGCGGTGCTGGCCGATGGCGGCCGTTCGGGCTTGCGCGAGCAGCTGGGGATCGGCGTCAAAAAGCGTCCATACAATCAAAGTGCGTTGATCGCCAACATTACCCCGAGCGAAGCCCACAACGGCATGGCGTTCGAGCGCTTCACCGATGATGGTCCGATGGCCTTGCTGCCGCTACCGGAAAACCGCTGCGCGCTGGTCTGGACTCGCCTTGGCATGGACGCGCAGCGTCTGGCCGCACTGGATGAGCGCAGCTTCCTCAGCGAGTTGCAGGGTGTGTTCGGCTATCGCCTCGGCACGCTTAAACAGGTTGGCGCGCGGCATTTGTACCCGTTGTCGTTGATCGAAGCCGAAGAACAGGTGCGTTCGCATCTGGCTGTACTGGGCAACGCCGCCCACAGCCTGCACCCGATTGCCGGCCAGGGCTTCAATTTGTCGCTGCGCGACGCTCAGGCCTTGGCCGAAGCGCTGCTCGCCAGCCAGAGTGCACCGGGCGACTTCGCGACCTTGCAGGCTTACCGCGAACGCCAGCGCCTGGACCAGAACCTCACCGTAGGTTTCTCCGATCAGGTCACCCGGTTGTTCGGCAGTACCCAACCGCTGGTATCGCTGGGCCGCAATATTGGCCTGCTGGGCCTCGATCTGTTGCCGCCGGCCAAACGCTGGTTCGCCCGGCAAGCCATGGGCTTGGGAACACGTTCCGATGGTTGAGTGGTTAACCCAGCGTTTAGATATTCACGACGGCGCCGGCACCTTGGTCGATAAAACCCTTTACGTGCGGCTCAAGCCGCAAGCGAGACAGGCTTAAAGCATGGAAATGCGCGCAGATCTGCTGATTGTCGGGGCCGGAATGGTTGGGAGCGCGTTGGCGCTGGCGTTACAGAACAGTGGGCTGGAAGTCCTGCTGCTCGACGGCAGCCCCATGAGCGTGAAACCCTTCGACGCACAGTCGGCGTTCGAGCCTCGGGTGAGTGCCTTGTCGGCCGCCAGTCAGCGGATTCTCGAGCGTCTGGGTGTGTGGGAGGGCGTCGTCAGTCGGCGCTGCAGCGCTTATACCGACATGCATGTCTGGGACGGCAGCGGCACCGGGCAGATTCATTTCTCGGCCACCAGCGTCCACGCCGAGACGCTCGGGCATATCGTCGAGAACCGGGTGGTGCAGGATGCGCTGCTCGATCGCCTGCATGATTGCGACCTGGGCCTGCTGGCCAACGCGCGTCTGGAGCAGATGCGCCGTTCCGGCGACGACTGGCTGCTGACCCTGGCCGATGGCCGCACGCTGCGTGCCCCCCTGGTGATCGCGGCGGACGGCGCCAACTCGGCTGTGCGCCGCCTCACCGGTGTCGCGACTCGCGAGTGGGATTATCTGCATCACGCCATCGTCACCAGCGTTCGCAGCACGCTGGCGCACCAGATGACGGCCTGGCAGCGTTTTACCGACCACGGTCCGCTGGCGTTCCTGCCCTTGGAGCGTGACGGTCAGCAAGACTGGTGCTCGATCGTCTGGTCGACCACCCCGAGCGAAGCCGAACGCCTGATGGCGCTGGATGACGAAGGCTTCTGTCATGAGCTGGAGCGCGCCTTCGAAGGGCGCCTGGGCAGCGTGCTGAGCGCCGACCCGCGACTGTGCGTGCCGCTGCGTCAGCGCCACGCCAAGCGCTATGTGGCTGAGGGCCTGGCGCTGATCGGCGACGCCGCTCACACCATTCATCCGTTGGCCGGGCAGGGCGTCAACCTCGGTTTTCTCGATGCGGCGGTGCTGGCCGAAGTGCTGCTGCACGCGGCCAGCCGTGGCGAGCGCCTGGCGGATGTGAAGGTCTTGAGTCGCTACGAGCGCCGTCGCATGCCCCACAACCTGGCGCTGATGGCGGCGATGGAAGGCTTTGAGCGCTTGTTCCAGGCCGACCCTTTGCCGCTGCGCTGGTTGCGCAACACCGGGTTGAAAATGGTCGACCAGATGCCCGAAGCCAAGGCGCTGTTCGTGCGCGAAGCGCTTGGATTGATCGGGGATCTGCCGGAGCTCGCCAAGGCCTGACATTTTGCGTCGGAGCCGATGCCGCCATCGCGAGCAAGCTCGCTCCCACAGTATCCCCGGTGTTCACAGGTTTTGTGATGACAGGTGCTCCCCTGTGGGAGCGAGCTTGCTCGCGATGGCGGCTGCACATTCACCATCAATCCCCGGTGGTGCAACATCCGGTAACTCCTCCGGGGCAGGATCGGTTGAGAAGCTAAATGTGAGTCCTTATCATTTCGGCTCATTTTTGATTTCGAGAGACCGCTCCCATGTTGGCACCGAAGCGTCTACTGACAGCCCTCGCCCTGACTCTGCTGGGCACCACCGCTCAGGCCGCTGACGAGGTGGTGGTCTACTCCTCGCGTATCGACGAGCTGATCAAACCGGTCTTCGATGCCTACACCCAAAAAACCGGCGTAAAGGTCAAGTTCATCACCGACAAGGAAGCGCCGCTGATGCAGCGCATCAAGGCCGAAGGCGAGAACGCCACCGCCGACCTGCTGCTCACCGTCGATGCCGGCAACCTCTGGCAGGCCGAGCAAATGGGCATCCTGCAGCCGTTCACCTCCAAGGTGATCGACACCAACATCCCGCAGCAATACCGCGCCGCTTCTCATGCCTGGACCGGTCTGAGCCTGCGGGCACGGACGCTGGCCTATTCCACCGAGCGGGTAAAACCTTCGGAACTGACCACCTATGAAGCATTGGCTGACAAGCAGTGGGAAGGTCGCCTGTGCCTGCGTACCGCGAAGAAGGTCTACAACCAGTCGTTGACCGCCACCCTGATCGAAACCCATGGCGCGGATAAAACCGAAGCAATCATCAAGGGCTGGGTTCGCAACCTGTCCACTGACGTGTTCTCCGACGACATCGCCGTACTGCAAGCGATCAGCGCCGGGCAATGCGACGTCGGTATCGTCAACACTTACTACTACGGCCGTCTGCACCAGCAGAAGCCGGATCTGCCGGTCAAACTGTTCTGGCCAAACCAGGCTGACCGTGGCGTACACGTGAACCTGTCGGGCATTGGCCTGACCCGATACGCGCCGCATCCGGAAGCCGCCAAGGCTCTGGTGGAATGGATGACCACCCCCGAAGCGCAAAAAATCTTCGCCGACGTTAACCAGGAATTCCCGGCCAACCCGACGGTGAAACCGTCCGCTGAAGTCGAGGCCTGGGGCACGTTCATCCCGGATACCCTGCCGGTTGAAGTGGCGGGTCTGCGTCAGGCTGAAGCCATTCGCCTGATGGACCGCGCGGGCTGGAACTGAGCTTTTCCTTGGCCCATCTCGCCCAACGCCGTTGGTATCCGCTGGTTTTCGTCGTTGCCGCCCTGGTGCTGCTGCCGCTCAGCGTATTGCTGCTGTCGTGGCAAACCGTCGACCTGCAGATCTGGTCGCACCTGTGGGACACCCAGATGCCGCGCTTGCTGGGCAACACCCTGACGCTGATCCTCGGCGTCGGGGTTGGCGTCACACTGCTGGGCGTGAGCCTGGCGTGGCTGACCAGCCTTTGCGAGTTCCCAGGGCGACGGTGGCTGGATTGGGCGCTGATGCTGCCGTTTGCGATCCCGGCCTATGTGTTGGCATTCGTTTTTGTCGGGCTGCTGGATTTCTCTGGCCCCGTGCAAACTCTGCTGCGCGAAGGGTTCGGCAGCGGTTTGCGGCTGCCGCGCGTGCGCTCCACCGGTGGGGTGATTCTGGTGTTGGTGCTGGTGTTCTATCCCTATGTCTACCTGCTGGCGCGTACGGCGTTTCTGGCTCAGGGCAAAGGTTTGATGGAGGCTGCGCGAGTGCTAGGCCAGTCACCGTGGCAAGCATTCTGGCGTGTGGCCTTGCCGATGGCCCGGCCAGCGATTGGTGCCGGTGTCGCCTTGGCGTTGATGGAGACGCTGGCGGATTTCGGTGCGGTGTCGGTGTTCAACTTCGACACCTTCACCACGGCGATCTACAAAACCTGGTACGGCTTCTTCAGCCTGTCGAGCGCCGCACAACTGGCCAGCCTGTTGCTGCTGGTGGTGATGCTGCTGCTTTACGGCGAACGCCGCGCTCGCGGTGCCAGCCAGGCGAGTAACGAGCGGCCACGGGGCAAGGCGCTCTATCACCTGCGCGGGTTCAAGGCTGCGGCTGCCAGCAGTTGGTGCGGGCTGGTGTTTGCCTGTGCGTTCGTCATTCCGTTGCTGCAACTGGTGGCGTGGTTCTGGCAGCGCGGGCGCTTCGACCTGGACGAGCGTTACACCGGGCTGATCACGCAGACGCTGTACCTGGGCGCCATGGCCGCGCTGATCACCGTCAGCGTCGCGCTGCTGCTGGCGTTTGCCCGACGCCTGGCACCGACACGGGCGATTCGCTCCGGAGTCAGCCTGGCCAATATCGGCTACGCCTTGCCCGGTTCGGTGCTGGCGGTATCGATCATGCTGGCGTTCAGTTATCTGGACCGCGAACTGGTGGTGCCGCTGTCAGGCTGGCTCGGCGGTGCAGGTAAACCGTTGCTGCTGGGCAGCTTGTCGGCGTTGCTGCTGGCGTATCTGGTGCGATTCATTGCGGTGGCCTACGGGCCGTTGGAAAACAGCCTGGCGCGGATCCGCCCGTCATTGCCGGAAGCTGCACGCAGTTTGGGTGTCAGTGGGCCACGACTGTTTTTCAAGGTGTATCTGCCGCTGTTGCTGCCCGGCACGCTGAGCGCGGCGTTGCTGGTGTTCGTCGATGTGCTCAAGGAAATGCCCGCGACCTTGCTGATGCGCCCGTTTGGCTGGGACACGCTGGCGGTGCGGATCTTCGAAATGACCAGCGAAGGCGAGTGGGCGCGGGCGTCGTTGCCCGCGCTGACGTTGATTCTGGTGGGACTGTTACCGGTCATCGGATTGATCCGCCGCTCGGCACATCGAAACGGCTAGGTGTCAGTCCTACACCTTGCGGCTACAATGCGCGGCATTCGGTGCGGATCGTCCTTCAGACCGGGTTGCTGAAATTGGCTGGAAGCCCTCTATTTCAAGGCTTTCAACCATGCAGCGCCTGTCCGTACCTTCGCCACGCCCGGAAGGAGAAACCCATGGGACAGCGTACGCCTCTGTATGACCTTCATCTCGCACTCGGCGCGAAGATGGTCGATTTTGGCGGTTGGGATATGCCATTGCATTACGGCTCGCAGGTCGAGGAACACCATCAGGTGCGCCGCGACTGTGGGGTTTTCGATGTCTCCCATATGACCGTAATCGATGTCAGCGGCCCTCAGGCCAAGGCTTGGCTCCAGCATGTGCTGGCCAATGATGTCGAACGTCTGCACAGTGTCGGCCGTGCCTTGTACAGCACCATGCTCAATGAGCGGGGCGGGGTGGTCGACGACATGATCGTCTATCGCCTGGAAAACGCTTACCGTCTGGTGGTAAACGCCGCCACCCGCGATCAGGACATGGCCTGGATGCAGGCCCAGCTTGGCGACTATCAGGTGCAACTGCATGAGCGCAGCGAGTTGGCGATGCTGGCGATTCAAGGTCCGCACGCGCGGCAAAAAATCGCCGAACTGGTGACCCAGTCCCGTGGCACGCTGATCCAGCAACTCAAACCGTTCGAAGGGCACTGTGACGGTGACTGGTTCATCGCCCGTACCGGCTACACCGGCGAAGACGGTCTGGAGATTGCCCTGCCGGCCGATCAGGCGCCGGGGTTTTTCAACGATCTGGTCGGCGCCGGCATATCGCCCATTGGCCTCGGCGCTCGCGATACGCTGCGCCTTGAGGCCGGAATGAACCTCTACGGTCAGGACATTCATCAGGACGTCTCACCGCTGGCGTCCAATATGGCCTGGAGCATTGCCTGGGAACCGGCCACCCGTCAATTCATCGGCCGGGTGGCGTTAGAGGCTGAACGGGCGACTGGCGTGAAGCACAAACTGGTCGGTCTGGTGCTCGAAGAACGTGGAGTTTTACGCGCCCATCAGGTGGTTCGCATCGCTGATGTTGGCGAAGGGGAGATCACCAGTGGTAGTTTCTCTCCTACGCTTAGCAAATCGATCGCCTTGGCGCGTGTGCCGATGGCGACCGCCGACCGGGCAGAAGTGGAAATTCGTGGCAAGTGGTACCCGGTTCGGGTGGTCAAACCGACCTTCGTGCGTCATGGCAAAACCCTGATCTAACTTTTTCTGGCGGGCAATCAACCGCTGACATTTCTTCTTGAGGACACAGAACATGAGCGATATCCCTGCCGACCTGCGTTTTGCCGAAAGTCACGAATGGGCCCGTCTGGATGAAGATGGCGGCGTAAAAGTCGGTATTTCAGACCACGCTCAGGAAGCCTTGGGTGATGTAGTGTTCGTCGAGCTGCCGGAAATCGGCAAGGTGTTCGCTGCCGGTGAGACTGCGGGCGTCGTCGAGTCGGTCAAGGCCGCGTCGGATATCTACTCGCCGGTCTCCGGTACCGTCATTGCGATTAACGAAGAGTTGGCCAACAACCCGGAACTGGTCAACAGCGCGCCATACGACAGCTGGTTCTTCAAGCTCGAGCCAAGTGATACCTCTGAACTGGACAAGTTGCTCGACCCTACTGGCTACAAGAACGCCATCGGCGAGTAATGCTCGCCCGTAGGAGCTGCCGCAGGCTGCGATCTTTTGATCTTCTGAACAAAGATCGCAGCCTGCGGCAGCTCCTACGGTGAGTCAGGCATGTATCAAGCCTGCAAAACGGCCTTCACCGCCGCCACTGAACGCTCGACATCGCTTTTGCTCATGGCCGTGAACATCGGCAGCGAAACGATCAGACGACCGACGCGCTCGGACACCGGGAACATGCCTTCCTTGAAACCGCGTTCGCGGTAAAGGCTCAGCAGGTGGATCGGCGGGTAGTGGTAGCCGATGCCGACGCCCAGTTCCTGCATTTGCTCCATGAACGTCGCGCGGGCCGGTTTGCCGTCCTTGCGCTCTGGCAGCACCAGCTGGAACAGGTGCCAGTTGCTGTTGGTGAAGTCCGCCGGTGGCAGCTGCGCACCGTATTTGGCTTCGAAATCATTGCCGAAACAAGCGAAGTAATGCTTGGCCAGCTCGCGACGATGAGCGGTGATGGCATCAATGTGCGCGAATTGGCCCAGGCCAATGGCGGCCGCCACGTCGGTCATGTTGAACTTGCCACCCAGCACATCGACGTCCAGGCCATCGAAACCAGTGCGGGTCACGCCTTGCAGGCGATACTTCTCGGCCAGCCGTACTTCTTCAGCGTTGTTCAACACCAGGCAGCCACCTTCCGAGGAGGTGACGTTCTTGTTCGCCTGGAAGCTGAACGACACGAAGTCGCCCGTAGCGCCGATGCGCTGACCATTCCAGCTCGAACCCAGTGCCTGGGCGGCGTCTTCGACAATGCGCAGGCCATGCTTCTTCGCGATCGCATACAGACGGCTCATGTCCACCGGCAAACCGGCGAGGTACACCGGGATGATGGCCTTGGTGCGCGGGGTAATGGCCGCTTCGAGTTGGTCCAGGTCGATGTTGCGGGTGATCGGGTCGATGTCGGCAAACACCGGGGTGGCGCCCACTTCGAGAATCACGTTGGCCGTGGCGACCCAGGAAATCGGCGTGGTGATGACTTCGTCACCGGCACCGATCCCGGCGATGCGCAGGGCGATCTCCATGGTGCAGGTCCCGGAGTTGAACGTGCGCACCGGACGGCCGCCAAAAAACTCCGAGAGCTGGGCTTCGAACGCCTGAACCTTGGGCCCGCTGGTGATCCAGCCGGAGCGCAGGACATCGCCGACAGCGGCAATTGTGGCTTCATCGATAGTAGGTTTGGAAAACGGCAGAAAAGGCAGTTGGCTCATGACGATCAGTGCACCCGATTGGCTGACGGTAGATGTATGCGCCGCACATGATGAGCCTGATTGAGCAAAGACGCCATGCCGAGTGCACAGGGGGAGCTATGCTGCTTTGATCGAGTTGCATCGACGTTGAGCGCCATTCAAGAGAGAGCCCGTCATGTCCCAGTTGCCATCCTTGAGCCAGTTACGAGACCCGAATGCCTTTCTGCGGCGCCACTTGGGGCCGGACACCGCCGAGCAGCAGGCGATGCTCGACAGCCTCGGGCTCGGCAGCCGTGTCGAGCTGATCGAGCAGACGGTGCCGCCGGGCATTCGCCTCAACCGCGAACTGGACTTGCCGCCAGCGCTCGATGAAGAGGCCGCGCTGGCAAAACTGCGTGGCTATGCCGAACAGAATCAGGTCTGGACCAGCCTGATCGGCATGGGTTACCACGGCACCCTCCTGCCGGCGGTGATCTTGCGCAACGTGCTGGAAAATCCCGGTTGGTACACCGCTTACACCCCGTATCAGCCAGAGATTGCTCAAGGGCGACTCGAAGCGCTGCTCAACTTCCAGCAATTGACCATCGACCTTACGGGCCTGGAACTGGCCAACGCCTCGTTGCTCGACGAAGCCACAGCGGCGGCCGAAGCCATGGCGCTGGCCAAGCGTGTCGCGAAGTCGAAAAGCAATCTGTTCTTCGTCGACGAAAACTGCCACCCGCAAACCATTTCCGTGGTGCAGACCCGCGCCGAAGGCTTTGGCTTCGAACTGATCGTCGACGCTGTGGATAACTTGAAACAGCATCAGGTATTTGGCGCACTGCTGCAGTACCCCGATACCCACGGTGAGATCCGCGACCTGCGCCCGCTGATCGATCACTTGCATGCGCAGCAGGCGCTGGCCTGCGTGGCGGCTGATCTGCTGAGCCTGTTATTGCTGACGCCGCCGGGTGAAATGGGCGCCGATGTGGTGTTCGGCTCGTCCCAGCGCTTTGGCGTGCCGATGGGCTATGGCGGCCCTCACGCAGCGTTCTTCGCCAGCCGCGACGAATACAAACGGGCGATTCCCGGGCGGATTATCGGCGTTTCGAAAGATGCTCGCGGCAACGTCGCGCTGCGCATGGCCCTGCAAACCCGCGAGCAACACATCCGCCGCGAGAAGGCCAACTCGAACATCTGCACGGCCCAGGTATTGCTGGCCAACATCGCCAGTTTTTACGCGGTCTACCATGGCCCGCAGGGGCTCAAACGCATCGCTCAGCGGGTGCATCGGTTGACCTGCATCCTCGCCGCCGGGCTTGAGCGCAACGGCATTACCCGGCTGAACAAACAGTTCTTCGACACCTTGACCCTGGAAGTCGGCGGCAGTCAGACCGCAATCCTCGAAAGCGCCAGAGCGGCGCAGATCAACCTGCGGATTCTCGGGCGTGGGCAACTGGGTTTGAGTCTCGATGAAAGCTGCGATGAAGGCACCGTGGCGCAGCTGTTTGATGTGTTCCTGGGCGCCGATCATGGGCTTGACGTTGCGCAGCTGGATGGCGAGCCGCTGGTCTCCGGGATTCCCGACGGCTTGTTACGGGCCACAGCGTATTTGCGTCATCCGGTGTTCAACGCCCACCACAGCGAAACCGAGATGCTGCGCTACCTCAAGCAACTGGAGAACAAAGACCTGGCGCTTAACCAGTCGATGATCCCGCTGGGCTCCTGCACCATGAAACTCAACGCCAGCAGCGAGATGATCCCGATCACCTGGCCAGAATTCGCCAATCTGCACCCTTTTGCACCGAAGGAACAGGCGTTGGGCTATTCGCTGATGATCAGCGAACTGGAGCGCTGGCTCTGCGCGATCACCGGTTTCGATGCGATCTGCATGCAGCCCAACTCCGGCGCCCAAGGTGAATACGCCGGGTTGCTGGCGATTCGCAAATACCATGAAAGCCGTCAACAGGGGGTGCGTGACATTTGCCTGATTCCCGCGTCAGCCCACGGCACCAACCCGGCCTCGGCACAGATGGCCGGGATGCGGGTGGTGATCGTCGACTGCGACGATGCCGGTAACGTCGACCTCGATGACCTGAAAGCCAAGGCGCTGGCTGCCGGCGACAAGCTCTCCTGCCTGATGGCCACGTACCCTTCGACCCATGGGGTATACGAAGAGGGCATCAGCGAAATCTGCGACGTTATCCACAGCCATGGCGGTCAGGTGTACATGGACGGCGCCAACCTCAATGCGCAGGTCGGGCTGGCCCGCCCGGCGGATATCGGCGCCGATGTCTCGCACATGAACCTGCACAAGACCTTCTGCATTCCCCATGGCGGAGGCGGGCCGGGGATGGGGCCGATTGGCGTGCGGGCGCATTTGGCGCCGTTCGTGGCCAATCACCCGATAGTGCCGATCGATGGGCCTGATTGTCGAAATGGTGCGGTCAGCGCAGCACCTTGGGGCAGTGCGAGCATTTTGCCGATCAGCTGGATGTACATCGCGATGATGGGGCCGCAACTGGCCGATGCCAGCGAAGTGGCGATTCTCTCGGCCAACTACCTGGCGAAACAGTTGTCCGGTGCGTTCCCGGTGCTCTACACCGGGCGCAACGAACGGGTGGCGCACGAATGCATCCTCGACTTGCGTCCGCTCAAGGCGCAGACCGGCATCAGCGAAGAAGACGTCGCCAAGCGGCTGATGGATTACGGTTTCCATGCACCCACCATGTCTTTCCCGGTGCCGGGAACGTTGATGGTCGAGCCCACCGAAAGTGAATCCAAGGCGGAACTGGATCGCTTTATCAACGCGATGCTGAGTATTCGCGCAGAAATTGCCGAGGTGCAGAATGGCAATTGGTCTGCCGAGGACAATCCGCTGAAACGCTCGCCTCATACCTTGGCGGACATTATTGGCGTCTGGGATCGGCCCTACAGTATCGAGCAAGCGGTGACCCCGGATGCGCACACCAGGCTGCATAAATACTGGCCGACGGTGAATCGCGTGGACAACGTTTACGGAGATCGCAACCTGTTCTGTGCCTGCGTGCCGGTGGATGAATACCGCTGAGCATGATCAAAAGATCGCAGGCTTCGCCAGCTCCTACAAGGGAACGTAATCGGCGTAGGAGCTGCCGAAGGCTGCGATCTTTGCTGTTTAGTGGACAAAAAAATGCCGCTCTTGGGAGCGGCATTTTTACAGCAACAAAATTATTCCGGGGCGACCGCGTTCTTGGCCAAAATTGCGTTGGCCAACTCCATGTCGGTGGCCTTCAGGCCTGGATTGTCCGCACGGACTTTCTGCATGGCAGATTCCAGGTACGGACCACGGATATTGCCGTCACTGGCCACGAAACTGCTGGCGTCGTCCTGAGCGGCGACGACCAGCTTGTGATCCCTGGAGGTCAGGTAGGTGGACGCGGTGGTCGCACCTGAGGAAATAACTTCTTGCAAGATGCCATCATGATCATGATCACGAGCCATTGCTGAACCTACAGACAGGGACAGCAAGGCAAGCGTAGCGGCAGCAAATTTAAAGCGCATTGCGGGTGACTCCAGTGGGATTTCTGGCAGGTTGGATTGCCAATACCCCAAACGAGTTCCGTAGCGTTCATCGGCGTGTTCGACCAGGATAACCCCCCCTATTTCTGCTCACTCTGCGGCGTCACCCGCAGCACCTCTTCAATCGTCGTCAACCCCGCTGCCACTTTTTGCGCACCCGACAGCCGCAGGCTGCGCATGCCTTCCTTGAATGCCTGGCGACGGACTGCGAGCAGGTCGGTGTCGGGGTTGATCAAGGCTTTGACGCCGTCGGTCAGTTGCATGATTTCGTAGACTCCGGCGCGTCCGCGATAGCCGGTGTCGCGGCATTCCAGGCAGCCAATGGCGCGCTGGGCGTTGCTTGGCAGCGGTGCTTGCCAGGGGCGGGTCAAGGTTTGCCAGTCGTCTTCGCCCAGTGTCAGCGGCGCCTTGCAATGCGGGCATAAAGTGCGGACCAGCCGTTGCGCCATGACCCCCAGCACGGTGGCTTTGATCAGGTAATGCGGCACGCCGAGTTCCAGTAAGCGGCTGATGGCGCTCGGTGCGTCGTTGGTGTGCAGGGTCGACAACACCAGGTGCCCGGTGAGCGCGGCTTGAATGGCCATTTCGGCGGTTTCGAGGTCGCGGATCTCGCCGATCATGATGATGTCCGGGTCTTGTCGCATCAGCGCGCGCACGCCGCTGGCAAAGGTCAGGTCGATGTTGTGCTGGACCTGCATCTGATTGAACGCCGGCTCGACCATTTCGATCGGGTCTTCGATGGTGCAGAGGTTGATCTCGGGCGTCGCGAGTTTTTTCAGCGTGGTGTAGAGCGTGGTGGTCTTGCCCGAACCGGTCGGCCCGGTGACCAGAATGATGCCGTTGGGTTGTCGGGTCATGTCCTGCCAGCGCCGCAGATCATCGGCAGAAAAACCCAGCTGGTCGAAGTCCTTGAGCAGCACTTCCGGATCGAAGATCCGCATGACCATTTTTTCCCCGAACGCCGTGGGTAGCGTCGACAGCCGCAACTCCACTTCGCCGCCGTCCGGTGTCTTGGTTTTGACCCGGCCGTCCTGGGGTTTGCGCTTTTCCGCGACGTTCATTCGCCCAAGGCTTTTCAGGCGACTGACAATCGCCATGGTCACCTGCGGTGGAAATTGATAGACGTTGTGCAACACGCCGTCGATGCGAAAACGCACGGTGCCTTGCTCGCGCCGTGGTTCGATGTGGATATCGCTGGCGCGCTGCTGGAAGGCGTACTGGAACAACCAGTCGACGATGTTGACGATGTGCGCGTCGTTGGCGTCTGGCTCCTGATCGCTGGCGCCGAGGTTGAGCAACTGTTCGAAGTTGCCCAGGGTGTTCATGTGCTGATCGGCATGGGTCGCGCCGCTGACCGATTTGGCCAGGCGAAAGAACTCCACGCTGAAGCGCTGGATGTCCGCCGGGTTGGCCACTACGCGTTTGATCGGCAGTTGTAGAACGTGGGTCAGGTCAGCTTCCCAGCTGCGCACATAAGGCTGCGCACTGGCGACGGTGACGGCGTCGCGGTCAATCGATACCGCGAGAATCTTGTGGCGCTGGGCAAAGGCGTAGGACATCAGCGGGGTGATTTGCGCGACGTTTATTTTCAGCGGGTCGATGCGCAAATAAGGCTGACCGGCCTGCTGCGAGAGCCACAGGGTCAGGTTTTCCAGATCCAGGCGTTTGCCGGGGCGGCTGAGGTCGTCGAGGTGTTGGCTGGCGAGAAACTCCAGCGGGTGCAACTGGCTGTTGCTGGCATTACGGCGGGTGGTCAGCGCATGCTCGGCCGAGTCCTGGCTGATGAAACCTTGGGCGACCAGTTCGCGCAGCAGGTCATTGAGATCCAGCCAGCGATCCTGAGTGGCAAGTTGAACGGACATCCGGGCTCCTTATGGAAACGATCCTGCAACGAGCGGTTTAGACAGGTGCGTCTCTGACCACAGATGCCAAGAATAGTCCTCACATGGGCCGTCCGTTCGGCCATTGGCCGATTCATCGTTGCGAGTTTTTGCAGGGGCTCCTCAGCCGGCGGCCTGCGTGGGTTGAATCCATTGCGAATCAGCTGCTTGCAGCTCCACGGAGCACACACTGATCAGGTTACGTAATTTTTCCGCGATCACCTGGGCGCGGTGCCAGCTCAGACCGTCCATGACGATGTCGATCGACAGCAGGTCGTCTCGACGCAGTACGTTGACGTGCTGCGGCACCAGAAACTGCAGCGCAAACAGATTGAGCGTCCGGCACAGCACGTCCGGTTCGGCCTCGGCCAGCAGTTGGTAGTGCACGCGGCAATGGGCATTGCTGACGTTCCACACATCGGCGCGGGTGGGGGTGTTGCTGACGGCTTCGAGCGGGGGCATGGTCGGTCTCCAAATCACTGGAGAAATTTTTACATTCGGTGCGCGGTATTTCTTATCTATGATGGAGATAGTTGGCTTTAAATCGAATTGTTCAATTCTCGGATAACGTCTTTATGGGTTTTTCTATGCATAGCGAACTTGACGCGTATGACCGACGGATTCTGGCGCTGCTGCAAGAGGACGCTTCGCTGTCCAGTGCGCAGATTGCCGAGCAGGTCGGGTTATCGCAGTCGCCGTGCTGGCGGCGCATTCAGCGGATGAAGGAGGACGGCGTTATTCGCGGGCAGGTGACGTTGCTCGATCGCAAGAAAATCGGCCTCAACACGCAGATCTTCGCCGAGATCAAACTCAACGCCCACGGGCGTTCGAACTTCACCGAATTCACCGAGGCGATTCGCGGTTTCCCGGAGGTGCTGGAGTGTTATGTGCTGATGGGGGCGGTGGATTTCTTGCTACGGATCGTCACGGCGGACATCGAAGCCTATGAGCGCTTCTTCTTCGAGAAGCTGTCGATGGTGCCGGGGATTCAGGAGGTCAACTCGATCGTGGCTTTGTCGGAAATCAAGTCCACGACGAGTTTGCCGGTGTTGCGATAAAGCAAAAGATCGCAGCCTTCGGCAGCTCCTACGATGGATTTGTGTCGAACCCAATCGGGTGATCGACCCAAATCCGTAGGAGCTGCCGTAGGCTGCGATCTTTTGATCTTACATACGCAGCAACATCTTCCACGCGCGGTTCTGATACACCGCAATCGCCTGCTGCTTGCGCGCATCCAGCACTTCGTCGGTGATCGGCTCGTTGGCCAGTTGCGTGAGTTTGTTCAACTCACCATACAGGCGATCCATTTCCGGGATCTCCAGCACGTTGCGGGCATGGTGCAGCCAGGCCTGGATGCGTTCGATGCGAGGCAGTTGCTCGGCCAGGTCTTCCGGCTGTTGCTGATAACGCTGCAACTGCAGGGACGTCGCTTCTTCACCGAGCAGACGCGGCAGCCAGCTGCCCAGTTGCGCAGCGCCCTGGCGATTACCGCGGGTGTTGCGATCGGCAGCCCAGGTACGGGCCAGCAACCAGCGCGAAGTGTTCAGCGAGAACACGCCCCAGCGCGGGTCTTCCAGTTCTTCGAGGAACTGCTCCGGCGCGGCTTTGCGCACGTCTTCGTCGTCCAGACCGGCTTGTACCAGCGGGCGCCAGTCTTCGAGCAAGGCATCCAGCGCCACGCGCAAGTCGTGGGTCGACTGACGGGGTGCGGCTTGACCCAGGCTGCTGAGCAGCGCGCGCAATTCAGCCAGATTTTCGACCCAGTCCTGCAACAGACGCCAGTGGCCGTTGAAGCGATATTGCTCGGCCAGACGCTGGCTGCTGCCCAGCAAGTGCCAGCTCAGCGCGGCGAACGCATCGTCCAGCGGCGTTTCGGCGGTGATCTGCGGTGCCGGCAGGCTCAACGAATAGCTGTTGGCGTCGAACAGACGGTAGCCGCGTTCGGCCTTGCTGATGTCACACGGCATCAGCGCCAGAGTCGCGGCCAGTTCGGCGGCCAGTTCCAGCAATGCCGCCGGCTCGCCTTCGCGCAGTTCCAGTTCCAGCTCGCAGATTTCTTCTTTCTGCTTGCCGGCAATCACGTGGCCCAGGTCCAGCGCGGCTTCGATGACCACTTTGGTCTTGCCACGACCCCAGGCGATTTCTGCACGTTCGCGCACGAAGTCAGTGGTGAAAATGGCCTTCAGGGTTTTCTTGTCCAGCTCGGCCAGCTCTTCGGGCCAGCATTCGCCGTCGAGTTTCTTCACGTCGAGCTTGGCTTTGGGCAGGTTCCAGTCGTATTCGTTACGCTCGGACAGACCGGCGACGCTGTGGCCACGGGTCTTGAGCGTTTGAATCACTTCTTCGCCATCGCGGCGCAGGCGCAGGGCGACTTTGGCGCGGGCCAGGTCACGCTCTGGCGTGTCGAAGTACTGGTTCATCAACTCACGGCGTTCCCAGCCACTTTTGTTGCGTTTTTTCAGTAACGGGTGCTCACGCAGGGCGGCGAGGGTTTCGCGGCTGACGCGGAGTTTGATTTCGGTTTCTTTCTGCATGGCCGGAAAATCCAGGATCGGGAGCGCAGCCGGGGGAATGTGTGGCTGCCAAGGCCGTGCAGTGTACAGCACTCACTAAACGTACGCGCCGCGACGGTTTATTCCTGTCGCCAGATGGTTCTATGATGGACTTCAATTCGGGAGTTGGGAGTCAGCGATGCCTTTGCCGTCCATGAAAGACCAGTTCGCTGCGCTGATCGCCGAACCGTCTGTCAGCTGCACCCAATCCCATCTGGATCAATCCAATCGTGCGGTCATTGATTTGCTGGCGAGCTGGCTTGGCGACCTGGGTTTTTCGTGCGAAATCCAGCAGGTCAGCCCCGGCAAATTCAACCTGCTCGCCAGTTTTGGCAGCGGCCCCGGTGGGCTGGTACTGGCCGGGCACAGCGACACGGTGCCGTTCGACGGTGCCCTGTGGCAGACCGATCCGCTGAAACTGACCGAAGTCGACGGTCGCTGGGTCGGCCTCGGCAGTTGTGATATGAAGGGCTTTTTTGCGCTGGCCATCGAAGCCGTGCTGCCGCTGCTGGATAAACCGTTCAAGCAACCGCTGATGATCCTCGCCACCTGTGACGAAGAAAGTTCCATGGCCGGCGCGCGGGCCCTGGCTGCTGCTGGCCGGCCATTGGGTCGGGCGGCGGTGATCGGTGAGCCGACGGGGCTCAAGCCCATCCGCCTGCACAAAGGCGTGATGATGGAGCGCATCGACATTCTCGGTCAGAGCGGCCATTCGTCCGATCCGAGCCTGGGCCACAGCGCTCTGGAAGCCATGCACGATGCGATGGGCGAATTACGCGGCTTGCGCCTGCAATGGCAGCGCGAGTTTCGTAATCCGCAGTTCAGCGTGCCGCAACCGACGCTGAATTTCGGCTGCATCCACGGTGGCGACAACCCGAACCGGATCTGCGGTCAATGCTCGCTGGAATTCGACCTCCGGCCTTTGCCAGGCATGGACCCGAACGCGTTGCGCGCGGCAATCCGGCAGAAACTCGAACCGGTCGCCGAGCTCCATCACGTGAAGATCGACTACGCGCCGTTGTTCCCCGAAGTGCCACCGTTCGAGCAGGCGGCGGACTCGGAACTGGTGCGGGTTGCCGAAAAACTCACCGGCCACCTCGCCGAAGCAGTAGCGTTCGGCACCGAAGCGCCTTATCTTCAGCGTCTTGGCTGCGAGACGGTGGTGCTTGGTCCCGGCGATATCGCCTGCGCCCACCAACCGGGGGAATACCTCGAAATGTCACGTTTGCAGCCTACCGTGCATCTATTACGTCAACTGATCGAACATTACTGCCTGACCCCGGCCCAAAACTCGCAAACCTTGTAGGAGCTGCCGAAGGCTGCGATCTTTTGATTTTTTTAAGAAGCAAGATCAAAAGATCGCAGCCTTCGGCAGCTCCTACAGGGGTTCGCAGTTAAATTGCCGGTGTTTAACCCGTATTCATGAGGAGAGCGCGCGTGTTGCCAAGCCTGTTCCGACGATAACCATCAGCCCGCTGTGCGTTTTGCTTCGTCCTTTTTTCGGCTGCTATTTATTACAGGCGCAGGTGTTATGCCCGAATACGTTAATTGGCTTCGTCACGCTTCCCCTTACATTAATGCTCACCGCGATTGCACCTTCGTCGTCATGCTGCCCGGCGACGGCGTCGAGCACCCGAACTTCGGCAATATCGTCCACGACCTGGTGTTGCTGCACAGCCTGGGCGTGCGGTTGGTACTGGTTCACGGTTCGCGTCCGCAAATTGAAACCCGACTTGCCGCGCGCGGCCTGACCCCGCATTACCACCACGGGATGCGCATCACCGATGCGGCGACCCTGGAGTGCGTGATCGACGCGGTGGGCCAACTGCGCATCGCCATCGAGGCGCGCTTGTCGATGGACATGGCGTCCTCGCCGATGCAGGGCTCGCGTTTGCGGGTGGCCAGCGGCAACCTGGTGACCGCACGGCCGATCGGTGTGCTTGAAGGGATCGACTATCACCACACCGGCGAAGTGCGTCGGGTCGACCGCAAGGGCATTAACCGTCTGCTGGATGAGCGCTCCATCGTGCTGCTCTCGCCGCTGGGTTACTCGCCGACCGGGGAAATCTTCAACCTGGCCTGCGAAGACGTCGCCACCCGCGCGGCCATCGATCTGGGTGCCGACAAGCTGCTGCTGTTTGGCGCAGACCTGGGGCTGATCGACGAGAGCGGCCGCCTGGTCCGCGAACTGCGTCCGCAACAGGTGCCGGCGCACTTGCAGCGTCTGGGTGGCAACTATCAGGCAGAGTTGCTGGATGCGGCGGCCGAAGCTTGCCGAGGCGGCGTCGGTCGTAGCCACATTGTCAGTTATGCCGAAGACGGCGCGCTGCTGACCGAACTGTTCACCCGTGACGGTGGCGGTACGCTGGTCGCCCAGGAGCAATTCGAGCTGGTGCGCGAAGCGGCTATCGAAGACGTCGGCGGTTTGCTGGACCTGATCAGCCCATTGGAAGAGCAGGGGATTCTGGTGCGTCGTTCACGCGAAGTGCTGGAGCGCGAAATCGAGCAGTTCAGCGTGGTCGAGCGTGAAGGCATGATCATCGCCTGTGCCGCGTTGTATCAGATTGCCGATTCGGATGCCGGAGAGCTGGCGTGTCTGGCGGTGAACCCGGAATACCGCCACGGCGGCCGTGGTGATGAACTGCTGGAACGGATCGAAACCCGGGCTCGCGCTCAAGGGCTGAAAACCCTGTTCGTCCTCACCACCCGTACCGCGCACTGGTTCCGCGAACGCGGCTTTGTGCCCAGCAGCGTCGAGCGCCTGCCGTCGGCTCGGGCCTCGCTGTACAACTATCAGCGTAATTCGAAGATCTTCGAAAAGACTCTGTAACCTTAGGCGCTTAGACTTCGCCGCGGGCACTGACAGATCGCCGGCTGCGCCTGCTCATGCAGGGGCGTGCGCCGATCAGTTCTGCCGTTTTGCTGCCCGTTTGCAGTGCTTACCGGACGGGCGGTAAAAATTTATAACGGTATACAAACTGTAACAATTTGACGGGAAGATGCAC
Organism: Pseudomonas sp. GW822-FHT02D10; assembly: GCF_058802345.1. NCBI lineage: Bacteria > Pseudomonadati > Pseudomonadota > Gammaproteobacteria > Pseudomonadales > Pseudomonadaceae > Pseudomonas > Pseudomonas sp. GW822-FHT02D10. The sequence continues at coordinate 409,450 of NZ_JBXAOB010000002.1, forward strand.
GTTTCGCCATGATGGCGTCGCTTATTTGATAGTGATTGACGTATGAAAGAGTACGTGAGCACGAATTAAGCTAAGCAGACGTTTGTAAATACCATTTAGGAATTAGCTCATAGGCCGATACCCCGGCATGCGGTCCGGTTGAGGCGTGTTGAACTATATTCCCGAATCGTATGAAAAATTACTAAATAGTTCTTTTTTGGTTTGTGAGAAATTCATTAACCTGAACGGATCAAACACTGCGATTAGACCAAGGTCGTAGACGCGACTGCTTACGATTGACTTATCAGTCACGGTCTTGCGCTAATCGCGCATCTATGGGAACCGGGGCGCTAGATCCTGGACCAAAGTGCACAAAAAAAATAGAAACGAGAGGAGCGAAACATGAATAAGTCCACCTTGGCCCTGGCTGTGGCCCTAGGGGTTTTGGCGCAGCAGGCAGGCGCCGCCGGTTTCATCGAAGACAGCAAGGCGAGCCTCAGTTCCCGGACCATGTATTTCGACAATGACAATCGCGCCGGTAAAGCTGACCAGCGCGAGACGGCTCAGGGTTTCAAATTCGATTATCTGTCCGGATTCACCCAAGGTACTGTTGGCTTTGGTGTTGATGCCCAAGCGCTGGTTGGCATCCATCTGGATGGCGGTAGAGGTCATCACCCGGACAGCAATACGTTCGCGCCAAGCGATAGCGATGGCTCAGCAGTGCACGAATGGAGCCGTCTGGCCGGGAACGTCAAAGCGCGTTTCTCCAAGACCGAGGCACACGTAGGTGGCGCTCTGGCACCGAACCTGCCGATCCTGATAGCAAACGACTCTCGTGTGCTGCCCCAGACCTTTGAAGGTGGCACCATCACCTCCAAGGAAATCGACAATGTGACCTTTAACGCAGGTCAGCTCGAACACGCAACGGGTCGTGCTTCGAGTAACGCCACTGGCCTGGCGGTCGCGGGCGGTACCCAGGACAGCAACAAGTTCGTTTATGGCGGCGCTGACTGGAAAGTCACCAAAGACCTTACCCTGCAGTACTACTACGCGAACCTGGAAGACTACTACAAGCAGAACTTCCTGGGCCTGGTGCACGTCCTGCCGATCGGTACTGACCAGTCCTTCAAGACGGATATTCGCTATTTCGACAGCAGCTCCGACGGCAAGAACGGCGATAAGGGCTTTCAGTTCAACAACAACGGTGGTTTCGCCAAGACCCCGGGCGAGGTCGATAACAAGACCTGGAGCGCCATGTTTACCTACAGCCTGGGCGGTAACGCCTTCCTGTTGGGTCATCAGCGCGTCAACGATAACGGCGGCTTCGTCTGGTTGAACCAGGGTAACGTGGTCAATGGCAACGGTAATTTTGAAGGTGCCGGTGGCTCGAGCTTCTACCTGTTCACTGACGCCGTGGTCGGCCAGTTTGCCCGTGCCGGTGAAAACACTACCTTCGGTCAGTACTCCTATGACTTCGCCAAGCTGGGTGTTCCAGGCTTGAAAACCTCGATTGCCTACTTGCATGGCGACAACATCAAAGCCAAGAGCGGCACTGGCAGTGATCAGTCCGAGTGGGAAACCGACATGCGTGTGGATTACACCATCCAGCAGGGCGTCCTCAAAGGCTTCGGCACGACCTTGCGACATGGCACTTACCGTGGCAACGCCTCGGGTATCGACGCCCAGGACCAGACCCGTCTGATCTTCAACTACACCTACGCCTTCATGTAATAGGACTGTCTAGTCCTGAAATAGGTTTACACCTGTTTCACCCCAGCGCCCGATGCACCGCATCGGGCGTTTTGTATTTCAAAGACAGATGCGGCCGTTCGCTGTTCGTAATTGACCCGAACAAAAAGGTACGTCTGACCATTACCTATCCGGCCAGTACCGGGCGTAACTTCCATGAAATTTTGCGGGTGATCGATTCGCTGCAACTCACCGACATCTACAAAGTGGCCACGCCGGCCAACTGGCAGGACGGTGACGAGGTGGTGATCGTTCCGTCACTCAAGGATGAAGACGAGATCAAGAAACGCTTCCCGAAAGGCTACCGCGCGGTGAAACCGTATCTGCGATTGACGCCGCAGCCTAATCGTTAAAGTCAGAAGATCGCAGGCTACGATCTTTTTAAGGTATCCACACAACAGGGTTTCAGGCCGTTTCGACGGCTTTTTTTTCGCCTGGGAAATGCATTTCAGCATATGCATTTAAAGAATAAATAAATGAATAAATATGATTTATAGATATATAAATCAGCTGGTAAGGTCTGTCCATTGTCGCGAGATCGCACACTGCGAATCGCCAGAAACGCTTAAGGAATAGCCGCATGCTGGTCGTCTCACTCGGAGGAAGTCCCAGCCTACGCTCCCGTTCCGGGGTGCTGCTGGATCGCTCCCAACGCTGGTTGCAGCAACAAGGAGTCGAAGTGGTGAGCTATCAGGTACGGGACTTCCCGGCCGAAGACTTGCTGCACGCACGCTTCGACAGCCCGAAGGTGGTCGATTTGCTGCAACAGATTGAAAACGCCGATGGCTTGCTGATTGCCACGCCGGTCTACAAGGCGTCGTTTTCCGGCGCACTGAAAACCGTGCTGGATCTGTTGCCTGAACGTGCCCTGAGCCACAAGGTTGTACTGCCGATGGCCACTGGCGGCAGCATCGCCCACATGCTGGCGGTGGATTACGCGCTCAAGCCGGTGCTGTCGGCGCTGAAAGCCCAGGAAATACTTCACGGGATTTTCGCCGAAGACAGCCAGATCGCTTACGGCGAAGGCAGTGCCCAGGCGCAATTGGCACCCCAACTGGAGCAGCGTTTGTTTGAGGCACTGGAGCAGTTCTTCAGCGCCATGGCCCGACGTCCAAAGCCCCTTGATCCACGTCTGTTGAATGAACGTTTATTGAGTGCTCGCTGGAGCATTTAAGCCTTACCCGAATGTGATGTACTCACCTTACTCAGCCGACAACGGCCAAGCAGGTGCAGCCAAAACCCAACTGCAAAAAGGAGAGCGCCATGCGCCCTGTCATTTTGCGTCGTGGTCTGGTCGCTCTGTTTGCTGCGGCTGTGTCCTTCGGCGTTATTACTCAAGCTCAAGCGGCCGAGACCTTGCGAATCGGCTATCAAAAGTACGGCACCCTGGTGCTGCTCAAAGCCCGCGGCTCGCTGGAAAAACGCCTCGCCGCCCAAGGCGTCGACGTGCAATGGACTGAATTCCCCGGTGGCCCGCAGTTGCTCGAAGGGCTGAACGTCGGCTCGATCGATTTCGGCGTGACCGGCGAAACCCCACCGGTCTTCGCTCAGGCGGCCGGTGCCGATCTGCTCTACGTCGCTTACGAGCCACCCGCACCGACCAGCGAGGCGATCCTGGTGCCGAAAGACTCGGCAATCAAATCGGTGCAGGACCTCAAGGGCAAGAAAGTCGTCCTCAACAAAGGCTCCAACGTGCACTACCTGCTGGTGCGTGCCCTGGAAGACGCCGGTCTCAAATACACCGACATCCAAACCGTATTCCTGCCGCCAGCCGATGCCCGCGCCGCGTTCGAACGTGGCAGCGTCGATGCCTGGGTGATTTGGGACCCGTACCAGGCCGCCGCCGAACAGCAACTGCAAGCACGCACCCTGCGTGATGGCAGCGGCATCGTCGACAACCATCAGTTCTACCTGGCGACCAAGCCTTACGCCGAAAAACATCCAGCGGTGATCAAGGCCCTGGTGGAAGAAGTCCGCGCCATCGGCGAATGGTCCAAAGCCAACCCTGAACAGGTGACCCAACAAGTCGCGCCGCTGCTCGGCTTGTCGGCAGACATCACCTTGCGCGTGGTGAAACGCCAAGGTTACGGCGCGCATCTCCTCACGCCGCAAGTGATAGCGGCCCAGCAGAAAATCGCCGACAGCTTCTACCAGCTCAAATTGATTCCGAAACCCTTGAGCATCAAAGACGTGATCTGGACACCACCGGCGGCCGTTGCCACCGCGCCGTAATTCGATTTCCTTAGGAGACCACTCCATGAGCCTCACTATTTTCTGGTTCCTGCCTACCCACGGCGACGGCCATTACCTGGGCACCGCCGAAGGCGCTCGTGCCGTCGACCACGGTTATCTGCAACAAGTCGCCCAAGCAGCGGATCGTCTGGGTTTCGGCGGGGTGTTGATTCCCACCGGCCGCTCCTGTGAAGACTCGTGGTTGGTGGCAGCGTCGCTGATCCCGGTCACCCAGCGCTTGAAGTTTCTGGTCGCGTTACGCCCCGGGATTATTTCCCCGACGGTGGCCGCGCGTCAGGCCGCGACCCTGGACCGGTTGTCCGGTGGGCGTGCGCTGTTCAACCTGGTGACCGGTGGCGATCCGGAAGAACTGGCCGGCGATGGATTGTTCCTCAGTCACGAAGAACGCTATCAGGCCTCGGTGGAATTCACCCGGATCTGGCGTCGAGTGCTGGAAGGCGAGACGGTCGATTACGACGGTCAGCACATCAGCGTGAAGGGCGCGAAACTGCTCTATCCGCCGATTCAGCAACCGCGTCCGCCGCTGTACTTCGGCGGGTCCTCGGAAGCCGCGCAGGATCTGGCTGCCGAACAGGTCGAAATGGTCCTGACCTGGGGCGAGCCGCCAGCCGCCGTCGCCGAGAAAATCGAACAAGTACGCGTCAAGGCCGCGAAGCTCGGACGCACCGTGCGCTTCGGTATTCGTTTGCATGTGATCGTCCGCGAAACCAACGCTGAGGCCTGGCAGGCGGCGGATCGATTGATCTCCCATCTGGACGACGACACCATCGCCCGCGCTCAGGCGTCGTTGGCGCGCTTCGACTCAGTCGGCCAGCAGCGTATGGCCGCGCTGCACGGTGGCAGCCGCGACAACCTCGAAGTCAGCCCGAACCTCTGGGCTGGCGTCGGTCTGGTGCGTGGCGGTGCCGGCACCGCATTGGTCGGTGACGGCCCGACTGTCGCGGCGCGGGTCAAGGAATACGCGGACCTGGGCATCGATACCTTTATCTTCTCCGGTTACCCGCATCTGGAAGAGTCGTATCGGGTCGCGGAGTTGTTGTTCCCGCACCTCGACATCGAGCGTCCCGAGCTACCGAAAAGCGCTGGTTACGTCAGCCCGTTTGGCGAGATGGTCGCCAACGACATTCTTCCCAAAGCCGCGTCCCAGAGCTGAGGCGCGCCATGAAGAGCGAAAAACTTATCCACAGCCTCGCGCCTTGGGCCTTGCCGGTGCTGCTACTGGCGGTGTGGCAGTTGTCGGTGTCGGCGGGCTGGTTGTCGACACGGATTCTGCCGGCACCCAGCGCGGTGATCGAAGCGGGTGTCAGCCTGGTGCGCAGCGGCGAAATCTGGAAACACCTGGCCATCAGCGGCTGGCGCGCCAGTATTGGTTTTGTGATCGGCGGCGGTATCGGTCTGGTGCTGGGCTTTATCACCGGTCTGTCGACATGGGGCGAACGCCTGCTCGACAGTTCGGTGCAGATGATCCGCAACGTGCCGCACCTGGCGCTGATTCCGCTGGTGATCCTCTGGTTCGGCATCGATGAGTCAGCGAAGATTTTTCTGGTGGCGATGGGCACGCTGTTCCCGATCTACCTCAACACCTACCACGGCATTCGCAATGTCGACCCGGCCTTGGTGGAGATGGCGCGCAGTTACGGTTTGTCCGGTTTCAGCCTGTTCCGTCAGGTGATTCTGCCGGGCGCGCTGCCTTCGATTCTGGTGGGTGTGCGCTTTGCCCTGGGCTTTATGTGGCTGACCCTGATCGTCGCGGAAACCATCTCCGCCAGCTCCGGCATCGGCTATCTGGCGATGAATGCCCGGGAGTTTTTGCAGACGGATGTGGTGGTGCTGGCGATAGTTTTGTACGCGGTGCTCGGCAAATTGGCCGACCTCGCGGCCCGCGGTCTGGAGCGGGTCTGGTTGCGCTGGCATCCGACTTATCAAGTGGCCAAGGGCGGTGCAGCATGACGGCTCAACAACCTCCACGCCTGCTGCGGGGAATTGCGCTGGCGGTGCGCAAACTGCAAAAAACCTTTGGTGCACGGCAGGTGCTGCGCGAGATCGACCTGCACATTCCGGCCGGTCAGTTCGTCGCAGTAGTCGGTCGCAGTGGCTGCGGCAAAAGTACCTTGCTGCGTTTGCTGGCGGGCCTTGATCAACCCACGGCCGGCGAACTGTTGGCCGGTTCTGCGCCGCTCAGCGAAGCGCGAGAAGACACGCGGCTGATGTTCCAGGAAGCACGATTGTTGCCGTGGAAAAAGGTCATCGATAACGTTGGCCTCGGGCTCAAGGGCCATTGGCGCCAGCAGGCTTTGGACGCATTGGAAGCGGTGGGCCTGGCGGATCGCGCCGAGGAATGGCCGGCAGCGTTGTCCGGCGGGCAAAAGCAGCGGGTGGCTTTGGCACGGGCGCTGATCCATCAGCCGCGCTTGCTGTTGCTTGATGAGCCGCTGGGCGCTCTGGATGCACTGACCCGGATTGAAATGCAGCAACTGATCGAACGCCTCTGGCAGCAGCACGGTTTCACGGTGTTGCTGGTGACCCACGACGTCAGCGAAGCGGTGGCGATTGCCGACCGGGTGCTGCTGATCGAAGAGGGCGAAATCGGCCTCGACCTACACGTCGAACTGCCGCGCCCTCGGGTTCGTGGCTCGCATCGGTTGGCGGCGCTGGAAACTGAAGTGCTCAACCGCGTGCTGTCACTGCCGGGCTCACCGCCGGAACCGGAACCTGTTTCACCCTTGCCCACGCAATTGCGCTGGGCTCACTGACTCAATGTTCTCCCAACGACAGGAATCAACATCATGACGATCAAAGCCATCAACGTTCGCAACCAGTTCAAAGGCACCATCAAGGAAATCGTCGAAGGTGACGTGCTCTCGGAAATCGATGTTCAGACAGCGTCCGGCATCGTCACCTCGGTCATCACCACGCGCTCGGTCAAAGAGCTGGAACTGGTGATCGGCAGCGAAGTGATCGCCTTCGTAAAATCCACCGAGGTGTCGATCGCCAAGTTGTAAATCGTGTGCAACGAACAACCCCGAAGGGTGTGAGCCCTTCGGGGTTTTTTCATGTGTGCCTGTCATGGACTCAGTGGTGTGGCCATCGCGAGCAGGCTCGCTCCCACAGGGGATTTCTGCCGTACACAAAATCTGTGTCCGCTGAAGATCTAATGTGGGAGCGAGCTTGCTCGCGATGAGGCCAGTGAGGCCAGCAAAGAAATCAGGCTGAAATCGCGCGCTTTGGCAAATACGGCGGTAGATACAGTCCCAGATAAGCATCGAACACCCGCATGCCTTCCTCGGCCATGCGCGGGGTGATCTGCCCGTGTTGTTGCACCGAGCGGGCATAGACGCGGTCGCCCAGCTCCATGGCCAGGGCAAACACATCGACATCCCTGGGCAGCCTCGGCAATTCGAAATGCTGATCGAAGAGTTTGTGCATCAGGTCGCCGAGCTCGATGTCGTGCTGGCGGTCGGCCTGGGTGACTTCGGTCAGGCCGTGCTGAGCGAGGATCAGCTGGCGGGCAGCGGCGTCTTCGTCGTAGATGGCGAGCATGCGTTGCTCGACCAGTCGCGACAGATCGCGCCAGCCATTCAGCGAGTCGACTTCGATCGGTTCTTGCAGGCAGGCGCGGAAGGCGCTGTGAACGTCGGCGGTCAGGGCTTCGAGCAGGGCCGGGACGCTGGCGAAGAAATGGTAGACCGATGACGGCGGGATCTCGGCGCGTTCGGCCACGCTGTAGATCGACAGGCTGGCCACGCCCTCGGCGGCAAGCAGCGTGCGGGCAGCGTCGAGTATCGAGTCGATCCGGGCCTGGCTGCGTGCGCGGGGTTTGCGAAGGGGGGCGGTGCGCGTCATTGAACTCTCCTGCAGGGCAGCGGGCATTGTACGAGTCGAGCTGTATGTTGTCTTCTCGGCCGCCATCGCGAGCAAGCTCGCTCCCACAGGGATCTGTTGTGTACCCAACGTCCGTGTTCAATACATAACAACTGTGGGAGCGAGCTTGCTCGCGATGAATCCACCTCGGTCCAACTGAATAAACCCATAAAAAAACGCCGCAGGCTTTATCAGCCCACGGCGTTGTTTTTTTGCTGCAGCCGCTTACACGGTGTGCAGGTACCAGTTGTACTCGAGGTCGGAGATGGAGTGTTCGAACTCCTCCAGCTCGCTCTCTTTACAGGCGACAAAAATGTCGATGTATTTCGGATCGATGTACTTGGCCATGACTTCGCTGTCGTCCAGCTCGCGCAGTGCATCACGCAGGTTGTTCGGCAGGCTCTGCTCGTTCTGTTCGTAGCTGTTGCCTTCAACCGGTGCGCCCGGCTCGATCTTGTTGGTCAGGCCGTGATGCACGCCTGCCAGGACCGAAGCCATCAGCAAGTACGGGTTGGCATCGGCGCCAGCCACGCGGTGTTCGATACGGACGGCATCGGAAGAGCCTGTCGGTACGCGAATCGCCACGGTACGGTTGTCCAGGCCCCAGCACGGCGAGTTCGGCACGTAGAACTGTGCGCCGAAACGACGGTACGAGTTGACGTTCGGGCAGAGGAACGCCATCTGCGCCGGTAGGGTCTCGAGCACACCGCCGATCGCGTGACGCAGTGCGGCGTTCTGCTCGGGATCCTCACTGGCAAAAATATTCTTGCCGTCTTTATCAAGGATCGAGATATGGACGTGCAGACCGTTACCCGCCTGGCCTGGGTAAGGCTTGGCCATGAAGGTGGTGTCCATCTCATGGTCGTAGGCGATGTTTTTGATCAGACGCTTGAGCAGTACCGCGTAATCGCAGGCCTTGATCGGGTCGGCAACGTGGTGCAGGTTCACTTCGAACTGCGCCGGAGCGCTTTCCTTGACAATCGCGTCGGCAGGGATGCCTTGCTCTTTTGCACCTTCCAGAATGTCCTGGAGGCAGTCGACGTATTCGTCGAGGTCGTCGATCAGGTAAACCTGTGTCGAGTGCGGACGTTTGCCGGAGATGGGCGAGCGTGGAGGTTGTGGGCGGCCATTCACGTTCTCCTGGTCTATCAGGTAGAACTCAAGCTCGAATGCGGCGCAGATGGTCAGACCCAGCTCATCGAACTTGGTCACGACTTGACGCAGGACTTCGCGCGGGTCGGCGAAGAAAGGTTCACCTTCAATTTCGTGCATGGTCATTAACAGTTGCGCGGTCGGGCGCTTCTGCCAGGGTTCATTGCACAGGGTATCGGGGATTGGATAGCAGATTCGGTCAGCATCACCGATGTCCAGACCCAGACCGGTGCTTTCCACCGTAGAGCCATTGATATCCAGAGCAAATAGAGAGGCCGGCAGGTTGATGCCTTTCTCGTAAACCTTGTGGAGGCTGGTGCGTTCGATGCGCTTGCCGCGCACCACACCATTCATATCCGCAATCAGAAGGTCAACGTACAGAACCTCAGGATGTTCCTTAAGGAACGCGTTCGCTTCGTTAAGCTGAACGGCACGCGGGGGTACCGACATGATGCAACACCTTTGTTGTTAAAAATATCAATCATTGATCTTTTCAGATTCCAGTCAACCCGAACGGCATGCCGAAGTCAAGCGAGGCCTTTTTTGCCCTAAAAAAGCGCTCTAAGGGCATTTTTGAGGCGGTTTTTGGCTTTTTAATGCCTTCGTGGTCTTTGACGACCGCAGGCTTGAGCGGGCCGTGTTGTATTTTTTACGGGGGTGTTGTGTAAAAAAATGAACAACGCTAAGCTCGAATCAAACCCATAACAGCAATAATACCGGGGTGCTTCATGTCTCGCCTGCCGTTAATCGGCGTCACCGACTGCTCAAGGCAGGTCGGTTTGCATGCTTATCACATCACTGGCGATAAGTACGTCCGCGCAGTGGCCACCGCTGCCAAGGGCCTGCCGTTGATCCTTCCGTCTCTGGCGGAACAGCTCGATCCGACCGATATTATTGACGGTCTGGAGGGCATCCTGTTTACCGGCTCTCCTTCTACTGTAGAACCTTTTCACTATAGCGGTCCTGCCAACGCGCCGGGAACTGCTCATGATCCTGCACACGACGCCACCCCCCTTTCGTTGATTCGCGCCGGCCAGCAGGCAACACAACGCGACGCGGATGCGTCAAACAACGCCTGACGTTTAAAGACGTCAGGACACTCAGCCCAGAGGCATTTATGAGTAACAACCTCGACCAGCTCACCGATTGGTTGAAAGACCACAAGATCACAGAAGTCGAATGCATGATTGGCGATCTGACCGGGATCACCCGTGGCAAGATTTCGCCGACCAACAAGTTCATTGCCGAAAAAGGCATGCGCCTGCCCGAGAGTGTGCTGTTGCAAACAGTGACGGGCGACTACGTCGAAGACGACATCTATTACGAACTGCTCGACCCGGCCGACATCGACATGATCTGCCGCCCGGACTCGAATGCGGTATTCCTCGTGCCGTGGGCCATCGAGCCCACCGCCCAGGTGATTCACGATACCTATGACAAGCAGGGCAACCCGATCGAGTTGTCGCCGCGCAACGTGCTCAAAAAGGTCCTGAAACTCTATTCCGACAAGGGCTGGCAGCCCATCGTGGCGCCGGAGATGGAGTTTTACCTGACCAAGCGTTGCGAAGACCCGGACTTCCCGTTGCAGCCGCCGATTGGTCGCTCCGGTCGCCCGGAAACCGGCCGTCAGTCGTTCTCTATTGAAGCGGCCAACGAATTCGATCCATTGTTCGAAGACGTTTATGACTGGTGCGAACTGCAAGAGCTGGATCTGGACACGCTGATCCACGAAGACGGCACGGCGCAGATGGAAATCAACTTCCGCCACGGCGATGCGTTGTCCCTGGCCGACCAGATTCTGGTGTTCAAGCGCACCATGCGCGAAGCGGCGCTCAAGCACGACGTAGCCGCGACCTTCATGGCCAAGCCGATGACCGGCGAGCCGGGCAGTGCGATGCACTTGCACCAGAGCATCGTCGACATCGAAAGCGGCAAGAACGTCTTCTCCAATGAAGACGGGACCATGAGCGAGCTGTTCCTGCACCACATCGGTGGCTTGCAGAAGTTCATCCCCGAGCTGTTGCCGCTGTTCGCGCCCAACGTCAACTCGTTCCGCCGCTTCCTGCCGGATACCTCGGCACCGGTGAACGTGGAGTGGGGCGAAGAGAACCGCACGGTCGGCCTGCGCGTACCGGACGCCGGCCCGCAAAACCGTCGGGTGGAAAATCGCCTGCCGGGTGCCGATGCCAACCCTTACCTGGCGATCGCCGCGAGCCTGCTCTGCGGTTACATCGGCATGGTGGAAGGCATCAACCCGAGCGCACCCGTGGTTGGACGGGGTTACGAGCGCCGCAATCTGCGTCTGCCGTTGACCATCGAAGACGCACTGGAGCGCATGGAACACAGCGCCACCATCGAAAAGTACCTGGGCAAAAAATTCATTACTGGCTACGTCGCGGTCAAGCGGGCCGAGCATGAAAACTTCAAGCGCGTGATCAGTTCGTGGGAGCGGGAGTTCCTGTTGTTCGCCGTCTGATGCGCCGGGTGCGGCCCTGAAAAGCCGCGCTCTCACCTTACTTAGGAGAGCTTTATGACCAGCAAGAACCCGCAAACCCGTGAATGGCAAACATTGAGCCGCGAGCACCACCTGGCCCCTTTCAGCGACTTCAAACAGTTGAAAGAGAAAGGCCCGCGGATCATCACCCATGCCAAGGGCGTTTACCTCTGGGACAGCGAAGGCAACAAAATCCTCGACGGCATGGCCGGTCTGTGGTGCGTGGCCATCGGTTACGGTCGCGATGAACTGGCCGATGCCGCCAGCAAACAGATGCGCGAACTGCCTTATTACAATCTGTTCTTCCAGACTGCCCACCCGCCGGTACTGGAACTGGCCAAGGCCATCTCGGACATCGCGCCGGAAGGCATGAACCACGTGTTCTTCACCGGTTCCGGCTCCGAAGGCAACGACACCATGCTGCGTATGGTTCGCCACTACTGGGCGATCAAAGGCCAGCCGAAGAAGAAAGTCATCATCAGCCGCAAAAACGGCTATCACGGCTCGACCGTGGCCGGCGCCAGCCTGGGCGGCATGACCTACATGCACGAACAGGGCGATTTGCCGATCCCGGGCATCGTCCACATCGCCCAGCCGTACTGGTTCGGTGAAGGTGGTGACATGAGCCCGGAAGCGTTTGGTATCTGGGCCGCCAACCAACTCGAAGAAAAGATTCTCGAACTCGGCGTCGACACGGTCGGGGCCTTTATTGCCGAGCCGATCCAGGGCGCCGGCGGCGTGATCATTCCGCCAGACAGCTACTGGCCGCGCATCAAGGAAATCCTCGCCAAGTACGACATCCTGTTCGTTGCGGACGAGGTGATCTGTGGTTTCGGTCGTACCGGCGAGTGGTTCGGTAGCGATTTCTACGACCTCAAGCCCGACATGATGACCATCGCCAAAGGCCTGACGTCCGGCTACATCCCGATGGGTGGCCTGATCGTGCGTGACGAAGTGGTCGACGTGCTGAACGAAGGGGGTGACTTCAACCACGGTTTCACCTATTCCGGGCACCCGGTTGCCGCTGCGGTGGCACTGGAAAACATCCGTATTCTGCGCGACGAAAAAATTGTCGAGCGCGTTCGTGCAGAAGCGGCACCTTATTTGCAAAAGCGTCTACGGGAACTGAACGATCACCCATTGGTGGGTGAAGTTCGCGGGGTAGGTCTGTTGGGGGCTATCGAGCTGGTTCAGGACAAGGCGACGCGGGCGCGGTACGTCGGCAAGGGTGTTGGCATGATCTGCCGGCAGTTCTGCTTTGACAACGGGCTGATCATGCGCGCCGTCGGCGACACCATGATTATTGCTCCGCCACTGGTGATCACCAAAGCCGAGATCGACGAACTGGTCACCAAGGCGCGCAAGTGCCTGGACCTGACCCTGAGTGCGCTGCAAAGCTAAGTGCTAGGCTCTGAGCGAGGTCCGTGGCTGGCACTTCGCTCAGAGAGCACCAAGGACGGGTCTTTCGTTGAAAGCCTGTCTTGTAACTTGCCAGACTATCCGCTGTTTGGGTTGCCAAGGAATCGGCCGCTGGATCTTGGTCAACAAAAAATGTGCTTAAAAAGAATAATTGGAGCGTGACGCATGAAGGCATTAGGTTTGAAGAATACTGGCAAGACCCTGCTCGCCTTGTCCCTGATGGGCTTGATGGCTGGGGCAGCCCAGGCCGACGATAAAGTCCTGCATGTTTACAACTGGTCCGACTACATCGCACCGGACACGATCGCGAACTTTGAAAAAGAGTCCGGGATCAAGGTCGTCTACGATGTGTTCGACAGTAACGAAACCCTTGAGGCCAAGTTGCTGGCCGGCAAGTCCGGTTATGACGTGGTTGTGCCGTCCAACAACTTCCTGGCCAAGCAGATCAAGGCGGGTGTTTACCAGGAGCTGGACAAGTCCAAGCTGTCCAACTACGGCAACCTGAACAAGTCGCTGCTCAAAGCGGTTTCTGTCAGCGACCCGGACAACAAACATGCCTTCCCTTACATGTGGGGCTCGATCGGTATCGGTTACAACGCCGAGAAGGTCAAAGCCGCGCTGGGCGTCGACAAGATCGATTCCTGGGATGTCGTGCTCAAGCCAGAGAACCTCGCCAAGCTCAAGGGCTGCGGCGTGAGTTTCCTCGATTCGCCGACCGAAATGCTGCCGGTCGCCCTGCATTACCTGGGCCTGCCGACCGACAGCCAGAAAAAGGAAGATCTGAAGAAGGCTGAAGAGCTGTTCCTGAAGATTCGTCCTTCGGTCACTTACTTCCATTCGTCCAAGTACATCTCCGACCTGGCCAACGGCAACATCTGCGTAGCCGTCGGCTATTCGGGTGACGTTCAGCAGGCCAAAACCCGTGCCGCCGAAGCCGGTGACAAGGTGAAAGTCAGCTACGCCATTCCAAAAGAAGGCGCTGGCAGCTTCTACGACATGGTCGCTATCCCTAAAGATGCGGAAAACGTCGAGGGTGCCTACAAGTTCATGAACTACCTGTTGCAGCCGAAAGTGATGGCCGAAATCACCAACGCTGTGCGTTTCCCTAACGGTAATGCTGAAGCAACCCAGTACGTGAACAAGGAAATCACTTCGGATCCGGGCATCTACCCGACAGCCGATGTGCAGGCCAAGCTGTATGCGATCGCCGATTTGCCAGCCGCCACTCAGCGCGAGCTGACCCGCAGCTGGACCAAGATCAAATCCGGTAAGTAAACCGGTTTGAGGCAGTCACCTGTTGCCGTCGTCGTCCTGGCGGCGGCAACAGGAATCATTAAATGACAGAAAGTTTTGCTGGAAAGGTTTATCGAGGGTAAGTTGCGCGCCGGTTTTGTTGCCAGGCAGCCATGGCTGTCACGTAACGCTGGGCAACTTGGGCCCAACTATTTTAGAGGACCTTCACTTGCCTGTTTCTTTATTTCGCAACGCCATGCTGGTCGGCGCCGGCCTGACGTTAGCCGTCAGTGTTCAAGCTGCGCCTACTGTGCATATTTATAACTGGTCGGACTACATCGGGCAGACCACCCTGGCAGATTTCGAAAAAACCACCGGCATCAAGCCGGTGTACGACGTGTTCGATTCCAATGAAACCCTGGAAGGCAAGTTGCTGGCCGGGCGCACCGGTTATGACGTGGTCGTGCCGTCCAACCACTTCCTGGGCAAGCAGATCAAGGCCGGGGCGTTCCAGAAGCTCGACAGGTCGCAGCTGCCGAACTACTCCAACCTTGATTCGGCGCTGCTCAAGCGCCTGGAGATGAACGATCCGGGCAACCAGTACGCCGTGCCTTACCTGTGGGGCACCAATGGCATCGGTTACAACGTCGACAAGGTCAAGGCTGTGCTCGGCGTCGACAAGATCGATTCCTGGGCCGTGCTGTTCGAGCCCGAGAACATCAAGAAACTCAACAGCTGTGGCGTAGCGTTCCTCGACTCGGCTGACGAGATGTTGCCGACGGTCCTGAACTACATGGGCCTGAACGCCAACAGCACCAACCCGGACGACTACAAGAAGGCTGAAGCCAAACTGCTGGCGGTACGGCCTTACGTGACCTACTTCCACTCGTCCAAGTACATCTCGGACCTGGCCAACGGTGACATCTGTGTCGCGGTCGGTTTCTCCGGGGATATTTTTCAGGCCAAGGCCCGTGCTGCCGAGGCCGGCAAAGGCGTGAACGTTGCCTACGCGATTCCAAAGGAAGGTGGCGCGCTGTGGTTCGACATGTTGGCGATTCCCAAGGACTCCAGCAACGTCAAACAGGCCCACGCCTTCATCAACTATGTACTCAAGCCTGACGTGATCGCTCAAGTGAGTGACGCCGTCGGCTACGCCAACCCGAATCCCGGGTCGGACACGCTGATGGAGCAGTCGATTCGTACCGACCAATCGGTGTATCCACCGCAGGCGGTTCTCGACAAGACTTACGTGTCAATCGAGCTGCCGCCAACGATTCAACGGTTGATGACCCGCAGCTGGACCAAGGTCAAGTCGGGTAAATAGTGACAAAGGCTCAGACTATCCAAGGTTCGCCTGCATTGGGTGAACTGCAAATTTTGTTGGGAGTTTCGTAAATGGCAGTTGCCTCCGGCGCCTATAAGAAAGCCCTCGAGGGCGACCAGACACCTAAACAGGTGTTGGTCAAAATCGACCGGGTCACGAAGAAGTTCGACGAGACGATTGCTGTGGACGATGTGTCCCTGGAAATCAGGAAAGGCGAGATCTTCGCCTTGCTCGGCGGTTCGGGGTCGGGCAAGTCGACCTTGCTGCGGATGCTCGCAGGTTTCGAACGGCCCACGGAGGGGCGGATTTTCCTCGATGGCGTGGACATCACCGAGATGCCGCCGTACGAGCGGCCGATCAACATGATGTTCCAGTCCTACGCCCTGTTTCCGCACATGACCGTGGCGCAGAACATCGCCTTCGGCCTGAAGCAGGACAAGATTCCGACGGCTGAAGTCGACGCCCGCGTGGCCGAAATGCTCAAGCTGGTGCAGATGAGCCAGTACGCCAAGCGCAAGCCGCACCAGCTCTCTGGCGGTCAGCGCCAGCGCGTCGCGCTGGCTCGCTCGCTGGCCAAGAAGCCGAAGCTGCTGCTGCTCGACGAACCGATGGGCGCGCTGGACAAGAAACTGCGTTCGCAGATGCAGCTCGAACTGGTGGAGATCATCGAGCGCGTCGGCGTGACCTGCGTCATGGTGACCCACGACCAGGAAGAGGCCATGACCATGGCCGAGCGCATCGCGATCATGCACCTGGGCTGGATCGCCCAGATCGGCAGCCCGATCGACATCTACGAAACCCCGACCAGCCGGCTGGTGTGCGAGTTCATCGGCAACGTCAACATCTTCGACGGTGAAGTGGTGGACGACGCCGAGGGCCATGCGCTGATTACCTGCAAGGACCTGGACCGCAACATCTACGTTGGCCACGGCATCAGCACCTCGGTGCAAGACAAGTCGGTGACCTACGCGATTCGTCCGGAAAAACTGCTGGTGACAGCAGAAATGCCGACCTGCGAACACAACTGGTCGAGCGGCAAGGTGCACGACATCGCCTACCTCGGCGGCCACTCGGTGTTCTACGTCGAACTGCCGAGCGGCAAGATCGTGCAGTCGTTCGTGGCCAACGCCGAACGTCGTGGCCAGCGCCCTACCTGGGGCGATCAGGTTTACGTCTGGTGGGAAGATGACAGCGGCGTGGTACTGCGCTCATGAACACGCGAAAGCTCACGCGCCGACTCGGTCGAATAATTCCCGCGGGTCGTCATCTGGTCATCGGGGTCCCGTTCCTCTGGCTGTTCATGTTCTTCATGCTGCCGTTCTTCATCGTCCTGAAGATCAGCTTCGCCGAAGCCGACGTGGCCATTCCGCCGTACACCCAGATCTACAGCTACGTCGATCAGAAGGTCCAGTTGCTGCTGAACCTGGGCAACTACACGCTGCTGGGCGGCGACGAGTTGTACATCGCCGCTTACCTCGGTTCGTTGAAAATGGCGCTGTTCAGCACCATTCTCTGTTTGCTGATCGGCTACCCGATGGCCTACGCCATCGCCAGTGCGCGCAAAGAGATACAGACCGTGCTGGTGCTGCTGATCATGATGCCGACCTGGACCGCCATCCTGATTCGTGTGTATGCGTGGATGGGCATCCTCAGCAACAACGGCCTGCTCAACGGCTTCCTGATGTCGATGGGCTGGATCAACGAGCCGCTGCAGATCCTCAACACCAACCTGGCGGTTTATATCGGCGTGGTCTATTCGTACCTGCCATTCATGATCCTGCCGCTGTACGCCAACCTGGTGAAGCACGACAACAGTTTGCTGGAAGCCGCTTCGGACCTCGGTTCGAGTACCTTCAACAGCTTCTGGAAAATCACCGTTCCATTGTCGAAAAACGGCATCATCGCAGGCTGCATGCTGGTGTTCATCCCGGTGGTGGGTGAGTTCGTGATCCCGGAACTGCTCGGCGGCCCGGAAACCCTGATGATCGGTAAAGTGCTCTGGCAAGAGTTCTTCAACAACCGCGACTGGCCGGTGGCGTCCGCCCTGGCGGTGGTGATGCTGGCGATCCTGATTGTGCCGATCATTCTGTTCAACCGCAGTCAGGCCAAGGAAATGGAGGGTAAAGAATGAAGCGCTTCCGTTTCTCCAGCCTGATGCTGGTGCTCGGCCTGTTGTTCATCTACCTGCCGATGCTGATCCTGGTGATCTACTCGTTCAACGCCTCGAAACTGGTGACGGTTTGGGGCGGCTGGTCGGTGAAGTGGTACGTCGGTTTGCTGGACAACACTCAACTGATGGGCTCGGTGGTGCGCTCGCTGGAAATCGCCTGCTACACCGCGATTGCCGCCGTGGCGCTGGGCACACTGGCGGCCTTCGTGCTGACCCGCGTGACCCGTTTCAAGGGGCGCACGCTGTTCGGTGGCCTGGTCACCGCGCCGTTGGTGATGCCGGAAGTGATCACCGGTCTGTCGCTGTTGCTGCTGTTCGTGGCCATGGCGCAGATGATCGGCTGGCCGCAGGAACGGGGTCTGGTGACGATCTGGATCGCCCACACCACGTTCTGCGCCGCCTATGTGGCGGTGGTGGTCTCGGCGCGTCTGCGTGAGCTGGACCTGTCCATCGAAGAGGCAGCCATGGACCTCGGTGCGCGGCCGTGGAAGGTGTTCCTCCTGATCACTATCCCGATGATCGCACCGTCGCTGGCCGCGGGCGGCATGATGTCGTTCGCCCTGTCGCTGGATGACCTGGTACTGGCGAGCTTTGTCTCCGGACCTGGCTCCACGACCTTGCCGATGGAAGTGTTCTCGGCGGTGCGTCTGGGCGTGAAGCCCGAGATCAACGCCGTCGCCAGCCTGATTCTGCTGGCGGTGTCGATCGTGACCTTCATGGTCTGGTTCTTCAGCCGTCGCGCTGAAGAAAGTCGCAAACGTGCGATCCAGCAAGCCATCGAAGAGGGCGCTGCGGATTCCTGGAAACAACCGGACGTACGTCGCGCGCAGGCGCCGGAAGCGGCTTAAACCCGACAGCACAAAAAAGATCGCAGGCTTCGCCAGCTCCTACACGGGCACTCCCCGTAGGAGCTGCCGCAGGCTGCGATCTTTTGATATTGGGATTTATGCCACCCAAGGTGATGTGCGAATCACCTCGACGAAGTTCATCGGCGTGAACCCCGGCTCCTGATCCACCAGCACATCGGTCTTCACGTTGCCGAAGGTGGTTTGCGGGCGATGGCGCAGGCCGTTGGCAAAGGCGCAGATGATGCACTCCTTGAAACCGTCACCCCGTGGATGCGCATGCACCACCGCTTCACGCTGCACGGTTGAGAATGCCGCGTAGTCCACTCCCAACACATCCATCTCCACACCAGCGGTCACCAGCGCCACGGTCGGCCGCAGATGTTTGGGGATGCCCGGCGTCGTGTGCAGGGCGATCGACAGCCAGACTTGCTCGATGTCGTCATCGCTCAACCCGTACGGTTTGAGGAAGGCTGCGGCAGCGTTTGCCCCGTCGACTTCGAAACGTTCGTCGGTGCTGCGATGACCTTCCACCAAACCCAGGTCATGGAACATTGCACCGACGTACAGTAACTCCGGGTCGTAGGCCAGTTTCTGGCGTTCACCGCTTAAGGCACCGAACAGAAACACCCGGCGCGAGTGGTGGTAAAGCAGGTCGGACTCGATGTCGCGGATGTAGTCGGTGGTAGCGCGGGCGAGGGCGCTGTCGGGAATCTTGATGCCGGCGATGCTGCTGCTCATGCGGGTTGCCTCGTGGGGAACGCCGTGGCGGCGCTGATGAATCCAGTCTGTTCTCGCCTCCCAAAGCGAACAATCGACACGCGGCTGCGATCTCGGCCAATCAACGTGCAATTCGTGCCAGTTCGCTTCTTGGGTCGGGTTTCGCTAGGGTTGGCGGTGATCGCCAGAAAAGATCGCAGCCTGCGGCAGCTCCTACGGGTGTACGCGATCCTCTGTAGGAGCTGCCGCAGGCTGCGATCTTTTTCACATTGAAGGTGAATTCGAACCATGCACAAATCCGTTGCCATCGTGGTGTTCTCTGGCGTCCAGTCGCTGGATGTCACTGGTCCCATGGATGTGTTTTCCGAGGCTAACCGGTTCCTTGCGCCGCAGGATCACTATCAGCTGCACGTAATCGGTTTCGAACGCGGTGTAATGCCATGCTCGAACGGTCTGGCGCTGCACGCTCATCGGCATTTCAGCGAGGCGCTGGAGGCTTACGATTTGCTGCTGGTGGCCGGTGGGCCCAAGTTGCCGTCTGAGGATTTCGGCGCAGCGTTTCATGGCTGGTTACGCGAGGCGTGTGCGCGTTCGCAGCGTTTCGGTTCGATCTGCAATGGCGCCTTCATACTGGCCCGTGCCGGGCTGCTTGAAGGGCGTACCGTCACCACACACTGGAGCGATGCCGCCGCGTTGGCGGCGTTGTGTCCGTCGACCCGAGTCGAAGCCGATCGGCTCTATGTCGAGGATGCTGAGCTGTTCACCTCGGCGGGCGTTACGGCGGGGATCGATCTGTCGCTGTACTTGCTCGCCAAGGATCACGGCCCGCAAGTGGCCTTGAGCGTAGCCAAGCGCTTGGTGGTATTTACCCAGCGTTCTGGCGGGCAATCGCAGTTCAGCCCGTTTCTGACGCCGCACGCCGAAGCGACATCTCCTGTGGCGATGGTTCAGCATTACGTATTGGCCAACCTGACCGGTGATTTGAGCATCGCCGACCTGGCGACTGCGGCCAACATGAGCTCGCGTAACTTCTCACGGGTGTTCGCCCGAGAAACCGGAGTCACCCCGGCAGAGTTCGTTGAGCAGGCACGGGTGGACGCTGCCCGAGTGATGCTCGAAAGCTCTCGGGCACCGCTCAAGACAGTCGCGTACCAATGTGGCTTTCGTGATGCCCAGCATATGCGCGGCGTGTTCAACCGGCGGCTGGGCGTAACACCGCAGCAATTTCGGCTGAATTTTGCGGCGATGCTTTGAGCGGTACTGTGGCGAGGGAGCAAGCTCCCTCGCCACAGGTTTGATGCTCAACCTTTCAACACATCATGCGCCTCAAGCGCCCGAAGCGAGTAGATGTACGCCGCGCCGGCATTCAACGAGATTGCGGTGGCCAGGGTGGCGGCGATTTCTTCGCGGGTGGCGCCGGCCTTGATTGCCGCGTTAGTGTGTACGCCGATGCAACCATCGCAGCGGGTGGTGATGGCGACAGCGATCGAAATCAGCTCGCGGGTCTTGGCGTCGAGCACGTCGTTTTCAGCGCTGGCTTCATCCAGAGCCATGTAAGCCTTGATCATTTTCGGGTTGCTCTTGCCCAACGCACCGAAGGCTTTCTGGATGGTAGGCAGCAGTTCGGACCAGTTATTGAACATTGCGTTAACTCCTGAGCAGGTTGGGATGTACGGTTGCGACACGTACAGTTTTGACCACTCGGGCGGTTTGCGCTTGCTCAATCCGGCTCTTAAAAGATCGCAGCCTGCGGCAGCTCCTACACGAGTATTCCCCGTAGGAGCTGCCGCAGGCTGCGATCTTTTGATCTTTATTGCGCCACTCGCGCCGGCAACAGCTTCAAGGTGCTGCGGGTATTGGCCGTCACTTCTTCGTCGTTGAAATGCGCCTCATGGTAGACGCCTTCGATGTAAGCCTCAGCCTGGTCGTCGTAGTGTGAATCGAACGGCACGCCGCTTTGGCCGACCGGGTTGATGGTCAGACCGTGCGCCGGGTCAGCGAAGTCAATGATCCGTCGGGTCGACGGGCCGTAGGTCACTGGCCACGGTGCCGGGCCGATCTTGGCCGAGAGGTTGTTCGGTACTTCGTGGCTGCCGGGGGCGTCGAACGGGCCGACGTTGAAGATGAGATCCAGCGGCTTTTGCATGCCCAGCGGATGGCCGTGGGTCAGGGTGTGAGCTGTGCCCCACAGCCATTGCGACGGGTCAGGGCCAAGGGTGGTTTTCAGGTGGGCGATACTGGCCTGCCACGCGGCTTTGACGACGTCGGCGCGGGTCTCCTTGCCAAGCGTATTGCGGTTGTCCCACCACGGTGAATCCGGCGAAGCGGCCAACCGCGGCAGCGCGGCATCGATCACGCGGGTCGAGAGCAGCGTCTCGAAAAAGCTGTCGCCGAGTTCGTCATGCAATGCTCCATCGGCGAGGTTGAACAGGAACTGGTTGAACAGCGTGGCGCTGGTGGAGTTTTGCGGGTAGTCGCCTTTCCACTGCGCCAGTTGCTCCACCAGTTCCAACTCTTGCGGGTCGCCAACCACTTCACGCAGTACCGGCAATAGCGGCGCCAGCAGGCGAGGGCCGTAGCCGGTGGTGGTACCCAGTTGCAGTTTTTGGCTGGCGTCGACGTCCCACTTCACGCTCTTGTCGCTGAGCTGGCGGTTGAGCTGCTGACCGCGATCCGCCAGGTTGTAGTAGCCAGGGATTTCCATGCCCGTCGGCGAAACCGGCTGGAAGTTGGCCGAGACGATGTAACCGCGTGCCGGGTTCTCTTCCTGCGGGTTGGCGCTGAACGGGTAGAAACCTTCCTTGTCAGCCTGATTGGTGCTGCCATCAAGAATGAACTCCGGCTTGACCCCGGCCGGGCGCTTGGGCAGTTGTGCCGCCGCCCACCAGCCGATGTCACCCTTGGCGTTGGCCCAGACGATATTCAGCCCCGGCGCATGAACCTTGGCCGCTGCCGCACGGGCCTTGGCCAGGGTGTCGGCGCGGTTGAGTTGGTAGAAGCCTTCGAGGATCGGGTTCTGGGTTTCGAGGAACGCCCACCACATGGCGATCGGCGTCTTGCCGGCGCTGGCACCGAGTACATCGTTGATGATCGGGCCGTGGGGCGATTGACGCAGCATCAGCGTGACCTGTGCCTGGCCCTTCACGGCAATCTGCTGCTCGGTGTTGACCATGTCGACCCACTTGCCGTGATACCAGACCTGGTTGGAATTGTCCGGATTGACCTTCTCGGCGATCAGGTCGAGGTCGTCGTTCTGGAACATGGTCAGGCTCCAGCCGAAGTCCAGGTTGTGACCGAGGAAGGCAAAAGGCATCAGTGCCTGATGGTGCCCGTAGAGTTCGAAACCCGGCGCCGACAGTTGCGCTTCGTACCACACCGACGGTGTCGAAAAGCGAATGTGCGGATCGCCAGCCAGCAGCGGTTTGCCGCTTGGGGTGCGCGTACCGGAAATCACCCAGGCATTGCTGCCCTCGAACTGTGGCAGGCCGTTGTCGGCCAGTGCTTGCTCACTCAGACGCGCAATGGCGTTGAGGTCTTTCCAGTCAGTGGCGGAGAGCGTTGGCGCCTTGCTGGACTGACGCTTGGCCAGCACGCCTTTGGGCTGCCAGTCGAGGTCGAAGATATTCAGGTAGTCGCTGCCCAGTTGATCACGCACATAGGTCAGCAAGGGTTCGGTGCGAAACGCAGCGGCAAAGCTGTAGGCCATGTAGCCAGCGACGCTGACGCTGTCTTCAGCGGTGAACGCACGCTTGCGGATACCCAGTACGTCGAACTCCACGGGCGCTGCGTGGCTGTCCTGATACTGGTTGATCCCGTCCAGGTAGGCTTGCAGGGCCTTCCATGCGGGAGACTGTCGGTCGAGTGCGGCCACATAACTCTCGGCGCGTTCGCGGATGCGCAGGCTACGGAACAGTTTGTCGGTATCGATCAGTTTCGGCCCGAGGACTTCGGCCAGTTCGCCACGGGATAGACGCCGCATCATTTCCATCTGGAACAACCGGTCCTGGGCGTGCACATAACCGAGTGCGCGATAGAGGTCGGTTTCGTTCTCGGCGCGAATATGCGGCACGCCACGCTCGTCGTAGCGCACCGTCACCGAACCTTGCAGGCGCTGCAACTCCACCTGACCCTGACGTATCGGCTGCTTGCTGTACACATACCAGCCACCGCCTGCCGCGAGGACGACAAGTAGCAGGGCCAGCAGGGTCAGGACGCGTTTCATGGTGACTCCTTGTTCTTCGGGGTTGCCGCCAGCCGGGGCCGTCAACATTTAGCACAGACCTTGTGTACCGGGCATCACCTTCCTTGAAAAGTCCGGAATGCCTTAGTGCGTTTCGTCAGTCTTCGCCCACGGGCAGTAGCAGCCCACCGCGAGGGTATGCGTGGCGCTCACCGGGCGGTCTTCGCTCAGTGCCTGGAGGATCGGTTCGATAAAGCTGTTGCTGGAGTTGCAGGTCAGGCCTTCGCTGTACGGCCCGAAATACGCCAGTTTGCCGCTGCGATCCCAGATCGCTACCGCCGGGCTGGCGGGGATCTGTTCCGAGCCTGGCAGGGCGTCGAGGGTTTTCAGGCGGCTCAAGGTACTGGGTAACTGACCATGACTGCCAGGCTTTTGAACCGCGTAAAACTCGACGCCTTGTGGCACAAAGCGCTCAAGCAGTTCGGTCAGGTGCTGTTGATTGCCGACGTTGCACGGGCAGGCCGGGTCCCAGAAATGCACCACGCGAATCGCGCCGGGGCCCGCAAGATTGGCGGCAAGGCTCAGCGGATCTCCGGAAAACACCGCCGTGTGTGAGCTGAACGCTCGCAGGTAGCGTCCCTGAAACCAGTCATACGCGGCCCACAGCCCGCCGGCGCACACAAGGGCGAGCAGACTGGCAAACAGTGTCGTGCGGTAGTGCGGGCGCATACGCAAGCATCCTCGAAGGTCGCGTAGCTTGCCATGCTTGTCGCGACAGATGAATATCGCAGGGCCATAAAGTCTGTTTCGCGCTCCGCGCTTTGCCTGGAAATCCGTCATGCCGGCCACCTTCAACCCCGAACATCTGCGTGCCAGCCTGCGGCCCTTGGCCGAGGCGCAGCCGTTGTCGGAGGAGGCGCAGGCCTATCAGCATTTTTATGGGCTGGATTTCCCGCAGCGCAGCGTGCCGGTCAAACGTGGGCTCGGCAGTTTCAAGGTCGGCGGCTATCAGTTGGTCAGCCAGGTCTGGTGGCCGCAGCGGGCGGTGGCGACGATGTTTGTGTTCCACGGTTTCTACGATCACATGGGCCTTTACCGGCATGTGATCGACTGGGCGCTGGATCAGGGGTTCGTGGTAATAACCTGTGATTTGCCGGGGCATGGGCTGTCCAGCGGCGAGCGCGCGAGCATCCAGGATTTCGCCGAGTATCAGGCGGCGCTGCAAGGGTTGTTCGGTGAGGCGCGATCTCTGGATCTGCCGCAACCGTGGCACCTGTGCGGACAGAGCACCGGTGGCGCGATCGTGATCGACCATGTGCTGAATGCAGGCGCAGACAGCCCGGCGCAAGGGCAGGTGGTGTTGCTTGCGCCGCTGGTTCGGCCGCGATCCTGGGGCTGGTCACACTTCAGTTATTACCTGATGAGGCCTTTCGTCAAAGGCATCGCCCGGCGCTTCAGCGAGAACACCAATGACCCGGCGTTCTTGCCATTCCTGCAAGCCGATCCGCTACAACCGCTGCGCTTGCCGACCGCCTGGGTCGGGGCACTGGCGCGCTGGATCAAGCGTATCGAAGCGGCTCCACGCAGCAGTCGTCGGCCACTGATCATCCAGGGGCAGGCGGACATGACGGTGGATTGGGAACACAACCTTGAAGTGCTGGGGGGCAAATTCGACCGGCCACAGGTGTTGAAACTGCCCGAGGCCCGCCATCATCTGGCGAATGAAACCCAGGCGTTGCGCCAGGAGTATTTCGGGTTTTTGACCAAGCGGATGAAGGGGAGAAATCTCTAGCGACTGTTGGGCCCCCATCGCGAGCAAGCTCGCTCCCACATCTGATCAGCGTTGCCCACACGATCTTGTGATCGACATAGAACTACTGTGGGAGCGAGCTTGCTCCGGGCGGCGTTCCGACGATGGCGATCTTCCAGGCACCGAAGCTTACTGGCTAAGGCTCGACGTGCTTTGCCCCACCGCCAATCCCGCCCGAATCGCCGCCAATGCCGCCTGGTAATAAGCCTTGCCTTCGGCTGACTCGGCAAATGTGGCGAACTCCTCCAGTTCGTCATCCGACAGGTCGCGATAAACGTAGAGCAGGGTGTTGTTCAGGTCGGAGCCGATCTGATCCATCAAGCGCTGGCGCTGGCCGTTCAGCATGCTTTGGGCCTGACCGCTACCGAGCAGGCCGGGGATCATCTGACTCAGGCTGTCGGCCGCCACACCGGCAATCGCCAGGCTGACTTCAGCTCCGGCCTCGCGCGCCGGCAGTGCCTGGGCCAAATGACCAATGATCAACTGACGGGTGTCGCTGGCTTCAACTTTTGGCAGGCCTTTGGCGTTCTTTGCCAACTGGTCGCGGCGGGTCGCCAGCAGCTCGGCAGCGATAATTTTGCGCCCCAGTGGCGACTGGAAAAACGCCAGCGCAGGTGCAGGGTCGGCAAGGTGTTTGCGCAGTTGCGCTTCGGCCCGATGGTCCATGGCCTGCGGGGCAAAGCGCTGATTGCTGTTATTGACCAGGGCCTGGAACACTGCGGGCGGCAGACTACTTTGGTAGCGTTGCTGGGCGGCAGCGAGGGCATCGTTAAAATGCGCGCGTTGGTCTGGCCAACCGGCGACCTTGTACAACTGGTCGTGGCCGTCTGCCCAAGTGGGCAAAGTGCAGAGCATCAACAGTGAAAAAAGCAAACGGCGCATAAGGACTCCTGTCAGCAGGCGACTATTCTCCGGGGCCGGGCACAGGTTGTCGAGAATTCGTATCAGGTTCGTCACCTTATCCGACGATCCTCCGCTACACGGCTCTGTCGGATTTTCTGGTGCAGGAATACTATGCGCGCCATGCAAATACCCTCTGATCACCCGCTGCTGTTACGTATCGTCGACGACCTGGCTACACACGGCTGGTCGCAGCAGAATATTTTCCTGCCCCAGGCTCTGACTCTGGAACTGGCGGCTGAATGTCGTAGGCGTGCGGCCGAGGGGCAACTGGCGCCAGCGGCAGTGGGGCGCGGGCCTTTTTCGGAGATTCGCGAAGGCATCCGTGGCGACCATATTCAGTGGCTTGAGCCTGGGCAAGTCGATGCTTGCGACAGCTATCTGGGGTTGATGGACAGCCTGCGCGAGGCGATGAACCGTGGGTTGTTTCTTGGGCTCGAGGATTTCGAAAGCCATTTCGCGCTGTACCCGCCGGGCGCGTTCTACCTCAAGCACGTCGACCGCTTTCGCGACGACGACCGGCGCATGGTTTCGGCGGTGATCTACCTCAACGACGCCTGGCTACCGGAGCATGGCGGCCAGTTGCGGATGTACCTGGAGGAGGGCGCTCCGCACGATGTGGTGCCCACCGGCGGTTGCCTGGTGGTGTTCCTGTCGGGCGAAGTACCCCATGAAGTCCTGCCCGCGACCCGCGAGCGCCTGTCCTTGACGGGCTGGTTTCGCCGGCGCGGCAACGAGCCGTTCTGATCATGCAGAAAATTCTGGTGAGTCGTTGTCTGCTGGGCCACCGCGTGCGTTACGACGGCGGGGCCAGTGGGCCGTTCAATCTGCTGGAACAGTGGAGCGCCGAAGGTCGGGTGGTCCCCTTGTGCCCGGAAGTCGCCGGTGGTTTGCCAACGCCACGGGCCGCGGCCGAGATTACCGGTGGGCAAGGGGTTCAGGTGCTCGACGGTATGGCGCGAGTGATAACAACCGAGGGTGAGGACGTTAGCGCCGAGTTTCTCTCGGGCGCCCATCAGGCACTGGAACTGGTGCAAAAACACGCCATCCGTATCGCCGTGCTCAAGGCCAACAGTCCGTCCTGCGGCAACCTGCTGACCTATGACGGGACCTTCAGCGGGGTCAAAGTCAGCGGCGAGGGCGTCACCGCGGCCTTGTTGGCCCGCAATGGGGTGCAGGTGTTCAGCGAGCTGGAGTTGGCTGAGGCTGCAATCGCATTGGCCGCACTGGATACCAATCCGTAGGAGCTGCCGAAGGCTGCGATCTTTTGACCTTCCGGCAAGATCAGAAGATCGCAGCCTGCGGCAGCTCCTACGGTTCGTCGGGCCTTACGGTTTCGGCAGTTGGCTCGCGTCCGTGCCGAACCATTTCTCCGACAACGCCATCAACCGACCGTCCGCCTTGATCCGTTGCAGGGCCCGGTCGAGGCTGGCCTGGAATGCCGGATTACCTTTCTGAAACGGAATCGCCAGGCTCAGGGTCTGACCCGCTTTGGCGCCTTTGCGGGTCAGCGCAGGGTCGTCGGTGATCGCGTGAGGCGTCACCAGGCTATCACTGACGGGCAAGAGCGATTGTCGGGCGTTGGGGTAGCTGAGCAGGTCGAGGCCTTTCAGGGGGCCGGACGGGTCTTTAGGTACCTGCTGCTCGTCCTTGTGTTCAACCAATTGTGCGCTTGAATAACTATAAGGTTCGCTGAAGTCGAAACGATCCTTGAGCTCCGGAGTCAGTGCTATGTGGTTGATGGCGACGTCGTACTTGCCGCTCTCGACCCCCGGCAACAGATCGGTTGAATCGGTGACAATGAAGTCGGCGCGCACATCCAGTTCGTTGGCCAGCAGTTGGCCCAGTTCGACTTCGAAGCCGCTGAGCTTGCCGTCTTCCTTGAAATTGAACGGTGGTGTGTTGGCTTCAAGCGCAATGCGCAACTCACCTCGGTCGTTTATTTCGTCGATCAGTTCAGCGTGAGCAAAAGGGCTCACAAGGGGCAGCAACAGTATCAGGCCAGGCAGAAAGCGCATGGTCACTCCTTGAATTCATTATGTGCGACGCGCTGTTTCGGGGCGCTTTGCTATGGTGATGAGGTGCTTCGACAACGAATGGCTACGAAGTTGTCACAACCGTAAAGATTAAGTTCAAAACTGGAGAAAAGAATGAAAACCTTTATGTCACGTGCAGTTCTCGCCGGTCTGATGCTCAGCGCTTCGATGTTGGTGAGCGCCGCGGACGTCCCTCGTACCAAGGCCCCTGAGGGTGCGAAGGTGTATATCGTCTCTCCGGCGGACGGTGCGACCGTGGATAAAACCTTCAAGGTCCGATTCGCGGTTGAAAAAATTGCCCTGGCGCCAGCCGGCGATCAGACCGCACATACCGGGCACCATCACCTGCTGATTGACGTCGACAAATTGCCAGTCGAGAACATGCCGATCCCGGCGGATGCCAACCACCTGCATTTCGGCAAGGCCCAGACCGAAACCGACGTGACCCTGACGCCGGGCAAGCACACCTTGCAACTGGAACTGGGCGACAAGAACCACGTGCCGTTCGATCCGCCGATCGTCTCGAAAAAAATCACCGTGACTGTAAAGTAAATTTTTCCAGGCATGAAAAAGGGAGACCCGAGGGTCTCCCTTTTCATTGACGCTTGAGCGTTAGAACAACACGCGGCAACGAATGGTGCCGTTGATGTGTTGCAGCTTCTCTTGTGCCAGGTCCGAGTATTCGGCGTCGACGTCGATCACGACGTAGCCGACTTTCTCGTTGGTCTGCAGGAACTGACCGGAAATGTTGATGCCGTTTTCGGCGAAGACCTTGTTGATCTCGCTCATCACACCCGGGATGTTCTGGTGGATGTGCAGCAGACGGTGCTTGCCAGGGTGAGCCGGCAGGGCCACTTCCGGGAAGTTGACCGAGGACACCGACGTACCGTTGTCGCTGTACTTGACCAGCTTTTCAGCCACTTCCAGGCCGATGTTGGCTTGCGCTTCAGCGGTGGAGCCGCCGATGTGCGGGGTCAGGATCACGTTGTCCAGGCCACGCAGCGGGCTTGCGAACTCTTCGTCGTTGGAACGTGGCTCCACCGGGAATACGTCGATGGCCGCGCCGATCAGGTGCTTGTCCTTGATCGCGTCCGCCAGGGCGTCCAGCTCGACCACGGTGCCGCGCGCGGCGTTGATCAGAATCCCGCCTTTCTTGATGGCGCGGATTTCCTTCTCGCCGATCATCCACTGGGTGGCAGCGGTTTCCGGCACGTGCAGGGTCACGATGTCGGACATGCCCAGCAGTTCGGTCAGGTTACCGACCTGGGTCGCGTTGCCCAGAGGCAGCTTGGTCACGGTGTCGTAGAAGTACACCTGCATACCGAGGCCTTCAGCCAGGACCGACAGTTGAGTACCGATCGAGCCGTAACCGACGATACCCAGCTTTTTGCCGCGGATTTCGAAGGAATTGGCCGCGCTTTTGATCCAGCCACCACGGTGGCAGGAGGCGTTCTTCTCTGGGATGCCGCGCAGCAACAGGATTGCTTCAGCCAGCACCAGCTCGGCCACCGAACGGGTGTTGGAGTACGGTGCGTTGAAGACCGCGATGCCGCGTTCGCGAGCAGCGTTGAGGTCGACCTGGTTGGTGCCGATGCAGAAACAGCCAACAGCTACCAGTTTCTTCGCGTGATCGAAGATTTCTTCGGTCAGTTGAGTACGGGAGCGAATGCCGATGAAGTGAGCATCAGCGATCTTTTCCTTCAGCTGGGCTTCCGGCAGAGAACCCGTCAGGTACTCGATGCTGGTGTAGCCCGCCGCCTTGAGGACGTCGACAGCCGATTGGTGGACGCCTTCGAGAAGAAGGAACTTGATCTTGCTCTTGTCGAGGGAAGTCTTGCTCATCTGCTTAAACCTGTGTCCCGGAGAAAAGTGGCAGGGGAAGTGGACAGCCTGAGCTGACCTGAGCGGCATGACAGCCGTCACCGCAGAACGGCTTTGGGCACTATCCTGCGGGGGCGGTATGCTAGCATATGCACCCCGCAAACACTCATTCCTGCGACGTGAAGCGTACTCAGGATGACCATGAATTGTTCGAGAGTTCTGTCGATGACCAATCCCGCCCTGATTGAAGAGCTGAAGACCCTGGTTGAGCCTGGCAAGGTGCTGACCGATGCCGACTCCCTGAATGCTTACGGCAAGGATTGGACCAAGCATTTCGCCCCGGCCCCGACGGCCATCGTGTTCCCCAAGACCACCGAGCAGGTCCAGGCTATCGTCCGTTGGGCGAATGAGCACAAGATTGCGCTGGTGCCGTCTGGCGGACGCACCGGGCTGTCCGCTGCTGCCGTGGCGGCCAATGGCGAAGTGGTGGTTTCCTTCGACTATATGAACCAGATCCTCGACGTGAACCTGACCGACCGCACCGCCGTCTGCCAGCCAGGCGTGGTCACCGAGCACTTGCAGAACGTGGCCGAAGAAAAAGGCCTGTACTACCCGGTGGACTTCGCTTCCGCAGGTTCGAGCCAGATTGGCGGCAATATCGGCACCAATGCCGGCGGGATCAAGGTGATTCGCTACGGCATGACCCGCAACTGGGTCGCTGGCATGAAAGTCGTGACCGGCAAGGGCGACCTGCTGGAACTGAACCGTGACCTGATCAAGAACGCCACCGGTTATGACCTGCGTCAGCTGTTCATCGGCGCCGAAGGCACCCTGGGTTTTGTGGTCGAAGCGACCATGCGCCTTGATCGCGCACCGAAAAACCTCACTGCGATGGTCCTCGGCACTGCCGATTTCGACTCGATCATGCCGGTGTTGCACGCCTTCCAGAGCAAGCTCGACCTGACCGCGTTCGAGTTCTTCTCCGATAAGGCGCTGGCCAAAGTCCTCGCGCGCGGCGACGTACCGGCGCCGTTCGAATCCGATTGCCCGTTCTACGCGCTGCTGGAATTCGAAGCGACCACTGAAGAAGTGGCCAACCACGCCCTGGAAACCTTCGAGCACTGCGTCGAAGAAGGCTGGGTGCTCGATGGCGTGATGAGCCAGAGCGAATCGCAGCTGCAAAACCTCTGGAAGCTGCGCGAATACATCTCCGAAACCATTTCCCACTGGACGCCGTACAAGAACGACATTTCGGTCACTGTGTCGAAAGTCCCGGCATTCCTGAAAGAAATCGACGCGATCGTCGGCGAACACTACCCGGACTTCGAAATCGTCTGGTTCGGCCACATCGGCGACGGCAACCTGCACTTGAACATCCTCAAGCCAGAAAACCTCAGCAAGGACGAGTTCTTCGCCAAGTGCGCGACCGTCAACAAGTGGGTGTTCGAAACCGTCGAGAAGTACAACGGCTCGATCTCCGCCGAGCACGGCGTGGGCATGACCAAGCGTGATTACCTGACGTACAGTCGCTCGCCGGTTGAAATCGAGTACATGAAAGCCGTCAAAGCGGTGTTCGACCCGAACGGCATCATGAACCCGGGCAAGATCTTCGCTGTTTGAAGCCGCTGTACCTGATGAATCAATAAGGAAGGAGTCGGTAATGAGCTATCAGCACCAGTATGTCGACGGTACGCGTATTCATTTCCCGGTCGGGAAGGTGGTGTGCATCGGGCGTAACTACGCCGAACACGCCAAGGAGCTGGATAACCCGGTGCCGACCGAGCCGCTGTTGTTCATCAAGCCGGGCAGTTGCGTGGTGCCGCTGGAAGGTGGTTTTGCGATTCCGACCGAGCGTGGCTCGGTGCACTACGAGGCAGAAATCGCGGTGTTGATTGGCAAGCCGTTGTCGACCCGGCCGAGCCGCGAAGAAGTGCTGGATGCGATCTCCGGGTTTGCACCGGGGTTGGACCTGACCTTGCGCGACAAGCAGGCCGAGCTCAAGTCCAAAGGTCTGCCATGGGAAATCGCCAAGTCGTTCGACGGCGCCTGCGTGCTGGCGCCGTTTGTGGTCAGCAGCACCTTCGCCGACCTGACCGACATCGGTATCCGGCTGACCATCAACGGCGAAATTCGCCAGGACGGCAACAGCAGCGCGATGCTCAACCCGATTGTGCCGATGATCCAGCACATGGCGGGCTGCTTCTCGCTGCAAGCCGGTGACGTGATCATGACCGGCACCCCGGTGGGCGTCGGTCCGCTGAACGTTGGCGATGAGCTGGTGCTGGAACTGCCGGGCGCCGGCAGCTTCAAGAGCAGCGTTCGCTAGGGATTTCGGGATACGCCCATAGCCGCAGGCGTAATGTCCTGCGGCTTTTTTCGTTTATGCGCGCAGGGTTTTCACGCCTTCGCTGGTGCCCAGCAGCAGCACGTCTGCCGGACGGGCGGCGAACAGGCCGTTGGTGACCACGCCGACGATGGCGTTGATTTGAGTCTCGAGCTCGACCGGGTTGGTGATCTGCAGGTTGAATACGTCGAGGATGATGTTGCCGTTGTCGGTCAACACGCCTTCGCGGTAAACCGGGTCGCCGCCCAGTTTCACCAGCTCGCGGGCCACGTGGCTGCGGGCCATCGGGATCACTTCGACCGGCAGCGGGAAAGCGCCCAGGACCGGCACCAGTTTGCTGGCGTCGGCGATGCAGATGAAGGTCTTCGCCACAGCCGCCACGATCTTCTCGCGGGTCAGGGCGGCGCCACCGCCCTTGATCAGGTTCAGGTGCTCGTCGCTTTCATCGGCGCCGTCGACGTAGAACTCCAGGTCGCTGACGGTGTTGAGCTCATACACCGGAATCCCGTGGCCCTTGAGGCGCGCGGCGGTGGCTTCGGAGCTGGCGACCGCGCCATCGAACGCGCCCTTGTGCAGGGCCAGTGCGTCGATGAAGCAGTTGGCGGTGGAGCCGGTGCCGACCCCGACGATGCTCTTGTCGTCGAGTTTTGGAAGGATGAAGTCGACGGCGGCCTGAGCCACTGCCTGTTTGAGTTGATCCTGGGTCATGCGGGCTCCGAAAGCGGGCAAGGGAGAACGGAAAGGTCGGCATTATAGCCCCATGCCGGGCTAAATCCTCTGGATTCGTGTGGTCGCTTAGGCGAAAGCCGGGTTAGACTCCGAGGGTCTGTTGACGTTTGGTGGCGAACCGCGTTGCACGCCAAATTGCGCGAGGCAAGGCGCGGGATGCCGCCAATGGTTGTTCCCTTGGCAAATCCCGCAACGCAGCCTCGCGCAATTTGGCGCGCAACCCGAAGGGACGGTGCCCATTTGGCGCAGGGCTGCGTTGCTCGGAACTTATTTGGAACAACCAAACTGCGTTCCTCGCGCCTTGCCCTGCGCCAAATGGGCCTCCGTCGCGGTCGCCACCAAACGTCAACAGACCCTAACCCTGCCCAACCCGCTCAGTGATGCTTTCCGATGCTCGAACAGTACGTCAAGAAGATCCTCACCTCGCGCGTTTATGACGTTGCCGTAGAAACCCCATTGCAGAATGCTCGCCAGCTCTCCGAGCGGCTGGGCAACAAGATTTGGCTCAAGCGCGAAGACTTGCAGCCGGTGTTCTCGTTCAAGATTCGCGGCGCTTACAACAAGCTGACCCAATTGAGCGACGAAGAACGCGCCCGTGGCGTGGTCACTGCCTCGGCGGGTAACCACGCGCAGGGCCTGGCGCTCGCGGCCAAGGTGTTGGGCGTGAAAGCGACCATCGTCATGCCCAAGACCACCCCCGAGATCAAGGTCGAAGGCGTGCGTTCGCGCGGCGGCAAAGTGGTGCTGCACGGTGATTCGTTCCCGGAAGCCCTGGCCTATTCGCTGAAACTGGTCGACGAAAAGGGTTACGTCTACATCCACCCTTACGATGATCCGCATACCATTGCCGGGCAGGGCACCGTGGCGATGGAGATTCTGCGCCAGCACCCAGGCCCGCTCGATGCGATTTTCGTCCCGGTGGGCGGTGGCGGCCTGATCGCCGGGATTGCGGCGTACGTGAAGTACCTGCGACCCGAGATCAAGATCATTGGCGTCGAGCCGGACGACTCCAACTGCCTGCAAGCAGCCATGGCGGCCGGCGAGCGCGTGGTGCTGCCGACCGTGGGCATTTTTGCCGATGGCGTGGCGGTGGCGCAGATCGGTCAGTACACCTTCGACATCTGCAAAGACTACGTCGATGAAGTGATCACCGTCAGCACCGATGAGATCTGTGCGGCGATCAAGGATATTTACGACGACACCCGCTCGATCACTGAACCTGCCGGCGCCCTGGGCGTGGCCGGGATCAAAAAGTACGTCGAGTCGCGCGGTGTGACCGGGCAGACCCTGGTGGCCATCGACTCCGGCGCCAACGTCAACTTCGACCGCTTGCGCCACGTTGCCGAGCGCGCCGAACTGGGTGAAGGCCGCGAAGCAATCATCGCCGTGACCATCCCGGAGAAACCGGGCAGCTTCAAGGCGTTCTGCGAAGCCATCGGCAAGCGCCAGATCACCGAATTCAACTACCGCTACAACACCGGCAGCGAAGCACACATCTTCGTTGGCGTGCAGACGCACCCGGAAAACGATCCACGCAGCGCGCTGATCGCCAGCCTGACCGAGCAAGGTTTCCCGGTGCTCGACCTGACCGACAACGAATTGGCCAAGTTGCACATTCGCCACATGGTCGGCGGCCGCGCGGCGCATGTCGTCGATGAAGTGGTGCTGCGCTTCGAGTTCCCGGAACGTCCGGGCGCTCTGTTCAACTTCCTCAACAAGCTCGGCGGGCGCTGGAACATCTCGATGTTCCACTACCGCAACCACGGCGCGGCCGATGGTCGGGTGGTCGCCGGCCTGCAAGTGCCGCACGAAGAGCGCCATCTGGTGCCGGCGGCGCTGGCAGAAATCGGTTACCCGTATTGGGATGAGAGCGACAACCCGGCGTATCAGCTGTTCCTCGGCTGAGCGTCTACGCTGTGGGCAGTCCATAAGGAAATCGAACCATGGAAACGTTAACCGCCCTGAAAGTGGCTCATGTCCTGGCGACGGTGCTGTTGCTGGTCGGTGCGCTGGGTCTGGCGATCTGGGTCTGGCGCACGCGCCGCACCGGTGACGCGATGGCACACGCCCGCACGTTGCAGCGGCCGTGGGTGTTTGTCTGGCTGGTGATGGGCCTGGCGTTGCTGAGCATGCCGTTCACCGGATGGTGGATGGTGCATCGGGTGGGTTGGCCGCTGGGGCAGACCTGGCTGCTGGCCTCCAGCGTGATCTACACCGTAGGCGCTCTGGCAATGTTCTGGCTGCTGGTGCGGCTTAACAAATTGCGCACCGCACCGGGAGGCAGTGGCAAGTTTACGTTCGCCTTGGCGTTGTTCAGTTTTGTCTGCTTTATCGCCATTGCCGGGTTGATGGGCGCCAAACCGGTTTAAGGCCTGATACCGGGGTGGCCCCATCGCGAGCAAGCTCCGACGATGGCGTATTCAGTCGCGCAAGGACATCACCGGCCAGCCGCGTTTTTCGGCCTCGGCCCGCAAATTCGGGTCAGGGTCCACGGCCACAGGGTTTGCCACTTCCTCCAGCAGCGCCAGATCGTTCATCGAATCGCTATAGAAATAGCTGTCTTCGAGTGACATGCCGGTCTCTTCCAGCCAACGATTCAAGCGCGTCACCTTGCCTTCACGGAAGCACGGCACGTCGGTGCTGCGTCCGGTGTAGCGGCCGTCGATCATTTCGCATTCAGTGGCAATCAGGGTTTCAACGCCCAGGCGCTGGGCAATGGGACCTGTGACGAAACGGTTGGTGGCGGTGATGATCACCAGTTTGTCGCCGGCGGCCCGATGCCTGGCCAGCAACTCGAGGCCCTTGGGCAACACGATCGGTTCGATGCAGTCGCGCATGTAATCGCGGTGCCACTCATCCAGCACAGCCATCTCGGTACGACCGAGCACTTCCAGACAAAAATTCAGGTACGCGGCATTGTCCAGCTTGCCGGCCAGGTAGTCCTGGTAGAACTCGTCGTTGCGCGCTTTATAGGCGACGGCGTCGAGAAAGCCCCTTTCACAGAGGTAATCGCCCCACGCGTGATCGCTGTCGCCGCCCAAAAGTGTGTTGTCCAAGTCGAATAAAGCCAGACGCATTGCAGTTACTCGCTGAAAAGTCTGTAAAAAGGCGTCCAGAATACGGTCTTTTCACAAGAGTGCACATAACGTAGGAAGCTTCGTTGCTGCCTTCACAACCTTTGTGGAACAATGCGGCGACATGCGTTTGCGAGGTTGTTGCCGTGATCGACCCCGATGGTTTCCGCCCCAATGTCGGGATCATTCTCACGAATGATGCTGGCCAGGTGCTATGGGCTCGCCGTATCAATCAAGATGCCTGGCAGTTTCCTCAAGGTGGTATCAACCCTCAGGAGACGCCGGAAGACGCTTTGTACCGCGAGTTGAACGAAGAAGTGGGTCTGGAGCGCGAAGATGTTGAAATTCTCGCCTGCACCCGGGGCTGGTTGCGCTATCGTTTGCCGCAACGTCTGGTCAGAACGCACAGCCAACCGCTGTGCATCGGCCAGAAACAGAAATGGTTTCTCCTGCGCCTGGTCTCCAACGAGCAGCGGGTGCGGATGGATTTGACCGGTAAACCGGAATTCGATGGCTGGCGCTGGGTCAGCTATTGGTATCCGTTGGGCCAGGTGGTGACATTCAAGCGCGAAGTTTATCGCCGCGCTCTCAAAGAGCTTGCCCCGCGCCTTTTAGCGCGCGACTGACGACGGAGTTCGACCCCGAGCCATGCTCAATACGCTGCGCAAGATCGTCCAGGAAGTTAACTCCGCCAAGGATCTCAAGGCGGCGTTGGGGATTATTGTGTTGCGCGTCAAAGAGGCCATGGGCAGCCAGGTCTGCTCGGTCTACCTGCTCGACCCCGAGTCCAACCGCTTCGTGCTGATGGCGACCGAGGGCTTGAACAAGCGCTCGATCGGTAAAGTCAGCATGGCGCCCAACGAAGGGCTGGTTGGCCTGGTCGGCACGCGTGAAGAACCCCTTAACCTCGAAAACGCCGCGGATCACCCGCGCTATCGCTACTTCGCCGAAACCGGTGAAGAGCGTTATGCCTCGTTCCTCGGCGCCCCAATCATTCACCACCGGCGCGTCGTCGGCGTGTTGGTCATCCAGCAAAAAGAACGTCGCCAGTTCGACGAAGGTGAAGAAGCCTTCCTGGTGACCATGAGCGCCCAGCTCGCGGGCGTTATCGCCCACGCCGAGGCCACCGGTTCGATCCGGGGTCTGGGGCGTCAGGGCAAAGGCATTCAGGAAGCAAAGTTCGTCGGCGTACCCGGTTCGCCCGGTGCGGCGGTCGGTACTGCGGTGGTCATGCTGCCGCCGGCCGATCTGGACGTGGTGCCTGACAAAACCATCACCGACATTGACGCAGAGCTGGGTCTGTTCAAGACCGCCATCGAAGGCGTGCGCGCCGACATGCGCGCGCTGTCCGCCAAACTTGCCACGCAATTGCGGCCGGAAGAGCGGGCGCTGTTCGACGTCTACCTGATGATGCTCGACGACGCTTCGCTGGGCAGCGAAGTGACCACTGTGATCAAGACCGGCCAGTGGGCCCAGGGCGCGCTGCGTCAGGTGGTCACCGATCACGTCAACCGTTTCGAATTGATGGACGACGCCTACCTGCGTGAGCGCGCGTCCGACGTCAAAGACCTTGGCCGACGCCTGCTGGCTTACTTGCAGGAAGAACGTCAGCAGACGCTGGTCTATCCCGACAACACCATTCTGATCAGCGAAGAACTGACGCCGGCGATGCTCGGCGAGGTGCCGGAAGGCAAGCTGGTGGGGCTGGTGTCGGTACTCGGTTCCGGTAACTCGCACGTGGCGATCCTGGCGCGAGCCATGGGTATTCCGACGGTGATGGGCCTGGTCGACCTGCCGTATTCCAAGGTCGACGGCATCCAGATGATCGTCGACGGCTACCACGGCGAGGTCTACACCAACCCGAGTGACGTGCTGCGCAAGCAGTTCGCCGATGTGGTCGAGGAAGAGAAGCAACTGGCGCTGGGGCTGGATGCGCTGCGCGATTTGCCGTGCGTGACCCTCGATGGTCACCGCATGCCGCTGTGGGTCAACACTGGCCTGCTGGCGGACGTGGCGCGGGCGCAGAAGCGTGGTGCCGAAGGCGTGGGTCTGTACCGCACCGAAGTGCCGTTCATGATCAATCAGCGCTTCCCGAGTGAAAAGGAACAGCTGGCGATTTATCGCGAGCAACTCGCGGCCTTCCATCCGCAACCGGTGACCATGCGCAGCCTGGACATTGGCGGCGACAAGTCACTGTCGTACTTCCCGATCAAGGAAGACAACCCGTTCCTCGGCTGGCGCGGGATCCGCGTGACCCTCGACCACCCGGAAATTTTCCTGGTGCAGACCCGTGCCATGCTCAAGGCCAGCGAAGGCCTGGACAACCTGCGCATTCTGCTGCCGATGATCTCCGGTATTCATGAACTGGAAGAAGCCTTGCACCTGATTCACCGCGCCTGGGGTGAAGTGCGCGACGAAGGCACCGACGTGCCGATGCCGCCGGTTGGGGTGATGATCGAGATTCCCGCAGCGGTGTATCAGACCAAGGAACTGGCGCGGCAGGTGGACTTCCTGTCGGTCGGCTCCAACGACCTGACCCAATACCTGCTGGCCGTGGACCGTAATAACCCGCGGGTAGCCGATCTCTACGACTACCTGCACCCGGCGGTGCTGCAAGCCTTGCAGAACGTCGTACGTGACGCGCATGCCGAAGGCAAGCCAGTGAGTATCTGCGGGGAGATGGCCGGTGACCCGGCGGCAGCGGTGCTGTTGATGGCGATGGGTTTTGACAGCCTGTCGATGAACGCCACCAACTTGCCGAAAGTGAAGTGGATGCTGCGCCAGATCAATCTGAGCTGGGCCAGGGATCTGCTTGCCGAGCTGATGACCATCGACAACCCGCAAGTGATCCACAGCTCGCTGCAATTGGCGCTGAAGAACCTTGGGTTGGCGCGGATGATCAATCCGGGGGCGATCAAGCCCCTCTGAGCCTGTGGCGCACCCA
This sequence comes from Pseudomonas sp. GW822-FHT02D10, assembly GCF_058802345.1. Classification (NCBI taxonomy): domain Bacteria; kingdom Pseudomonadati; phylum Pseudomonadota; class Gammaproteobacteria; order Pseudomonadales; family Pseudomonadaceae; genus Pseudomonas; species Pseudomonas sp. GW822-FHT02D10. The sequence continues at coordinate 448,487 of NZ_JBXAOB010000002.1, forward strand.
TCGCGAGCAAGCTCGCTCCCACAGTGGATTTGTGTAGGTTCACTATTTTGTGATCAACACAAAACCCTGTGGGAGTGAACTTGCTCGCGATGAGGTCAGTGCCGACGCCGCCTAATCCCTGATCTCCACTTCGCCAAGATGCCCGCCATACGGCCCGAAACTCCTTTCGACCATATGCCGCGTCCCGTCCGCCTGCACAATCAGCGCCGTGCTCGCTCGCGTGCCATACGTGGGGCTGGCAATAAACACGCTCGACAACAGACTCTCGGTCGCCAGCCCAACCCCGGTATCCGGCAAATCGGCGAACGGCGCCGTTTGCGGATCGCCTAACAGGGCCAATAAAGCCTGTGGCTGCGAATCAGCCAGTACTTCACTCAACGCCGCCTTGGCCTTGAGCACCTTTGGCCACGGCGTATCCAGCCCGGCATTCGACAACCCATAGATCCCTGATTGCAGTTTGACCGGCCCAGGCTCCCGCGCGTTGTAGTGCCACAGCTCATGACGATTGCCGATCAGCAGATTAAACCCGGCATATTCCAGCGATCTGTCGACAACGTCGGTCAAATACTCAGCAATCGGCAAGTCGCCGGTGAGAAACCGCGCCACCAGCTCGCCTCGTGATTTGCGCGCGGGTGGCTGGTGCGGGTCGCGGATATTGGTCAATGCGGCAAAGCGCCCGTCGGCGCCAATGCCCAGCCAGGTGCCACCCGCTTCCAGATCGCGTCCGGCGTACACCTCTGGCGTCTCGGGCCATTGCGCCAGTGGCAGACTCGGGCGCGCATAGAACTCGTCGCGGTTAGCCGCGACGATCAGCGGTTGGGCGTGACCCGGTCGCCAGGCGAAGACGATCAAGCACATAGGGTGATCCCTCTTGGCTTTTTTGCCCACTCTACGCACAGATCCGGCGGGTATCCATCGCCATCCAGTGGAGCTTGAGGCCATGCATCCGTTACCATGCCGCACTTATTTCGGGGTGCAGTCATGGAATTTCCGCTCTATCTGCTGCTGGGTGCCTGTGCCGGCGTGCTGGCCGGGCTGTTTGGAGTGGGCGGCGGGATCATCATCGTCCCGGTATTGGTGTTCAGTTTCACCTTGCAGGGTTTTGATGTGTCGGTGCTGACTCACCTGGCCGTCGGCACATCGTTGGCGACGATTATCTTCACCTCGGTCAATGCGGTGCGCGAACATCATCTGAAAGGCGCGGTGCGCTGGCCGATTTTTGTCTGGATGACCGTCGGGATTCTGATCGGCGCGGGTTTTGGCGCGCTGACGGCCGAAGCCATCTCGGGACCGCATTTGCAGAAGATCATCGGCGTGTTCGCGTTGGTCATTTCCGTGCAGCTGGCGCTGGAGGTCAAGCCCAAGGCCAGCCGAACGGTGCCCGGCAAATTCGGTCTGACCCTGGCCGGCAGTGTGATCGGCTGGGCTTCAGCGATTTTCGGGGTCGGTGGAGGCTCGCTGACGGTGCCGTTTCTGACCTGGCGCAGTGTGCCGATGCAGCAAGCCGTGGCCACGTCTTCGGCCTGTGGTCTGCCGATTGCGCTCGTCAGTGCATTAAGTTTCATGGTTCTGGGCTGGCACGATCCACGTCTGCCGGCTCATAGTCTCGGATTCATTTATTTACCGGCGCTGCTGGGCATCGCCCTGACCAGCATGGTCTTTGCCCGCTTCGGTGCGCGACTGGCCCACACGCTGTCGCCGCGTTTGCTGAAAAGACTGTTTGCCGCTTTGCTGTTTTGCGTGGGTTTGAGCTTTCTGCTTTGAGCTCTTTTTGCCAGGACCGACGACGCAATCCTGGCTTAATCCGGACGTGGCACGGTCGCGCCAGGAATTTTATGTTTCAACTCTAACGAGGAGTCGCAATGCTGCCTTACCCGCAGATTGACCCGGTGGCCCTGGCCATCGGCCCGCTGAAAATCCACTGGTACGGCCTGATGTACCTGATCGGTATCGGCGGCGCCTGGATGCTGGCGTCACGTCGGTTGAACCGCTTCGACCCGACCTGGACCAAGGAGAAACTCTCCGACATGATCTTCTGGATGTCGATGGGGGTGATTGTCGGCGGCCGATTGGGTTATGTGCTGTTTTACGATCTGAGTGCTTACCTGGCCAACCCGACGCTGATTTTTGAAGTGTGGAAGGGTGGCATGTCGTTCCATGGCGGGTTCATCGGCGTGATGCTGGCGGCCCTGTGGTTCGGTAAAAAGAATGGCAAGTCGTTCTTCCAGCTGATGGACTTCGTCGCGCCTATGGTGCCGATCGGTCTGGGTGCCGGGCGTATCGGCAACTTCATCAACGCCGAGTTGTGGGGCAAGCCGACCGACCTGCCGTGGGCGATGATTTTCCCGCCGTTCAGCGATCCGGCGCAGTTGCCGCGCCACCCGTCGCAGCTGTATCAGTTCGCCCTCGAAGGCGTGGCGTTGTTCGTCATTCTTTGGCTGTTCTCGCGCAAACCTCGGCCGACCATGGCGGTCTCCGGGATGTTCGCGCTGTTCTACGGGATCTTCCGGTTTGTCGTCGAACTGGTGCGAGTGCCGGATGCGCAACTCGGTTACCTGGCGTTCGGCTGGGTGACCATGGGGCAGGTTCTGTGCATCCCGATGATCATCGGCGGGCTGTACCTGATCTGGCTGGCGTACAACCGCGCCCCGGCGGCTCCCGCTACTCCGGTGTCTTAAAGCGCCGCGCTCTACATTCGGATCGCAGGGCTCAGGCCCTGCGTTCAAGGACACAGGTAATTCATGAAGCAATATCTCGATCTGGTTGCCCACGTCATCAAGAACGGCACCAAGCAAGCCAACCGTACCGGCGTGAACACCATCAGCTTTCCCGGCGCGATGCTGCGCTATGACCTGAAAGAAGGTTTCCCGGCGATCACCACCCGCAAGATGGCCTTCAAATCGGCCATCGGCGAGATGGTCGGTTTCCTGCGGGGCGTGAACAACGCGGCCGAGTTTCGTGCGTTGGGCTGCAAGGTCTGGGACCAGAACGCCAACGAAAACGCCCAGTGGCTGGCCAATCCGTTCCGTCAGGGCGACGACGACCTGGGCGAGATCTACGGCGTGCAATGGCGCAAATGGCCGGCGTACAAGCAGATCCCGGTCAGCAATCAGGCTGCCATCGAGCAGACACTGAGTCAGGGCTACCGCCAGATCGCTGAAGGCGAAGAAGACGGCCAGGCCTATGTGGTGCTGTACAAAGCGATCGACCAGATTCGCCAGTGCATCGACACCATCATCAAGGATCCGGGCAGCCGGCGTATCCTGTTCCACGGCTGGAACTGCGCCCAGCTCGATGAAATGGCCCTGCCGCCGTGCCATCTGCTGTATCAGTTCCACCCGAACGTCGAGACCCAAGAGATTTCCCTGACGCTCTACATCCGCTCCAACGATCTGGGGCTGGGCACGCCGTTCAACCTCACCGAAGGCGCCGCACTGCTGAGCCTGATCGGTCGCCTGACCGGTTACACGCCGCGCTGGTTCACCTATTTCATCGGTGACGCCCACGTCTACGAAAACCATCTGGACATGCTCAACGAACAGCTCAAGCGCGAGCCGTTCCCGATGCCCAAACTGGTGATTTCCGACCGTGTGCCGGAGTTCGCCAAGACTGGCGTGTACCAGCCGGAGTGGCTGGAGCAGATCGAGCCGAGCGACTTCTCGCTGGAAGGCTACGAACACCACGCGCCCATGACCGCGCCGATGGCGGTCTAGCCCTGAAGATGATCGTTCCCGCGCTCCCGCGTGGGAACGGTCAGACACTGATACCCCGTAGGAGCAGCCTGCGGCAGCTCCTACGTCTACATGTCAGAAAATTCATCTCCAGGGGAAAGGGTCGATAAATAGCGCCCTATAGGATGAGCTCCAGTCAGCCAATACACGGTCTGGCAGAACCCAACTACTGGAGAGTTCCCGATGAAATCCCTGAAAGCTTTTTTGGTCGTTTCCCTGATGTGCGCTTCTGTGGCCGCGATGGCCGAAGGCGGTGGCGACAAGGTTCAGGCCCGAATGGACGCCGCACGCGATGTGGCGATGGTTCACTATCAGCAGTCTGAGCATGCGCAGGCCGTAGCGAGCAGTCAGAAAGCGCAGTCCGACACTGTCGAACGCTCGAATTGACGGCATGCTTCACCCAGTCGCTGACGTGCCGTGTGGCAGCAGGACTTGTGGCAAAACAGGCGACAAACGCCTGAAGCCCGGATGGCGGAGTGCTCCGACTGTCCGGGCGATTGCAACTACTATGATGTGTACCGCCCACCGCGTTATCGCGGCGCGGGGTTTTCTGATGATCTGAAGGGCGTCTATTTGTGGAAGAACTCAATCGCAGCCTGTTCCTGGCGATCAACGCCAGCGCGGATGCCTCGGCGCCAATGCGGTCTTTGGCAATGTTTTTGGCGCAGTGGCTGATCTTCAGCGTACCGCTACTGCTGACCGGATTGTGGCTGCGCGGGACACGCCCGCAGCGGGCGGTGGCGGTCACTGCGACGCTGAGTATCGTCTTCGCGCTGGGCTGCAATTTGCTGATCAGCAGCCTTTGGTTCCACCCGCGTCCGTTCATGCTGGGGTTGGGGCAAAACTTTATGGAGCATGCCGCAGAGTCATCCTTTCCAAGCGACCACGCCACGGTAATGTTCTCGCTAGCCTTTGGCTTGATGCTGGCAGCGCTGCGCAAGCTGGGCCTGCTGGTTCTGCTGCTGGGTGCGTTGGTTGGCTGGGCGCGTGTCTACCTGGGCGTGCACTTTCCATTCGATATTGCCGGGTCGTTGCTGGTGTCGCTGGCCAGCGCCTGGCTGGTGCGGGAAGTGTTGGGCTGCAGACAACTGGGCGAACATCTGCTCGACGTGCTTGAACGTGTGTACCAGCGAGTATTTCCAGCCCTCAGCCTTAGAGGCTAGGGCTCGGGTATCTGTTTCATAGCCGCCGATGAGGCATTGGAGCACGACAGGATGAACAGGTGAATCAGGCCAGATCGGTACCTCTGCGTATTCCGCCGACCATTTGGGCCTTGGGCTTTGTCAGCCTGTTCATGGATGTTTCGTCCGAGCTTGTGCACAGCCTTTTACCGGTGTTTCTGGTGACGACCCTGGGCGCGAGTGCACTGACCGTCGGCATCATCGAGGGCATCGCCGAGGCGACGGCGATGCTGGTCAAAGTCTTCTCGGGTGCGATCAGCGACTTTATCGGTCGGCGCAAAGGTCTGTTGTTACTGGGGTACGGTTTGGCCGCGTTGACCAAACCGTTATTCCCGCTGGCTCACTCGGTGGAGGTGGTGTTCACCGCACGCTTTCTCGATCGTATCGGCAAAGGCATTCGCGGCGCGCCGCGCGATGCACTGGTGGCGGACGTAGCCCCGCTGGAAATTCGCGGTGCGTGTTTCGGCTTGCGCCAATCGATGGACACCGTTGGTGCTCTTGTCGGTCCTGCGCTGGCCATCGTGCTGATGCTCTGGCTCGCCGATATCCAGCAGGTGCTGTGGTTCGCCGTCATCCCGGCGGTCATCGCGGTGGCACTGATTGTCACCGGGGTAAAAGAGCCTGAGCACGCGACTGGCAAGCACACCTTTCGATCGCCCATTCATTGGCGAGTCCTTCACGACTTTTCGTCCGGGTATTGGTGGGTGGTCGTCGTCGGAGGGGTGTTTACGCTGGCGCGTTTCAGCGAAGCGTTTCTGGTGTTGCGGGCGCAGCAGACGGGTTTGTCAGCCACCTGGGTGCCGCTGGTGATGGTGGTCATGTCGGGGTTCTATGCGGTGTCCGCCTATCCGGCGGGTTGGTTGTCCGATCGCATCAGCCGCACCAAATTACTCTGTCTCGGTATGGGGCTGCTGGTGCTGGCGGACCTGGTGCTCGCTCAATCCCATTCGACCCTGACGATGATGCTGGGCGTAGCCCTGTGGGGACTGCACATGGGTTTCAGCCAAGGGATCCTCGCTACCCTGGTGGCTGATACTGCCCCCGACGAACTGAAGGGCACGGCGTTCGGTATTTTCAATCTGATCAGCGGCGTCTGTCTGTTGGTTGCCAGCGTTCTCGCGGGCTGGCTGTGGCAAACCGTCGGCGCACAAAGCACGTTTCTGACCGGCGCGGTGCTGGCCGGTTTGGCCATGCTTTTGCTCCTGTTGCGCCGGGCGAATTAATGCCCGTGGCTTCGGCCGACATGCGAGTGCTCGGTTTCACTCGCCGCAACGCCGCCGCTGACTTCCAGCTGCTGCAAAATCCCGCACTGTTCGATATCTGGCCGTTCGCTGCAGCTCTGGCGCAGTTCCAGCAGTTGTGTCTGCAACGCCAGTAAGCCGTCGATCCGTGCCTTGACGTGGTGGATGTGCTCGTCGATCAGTGCGTTGACGCTTTCGCATTGATCCTGCGGGCTGTCGCGCAGGCTGAGCAGGCTGCGGATTTCTTCGAGGGTCATGTCGAGGGTGCGGCAGTTGCGGATGAAGGTCAGGCGTTCGGTGTGGGCCTGGGTGTACAAGCGGTAATTGCCTTCACTGCGGGCCGGCTCCGGCAACAGGCCTTCGCGCTCGTAATAACGGATGGTTTCGACCTGGCAGTCGGTCAGTTTCGCCAGTTCACCGATCTTCATTGCGTCAGTCTCCAAAAGGTTGCTTGACCCTATAGTGGCTACAGGGTCTTTACTTGGCAACAGGCACTTTTTGGACGCGACCTTATGAGCGATTCCCAGCACACTCACAAACCCCACGCTGATCACGATCACGAGCAAAAACTTCAGCCGGTTCAGAAACACGATCACGCCAACCATGGCGGCTCTTGCTGTTCCAGCGCCGCAGCGCCTTCGTTGATCAAACTCAGCGAAACGCCGACCGATGGCGCACGCCTGAGCCGTTTTCGCATCGACGCCATGGACTGCCCGACCGAGCAGACGCTGATCCAGAACAAACTCGGCAAGCTTGCGGGTGTGCAGCAACTGGAATTCAACCTGATCAACCGCGTGCTGGGCGTCACCCATGACTTGCCGAGCACCGCGCCGATCATCGACGCCATCAAGTCGATTGGCATGTTGGCCGAACCCATTGAGCAGGGTACGGATACGCAAGCCAGCCCGGCACCGGTGAAAAAGTCCTGGTGGCCGTTGGCGGTGTCGGGTGTCGGCGCCTTGGCGGCCGAAGTGATTCACTTCACCAACGCCGCGCCGACCTGGGTGGTGGCGATCGTTGCGCTGATTTCGATCCTCAGCGGCGGTTTGGGCACCTATAAAAAGGGCTGGATCGCCCTGAAGAACCTCAACCTGAACATCAACGCGCTGATGAGCATCGCGGTGACCGGTGCGGTGTTGATCGGTCAATGGCCGGAAGCGGCGATGGTGATGTTCCTGTTCACCGTGGCCGAGCTGATCGAAGCCAAATCCCTGGACCGCGCGCGCCATGCGATCAGTGGGCTGATGCAGATGACCCCCGAGCGAGCCACCGTGCAACAGGCCGATGGCACTTGGCTGGAGCAGGACGTTAAAAGCATCGAGTTGGGTGCGCGGGTGCGGGTTCGTCCCGGCGAGCGCATTGGCCTGGACGGCGAAGTGCTGTCCGGCAGTTCGACCCTCGATCAGGCGCCGATCACGGGTGAAAGCCTGCCCGTCGAGAAAACCGTCGGCGACAAAGTCTTCGCCGGGACCATCAACCAGGCCGGTTCGCTGGAGTTCAAAGTCACTGCCGCTGCCAACAACTCGACTCTGGCGCGGATCATCCATGCCGTGGAAGCCGCCCAAGGCGCGCGGGCGCCGACCCAGCGATTCGTCGACCGCTTTTCGAAAATCTACACACCGGTGGTGTTCATCTTCGCTTTGGCCGTGGCACTCATCCCGCCGCTGTTCATGGGCGCGGCCTGGTTCGACTGGATCTACCGCGCACTGGTGTTACTGGTGGTCGCCTGTCCATGCGCGCTGGTGATTTCCACCCCGGTGACCATTGTCAGCGGTCTGGCGGCGGCGGCGCGCAAAGGCATCCTGATCAAGGGCGGCGTGTACCTGGAGGGCGGTCACACACTGGATTACCTGGCCTTGGACAAGACCGGCACCATCACTCATGGCAAACCGGTGCAGACCGATTATCTGTCGCTGGACCCAACGGTCGAACACACCGCACAGGTTTTGGCCGCCAGCCTCGCCGGGCGTTCGGATCACCCGGTCTCGCTGGCCATCGCCAACGCGGCTGTGGATAAACAGCTGACGCTGCTCGCTGTGGATAACTTCGAAGCACTGACCGGCCGTGGTGTGCGCGGTGAGATCAATGGCCAGGTTTATCACTTGGGTAACCACCGCTTGGTGGAAGAGCTGGGCCTGTGCTCGCCAGCGCTGGAAGAGAAACTGTTTGCTCTCGAAGAGCGGGGCAAGACCGTGGTGCTGTTGCTCGACAGGTCTGGCCCGCTGGCGCTGTTTGCAGTCGCCGACACAGTGAAGGAATCCAGCCGCGAAGCCATCCAGCAGTTGCATGCGCTGGGCATCAAGACCTTGATGCTGACCGGCGACAATCCGCACACCGCTCGGGCGATCGCCGCCCAGGTCGGCATCGATCAGGCACAAGGCGACCTTCTGCCGACCGATAAGCTCAAGGCCATCGAAGCCTTGTACGCCCAAGGGCACCGGGTCGGTATGGTCGGTGACGGGATCAACGATGCCCCGGCGCTGGCTCGTGCGCAGATCGGTTTCGCCATGGCCGCCGCCGGCACCGATACCGCGATTGAGACCGCCGACGTCGCCCTGATGGACGACGATCTGCGCAAGATTCCGGCGTTTATCCGGCTGTCGCGGCAGACCTCGAATATCCTCACGCAAAATATCGCCTTGGCATTGGTCATCAAGGCGATCTTTCTTGGGGTAACCTTCGTGGGTCTCGCCACCATGTGGATGGCGGTGTTTGCCGACATGGGCGTGGCCCTGTTGGTGGTGTTCAACGGTCTGCGCCTGTTGCGCAAATAATCGATGTGAGGGGTAGGGGGCGCTCTCAATTAGTTTCCACATCGCGCCGGGTCTGCTGTTGTGCAGGGCAAGGCGCGAGTAGCGTGGTTTGGTCATTCCAAATAAGCTTCGAGCAACGCAGCCCTGCACAACAGCAGGCCCGGCCCTTCGGGTTGTGCCTTAAAGCGGGCCAGGCTGCGTTGCAGGCCTTGGAAAGGGAGCAACCATTTCCAGCGGCCTGCGCCTTGCCTGGCCCGCTTTAAGACGACAACGCGATGAGGAAACTAATTGAGAGCGCCCCCTAAGTGCTGAGTGCCGAGCTGAAGGCTTTTTACAGGGTCGCGCGTTTGGGGAGCATTACCCTCGCGGCGAAAAAGCTCGGCCTGAGCCAACCTACGGTGACCACTCAGATTCGTCATCTGGAAAGCCAGTACTCGGTTGAACTGTTCTACCGCGGCGGTCGTCGGTTAACGCTCAGTGAGGACGGCGCGCGGTTGCTGCCAATGGTCAAAGCCCTGTTGCAGCAGGAAGCCGATATCGAGTTTTTCCTGCGCAACAGCGGTCAGGTTCAAGGCGCGCTGCGCATCGCCGCCACCGCGCCGTATTACATCCTCGACCTGGTGAAAACCTTCCGCGAACGGCTGCCGCAGGTGGACGTCTCGGTGGAAATCGGCAACTCCCAACAGGTGCTCGAATCCCTTGAGGAATATCGGGTCGACATCGCCGCTTCATCACAACTGCTTGAAGACCCACGGTTGATCCGTCGGGTGCTGGGCAGCGATCCGCTGGTGCTGGCGGTGCACCACAACCATCCGCTGGCGGTGCATGATCATGTTCCGCTGAATGCTTTGGTCGGACACACGCTGTTGATGCGTGAAACCGGCTCGACCACCCGTCGCCTGACCGAAGAGTTGCTGGCGAGCGCCGGAGTGAGTTTCGGCCCGTTGCTGGAAATCGGCAGCCGCGAGTCGATCCGTGAAGCGGTGCTGCGCAACATCGGCATCAGCATCATCGCCCGCCAGGAAGTGCCCCACGACCCGCAACTGCGGGTGCTGACCCTCGAAAACGCCCCGCAGATTCTCGAATACCTTTACTGCCTCAAGGAGCGCAAAGGCGCACGCCTGCCGGCGGCGTTTCTCGGCTTGGCGCAGGAAATGGCCCCGGCCTAGATCAAAAGATCGCAGCCTGCGGCAGCTCCTACGGGGGAATGCGTCCGTCGTAGGAGCTGCCGAAGGCTGCGATCTTTGCTTTTCTTGAACCAAAATCCCCGAATACCACTATCGGCCGTTTTTGCCTCGCTGCCACAGGACGGACGCATTACAAACCTAGGATGGCCTTCATCTGCTTGATGAGGTCCGTCCATGAACCACCCGAACGCAACTGCCCAGGTCTTCCCCGGTGCGCCGATGAAGGTGCGCGGTATCGAGAAACGCTTCGGCGCCTTCACCGCGCTGGATAACGTTTCACTGGAGGTCGCTGCGGGCGAACTGGTGTGTCTGCTCGGGCCTTCCGGTTGCGGCAAGACCACCTTGCTGCGGTGCATCGCTGGTCTGGAGCGTCAGGATCGCGGCGAGTTGTACCTGGGTAGTCGGGACGTTTCCCTGCTGGCACCGCAAGCTCGGGACTACGGCATTCTGTTCCAGTCCTACGCACTGTTCCCGAACCTCACCGTCGAAGCCAACATCGCCTACGGCCTGGCCGGCAGTGGCCGCGAGGAAGTGCGCAAGCGCGTGGCGCAAATGCTTGAACTGGTGGGCCTGATCGGCAGTGAAAAGAAATACCCCGGCCAATTGTCCGGCGGACAGCAACAACGCGTGGCGTTGGCCCGGGCCTTGGCGCCGGCGCCGTCACTGTTGCTGCTGGACGAACCGATGTCGGCCCTCGACGCCCGGGTTCGCGAGCATCTGTGCACCGAGTTGCGTCAATTGCAGCGCAACCTCGGCATCACCACGCTGATGGTCACCCACAACCAGGACGAGGCCATGCTGATGGCCGACCGCATCGCGGTGATGAACAACGGCAAGGTCGAGCAGTACGCCACGCCCCAGGAAATCTACAACCGCCCGGCCACGCCGTTTGTCGCCGAGTTCGTCGGGCAGGGCAACTGGCTGCCGTTCCAGCGCAACGGCGACAGCCATGCGCAGGTCGGCGGGATGAATGTGCGCTTGGCTGACAACTGCGGCAAAGCCGCTTCGGGTCGACTGTTCTGTCGCCCGGAAGCGATCAACGTCAACCCGCCGGTGCACGAGGAAAACCTGTTCCCGGCCAAGGTTCGTGAAATCACCTTTCTCGGCAATCGCTGTCGGATGAGCTTCGAACTCAACCAACTGCCGGGCCATGCGCTGCTCGCCGAACTCGCGCCCGAAGCCATGCCACGACTCGGTGCTCAGGACATCATGGTCGCCTTGCCGCCGCGCAGCCTGCAGGTGTTTGCCTGATGAGCGAGCAGATCGCCCTGCCGATACCGCGCAAGCAGGTTCGGCAGGCTTCCCGCGCCGAAATCGGTGACCGGGTGTTCGTGGTCGGCGGCAAGATTTTGCTGCTGTGCCTGCTCAGCGTCGCGGTGTTGATGCCGTTGCTGGCGATCTTCTGGCGTGGCTTCAGCAGCGACGCCGGGCAAGGCGGCGGATTCGTTGCCGCCCGCGAACTGCTGACCAGCGACAACTTCCACTGGTTGCTGGGCAATAGTCTGAAAGTCTCCCTCAGTGTGGCGGCCATTGTCGTACCGTTGGCCTACCTGTTTGCCTACGCGCTGCAACGCACACTGATTCCCGGCAAGGCGATCTGGCGCGGCATGTCGCTGTTGCCATTGATGGCGCCGTCGATGCTGCCGGGTATCGCGTTGGTCTACCTGTTCGGTAACCAGGGCATGTTGCGCGGGATGCTGTCGGACAACATTTACGGCTTCTGGGGCATCGTCCTCGGCGAAGTGATTTACACCTTTCCCCACGCCTTGATGATCCTGCTCTCGGCGTTGTCCCTGGCCGATGCACGCTTGTTCGACGCCGCGTCGAGCATGGGCGCCAGTCCGGCCAAGGCCTTTCGCAGCATCACCTGGCCGGCGACCCGGCAAGCGGTGTTCGCGGCGTTCTGCCTGGTGTTCACCCTGACCATCACCGACTTCGGTGTGCCGGTGGTGGTCGGTGGTGACTATCAAGTGCTGGCGCTGGAAGCCTACAAAGCCGTGGTCGGCCAGCAGCAATTCGGTCGCGGTGCGCTGATCGGCATGGTGTTGCTGCTGCCGGCGCTGTTCAGCTTCGGCGTCGATGCCTGGTTGCGCCGTCGTCATGGCGACTCCATGAGCGGTCGGGCACAAGTCTTCCAACCGGCGCCGTCGCGGCTGCGGGATGGCTGCTACTTGAGCATCGTGTTGCTGATCTGCGCCGCGCTGCTGCTGGTGTTCGGTATGGCGGTGTACTCGTCGCTGGTGAAGTTCTGGCCGTACAACCTGTCGCTGTCGCTCAATCACTACCAGTTTGGCGACACCGCTGGCGGTGGCTGGCTGGCCTACGGCAACAGCGTGAAGATGGCCTTGTGCACGGCGTTGATCGGCAGCGGTTTGATTTTCACCGGCGCCTATCTGATGGAGAAAACCCGTGGCCAGCGCGGCTTGAACCTGGCGCTGCGCATGCTCAGCTTCGTGCCGATGGCGGTGCCGGGTTTGGTGTTGGGGCTGGGCTACGTGTTCTTCTTCAACCTGAGCGGCAACCCGCTGCATGTGTTCTACGGGACCATGACCCTGCTGGTGGTCTGCACCATTGCTCATTATTTGACCACTGCGCAAATGACCGCCACCACCGCGCTGCGTCAGCTCGACGCCGAGTTCGAAGCCGCCGCACTGTCGCTCAAGGCGCCGCTGTACCGCCACTACCTGCGCGTCACCGTGCCGATCTGCCTGCCGGCGCTGCTGGACATCGTGCGCTACCTGTTCGTCTCGGCAATGACCACGGTGTCGGCGGCGATCTTCCTCTACAGCCCCGACACCCTCCTCGCAGCGGTGGCGGTGCTGAACATGGACGACGCCGGCAACGTCGGCGGCGCGGCGGCCATGTCGACCCTGATTCTGTTCACCTCGGCAGGCGTTTCCCTGCTCCTGGCCTGGGCTTCGCGCGGCTTGCTGCGCCGTTCCCAGGCCTGGCGGCAAACCGCGCCCGGCAACTGATTTCCACTCCCGCAAACCTGAACTCAACTGCCGGTAAACAAAAGGAAAAAGACATGTTCAAGCCAATGGCCCTGGCCGCTGCTGTCCTCACCGCTTTCAGCCTGAACGCCTTCGCGGCGAAAACCGAGTTGATGGTCTACACCGCCCTTGAAGCCGAGCAACTGAAGTCCTACAAGGAAGCATTCGAAAAGGCCAATCCGGAGGTTGAGATCAAATGGGTGCGCGATTCCACCGGGATCATCACCGCCAAACTGCTGGCCGAAAAAGCCCGCCCGCAGGCTGACGCGGTCTGGGGCCTGGCCGCGTCCAGCCTGGCGATCCTCGATCAGCAAGGCATGCTGCAAAGCTATGCACCGAAAGACCTCGGCAAGATCGGCAGCAACTATCGCGATGCGGCCAACCCACCAGCCTGGGTTGGCATGGACGTGTGGGCGGCAACCATTTGCTTCAACACCGTCGAAGCCGAGAAACAGGGCCTGAGCAAACCCGTGAGCTGGCAGGACCTGACCAAGCCTGAATACAAAGGCAAGATCGTCATGCCGAACCCGGCCTCGTCCGGCACCGGTTTCCTCGACGTCAGCGCCTGGCTGCAAACCTTCGGCGAGAAGCAGGGCTGGCAGTACATGGACGCGCTGCACCAGAACATCGGCCAGTACGTTCACTCCGGTTCCAAGCCATGCAAGCTGGCGGCTGCCGGCGAATTCCCGATCGGTATCTCTTTCGAATACCCGGCCGTGCAGTTGAAGCGCCAGGGCGCGCCGCTGGACATCGTCCTGCCGAAAGAAGGCCTGGGCTGGGAAATCGAAGCCACCGCGGTGATCAAGGGCACACCCCATGAAGACGCCGCGAAGAAACTCGCCGACTTCTCCGCAAGCCCGGCGGCGATGGAGCTGTACAAGGAAAACTTCGCCGTACTCGCCCAACCCGGCATCGCCAAGCCACAGACCGAACTGCCGGCCGACTACGAACAACGCCTGATCAAGAACGACTTCGCCTGGGCCTCGAAAAACCGTGACGAGATCCTCAGCGAATGGCGCAAGCGCTATGACGGCAAGTCCGAGAAGGTGGTTGCCAAGTAAGATCTTCATAGGCTGACAGGGCCTCATCGTCGGATCGCCGCCCGGACCAAGCTCGCTCCCACATTGGATCTGTGATCGACGCAAATCCCCTGTGGGAGCGAGCTTGCTCGCGATAGCGGTCTCGAACCCAGGACATTTCTCCATGACACACCACAGCGACATGCTAATCGTCGGCGCCGGCATTCTCGGCCTGTCCCACGCCTATGCAGCAGCCAGGCGCGGGCTCAAGGTCAAGGTTTTCGAGCGCAGCGCCACACCCCTGGGCGCCTCGGTGCGCAACTTTGGCCAGGCGCTGGTCACTGGCCAGCCGCCGGGACAAATGCTTGAACTGGCCAAGGCCAGCCGCGAGATCTGGGGCCAATGGGCGCAACGGGCGGGCTTGCAACTCAAGCGCAACGGCTCGTATTTGTTCGCCCGCACCGAAGCTGAAGAGCAACTGCTGGAAGCCTTCTGCGCCGGCCGCGCTATCGAACACGGTTACCGCGTCGAGCTGCTGCGCAGCGCGGCATTGGGCGATGTGTACGGCGGCCAGTTCCGGCATCATCGCGCGGCATTGCACGGTCTGGATGACCAGCAACTGTATTCCCGCGAAGCGATACCAGCGTTGATCGACTACCTGCGTCGCGACCTCGGCGTGGAGTTTCACTTTTCCACCCTGGTGCGCGACCTCGAATCCGGCCGCGTGCACAGCAGCGCCGGCAGTTTCACCGGCGAGCAAATCATCGTCTGTTCCGGCCACGATTATCAGACCCTGCTGGCCGAGCCGATTGCCGTGCTCAAGCCGCAGATATGCCGCCTGCAAATGCTCCGCGCGCGGCCGCAGATCAACCTCAATCTGCAACACGCGTTGCTCACCGGTTTGAGTTGCGTGCACTACGGCGCCTTCGCCGATTTGCCGGAAGCTGCGGCAGTGCAGGCGCACATTCTGCGTGAGGCGCCCCATCTGCATGAACATGGTATTCACCTGTTGATCAGCCCGACGCCGCACGGCGAACTGATCATTGGCGATTCCCACGATTACGGCAGCGACCCTTCACCCTTCAATTCTGAACAGGTCGATAACTGGATGCTCGAGCTGGCTGAGCAAACCCTGGGTTGCAAAGTGCAAGTGGTCGAGCGTTGGCAGGGTGTCTATGGCGCTCGCGGAGCAGTGCCGTTTTCGTTCTTGCAGGCCGCACCGGGCGTGCATGCCGCGTTGATGCACACGGGCGTCGGCATGAGCGTCGGGCCGGCGATGGCTGAACGTAACGTCAGGACCTTGCTGGGAGAGCACTGATGGGCCGCCACGAGCAGGTGATCGCCGAAGTGTTCGGCTGGTATGAGCGCATTGGTGACAGCGACTACATCGGCGGCGTTCAAAGAATTCGGCTACTACGAACGCTTGAGCGAGGCCCGTCGGCGCACGCTGGAGTATCAGGGTGGGGTGATGACGGCTGCCGAGGCTGAAGTGTTTGAGCAGGATCCGCTGTGTGCTGTCAGTTTGCGGATGCGTCAGTGGGATGAGCAGGCGAAGGAGATGTGGGTGCCGGTGATCGATCTTGAGATATTGAAAGACAAGGCTGGGCGATTATTGGTGGCGTAGAGCCGTGGAACCGAGTGGCTGCCATCGCGAGCAGGCTCGCTCCCACACTGGACCTCCTGTGAACACACAATTTGTGAGCACCAGAGATCAAATAATGTGGGAGCGAGCCTGCTCGCGATGGGGCCAGTACAGACACTCGAGATTCAAGCCTCGATCACCTTCTGGGCCAACACCTCAATCTGCTCCTGGCGTTCCGCCTGGCTCAACCTTGCATGAGGATTGAGCGAAGACCACTGCGGATGTGCCCGCGCCTTGGTCAGCGCCTCCGGCAGTTTGCCTTCGCGCCAGCTCTTGTCCTGTGGCGTGGCGACCTGAATGCTGTCCATCGCTGCGTGCCCGCGCAGGTTCATGGCCTGTACCAGTTGCCGCTGACGCAACGCCAACAAACGCAGCACGCTGTCGTCAACGGTCAGCTCACGCTGGCCTTTGATTTTGCCCAGCAAGCGGCTGCCATAACTGCGTGCCGTTTGCAGGGCGCCGCCGGCAATCGCCCCGGCCAGCGCCGCCGCGCCGAGGGTCAGGCCGCCGACCAGCAAGTCCACACCGGCACCGGCTGCGGCGCCAGCGGCGATTCCGCTGCCGACCCGCACGCCTAATTGTTTGAGGGTTTCAGGGTTGAACAAATCATCGCCCCAGCGGCCATCCAGCAGCGGCAGGTCGCTGGCGGCGGCGTCCTGTGCACGGAAGGCGTACAGCTTGAGCAGCGCGTCAACGCAGCGTTGTTCGCGTTGGCGAACGGCTTTGCGCAGTTCGCTGATGGCCTGCTGTTCCTGTGCGGCATCACTGACCACGCTGCGTCGACAGGCGGCGCAGTCGATCAGCAATTCGGCGATCAAACGTGCCGCGCTTTGCTGGCGCGCTTCGCGCTGGGCCTGCTGGTCGACGATCAATCGCTCAAGCTGTCCACGTGCGCTCTCCATCAACAGCGCGAGACTTTCATAGAGCCGGCGCTCGCCATCTTCGGGTGGCGCCACGCTGTCGAAACGCACCAGCGCATGCAGTCCCAACCGTGCCAGGGCTTCGCGCCAATCCGGCTCGCGGTGGTTGGCGCTGCTGACGAAATTCAGCACCGGCAGCAACGGTTTGCCGCAACTGGCCAGCACTTCGAGTTCGTCACGGTACTTGGCCAGCACCGGCTCGCGGGCGTCGATCACGTACAGGCCAGCGTCGGAGGCCAACAGTTGACGCAGCACCTTGGCTTCCTGTTCGAAACGCTGACGCGCCTCGCTGCCATCGAGGAAACGCGCCAGTCGTGCCGGACCGTCGAGGCGTTCGCCGGGGCGTTCCAGACGCTCCAGGTAATCAAGCAGAGCGATGGCGTCTTCCAACCCCGGCGTGTCATAGAGCTCAAGCAAGGCTTCGCCATCCACCGACAACCGGGCGCCCTCGACATGCCGGGTGGTGCTGGGGCGATGAGAGACCTCGCCGAAACCGACGTCGCGGGTCAGGGTGCGCAGCAATGAGGTTTTGCCAACGTTGGTGTGACCGACCACGGCGAGTTTCAGAGGCTTCTTTGCAGCATCAGTCATGGCCCGACTCCAGCCAGTTCATCGGCGCGCAGTCAGCGAACGGCAACTCCAACTGTTGCAGCGCAGTGTGCCAGTCGCCGAGGCGTTCAGCGTCGAGTGCCTGATCGGGCGGCGCTTGCAGCAGCCAGATGCGTGTCGCGCTGGCGCTGCGGGCGAGTTCGGCGATCAGCGCCAGGCTGCCGCGATCCGGCGAGCGTCGAGGGTCGCAGGCGATGGCCAGGCGTTCTGGTGGGAAGCGGGTCAACTGTTCCAGCAATTTTTGTCGGGACTCGCGGCTGTCGAGGATGCCAGCGTCTTTGACGTTCTTCGGCAGTTGCGGCGGCCATGGGCGCTGGTCATCCAGTTCGATAGCCACCAGCAACGCGCCGTCGCTGTCCAAAGCATTGGCGCCGCCTTCGACCTGATGCAGGCGCTCGGGCGCGGCATCGTTGACGCCGAGGCGTTCGCTGCTCGGCATCAGCTGCTCGCGCAACTGCGCGTAGCCAGGCAGGTTCAGGTCCAGGTGCAACGCCGCGCGCCCGGTTTTCCAGCGCCACAGGCAGAACAGCGCGAGCAGCAAACGCGGCAACACGCCGTACACCAGCAACACCCCAACCAGCCAGGCGGCCCAGGCTTGCCGGGCGCTTTCGATATTCAGCGCGGTGTCACCGCTGGCGCGGATCATCTCCACGGTCGGAACGCTAAAGCCGAGCAATGCGGGCAGGGCGCCTAGGGTCTGGGTCATGACCACGAAGGTTTCGCTGTTGAGGATGGTGGTTTCCCAGACGAAACCGTAGCGCTGGGTTGCCATCAGCATCAGCAAAATCGCCAGCGCGCTGAGCATCGCCAGCAGCCACAAGCCGTTGACCAGCACGCCGAGTACCCAACGATTGAGTTTCTGCCGTTGCAGCAACAGCAGCAGGGCCGGCGCCAGTTGCGCGGCTTTGGCGTCGCGGGCGAGTTTTTCGCTGAGCCACAACCACAAACGCCCGAGGGTGGCGCCGTAATCGCCAGCGAATATCAGGCCCGAGGCCCAGCTCAGTAGCAGAATCAGGTTCAGCCCGAGCAGGCTGCCGAGGGCCCAGAACACGTTGACCGGTGTCTGGTCGTTGTTCAGCGCGGCGAACGCCAGGCCAGTGCCGCTGATGATCGCCAGCACGGCCAAGACGATCAGCGCCAGTCGCGCACCTTGCAGCCAATGGCGCAAGGCGACGGTCAAGCCATCGCGTTCGGCCAGCCACAGGGCGCGGGCCTCGATGCGGGTCGGCAGGTCGCCGCCAGCGCTGCGGGCCAGCCGGTTGGCTTCCTGGTCCTCCAGGGCGCCTGCGTGCTCCTCGCGCAGGCGGATGGTTTCAGTTAGCCAGAGCTTTGTCAGTGGTGTCAGTTCAGTCACGCGGCATCCCGTCGCTCAAATGAACGCTGAGCATAACCGCTGTGGCGCTTATCGGGGTAAGCGCGGCTCTGGTATCCTCGCCGACATGAAAAAAACTCTCCCCCTCAGCCTGATCGCAGCCCTCGGTGAAAACCGTGTGATCGGCGTCGACAACAGCATGCCCTGGCACTTGCCGGGGGATTTCAAATACTTCAAGGCCACCACGCTGGGCAAGCCGATCATCATGGGTCGCAAGACCTGGGATTCGCTCGGTCGCCCGTTGCCGGGCCGGTTGAACATCGTGGTCAGCCGTCAGGTCGGCTTGCAACTTGAAGGCGCGGAAGTCTATCCGTCGCTGGAAGCAGCGGTGGTCCGGGCGCAGGAATGGGCGCTGGAGCAGGGCGTCGATGAGCTGATGCTGATTGGCGGCGCGCAGTTGTATGCGCAAGGCCTGGCACAGGCCGATCGGCTGTACCTGACCCGCGTGGCGCTGAGCCCCGAGGGTGATGCGTGGTTTCCGGAGTTTGATCTGGAACAGTGGAAGCGGGTGTCGAATGTTCCGAATCCGGCGGAAGGCGATAAGCCGGCGTACAACTTCGAGGTGTGGGAAAAGGCTTAAAGATCGCAGCCTGCGGCAGCTCCTACATGGGAATGTGAACACCCGTAGGAGCTGCCGCAGGCTGCGATCTTTTAGCGGCTACAAAGATCAAAAGATCGCAGGCTTCGCCAGCTCCTACGCGTGAGCGAGCTCCTCATGCTCATCGGCATCCAGCAGCTTTTTGTCAGTCTGCTGCATGATCTGGCTGGTGATCGCACCGGCGGTCATCGAGCCACTGACGTTCAATGCGGTGCGGCCCATGTCGATCAGCGGTTCAACCGAGATCAGCAGCGCCACCAGTGACACCGGCAAGCCCATGGCCGGCAGCACGATCAGCGCGGCGAACGTTGCGCCACCACCGACACCGGCAACCCCTGCCGAACTCAAGGTCACAATCGCCACCAGCGTCGCGATCCACAGCGGATCCAGCGGGTTGATGCCCACGGTCGGCGCCACCATCACCGCCAACATCGCAGGATAAAGACCGGCACAACCGTTCTGGCCGATGGTCGCGCCAAACGAGGCGGCGAAGCTGGCGATCGATTGTGGAATACCCAGACGACGGGTTTGCGCTTCGATGCTCAGTGGAATGCTCGCGGCGCTGGAGCGGCTGGTGAAGGCGAAGGTCAACACCGGCCAGACTTTGCGCAAGAAGCGCAGCGGGTTGATCCCGGCCAGTGACACCAGCAGGCCGTGAACCACGAACATCAGGCCCAGGCCTATATAGGAAACCACGACGAAACTGCCGAGCTTGATGATGTCTTGCAGGTTGGAGCCGGCGACCACTTTGGTCATCAGCGCCAATACGCCGTACGGGGTCAGCTTCATCACCAGACGCACCAGACGCATCACCCAGGCTTGCAGGGTGTCGATGGCGTTGATCACTTTCTGACCTTTTTCGACGTCATCCTTGAGCAGTTGCAGCGCCGCAACCCCGAGGAATGCGGCGAAGATCACCACGCTGATGATCGAAGTCGGCTTGGCCCGGGCCAGATCGGCGAACGGGTTCTGCGGGATGAACGACAACAGCAGCTGCGGGATATTCAGGTCAGCGACCTTGCCCGCGTAGTCGGTCTGAATGGTTTGCAGGCGAGCCATTTCCTGGGTGCCGGCCACCAGACCTTCAGCGGTCAGGCCGAACAGGTTGGTCAGGCCAATCCCGATCAGCGCCGCAATGGCGGTGGTGAACAGCAGGGTGCCGATGGTCAGGAAGCTGATCTTGCCCAGCGACGAAGCGTTGTGCAGACGGGCGACGGCGCTGAGAATCGAGGCGAACACCAGCGGGATCACGATCATTTGCAGCAACTGCACATAACCGTTGCCCACCAGATCGAACCAGCCGATCGAGGCTTTCAACACCGGGTTGCCGGCACCGTAAATGGAGTGCAGGGCAACACCGAACACCACGCCCAGCACCAGCGCGACCAAGACTTTTTTGGCCAGGCTCCAGGGGGTGTGACGGGTTTGTGCCAGGCCGAACAGCAAGGCGAGGAATACCAGCAGATTGAGGATCAGCGGCAGATTCATTGAGACTCCAAAAAGACTTATGCCAATCGCATTCCAGGGCGACTGTGAACCGGCAAGCCTAACAGCTTGATATCTAATGAATTAATATCAAAAGCGCATGGCAACTGTCGTTTTTGGAATAAGGCTGTGACGCTGTAGCGTTTGTAGGAGCTGGCGAAGCCTGCGATCTTTTGATCTTCCGGGGGGCCGGAAAAGATCGCAGCCTGCGGCAGCTCCTACGGGGGATCTTCAAGAAAAATGCCCCGCACATGGCGGGGCATTTTTGAGTTCAACGGTTAAGCCTTACAGCCCGTCGAGCATTGCCTTATTGCGCACAGCGCCCTTGTCGGCACTGGTAGCCAGCAAGGCGTAGGCTTTCAGTGCGGTGGTCACTTTGCGTGGACGCACTTCGACCGGTTTCCAGCCTTTCTTGTCCTGTTCGACGCGGCGCGCAGCCAGTTCTTCGTCGCTGACCAACAGGTTGATCGAGCGGTTTGGAATGTCGATCAGCACTTTGTCGCCGTCCCGTACCAAGCCGATTGCCCCGCCGGCAGCCGCTTCTGGCGAAGCGTGGCCGATGGACAGGCCCGAGGTGCCGCCAGAGAAACGACCGTCGGTGAGCAAGGCGCAGGCTTTGCCCAGGCCCTTGGATTTCAGGTAGGACGTCGGGTAGAGCATTTCCTGCATGCCCGGGCCGCCTTTCGGACCTTCGTAGCGAATGATGACGATATCGCCTGCTTTCACTTCGTCGGCGAGGATGCCGCGCACGGCGCTGTCCTGGCTTTCGAAGATCTTCGCGTTGCCTTCGAAGACGTGGATCGACTCGTCGACGCCCGCGGTTTTCACCACGCAGCCGTCGAGGGCGATGTTGCCGTACAGCACGGCCAGGCCGCCTTCTTGCGAGTAAGCGTGTTCGACACTGCGAATGCAGCCGTTTTCACGGTCGTCGTCGAGGGTTTCCCAACGGGTCGACTGACTGAACGCGGTCTGGGTCGGGATGCCCGCCGGACCGGCCTTGAAGAAGTGGTGAACCGCTTCGTCGGTGGTCTGGGTGATGTCCCACTTGGCGATACCTTCGGCCATGGTCTTGCTGTGCACGGTCGGCAGGTCGGTGTGCAGCAGGCCGCCACGGGCCAGGGAGCCGAGGATGCTGAAGATCCCGCCGGCGCGGTGCACGTCTTCCATGTGGTACTTCTGGATGTTCGGCGCGACTTTGCACAGTTGTGGAACGTGGCGCGAAAGACGGTCGATGTCCTTCAGGTCGAAATCGATCTCGGCTTCCTGAGCAGCGGCCAGCAAGTGCAGGATGGTGTTGGTCGAACCGCCCATGGCGATGTCCAGCGTCATGGCGTTTTCGAACGCCTTGAAGTTGGCGATGTTGCGCGGCAATACCGACTCGTCGTTCTCGCCGTAGTAGCGTTTGCACAGCTCGACGATGGTGCGGCCGGCCTGCAGGAACAGCTGTTCGCGGTCGCTGTGGGTGGCCAGTGTCGAACCGTTGCCTGGCAGTGCCAGGCCGAGGGCTTCGACCAGGCAGTTCATTGAGTTGGCGGTGAACATGCCGGAGCACGAACCGCAGGTCGGGCAGGCGCTGCGCTCGTACTCGGCGACTTTCTCGTCAGAGGCGCTGGAGTCGGCGGCGATGACCATGGCGTCGACCAGGTCGAGGCCGTGGCTGGCGAGTTTGGTCTTGCCGGCTTCCATCGGGCCGCCGGAAACGAAGATCACCGGGATGTTCAGGCGCAGGGCGGCCATCAGCATGCCGGGGGTGATCTTGTCGCAGTTGGAGATGCACACGATGGCGTCGGCGCAGTGGGCGTTGACCATGTACTCGACGGAGTCGGCGATGATCTCGCGGCTCGGCAGTGAATAAAGCATGCCGTCGTGGCCCATGGCGATGCCGTCATCGACCGCGATGGTGTTGAATTCTTTGGCTACGCCGCCAGCACGTTCGATCTCACGGGCGACCAGTTGGCCGAGGTCCTTGAGGTGGACGTGGCCCGGTACGAATTGGGTGAACGAGTTGGCAATGGCGATGATCGGCTTTTTGAAGTCGTCATCTTTCATCCCCGTGGCGCGCCACAGTGCGCGGGCGCCGGCCATGTTGCGGCCGTGGGTGGATGTTTTCGAGCGGTAATCAGGCATGGAGCACTCCGGGCGGCTAAGCAGGTATCAAAAGGGGAGTGAGCTTCTATTGACCTCGGGAACACTCAGAAATGGCCGTGTGTCCGAAAGTTGCCGATGACTTTGCGGGATCGCCGCGCGCCTCAGCCTGAGCTCATAAACCCGCCGGGGGATGACTGGCGATGAATCGTTCGATTCTACACCGCTGGCGTCAGGAAGGAATGCCGGGAAACGTTGAACCAGGGCTTGTGAAGCGCGATGAATGACGACTAGCAGGCCATCAGTCGGTAATCAGTCCGGGCTGGCGTCTTTCGGTCAGGGCATTCAAGGTCAGTCCCGCAACACTGAGCACAATGAAACACAGTGACAGGGAGCTTTGCAGATCGTCGGTGGTCAGGTTGATCAACACGCTGATCAGGCCACCAACAATGAAGATCAGCGTACTACCAGCCGAGGCGGATGTACCGGCACTGTCGGTAAAAATGCTCATGGCTTTGGACGTGGCGGCGGGGCGGGTGATGGTGGTTCCGGCGGTGCAGATGACCATCGGAATCAGCACGGTCAGGGTCGACAGACCGAATTGCTTCGACAGGTAGAGCATCACCAGACCTGACAGCAGGATCAGGCAGAGCCCGGTGATGATCTGGGCGTTGGAATTGATGCGTCTGCCCAACAGCGCAGCGAGAATGCCGCCGATCACGTAGGCCGCGCCATAGGCCAGCAAGGTCAGCGAGAATTCGTAGGCCGACAGTTGCAGCTGCTCCATGAAGATCAGTGGTGAGATGACAATGAATGAAAAGTGGCAGGCGAATGCAAAGGCTGAAATGAACCACCAGGCAAGAAAGTTGAAGTCGCTACAGACCCGTCGATAGGCCTGGAAGATACTCGTGTGTGGTCCGACGGTCCTGCTGGAGGAGCTTTTAAGAAAGAAACAGGCCTTCAGGAATACGGCGACTGCCAGAGCGATAAAGACCAGGAAGCTGCCAGGCCAATCCATCAGGTCTTGTAGAAAGGTTCCGGCGAGCGGTGAGACGGAGATGAAAATGCCGGTGGCGGTGACCATCAGTATCCGCAGGCGATCGCGCTCCTGACCTTCGAACAGGTCTTGGACCAGCGCCTGGGACAAAACGAAACAGCCACAGCCCAGTGCCTGGACAACACGGAACAACAGAAAGTAAACGTACTCGGTGGACAGCACACAGCCGATTGCACCGAGCATTGAAACAACCATGCCTGCCAGCAGCAGACCCTTTCGGCCAATGATGTCCGAAAGCGGCCCGATCAGCAGTTGAGAAACGGCAATTCCGATGGCAAACAGGCTGATGGACAACGCGATGTCTGCTGGCACCGTCCGAAAATGTTCCGACAGCGCAGGAAACGACGGCAGCAGGACGTCGATCGGGAAGACCCCGAGCAGGGTCATCGCCATCAGTAGAACAATGGCGCCTCTGCGTTTTTTATCGCCCAATGCCGCCGTCATTTCAGGCATCGATCAATCCCGCCTTGACGAAGAGTTGCTGGTTGTAGGGCAGTGCAAAGAAACCGGCGTTTTTCATTGCCCGTAGCGTCGTCGCGGCCCCTGAGCGGGCACGCTGGATATCCGCTTGCTGACCTGAAACACCGCCGAGAATGTCAGCTACCGATGCTGTGGGCAGGCCGACGCTGTGCAGGCTTTCGCTCAACCACTGTTCATCGATCTCAAAAAAGGCCCTGATGACATCCAGTAGGAATTTCGCGGCGAACTTGCGTTGGCTGCTGTTCATCGTCAGCCACAGGTAGTTGAACACCTCGCAGAAATATCGGCTGTGTCGGGCCTCGTCTACCAAGTGGTCAGTGAGCATTTCGTGGACATTGGAAACCAGGCTGTCGCGGGTAATGTCGAGCAATTCCTTGGCGATGATCGTTTCCGAGACAAACCCGACCAGAAACCACGCGTGAGCCTTGTACTGATCGCGGGTGTTGTCGATCAAGGCCTTTAAACGCTGTATCCGTCGCGGTGTCGTGGGGCGATTTTTGATCCCGTAGAGGTCTGCGACTTGCTCGGCCACCAGGTTGGAAAACAGCGCGTGATAACCCTCGTCGGTGTAGAGCTGAAGGGCTGCGGTTTTCATCCGTGTGGGGATTGTGACGTTGAGTTCGCCATGCGCGATGGTCTCGACTGCGCGGTTGACGATGCGGTGTTCGAGCACGGTGGTGTAATCAAGGAAGTACACCAGATGGTTGGCCGCCAGCCGATGACGGATCGATTCGCCGGCTTCTTCAATCAGCGGGTGTTTCAGATAGGGCAGGAAGGCTGGCGGGAACCAGTGTCTGCTTTCCAGTTCGCGTTCAAGTCCAGGAGGTAGCAGGTAGGTGTGCTCGCTGGTCCGCACCGAAGCATTGTTGTTCCAGTCGCCCAGGGTAAACCTGTGGATCAGCGAGACTGGCCGGGATTCTGATTCATTGATCGCAGTGGGCATTATCGGGCTTCCTGGCGGCTGATCAGGGTTTTCAGTTCCTTGCACAGTGCTTGTCCGTCGCCCTGTCCGCAGCCAACAAAAAACAAAGGTTGTTCTGCGCTGTCTTGCAGTCCCAGCAGCGCCTCGACCCGGTTATCTGCGAGGGCACCGGTCAGCCAGGTGTTCAGCCCCAAAGCGGTGGCGATCAACTGAAAGGTTTGAGAGATGTGGCCGGCTTCGACGTAAGCCATTCGGTAGGCTCGCGAATGTTCATATTTCCACCACAGCGCATCGAAGCGCGAGGTGATGAACAGGCCTAATGGCAAGTTGTTGATAAAGTGCTGGCCGCACAGCAATTGCCCGAGCGGCTCGTCAGGCAATGGGCTGACGAAGCTGAGTGCATGCCGATCGCTGTGGTAACAGTAGAAGCCTGGCTTCAACTCACTGACGTTACGTACATAGACGAATCCTTCACAGGTATTCAGCCCGCCGCCGGATGGGCTGCTGCGTCTGGCCCCGAACCCTTCAGGAATGGCATCGTCGCTATCATTTTGGCGTTCTCTCAGATAACCGAGGGACAGGTACAGCAGCGTGCTGACGTCGGTGAACGAGACCGCGTCGTCATTGAACGCGCGACAGGTTTTCCTGCTGAACAATGAGTTGACCAGAGAACTTGCCAGCGAGCTGGAAGGGGGAGGCAGGGCAATCAAATCGCCTGTCGGGCGTTGCACCCGCATTGCAGTGGGCGCGGGCGCGGCCAGTACTTCGTTGCAATGGTCCAGATACTGTTTCGACCATTCATGAATATCATTGGGAGTGTGTTCGCAGGGAATGTTTTTTGTACCGATGTGGAAGAGTTTTGAAAGTTCATCCCACCCCCATTGGATAGTCTCCGTTTTTGAAGTGGTCAGTATATTGCTGTCAAGAAGATCGCTGTCGATTGTATTGCTGCTGCAAAATTGTTCGGGGTCTTCAATCAGTTGTGCGAGGCGAGTCGAATAGTCAAGATTCAATTCATATTGGGCATGGTTGTGGTAATCCCAGACGATTAAGTGGGGCGGGCGGGCGAGCATGAATAAGTGTGGATTTATATGCATGGTGGCTGGAATACTCTGAAGGTTGTCAGAGAGGGCGCTGGGGCGCCGGCACTCCCCAGCGTCTCAAACACTTAACGGGCTTTTGGAGCAACCAGAAAAGCCAGGTTAGCGATTTTGTTAGCTTCCAGATTAATTGCTTTCATCTTTATAACTCCTTGTAATTGATGGTTTGCTGTCATTGATAGTTCGTAGTGTGCGTCACCTGCTGGGTGACATTTAGAGAGTAGTTTGTATTGAACTTTCGGCAATGGGTAATTGGGTAGGAGTATTCCAGTAGTTTTGTGGGAGTGATCCTGCAGATTATGGCTAATTGTAAGTTCTGTTCGCTGGATTGGCAGGTGCGCGGAAACGTCCTGCAAGTTGATAGGGCTGCAAGAGTAAGAAAGTTGTACTTTGGGTTTGAGTAAACGAACAGCTAATGACGAGAACGTGTCGAGATAACACTGTAACGGGGAGCCTGTGGGCTCCCCGCTAAGCCAGCGAACTCAGCTGTTAGGCAACAACCGGCAAGTAATGCTCTTGATGTAGCGGGTTTCAGCAATCGCCGGGTGCACCGGGTGATCCGGACCCTGGCCGCCACGTTCCAGCAACTGGATGTTGCGGTCCAGGTGACGGGCGCTGGTCAGCAGGATGTTCTGCAGATCATCTTCCGGCAGGTGCATCGAGCACGAAGCGCTGACCAGGATGCCGTCCTTGTTGAGCAGGCGCATGGCTTGCTCGTTCAGGCGACGGTAGGCGCCTTCGCCGTTCTTCATGTCTTTCTTGCGTTTGATGAACGCTGGCGGGTCGGCCACGATGACATCGAATCGTTCTTCGCTGGCTTTCAGCTCTTTCAGGGCTTCGAACACGTCGCCTTCGATGCAGGTCATTTTGTCGGCGAAACCGTTCAGTGCGGCGTTACGCTCGACGCCGTCGAGGGCGAAGGCCGAAGCGTCGACGCAGAACACTTCACTGGCACCGAAAGCGGCAGCTTGTACGCCCCAGCCGCCGATGTAGCTGTACAGGTCCAGCACGCGTTTACCTTTGGCATAAGGTGCCAGGCGTGCGCGGTTCATGCGGTGGTCGTAGAACCAGCCGGTTTTCTGGCCTTCCATGACCGGCGCTTCGAACTTCACGCCGTTCTCTTCCAGGGCAACCCACTCCGGCACCAGGCCGAACACGGTTTCAACGTAGCGGTTGAGGCCTTCGGCGTCACGGGCCGCGGAGTCGTTCTTGAACAGAATGCCGCTTGGCTTGAGCACTTGGGTCAGCGCGGCGATCACGTCTTCCTTATGAGTCTCCATGGTCGCCGAAGCGATCTGCACCACCAGGATGTCGCCGAAACGGTCGACCACCAGGCCCGGCAGCAGATCGGAGTCGCCGTAGACCAGGCGGTAGAACGGTTTGTCGAACAGACGCTCGCGCAGGGACAGCGCAACGTTGATGCGGTGCACCAGCAGCGACTTGTCGAGCGGCAATTTGATGTCGCGCGACAGCAGGCGAGCGCAGATCAGGTTGTTCGGGCTCATGGCGACGATGCCCAGCGGTTTGCCGCCAGCAGCTTCGAGAATCGCTTGATCGCCAGCCTTGAAGCCGTGCAGAGGGGTGGCGGCTACATCGATTTCGTTGCTGTAGACCCACAGGTGGCCGTTTCGCAGGCGACGGTCGGCGTTGGCTTTGAGGCGCAGGCTTGGCAGGGACATGACGTCGCTCCAGGTGAAAAAAAGAGCGGGATTATAGCGCTAGATGGGGGTTGCAGCGCGGTTGTTTCGGGGTGTTGCGTCGGACAGATCGCCCATGCGGCGGATTTTTTCCGCTAGAATCGGCGACTGGCCCAGAGTGAGTACTTATGTCCCAAGAGCTATCTTCCGAACAGATTCAACAGGCCCTGCAAGGCATTAGCGTGCCGCCTCAGCCGCAAATCATGGTGGATTTGCAGATGGAGCAGTACATGCCGGACCCGGACCTGGAAGTGATCGCGAAGTTGATCTCCCAGGACCCGGGCCTCTCTGGCGCCTTGTTGAAGATCGTCAACTCGCCGTATTACGGGCTGAGCAACAAGATCGCCTCGATCCAGCGCGCGGTGAATCTGCTGGGCAGTCGCTCGATCATCAACCTGATCAACGCGCAGTCGATCAAGGGCGAGATGAATGACGACACCATCGTCACCTTGAACCGATTTTGGGACACCGCCCAGGACGTGGCGATGACCAGCCTGAGCCTGGCCAAGCGCATCGGTTCACAGGCGGTGGACGAGGCTTATGCGTTGGGCCTGTTCCACGATTGTGGCGTGCCGTTGATGCTCAAGCGTTTCCCCAACTATATGTCGGTGCTGGAAGAGGCCTACGCCAGTGCCAACACCGAGTGTCGGGTGGTGGACACCGAAAACCGCGTGCTCAACACTAACCACGCGGTGGTCGGTTACTACACCGCGAAATCCTGGCGCCTGCCGGAGCATGTGACCAACGCGATCGCCAATCACCACAATGCGTTGGCGATTTTCAGCGACGAGTCATCGCGCAACAGCCAGTTGAAGAACCTGCTGGCGATCCTGAAGATGGCCGAACACATTTGCGCCTCGTATCGGGTACTGGGTAATCAGGCCGAAGACCACGAGTGGAACAGCATCGGGCACCTGGTGCTCGACTATGTCGGCCTCTCGGATTATGACTTTGAAAACCTGAAACAGACGATTCGCGAGCTCGGCGCTCATCATTGAGTGTCGGACCCTTCCTGAACCGAGTGCGCCATGCCTGAATTACCCGAAGTCGAAACCACCCGTCGCGGTATTGCGCCGTTCCTGGAAGGCCAGCGCGTCAGTCGCGTGATCGTGCGTGACCGGCGTCTGCGCTGGCCGATCCCCGAGGACCTCGATGTGCGGCTGTCCGGGCAGCGCATTGTGCTGGTGGAGCGACGTGCCAAGTATTTGCTGATCAACGCCGAAGTCGGCACCTTGATCAGCCATTTGGGCATGTCGGGGAATTTGCGTCTGGTGGAAGTCGGCTTGCCGGCGCTCAAGCACGAGCATGTGGATATTGAACTCGAGTCCGGTCTGGCTTTGCGATACACCGATCCGCGACGTTTTGGCGCGATGCTCTGGAGCCTCGATCCGCTCAATCACGAGCTACTGATTCGTCTGGGGCCGGAGCCGCTGACCGATCTGTTCGATGGCGAGCGGTTGTTCCAGCTGTCACGCGGGCGTTCGATGGCGGTCAAGCCGTTCATCATGGACAACGCGGTGGTAGTGGGGGTTGGCAACATTTATGCGACCGAAGCGCTGTTTGCCGCCGGGATCGACCCGCGTCGTGAGGCCAAGGGGATTTCCCGGGCGCGTTATCTGAAGCTGGCGATCGAGATCAAACGCATTCTGGCCGCCGCTATCGAACGCGGCGGCACCACGCTGCGCGATTTTATTGGCGGTGACGGCCAGCCGGGCTACTTCCAGCAAGAACTGTTCGTGTATGGCCGTGGCGGTAAGCAGTGCAAGGTCTGTGGCACTGAGTTGCGGGAAGTACGCCTTGGGCAGCGCGCCAGCGTCTTTTGCCCACGTTGTCAGAGCTGAGGGTTCCTACGGTCTATAGTCAGTGTTCTCACTGCCAAGGCGAAGGACCGTGCCATGACGTTGATTCGAATTCTTGCTGTCGCACTGCTCTTGAACATCGGCTTTTTTGCCCAGGCGTCTGACGGCGGCAGCGGCGACCCCGTTTACAGCATCCAGAACCCGCCGGCCTACGCGATGATCGGCGATCTGCTGATCGCCCGCCCGTTGCTGGTAGTGGCGACAGTGATCGGTGCGGGGGTGTTTGTCGTGTCCTTGCCGTTTACCGCGCTGGGTGGCGGGGTAGGCGATGCGGGACAGGCGTTGGTGGTCGATCCGGCGAAAGCGGCGTTTATTCGTTGCCTGGGGTGTATCGGGGAGGGGTTTGAACAGCAGCAGTGAAGCCCGCGGGTTTGGTTGGTGTTACTGCTGGCCCTATCGCGAGCAAGCTCGCTCCCACATTAGCTTTGTGGCGTCCACAACATGTGTGCTCGACATAGATCCAGTGTGGGAGCGAGCTTGCTCGCGATGGCGTCCTTATGGACACCGAATAATCAAGCCTTGCCGGTAAGCTTGCGGTACTTCTCCATCAACTGCTCTTCAGTCTCTGGATGCGCTTCGTCCAGCGGAATGCAATCCACCGGGCAAACCTGCTGGCACTGTGGCTCGTCGTAGTGGCCAACGCACTGGGTGCAGAGGTTCGGGTCGATCACATAGATCTCTTCGCCCTGGGAGATGGCGGCGTTCGGGCACTCGGGTTCGCAGACGTCGCAGTTGATGCAATCGTCGGTGATGATCAGGGACATTGGGACTGACTCCTGCCGGGGTAGTCTGCCCAGGCATCTGAAAACTAATGCATACAATTGTGCCGCATCGGCGCCCGCAGTGCACGCGGGCGCGATGGGCTGCAAGAGATCGCAGCCTGCGGCAGCGCCTACTTTTTAAAGCGCAGGGTCAGCGCGTCGGCCACGACAGGGTGGACAAACTTGGTGATATCGCCGCCCAAGGCTGCAATTTCACGGACCAGCGTCGAAGAAATGAACGAATAACGCTCGGACGGGGTAAGAAACAGGCTCTCCACATCCGGGGCCAATTGGCGGTTCATGTTGGCCAACTGGAATTCGTATTCGAAGTCCGACACCGCGCGCAGGCCACGCAGGAACACGTTGGCGTTCTGCTCTTTGGCGAAATGCGCCAGCAGCGTCGAAAAGCCGACGACTTCGACGTTCGGCAGATGTTTAGTGACCTCGCGGGCCAGCTCCACACGCTGTTCCAGGGGGAATAGCGGGTTTTTCTTCGGGCTGGCGGCGACAGCGATGATCACATGATCGAACAGGCGCGAGGCGCGTTCGACCAGATCGCCATGGCCCTTGGTAATAGGGTCGAAGGTACCTGGGTACAACACTCGGTTCATCGCGTCGTCCTGGCGGGAGTCCGTTGGGGAGTCGGATGGTATCGCAGCCTTCCCGGTCGGCCAAGTCGCCTTTGAGGTAAGAAAGCACTACAGACGGTGCGAATTATGTGTTTTTTCATGGGTTTTTTAAACGTATGGCCAGCGCTGTCGCCAGTTGCGCGGTCAGTCCGTAGACCGACAATTGCGGGTTGGCGCCAATGCTGGTGGGGAACAGCGAACCATCATGGATCGACAGATTGCTTAGCTGATGATGACGTCCGAGGCTGTCGGTGACGGCGTTTTTCGGGTCTTCACCCATGGCACATCCGCCCATCACATGAGCGCTGCCCAGTCGTGTGCGGTACAGCTCAAGGCTCAGACCGTCGATCAAGGTGCGCGCCTCGGCGAGGGTTTTCACGTAGCGCGCATCGGCGTGCATCGGCATCACGGCGTTGGCGCCGCCAGCGAACTGAATCTCGGCCATGCTGTGAAACGCCCGACGCAACCCGTCCCAGGCATAGGCCGAGACCTGATAGTCGAGCACCGGTGTGCCATCGCCGCGCAACTCGACGTTACCGCCGGGGCTGTCCGGGTGAAAGCCGTCGCGCAGCAGCGCCAGCATCGCGTGGGTGTGCGGCAGTTGCTGCATGTGCTGGGCGCTCTCCTTGCCAAAGCCGCCGAGCAAGGTCGCTGCCAGTGCCGGGTGCAGCGGCGGTACTTCAAGCTTGTAGGACATTTTGCCGGTGGTGCCGTCCTGCCATTGAAAGTGGTCGGAGTAAATCGACTGCGGCGCGCCGTAGAACGGGTTGATTACTTCGTCGAATAGCCCTGCGGATATATTCACCAGGTGCAGAAAGGTCCGCTTGCCAAGGCGCTCATGGGGATCCGGGGCTTTGGAACGCAGCAACAGCGCCGGGCTGTTGATGCCTCCGCCGGCCAGCACGTAGTGCCGCGCCTTGACGGTGATACTGCGCCCGGTCGGTGCCACGCAGCGCTCATCCATCGCCACACAGTGCAGGCCGGTGACCTTGTCGTCCTTGATCAGCAATTGTTCGGCGCGGGCGAGGTAGAGCAGCTCGCCGCCTTTTTCCAGGGTCGCAGGAATGGTGGTGACCATCATCGACTGCTTGGCATTGGTCGGGCAGCCCATGCCGCAATAGCCGAGGTTCCAGCAACCGCGCACGTTGCGCGGGATCACGTGCCAGCTGTAGCCGAGCTGTTCACAGCCTTTTTTGATCACGTCGTTGTTGGCGTTGGGCGGCATTCTCCATGGGGCGACGCCAAGGCGCTGCTCCATTTTTTCGAACCAGGGCGCCATTTCGGCCGGGCTGTGGCCCTTGACGTCGTGTTCTGTGGCCCAGTGTTCGAGGGTCGGTTCGGGGGTGCGAAAGCTTGAAGTCCAGTTGATCAGTGTCGTGCCGCCGACTGCGCGACCTTGCAGGATGGTGATTGCGCCGTCCTTGCTCATGCGACCGATGCCTTCCTGATAAAGGCTGGAGTAGGCCTGGTCTTCGAGCATCTTGAAATCGCTGCTGGTCTTGAGCGGGCCTTCTTCGATCAGCAGCACTTTGTAGCCGGCGGCACTGAGGATTTCGGCGCTGGTGCCGCCGCCAGCACCACTGCCGATGATGGCAATGTCGGCTTCCAGTGTCAGATCATCGGCCAGTTGCGAGCCGTTGTAGGTTTTCCAGCCACGGGCCAGGCCTTCGCGGAACGGATCGGGTACGGGCATCTCGGACTCTCTTTTTATTATGGATAGTGTGGTCGCCGTCGTAGGAGCTGGCGAAGCCTGCGATCTTTTGATCTTGATTCTGTGGTGCCTGCAAAATCGCCAACAGATCGCAGCCTGCGGCAGCTCCTACCGGTGGTTGCGACGGTCTAAACCGTTGGCGGTCCCGGATACCCGCAATGTGCCCATGATTCGGCGCGGCTGTACCAAGCCATCGTCACCAGTTGCAGGATCGAGCTGTGGCCCATGCGCAACAGGCTCAGCGAGCTGTTTTGCCAGCGCTGGAGGAACTGGCGGATATCATCGCCGCTGGCGTTTTCCCAGTTGCCCCAAATTCCGGTCAGCGGTCCGCGAGTGACGGTCATGCCGAGTACGTCGAACAGTTGCTGGGTCAGCTTGAGCATTTCCGGCGACAAGTGATTGAGGCTGTTATCCAGCGATTGCAGGGTGCCTTCGAGGGCCGCTGAGACTTTTTCGGCGGCCACAGCTCCGTCGAGCATCACCGGGATCAGCGCGCGCAAGAACGGCAAATCACTGCTGCGCAGAATGGCGAAGCCGTTGGCTGGGGTGCTGGCCGAGCAACCGCTGAGGCTGGCGCCGAGGCCGGCCGTGGTCAGGAAGGCTGTGGCGCAGAGACTGAATTTGAGCAGGCCGCGCCGTGTCAGCACGGGGAATTCGGACAGGCTTGGGTTCATTATTGTTATTACCCGGTCATGAGGTGTCAGCGGATGAACAGCTTCTGGATCAGAAGCTGGATCGACTTGCCATAAGGCGGATAAATCAGCTTCGCCGCGTTAAAGCGCTGCTTGATCAGCACGCCTTTGGCTTTGCTGAAGGTCAGGAACCCTTCGCGGCCATGGTAATGGCCCATGCCCGACGCACCGATGCCACCAAACGGCATGTCATCCTGCGCGACGTGCAGCAAGGTGTCGTTCAGGCAGACGCCACCGGAATGGGTTTCGTTGAGGACGCGGTTTTGTTCGGCCTTGTTATAGCCGAAGAAGTACAGCGCCAGTGGACGTGGCCGTTGGTTGATGTAGGCAAACGCTTGGTCCAGATTTTTGTAAGGCACGATCGGCAGGACCGGGCCGAAGATTTCGTCCTGCATCACGATCATCTCGTCGCTGACATTCAGCAGCAGGCTGTGGCTCATGCGCCGGCCTTGATCCTGTTCGAACACCGGGATCAGCAGCGCGCCCTTGCTGGTGGCGTCGCTGAGGTAGCTGTGCAGCCGCGCCAATTGGCGTTCATTGATGATGGCGGTGTAATCCGGGTTGTCCGTGAGTGTCGGATAAAATCCGCGAACCGCCTGGCGATAGGCTTCGACGAAGGAGCCGACCCGTTCTTCCGGCACCAGCACGTAATCCGGCGCGACGCAGGTTTGTCCGGCGTTCAGGGTTTTACCGAAGGCAATACGTTCGGCGGCGTCCTTGAGCGGTACGTCGTGGGAAACGATGGCCGGAGATTTTCCGCCCAGCTCCAACGTTACGGGCGTCAGGTTCTCGGCCGCCGCGCGCATCACATGTTTGCCAATGCTGGTGGCGCCGGTGAATAACAGGTGGTCGAAGGGCAGTTTGGAGAAGGCCATGCCGACCTCGGCTTCACCCAACACCACGCACACCAGGTCTTCGGGGAACACTTTGGCCAGCAGCGTTTTGAGCAGTAGCCCGGTGGCCGGTGTGGACTCGCTGAGTTTGAGCATCACCCGGTTGCCCGCCGACAACGCGCCGACCAACGGGCCGATGGCCAGGTACAGCGGGTAGTTCCACGGCACGATGACCCCAACCACGCCCAATGGCTGATAAACCACCTTGGCCGCAGCCGGCTGAAAGGCGATTCCTACCTTGCGCGGTGACGCTTTCATCCAGCTTTTGAGGTGTTTGCTGGCGTAATGAATGCCGTGCAGGCTCGGCATCAGCTCGGCGAGCAGGGTTTCATCGGCGCTACGGTTGCTGAAATCCTGGCTGATCGCGTCGATCAAGGCCTGCCGCTCGTCACTCAACAGCTCACGTAATGCCTTGAGCCATTGCTGACGTTGCGCAGCCGGCGGCATCGGATGGGCCGCGTAGGCCTGACGCTGGGCGGCAAACAGATCGTGAAGCTCAGTCAATGGCTGTTGGGAGCTTTGCAGGTAGGCAATGTCGGCGGGCATGGTAGCTCCGGTTTTTTTTAGGATGAGGAAGTTTTTAGAGTCTATGCTCTAGAAAGTCAAATGACATCCTCGGGAAGCGATGATTTATCCGTCGGCGGATAGGTCGTAAGATGCCCGGCAACGCACTGAAGAATTAAAGCTCAAGCCATGGCCCCACGAATAAAAACCAGCGAGCGCATCGTGCAGAACAGCCTGGAGCTGTTCAATCAACAGGGTGAACGCAGCATCAGCACCAACCATATCGCCGCGCATATGGAGATTTCTCCAGGCAACCTGTACTACCACTTCCCCAACAAGCAGGCGATCATCGCCGTGTTGTTCAGTGAGTACGAAAGCCTGGTCGAGAGCTTCCTGCGCCCGCCCCAGGGCCGCGCCGCGACCGTTGAAGACAAGCGCTTCTACTTGCAGGAACTGCTGGCCGCCATGTGGCGCTACCGGTTTTTGCACCGCGACCTCGAGCACTTGCTCGACAACGATGCTGAATTGGCCGCCCGATACCGGCGCTTTTCCCAACGCTGCCTGATCCAGGGCACGGCGATTTACGCAGGCTTCGTCGAAGCCGGCATCTTGTGCATGGACAAGGTTCAGATCGAATCCCTGACGCTCAATGCCTGGATCATCCTCACGTCCTGGGTGCGTTTTCTGTGCACCACACGGGAAAATTCCAACCACCTCAGCGAGCAAGCCATTAAACGCGGCGTGTATCAGGTGCTGGTGCTGGAAGCAGGATTTGTCACGGAGCAAGCACGCGAGGCGGTCAATGGCTTGTTCGAGGAGTTTTACGTGCCGTTGGCCCAGGCTCTGGAAGAAGTGCAGTAGGATCGATCAAAAACTTAACCACAGGAGCCCGCCATGCCCATTGCGCAACTGATCAGCCCGAACGCCCTGGACCAGAAAAAAGACCAGGCCGGGCTGGTGATTCTGGATTGTCGTTTTGCCCTCGAAGACCCGGATTACGGCCAGCGCAGCT
Organism: Pseudomonas sp. GW822-FHT02D10; assembly: GCF_058802345.1. Lineage (NCBI taxonomy): Bacteria > Pseudomonadati > Pseudomonadota > Gammaproteobacteria > Pseudomonadales > Pseudomonadaceae > Pseudomonas > Pseudomonas sp. GW822-FHT02D10. Next base: position 484,620 of record NZ_JBXAOB010000002.1, read on the forward strand.
ATGCCGAAGGGCATATCGCCGGTGCCTCGTTTGCTGATCTGGAACGTGACCTCAGCGGGCCAGTGGTCAAGGGCGTCACCGGTCGTCATCCATTGCCGACGCCGCACCACTTGATTCAGCGCTTGCAGGATTGGGGCATCAGCAACGACAGCGAAATCGTTTTGTATGACGACGGCCCCGGCATGTATGCCGCTCGGGCCTGGTGGTTGCTGGCCTGGCTCGGCAAGCGTAACGGCGTGTTCATTCTTGATGGCGGCCTCAAGGCCTGGCACGCGGCCGGTTTGCCACTAAGCCTTGATACCCCGGCAATCACCCGTGGTTCCTTTACCGGTGCACCGGACCACGCCTTGTTAGTGAGTGCCGAGAAACTGCAACAGCGCCTCGGTCAACCGACGCTGACCTTGCTCGACGCCCGAGGCCTGCCGCGTTTTCGTGGCGAGGTCGAGCCAATTGATCCGGTTGCCGGGCACATTCCCGGCGCGCAATGCGCGGCGTTCACGGAGAACCTGGGGGCCGACGGACGTTTCCTTCCCGCTGACCAGCTCAAGCAACGTTTTGCCGCGAAGCTGGGTGATCGCTCGCCGACCGAACTGGTGGCGTATTGCGGTTCCGGCGTGACCGCGTGCCATAACCTGTTTGCGTTGTGCCTGGCCGGTTATCCGTTGGCCTCGTTGTATGCCGGATCGTGGAGCGAATGGATCACCGATCCTGCGCGGGGCATCGCTACCGGCGACTAGTCACTGCAAATTCCTGTGGGAGCGAGCTTGCTCGCGATGGCGGACTGTCAGTCAACATCATTGTTGAATCTGACGGCCTCATCGCGAGCAAGCTCGCTCCCACATGGGGATTGGGGGGCTTTGAGATTCAAAACAGTCGGGCACTGCGATAAGCCCCTGATCGCCCGGATTGGCCTCCATGACCTTACTCGCGACCTGCGTTGGCCAGCCAATGCGGGATGCGCCGTTCCAGGTAATAGCCGGGGTTGCGGAACGTGCCATCGACAAAACCGACATGCCCGCCCTTGGCCTGCAATTCGAACTGCGTGCTGTCCGACAACTCGCTGGCTTGCGGCAAGCTGTGGAGAAACACGAAAGGATCGTCGGCCGCTTGAATGATCAGGGTCGGCGTGCGGATTTCACCGAGAAAATAACGGCTGGAGGCGCGGCGATAGTAGTCGTGTGCATCCTTGAAGCCGTTCAGCGGTGCGGTCACCCGGCCATCGAAATCCCAGAAAGTGCGCAGGTTCTCCAGTGAGCCGAGTCTGGCCAGGGTCTCCAGGCCCTCGTGGCGACCATCGTGCAGAAACTGTTGTTGCTTGTTCTTGATGTAGGTGAGCATTTCACGCATGAAGTGCGCTTGATAGATCCTGGAAATTCCTTGGCCGATACGGTCGGCGCACTGGTCCAGACGAAAGGGCACCGAGACCGCCACCGCGCCTTGCAACTGACTGTCACTGCCGGTTTCCCCCAAGTGCTTGAGCAACACGTTGCCGCCCAGCGAATAGCCGACCGCGTACAGCGGCGCCGAGGGGCGGGTGGCTCGAAGGTGGTTGATCGCCGCCGCGAGGTCTTCGCTGGCGCCGGAGTGGTAGCTGCGTGGCAACAGATTCGGTTCACCCGAACAGCCGCGCCAGTTCAGCGCCACGCTGGCCCAGCCTTGGGTGGACAGGGCTTTTTGCAGGCCGGCGACATAGGGTGAGTTTGAAGAACCGGTCAAACCGTGCAGCACCAGCACCAAGGGTGCATTGGCGCTGTGCGGTCCATGCCAGTCGAGGTCGAGGAAGTCGCCGTCGTCGAGCCACAGGCGTTCGCGTTGTCGATCCAGGTGCGTGGTTTTGCGCCACAGCGGTCCCCACAAGGTTTGCAGGTGCGGGTTGCCGAGGCCGAAGGCAGGGGTGAAACGATCTGGCGGTGTAGGCACGGTTGTTCTCGATGCAGCGGTGCGTATCCGGGGCTGTTGACCCCAGGCACGCACCTTGTTCAGGCCGGTGGATTAACCGGCGATCTCTGCCATACGGTGCCACAGCGCGTAGTAGACCCGCCCGGATTTTTGCTCCCGGTGCAGGCGCCAGCCCCCTGGCAGACCGAGGGTCGATGGCGCGGTTTCACTTTCAGTGTAGATCCAGGCGTCGTCGGCCAGCCATTGACGTTCTTCAAGAAGGGCGCAAATAGCAGGCAGCAAGTTTTGGTTGAACGGCGGATCGAGGAATACCAGGTCGTAGGCGGTCGCGGACTGGGTTTCCAGGTAGCGCAAGGCGTCGGCGGTCTGCACCTGGCCGGTGGTGCAGCGCAGCGTTCCCAAATGCTCTTTCAGGCTGGAAACCGCCAGGCTGCTGGCGTCCAGCGCCTGGCCCATGGCGGCGCCACGCGACAGTGCTTCGAGAAACAGCGCGCCGCTGCCGGCGAACGGGTCGAGCACTTTGGCCCCGGCAACGTACGGCGCTAGCCAGTTGAACAGGGTTTCACGCACGCGGTCGGGCGTCGGGCGCAAGCCCGGAGCGTCCGGGAAACTCAGGCGACGGCTGCGCCATTCGCCGCCGATGATGCGCAATTGGTTCACGCCGTTATGGACGTTATGAACAGGTTTTTTAGGATGGGCCATTAATGCTCCGGTACCCCGAGCGGCTGCTCGGCAGGTTTGTCAGTAGGGGCCGGTAACGGCTTTTGCGGCACGGTCGGGCCAGCGGAAACGATGACCATTTTGTCCGTGCTCAGGTGTTTGTTCATGGCCGCGGTGACCTGCTCGACGGTCAGGCTTTGCGACTGCTGCATGAAGTCTTCGAGGTAACTCAGCGGCAAATTATAGAAACCCATGGCGCCCAGTTGGCCGACGATATCGGCGTTGCTGGCGGTGGACAGCGGGAAACTGCCGGCCAGTTCACGCTTGGCGTCGTCGAGTTCTTTCTGGGTCGGGCCGGTTTTCAAGAAGTCGGCGAGCACGTCCTGCACCAGCTTGAGTGTCCCTTCGCTCATTTCGGCGCGGGTTTGCAGGTTGATCATGAACGGGCCACGGACCTGCATCGGCGTGAAACCCGAATAGACGCCATAGGTGAGGCCGCGCTTTTCCCGCACTTCGCTCATCAGTCGGGTGCCGAAGCCACCGCCACCGAGGATCTGGTTGCCCAAGGAGACGGCCGCGTAGTCCGGATCGTCACGGTCGATGCCCAGTTGCGCGAGCATCAGGTTGGTTTGCTTGGACGGAAACTCGATGTGGCCGATGCTGGCTTTTGGCTCAGTCGGTTGTTCGATTTTCGCCAGCGCCGGGCCTTTTGGCAGTGCGGCGGAAACCTGTGCGGCAATCGCTTCGGCTTCGCTGCGCGACAGGTCACCCACCAGCGCAATCACCACGTTGCCCGCAGCGTAGGCTTTTTCGTGGAAGGCCCGCAGTTGCGCCACAGTAATTGGCGGGACACTTTGCGCCGTGCCATCACTGGAATGCGCGTAAGGGTGGTTGCCATAGAGGCGCTTCATCAGTTCCAGGCTCGCCAGTTTGCCGGGGTTCTGCTTCTGGTACTCGAAGCCGGCGAGTAGCTGGTTCTTGGTCCGTACCAGCGAATCGGCCGGGAATGTCGGCTTGCCCACCACTTCAGCAAACAGCTTCAGCGCAGGTGTGCGTTTATCCACAGCACTCAAGCTACGCAGCGAGGCGACGGCCATGTCTTTGTAGGCGCCGTTGCCGAAGTCGGCACCCAGGCCTTCGAAACCTTCAGCGATCTTGCCGACATCTTTACCGGCGATGCCTTCGTTGAGCATCGCGTTGGTCAGCGCGGCCAGGCCCGGTTTGTCGCCGTCCTGGCTGCTGCCGGCGGCGAAGATCAGGCGCATGTCGAACATCGGCAGCTCCGGGGCTGCGACGAACAGCACTTTGGAGCCTTCAGCGGTTTTCCAGGTTTGCACGTCCAGCGTGCGGTGGCTCGGCGCTTTACCGTCGAGTTCGTTCAGTGATTGCAGCTTTTTGCTGGCCTTGGCCTGATCGAGGGCTTCGCTGGCGTTGGTCTCGGTCGAGCGGCTGAAGTAGAAACCGAGCGAGGCGACCAATGCGACGAGTACCAGGCCGATCAGGACCAGGCGTGGTTTTTTACTCTCACTCATGAGCGGTTTCCTCGGGCAGTGGCAGTACATGCGCAACGCTGAGACGTTCGCGAGTGAAATAGGTGCGGGCGGTTTTCTGGATGTCTTCCGGGGTCACGCTTTGCAGCTCGGCGAGTTCGGTGTCCATCAGTTTCCATGACAGACCAACGGTTTCCAGCTGACCAATGGCAGTGGCCTGACTGGTAATCGAGTCACGCTCGTAGACCAGACCGGCGATCACTTGCGCGCGTACCCGTTCAACTTCATCAGCCGATGGGGCGGTGGTTTTCAGCTGTTCGAGCAGTTTCCACAGACCGGCTTCGGTCTGGGCCATGGTTTTGTGTTTCTGGGTATTCGGCGTCGCCGACAAGGTAAACAGGCTGTCACCGCGGCTGTAGGCGTCGTAGCTCGACGAGCCGCCGGAGACCAGCTCTTCGCCGCGTTCCAGTTGCGCCGGAATGCGCGCGCTGTAGCCGCCATCAAGCAATGCCGCGATCAACCGCAGGGCGTTGACCGAACGCTTGTCTTGCGCGGTGGCGATGCTCGGTACGTTGAAGGCCAGCATCAGGCTCGGCAGTTGGGTCTGTACATGCAGGGTGATCTGGCGCTCGCCGGGTTCGGCCAGTTCCAGCGGAATCTTCGCCGGTGGCACGTCGCGTTTCGGGATTGCCCCGAAGTAGCGCTGAGCCAGGGCTTTGACTTCGTCCGGGGTCACGTCACCGACCACCACCAGCGTGGCGTTGTTCGGCACATACCAGGATTTGTACCAGTGGCGCAGCTCTTCGACCTTCATGCGGTCCAGGTCAGCCATCCAGCCGATAGTCGGCGTGTGATAACCACTGGCCGGGTAGGCCATGGCCTTGAAGCGCTCGTAAGCCTTGGCCATTGGCTTGTCGTCGGTGCGCATGCGGCGCTCTTCCTTGATCACTTCGATCTCCCGGCTGAACTCGTCGGCCGGCAGGCGCAGGTTGGCCATGCGGTCGGCTTCAAGTTCAAAGGCCACACCCAGGCGATCGCGGGCCAGCACCTGGTAATACGCGGTGTAGTCGTCACTGGTGAAGGCGTTCTCTTCGGCGCCGAGGTCGCGCAGGATCAACGACGCTTCGCCGGGGCCGACTTTCTCGCTGCCTTTGAACATCATGTGTTCAAGGGCGTGGGACAAACCGGTCTGGCCCGGGGTTTCGTAGCTGGAGCCAACCTTGTACCAGACCTGGGAAACCACCACGGGTGCCCGATGATCCTCGCGCACGACGACCTTGAGGCCGTTGTCGAGGGTGAACTCGTGAGTCGGTTGGGGGGCGGCAGCCAAAGCTGAAAGGGGCAGACAAACTGTGCTGAGCAGCAGGCCTGCGGCGCGGCGGGCTAGAGCATTCATTCGTTTTTAAACCTGTTGGGCTGCCCGCTTGGTCTTAGCGTCGGCGGGCTAGAGGGTGCTAGGATACTGATCCGTTTTACTGGCGGCCACGCCTATCAGGCCATTGTGCTTGATCAGGTTGAATAGGTTTGCGACGGAAGGCGCAGGTTTGTCAGCTAAACTCCGCTTTTTCGCCGATTTTTCCGGTCCAGTCCTTCGTGAAATCGATCCCTGAGGTGCTGTTGAGCACCCCGACAAAATGTTGCGCGTGAACAAGCTGGGTGAAACGCAGTCTGTTCTGCATCGAATATTTATTTGCCGAGGCGCCACATTGGCGCGTCGCTACCGTGAGATAGCCGTCCTCCATGTTTGGTTCCAACGACGACAAGAAGACCCCAGCTGCGGCTGGCGAGAAGAAAAGCCTGTTCGGATGGCTGCGCAAAAAGCCGCAGGAACCCGTCGTTGAACAGCCACAGCCACTTCCTGAGGTTGCGCCCGAGCCGGTAATAGAGGTTGCGCCCGCTGCACAAGCGCCGACCCCCGTCGTATTGCCGATAGCCGAGCCGGTGTTGCAACCGGTTGTCGAGCCTGCGCCAGTGGCCGAATTGCCGCGTGCGCCAGAAGTCGTACACAAGCCATGGTTGACGCTGCCGGTGGCTGAAGAGCCAGTGGCCTTGGTCGAAGACGAACTGGCGCCGCATGTCACGCCACCGATTCCTGCGCCGACAGTGGTCCAGCAAGCGGTAGAGCTGCTGGTGGTCGAACCGGTTCCAGTCATCGCACCGGCGGCTGAACAGCTGATTATTGATGAACCGGATCTGCCTGAGCCGGTGATTGTCGCATTTGTTGAGCCAGAACCTGCGCCAGTGCTTGTCCCAACGCCGGCACCGGTAATCGTCGCGGCACCGGTAACGCCGCCAGCACCGGTCGTTCCGGTGGCGGCCCCAGTGGAAGCCGAACCGGCTCGTACCGAAGAAACCAAAGCCGGCTTCTTTGCCCGCCTCAAGCAAGGGCTGTCGAAAACCAGCGCCAGCATCGGCGAGGGCATGGCCAGCCTGTTTCTCGGCAAGAAGATCATCGATGACGAACTGCTCGAAGACATCGAAACCCGTCTGTTGACCGCTGATGTCGGCGTCGAAGCGACGTCGGTGATCATCCAGAGCCTGACCCAGAAGGTCGCGCGCAAGCAGCTGGCCGACGCCGATGCACTGTACAAATCCTTGCAGGCCGAGCTGGCCAACATGCTCAAGCCTGTCGAGCAGCCGCTGAAAATCACCTCGCAGAACAAACCGTTCGTGATTCTGGTGGTCGGCGTCAACGGCGCCGGCAAAACCACCACCATTGGTAAGCTGGCGAAGAAGCTGCAACTCGAAGGCAAAAAAGTCATGCTCGCGGCGGGTGACACCTTCCGTGCGGCGGCGGTCGAGCAATTGCAGGTCTGGGGCGAGCGCAACAAGATCCCGGTGATCGCTCAGCACACCGGTGCCGACTCGGCTTCGGTTATCTTCGATGCGGTGCAGGCCGCCAAGGCCCGTGGCATTGACGTGTTGATCGCCGACACCGCCGGCCGCCTGCACACCAAAGACAACCTGATGGAAGAGTTGAAAAAGGTTCGCCGGGTCATCAGCAAACTCGACGCCGACGCACCGCATGAAGTGCTGCTGGTGCTCGATGCCGGTACTGGCCAGAACGCCATCAACCAGGCCAAGCAATTCAACCAGACGGTCGAACTGACCGGCCTGGCCCTGACCAAACTCGACGGCACGGCCAAGGGCGGGGTGATTTTCGCCCTGGCCAAGCAGTTTGGTCTGCCGATTCGCTACATCGGTGTCGGTGAAGGCATCGATGACTTGCGTACCTTTGAAGCAGAACCCTTTGTCCAGGCACTGTTTGCCGAGCGGGAGCGTGCATGATTCGTTTCGAACAGGTCGGTAAGCGCTATCCGAACGGTCACGTCGGCTTGCATGAGCTGAGCTTTCGAGTCCGTCGGGGCGAGTTCTTGTTTGTCACCGGCCACTCCGGCGCCGGTAAAAGTACCTTGCTGCGGCTGTTGCTGGCCATGGAACGTCCAACCACCGGCAAACTGCTGCTGGCCGGGCAGGACCTGGGCACCATCAGCAACGCGCAGATCCCGTACCTGCGTCGGCAAATCGGCGTGGTGTTCCAGAACCATCAGTTGTTGTTCGACCGTACCGTATTCAACAACGTCGCCTTGCCGCTGCAGATTCTTGGCCTGTCCAAGGCTGAAATCGCCAAGCGCGTGGATTCGGCCCTGGAGCGCGTGGCGCTTTCGGACAAGACCGATCTCTACCCGGGTGACCTGTCCACCGGTCAGCAACAGCGCGTCGGCATTGCCCGCGCCATCGTCCATCGCCCGGCCTTGCTGCTGGCGGACGAACCGACCGGTAACCTCGACCCGCGTCTGGCGGCAGAAATCATGGGCGTCTTCGAAGACATCAACCGTCTGGGCACCAGCGTGCTGATTGCCAGTCACGATTTGGCGCTGATCGCCCGCATGCGTCATCGCATGCTGACCTTGCAACGTGGCCGATTGATCGGCGATGGGGAGGCCGGGGTATGAGTGCTACACGCAGTCCGAAGGTTTCCGAGCGCGTGGCCCCCAAGGCCGCAGATCCGCAACCGCAGAAGAAAAAACGCGACGAAGATGACGGTCCGGACTTCAGCACCTTGCTGCGCGCCTGGATCGAAAGCCACCGCGCCAGTTTGCTCGACAGCCTGCGGCGCCTGGGCAAGCAGCCGATCGGCAGTTTCTTCACCTGTCTGGTGATGGCCGTTGCCCTGAGCTTGCCAATGGGATTGTCGTTGCTGCTGAACAACGTCGAGCGTCTGGGCGGCTCCTGGCAGCGTGCGGCGCAGATCTCGCTGTACCTGCAACTTGACGCCAGCGCCAATGAAGGCGAGCAACTGCGTGAGCAGATCAAAGGCTTGCCGGGCGTGGCCGATGCTGAATACATCAGCCGCGAACAGGCGCTGGAAGAGTTCCAGCAGCAGTCCGGTCTGGGCGAGGCGCTCAAGGAGTTGCCGCAGAATCCGCTGCCTGGCGTGGTGCTGGTCACCCCGAACGAAGTCGACAAAGCGACCCTTGAAGCATTAAGACAAAGACTTTCCGCACTGCCGAAGGTACAACAGGCGCAACTTGATCTAGTCTGGGTCGAGCGTTTGGCGGCTATCCTCAAGCTGGGCGAGCGGTTTGTCTTCGGTCTGACCGTGTTGCTGGTTTCTGCATTACTTTTGGTGATAGGCAATACCATTCGTCTTCATATTGAAAACCGCCGCACCGAGATAGAAGTGATTAAACTCGTCGGCGGCACTGACAGTTATGTGCGTAGGCCTTTTCTGTACATGGGCGCGCTTTATGGCTTCGGTGCAGGGATTCTTTCCTGGGGTGTTCTGGCGTTCGGCCTGAACTGGTTGAACGACGCAGTGGTTGGACTCGCCGGCCTGTATGGCAGTAATTTCGCGTTGGCCGGGGTGCCGGTTGCCGATGGTCTGTCACTCTTGCTAGGTGCGGTGCTGTTGGGGTATATCGGTGCTTGGATTGCGGTAGCACGCCATTTGAGAGAGCTTGCACCGAAGTAGTGTCTTTTTGCTTGTATGACCTTTCAGCGTGTAGGGGAACTTGTCCTTCGGTTCCCAGTCAATTTTCGCAGTGCTGAACTGCACGAGTTATGTGAGTCGGAGGTTTTTTCGTATGACCACTTCTTTGCAACCTGCTTATGCGCTGGTCCCAGGTGCGAACCTGGAGGCTTATGTGCACACGGTGAACAGCATTCCATTGCTGACACCGGAGCAGGAGCGTGAACTGGCCGAGAGTCTCTACTATGAGCAGGATTTGGGGGCGGCTCGGCAGATGGTGCTCGCCCACCTGCGTTTTGTTGTACATATTGCCCGCAGCTATTCCGGCTACGGCCTGGCCCAGGCTGACCTGATCCAGGAAGGTAACGTGGGGTTGATGAAAGCGGTCAAGCGCTTCAACCCGGAAATGGGCGTGCGTCTGGTGTCCTTTGCGGTGCACTGGATCAAGGCTGAAATCCACGAATTCATCCTGCGTAACTGGCGCATCGTCAAGGTCGCCACGACCAAGGCCCAGCGCAAACTGTTCTTCAACCTGCGCAGCCAGAAAAAACGTCTGGCGTGGCTGAACAACGAGGAAGTCCATCGCGTGGCTGAAAGCCTCGGCGTAGAGCCGCGGGAAGTTCGCGAGATGGAAAGTCGCCTGACCGGCCATGACATGGCTTTCGACCCGGCCGCGGAAGCGGACGACGACAGCGCTTTCCAGTCGCCGGCCAACTATCTGGAGGACCACCGGTACGACCCGGCCCGTCAACTGGAAGATGCCGACTGGACCGACAACTCCACCAGCAACCTGCACGAAGCGCTGGAAGTGCTGGACGACCGCAGCCGCGACATCCTCTACCAGCGCTGGTTGGCAGAAGAAAAAGCCACGCTGCACGACTTGGCGCAGAAGTACAACGTGTCGGCCGAGCGTATTCGTCAGCTCGAGAAGAGCGCGATGAACAAGCTCAAGCTGTCGATTGCGGCTTAAGCTGTAGCGCAATAAAAAACGCCCCGATCATTGATCGGGGCGTTTTTGTTTGAAGATCAAAAGATCGCAGCCTTCGGCAGCTCCTACAAGGGAATGCGTACACCCGTAGGAGCTGCCGCAGGCTGCGATCTTTTCGCCGTGTTGAATCACTGGGCCCAAGGCGCCCGGCGCGAATCGTTCAACCCCACCAGGTAGCTGTCGCCACCCAGCTGGCCTATCTGCTGCCGGATCCAGCCCGCGCGCCTCAACACATAAGGGCTCGGATGACTGGCGCTCCAGACCCGTGGATTCGGCAGCACAGCGGCCAGCAAACTGGCTTGCTGACGGCTCAACGATCGGGCGCTCAGGCCAAAGTGATGCCGGGCAGCCGCTTCAGCGCCAAACACTCCGTCATCCCATTCCACGCTGTTGAGGTACACCTCAAGAATCCGCTGCTTGGGCCAGAACACTTCGATCAGCCCGGTAAACCAGGCTTCCAGGCCCTTGCGCAGCCAACTGCGGCCGGACCACAGGAACAGGTTCTTCGAGACTTGTTGGCTCAAGGTACTGGCGCCACGGATCGAGCCGCCAAGTTCGTTGTGCGCCAGAGCGGCCTCAATCGCACGGAAGTCAAAACCCCAGTGCTCAGGGAATTTCTGGTCCTCGCCCGCCATCACCGCGACCTTCAGGTCATCGGAGATGTTCTCCCACGGCTGCCAGTCGCGTTGCAGGTCGATAGGCTCGCCATCGACCCAGGATTCGATCTTGCGCTCGACCATCAGCGCCGTCCCCGGAGGTGGAACGAAGCGAAACACCAGCGCCAGCAACACGCTGCCACCGGCGAACCAGAGCAGGGCTTTCGTGAAACGGCGGAAAAATAAACGCAGCATAGAGATGGCTTGGCCGAACCTGTTGAGCGAGCCATTATACAGACCCTGTTGAATGATTCTGACTGGAGTTCCTCATGCTGCGTGGCTTTCTGATGCTGGCCGCTTTCTTCGGTTTCACCGGCGTGGGCCTGGGAGCATTTGCCGCCCACGGCCTGAAAGACCGCCTGAGCAGCGAGTACCTGGCGATTTTCCACACCGGCGTCACCTACCAACTGGTGCATACCCTGGCGCTGCTGGGCGTAGCACTGCTGGCCACGCAGATACCCGGGCGTTTGATCACCTGGGCCGGCGTATCATTTGCCATCGGCATCCTGCTGTTTTCCGGCAGCCTGTACCTGCTGACCCTGACCGGTGTCAGCAAGCTCGGCATCGTAACGCCGTTCGGCGGTCTGGCATTCCTTGTGGGCTGGCTGTGCCTGGGGATTGCCGCCTGGCGCTTGAGCTGACTTAAGGGTCCGTTTCAAGACGAATGGCTTGGGTCGGCCTGACTGATCGGGCTAGAATGCTGGCCCCTAAAAATGATGGCGGCATCCGGCATGCGCATTCAGTTGAACGGCGAATCCCTTGAACTGCCCGACGGTGAAACCGTTGCGGCCCTGCTGACCCGTCTGGAACTGACTGGACGCCGGGTGGCGGTCGAACTCAATCTGGATATCGTCCCGCGCAGCCAGCACACGGAAACCGCTCTCAAGGAAGGCGATTCCGTAGAGGTCGTACACGCCATCGGCGGCGGCTAGACCCTTCGGATTACCGAGCACCCACAGCATTCTGCAAGAGCCTCACCCCAACAGAGGATTTCCGATGAGCAACGTTCGCAGCGACAAGCCCTTCGTCCTGGCCGGTCGTACTTACCAGTCGCGTTTGCTGGTAGGTACCGGCAAGTACCGCGACATGGAAGAAACCCGCCTGGCCATCGAAGCCTCGGGTGCCGAGATCGTCACCTTCGCCGTGCGCCGGACCAACCTCGGTCAGAATCCGGGCGAACCGAACCTGCTCGAAGTCCTGTCGCCGGATCGCTACACCTTCCTGCCTAACACCGCCGGTTGCTTCGACGCTACCGAAGCCGTGCGCACCTGCCGCCTGGCCCGCGAGCTGCTCGGCGGCCACAACCTGGTGAAGCTGGAAGTGCTGGCGGACCAGAAAACCCTGTTCCCTAACGTGATCGAAACCCTCAAGGCCGCCGAAGTGCTGGTCAAGGAAGGTTTCGACGTGATGGTTTACACCAGCGATGACCCGATCATTGCCCGTCAGTTGGAGCAAATCGGCTGCATCGCGGTGATGCCGCTGGCTGGTCTGATCGGCACAGGTCTGGGGATCTGCAACCCGTACAATCTGCGGATCATTCTCGAAGAGGCCAAGATTCCAGTGTTGGTGGATGCCGGTGTCGGTACCGCTTCCGACGCCACCATCGCCATGGAGCTGGGCTGCGAAGCGGTGCTGATGAACTCGGCCATCGCCCATGCCCAGCAGCCAATCATGATGGCTGAAGCCATGAAACACGCCATCGTCGCGGGCCGTCTGGCCTACCTCGCCGGCCGCATGCCGAAAAAACTCTACGCCAGCGCCTCCTCGCCGCTGGATGGTCTGATCAAGTAAGAGCCATTGATGACTGAATCGAACGACACGCCAATCCAGCCGGAAGCAGGCGAAGAGCGCCAACACCGCCGCATCAAGAGTTTCGTGATGCGCGCCGGGCGCATGACCGAAGGCCAGCAAAAAGGCCTGGAACAGGGGACGCCGCTGTTCGTCCTGCCGTTGGCCGACGCACCGGTGGACTTTGACCAGGTGTTCGGCCGCGCTGCACCGCGCTCGCTGGAAATCGGCTTCGGCATGGGCCATTCGCTGCTGGAAATGGCTGCGGCTTCGCCGGATCAGGATTTCATTGGCGTTGAAGTACACCGCCCTGGTGTCGGCGCGCTGCTCAATGGCGTGCTGACCCAAGGCCTGACTAACCTGCGGGTTTACGATTGCGATGCGATCGAAGTGCTCAACCGTTGCGTGGCTGACAACAGCCTCGATCGCCTGATGCTGTTTTTCCCGGACCCGTGGCACAAGAGTCGTCACCACAAGCGTCGTATCGTTCAGGCGTCGTTCGCTGAACTGGTGCGTAGCAAGTTGAAAGTCGGCGGTGTGCTGCACATGGCCACCGACTGGGAACCTTACGCCGAGTACATGCTGGAAGTGATGAACGTTGCGCCGGGCTACCGCAACCTCGCCGAAGACGGCAAGTGCGTGCCACGCCCGGCCGAACGCCCGATCACCAAGTTCGAACGCCGCGGCGAACGTCTTGGGCATGGCGTGTGGGATTTGAAGTTCGAAAAACAGTCGTAAGCCATAACGCAATACAAACTGTGGGAGCGAGCTTGGTCCCACAGTTGTTTTGTGTTTAGCCGAAATTTAGCGGCGGTCTGCGACGACGCCGATCAACACCAGCACCACCAACAACACCGGCGCCAGGCTGTAGTTGTTGAACTGGCTCAGGCCGCGAACAATCCACGGCGTGGCGTAGATCAGTGCGGCGCCGCTGCCAATCATGCACACCAGGGCCATCAACGGGACGCGCAAGGCGCCGGCGATGCTGCCCAGGCGCTGATCGATCCAGCCTTTGATATCCGCGCCAAACAGCACCAGCAGGCAGCCCACCAGTGCCAGGGCGATTTCCGACAGGTTGCTACGGCTCCAACGGGACACGGTGGCAAGCAGATCGAGTACCAAATCCATTCGATTTCCTTAAGTCAGAAAATTCTGCAGCAAGTCATTGAGGAACAGCTGTCCGCGCATCGTCGCCGCCAGACGTGACGGTTCGACCTGCAACAAGCCACTTTGTTCGGCCTCGAGGCGGCCTTGTGCAAGGCTTTCCAGCGTCAGGCCGGTACGCTCCGGATACAGCCGCGCCTCGACACCTTCGGTCAAGCGCAGGGCATTCATCAGGAACTCGAACGGCAGCTCTTCGTTGGTCAGGGCTTTCTCGCCCGCCTGAAAGCTTTTTGCCGGGTTGAGGTAGTCCTTCGGCAAACGGGTCTTCCAGGTGCGGACAATCCGTCCGTCCGGATGGCTGAGTTTGCCGTGGGCCCCGGCGCCGATGCCGATGAAGTCACCGAAACTCCAGTAATTGAGGTTATGCCGCGCTGGGCGACCGGGTTGGGCATACGCCGACACTTCGTATTGGGCGTAACCGTGTTCGGCCAACAGCGCCTGACCGGCCTCTTGAATGTCCCACAGCGTGTCGTCTTCCGGCAGAGTCGGCGGCTGATTCCAGAACACCGTGTTCGGCTCAAGCGTCAGCTGATACCAGGACAGATGAGTCGGCTTCAGCGCGATGGCCTGACGCAGGTCGTCCAGCGCATCGTCCAGCGACTGATCGGGCAAGCCATGCATCAGGTCCAGGTTGAAGTTATCGAACCCGGCCTGCCGGGCCATGCCAGCGGCGCGAATCGCTTCATCGCCGTTGTGAATCCGCCCCAGGGCCTTGAGCTTCTCTTCCTGAAAACTCTGGATGCCGATCGACAGGCGATTGATACCGAGGGCTCGATAGGCAACGAATTTTTCCTGCTCGAAGGTCCCAGGGTTGGCTTCCAGGGTGATTTCGATGTCGCTGGTGAACGGAATGCGCTGCTCCACACCTTTGAGTAAACGGCCCAACGCTTGCGCGCTGAACAGGCTTGGCGTGCCGCCGCCGAAGAAGATCGAGCTCAACTCACGGCCGTAAACCGCGTGCAGGTCTTGATCGAGGTCGGCCAGCAGGGCGTCCACATACTCTTCTTCCGGCAGCACCGGGCTTGCGGTGTGGGAGTTGAAGTCGCAATAAGGGCATTTGCGTACGCACCACGGAATGTGGATGTACAGCGCCAGCGGCGGTAATAGAGGCAGGGCCGCGCGGGGCGATTGCGCGCCGCCGAAGATCAGCGGCGACGCCGATGAATCGTGGGTCATTTCAGGCTCAAACGTTGGCGCAGCAATTCCATTGCACGGGCGCGGTGGCTGAGCTGGTTTTTCTCGGCCGGGCTCAATTCTGCACTGGAGCAATCGCGCTCCGGCACCCAGAACAGCGGATCGTAGCCAAAACCGTGTTCGCCGCTGGCTTCGGCCAGGATGCGCCCGTGCCACAGACCTTCGCAGAGTATCGGCAGCGGATCATCGGCGTGGCGTACCAGTGCCAGCACACAGACGAACTGCGCGCCGCGTTCGGCTTCAGGCACGTCTTTCAGTACGTCGAGCAGCTTGGCGTTGTTCGCTGCGTCGCCCTGGCCGTCGGCATAGCGCGCCGAGTAGATACCCGGCGCACCGCCGAGGGAGTCCACCGCCAGCCCCGAATCATCGGCCAGCGCCGGCAGACCGGAGATACGCGCGGCATTGCGGGCCTTGAGGATGGCGTTTTCGACGAACGACAGGCCGGTTTCTTCAGGCTCGACGCTGCTGAACTCGCCAATCGAGCGCAGATGCACCGATTCGCCGAGCATCGCCTGGAGTTCTTTGAGTTTGCCGGCGTTATGGCTGGCCAATACGAGTTGCGAGAAGTTGATCATTCGCCGGGGAAGAGCTCTTGGTTGAAATTGATGGTGTTGATTTTTTCGCCGGTCTGCACCTTGATCTCGAAAGTGCGGATTTCCTGCTGATCCACCGGGAACTGGGCGATGTAGTAGACCGCACCTGTTTCGGTGATCTGTTTGAATTTCAGCGGGACGCTTTGGCTGGTCAGGTCTTTCACTGTGCCTGTGACATTGGCGATCAGCGGTTGGCCGGCCTTGATCACCGACACATTGATCACGCCCTGGTTCTTGCTGCGGATCAGTTGGGCGTTCTTGGCGATATCCGGCGTCAGGTAGGTGGAATTGAAGGTGTTGTAGTGCACCGTCACGTCACCGAAGGTTTCCTGACGCTCGCCCTTGATGGCTTCAGCGGCCATGGCGCTGAGACTCAGGCAGGCTGTTAACAGAAACAGGGCTAGACGACCCATGATCGTTCTCCTCGAAATTACCCGGTTAGACCGCTACCTGGTGATCTTGCAGGCCAGGACTGCTGACGCGGTAGATGCCAATCTCACCTAATAGATTAGGCCATAGCTTACTGGCCCACCCGTGTCGGTGTTGTTGATCGACGGCAAGTCGATCGATGACCTTGGCTTCACGTTCGCGGCACAGCGCCTCAAAGTCTTCAAACGTGCAGAAGTGGATGTTCGGCGTGTTGTACCAGGTGTATGGCAAAAACTCCGAAACCGGCATCCGGCCCTTGCTCGCCAGGTACCAGCGGCAGCGCCAGTGACCGAAGTTGGGGAAGGTGATGATGCACTGACGACCGACCCGCAGCATTTCGTCGAGGATCTTGTCCGGGTAATGCACGGCTTGCAGGGCCTGGGTCATCACCACGATGTCAAAACTGTTGCTGGCAAAGTTGCCCAGACCCTTGTCCAGGTCCTGCTCGATGACGTTGATGCCCTTGGCCACGCACTCGGCGATGTTGTCCGCATCGTTTTCCAGCCCGTAGCCGGTGACTTGCTTGTTGTCGCGCAGCCAGGTCAGCAGCTCGCCATCACCGCAACCGAGGTCGAGCACGCGGCTGCCGGCGGGGATCCATTCCTGGATGATTTCCAGATCAGCTCTCATGGCTTTCTCACAACGTAATTCGGTTCATGTAATTGCTGAACGCCTGCAAGTAACGCGGGATCGGAATCAGGAAGGCGTCGTGGCCTTGCGGAGCATCGATCTCCAGGTAGCAAACGTCTTTCCTGGCCGCCATCAGCGCGTCCACCAGTTCCCGCGAGCGGGCAGGGGAGAAGCGCCAGTCGGTGGTGAAGGACATCACGCAGAACCTGGCTTTGGCACCGGCGAAAGTTTTCGCCAGGTTATCGTCGAAGTTCGCCGCCGGATCGAAGTAGTCCAGCGCTTTGGTCATCAGCAGGTAGGTGTTGGCGTCGAAACGCCCGGAAAACTCTTCACCCTGATAACGCAGGTAGCTTTCGACCTGGAACTCGACGCTGTGGAAGTCGTAGTTGAGCTTTTCGCTCTTCAGGCCACGGCCGAATTTCTCGCCCATGGAATCGTCCGACAGGTAGGTGATGTGCCCGACCATCCGCGCCAGCATCAGCCCGCGCTTGGGGATCACGCCCGCTTCCTGGAACGAACCGCCATGGAACTCAGGGTCGGTGAGGATCGCCTGGCGCGCCACTTCGTTGAAGGCGATGTTCTGCGCCGACAGTTTCGGCGCCGAGGCAATGGCCAGGCAGTGACGGATGCGATCCGGGTAAGTGATGCTCCACTGTATCGCCTGCATGCCGCCCAGGCTGCCGCCGATCACGGCGGCCCACTGGTCGATGCCGATCCGGTCCGCGAGGCGCGCCTGGCTGTGGACCCAGTCTTCCACGGTCAGCACCGGGAAATCGGCGCCGAACGGCTTGCCGGTGTCCGGGTTGAGGCTGCTCGGGCCGGTGGAGCCGTTACAGCCGCCGAGGTTGTTCAGGCTGACCACGAAGAACTTGTTGGTGTCGATCGGTTTGCCCGGGCCGATGCAACTGTCCCACCAACCGGGTTTGCGGTCTTCGGTACTGTGAAAACCGGCAGCATGATGGTGACCGGACAAGGCATGGCAAATCAGCACGGCGTTGCTCGCCGTGGCGTTCAGTGTGCCGTAGGTTTCATAGATCAGGTCATAGGCTGGCAATGAGCGGCCGCAGGCAAGGGCCAGGGGCTCGCTGAAGTGCGCCACTTGCGGCGTCACCAGACCAACAGAATCGGCGGGAAAGGCAGTTGGCATCGACCCTGCTCTCGTTGAAATGAGGCGTAAGTCTAATGAGCAGGGACCCCAGCGGCAAGCAAAGGCCGGGCCTGATTTCATTCAGCCGGACCGAGGCGTTGCAATCGCGAGCAGGCTCGCTCCCACAGGGGGATTGCATTCCAATGTGGGAGCGAGCCTGCTCGCGATGAACGATGACGCGGTCAGCCTGCCGGGCGCACCAGATCCGGCAACTCCGGCAGCTTCTTCGGCGAGCTGATCCGAACCCGCTTCTGCCGGTTCAGCTCACCGCTGATCAGGCTCACCTGGCTCTTGGACACGCCAAACGCCTTGGCCAGAAACGCCATCAGATAGGCGTTGGCCTTGCCTTCGACCGGCGGAGCGGTCAGGCGGATTTTCAAGCGATCACCGTGCAGCCCGCAGAAGTCATCGCTGCGGGCTGCCGGTTGCAGGTGACACTCCAGAATCAGGTCGTCACCGTCCCAGCGAAAATAGCTCATCAGATCAGGCCGAGCAGCCCGTTTGGCATGAAGGCATAGTACGCAAGGCGTGGGATCAGCCAGCTTTGCAGTAACTGGATCACGATAAACGCGAAGATCGGTGAGATGTCGAGGCCGCCCAGGTTCGGAATCATGCGACGGAACGGGGCGAGGACCGGTTCAGTAATCTGAGCGACCAGCTCTGCGCCTGGATTGTGGCTCCCCGGGGCGACCCAGGACAGAATCACACTGATGATCATCGCGTAGAACAGAATATTCAAAAACAGCGAGAAGATGGCGATCAGTGCCCAAGGTACCAAAAGCAGCCAGTCGACCAGGAAGCCTTTGAGCGCCAGGATGACCGCTATCAGCAGCATCTGCACGAGCAGCGCCAGTACCAGTGACGACATGTCCAGCCCGAACATGCTCGGGATGACCCGGCGCAGAGGCTTGAGCAGCGGTTGAGTGGCTTTCACGATGAACTGGCAGAGCGGGTTGTAAAAATTCGCCCGAACCAATTGCAGGATGAAGCGCAGCAGCACGATCAGCAGGTACAGGCTGCCCAAGGTTTTAATTATGAAAATGGCAGCGTCATTGAGTCCGAGCATCATTGATTCCTTTGTAAGAGCTGATTAGCGACCGAGTTGTTCGGCCATTTCGGCCGAGCGATGCGCGGCGGCACCCAGTGCTTTTTCGACCAGGGCTTCGAAGCCGCCGGCCTGGAAGGTCTTGATCGCGGCTTCGGTGGTGCCTGCTGGCGAGGTCACGCGACGGCGCAGCTCGGCGGCGTCGACGTCACTGCCGACCGCCATGTGTGCGGCGCCCAACGCCGTTTGCAGGGTCAGTTGGGCGGCGATTTCCCGTGGCAGACCCAGTTTCTCGCCCGCAGCGGTCATGGCTTCGATCAGCAGGAAGAAGTACGCAGGGCCACTGCCGGAAACGGCGGTGACCGCGTCCAGTTGTTGTTCTTCGTTCAACCACAGGGCAATGCCTACGGCTGACAGCAGCTCTTGAGCCTGCTGACGTTGTTCGGCAGTCACTTGGGCCGTGGCGTACAGACCGCTTACGCCCTGACGCAGCAGCGCCGGGGTGTTGGGCATGCAACGCACGATCGGCTGAGCGCCGAGCCAGTTGTTCATGCTGGCGCAGGTGATCCCGGCGGCAATCGACACCACCAGTTGATTCGGTGCAAGGCTTGGACGCAGCGCTTCGCACACGGTTTTCATCGCCTGAGGTTTGACCGCCAGCACGACCACGTCTGCGCCTTGAACGGCGTCGGCGTTGTCGGCGAATACTTCAATACCGTGTTCGGCGGTGACTCGTGCACGGGTTTCAGCGCCCGGGTCGCTGGCGCGGATCTGCGCGGCTTCCAGGCCTTTGGCACGCAGGCCGCCGATCAGGCTGGCGGCCATGTTTCCGGCACCGATAAAGGCAATACGTGTCTTGCTCATGTCAGGTCCTTAATAGAGAGGTAAGTCAGCCACGTTACGGTTGGCTGTAGTCGCGGGCGCCGAACAGGGCCGTACCAATACGAACCCAGGTGGCGCCCATGGCGATGGCCGACTCCAGGTCGTGGCTCATGCCCATGGAAAGTGTATCGAGTGGCAGATTGAGGCTGGCTTGTAGCTTTTGCACGGTCGCAAAGGCCGCATCCTGAGCGGCGCGATCTTCGGTCGGCTCGGGAATTGCCATCAATCCGCGCAGTTTCAATCGTGGCAACGCACTGATAGCGCTGGCCAGCGCTGGCAGGTCGGCCGGGGTGCAGCCGGATTTGCTGGCTTCACCGCTGACATTGACTTGAATGCAGATGTTCAGTGGCGGCAGCTCGGCCGGGCGCTGTTCGGACAGGCGTTGTGCGATTTTCAAGCGATCCACGGAATGCACCCAAGCGAAGTTCTCGGCGATAGCACGCGTCTTGTTCGATTGAATGGGGCCGATGAAGTGCCAACTCAAGGGCAGGTCGGCCAACTCGAGCTGTTTGCCCAGGGCCTCCTGCAGATAGTTTTCACCAAAGTCGTGCACGCCGGCGGCATAGGCTTCGCGCACTGCATCGCTGGGCTTGGTCTTGCTCACCGCCAACAGCTGGACGCTGTGTTCGGCACGTTGCGCGGCCAGTTCCGCTGCGCGGATACGTATCTGAACCAAGGCTATGTTGTCTGCTATCGTGGACATTCAAGGGACGCCGGCAGTCTGAGGTTCGCGGCATTCTACTGGAATTGGGGAGTGCTATGGATATCACTGAACTGCTGGCTTTCAGCGCCAAACAAGGGGCTTCCGACTTGCACCTGTCTGCGGGGCTGCCGCCGATGATCCGGGTGGATGGCGATGTGCGGCGAATCAACCTGCCGGCGCTGGATGACAAGCAGGTGCGCGAGCTGATCTACGCGATCATGAACGACAAGCAGCGGGTGGAGTTCGAGCAGGCGCTGGAGACCGACTTTTCCTTCGAGGCGCCGGGTGTGGCACGCTTTCGGGTCAATGCGTTCAATCAGTATCGCGGCCCCGGTGCAGTGTTCAGGACCATCCCGTCGAAAGTCCTCAGCATGGAAGAGCTCGGCATGGGGGATGTGTTTCGCCGTATTACCGACGTCTCTCGTGGGCTGGTACTGGTCACCGGACCCACGGGTTCCGGCAAGTCGACCACCCAGGCGGCGATGATCGACTACCTGAACAACCATCGGCATCACCATATTCTCACCATCGAAGACCCCATCGAATTCCTTCATGAATCACGCAAATGCCTGATCAATCAACGCGAAGTGCACCGCGACACGCGCAGTTTCGCTACGGCGCTGCGCTCGGCCCTGCGCGAGGACCCGGACGTGATTCTGGTGGGGGAGATGCGTGATCTGGAGACCATCCGCCTGGCGCTGACGGCGGCCGAGACCGGGCATCTGGTCTTCGGTACCTTGCACACCAACTCAGCGGCGAAAACCATTGACCGGGTGGTGGACGTGTTTCCGGGCGATGAGAAGTCGATGGTGCGCTCGATGCTCTCCGAGTCGTTGCAGGCGGTGATTTCTCAGACGCTGATCAAGAAAATCGGCGGTGGCCGGGTGGCGGCTCACGAAATCATGCTTGGCACCTCGGCGATCCGTAACCTGATCCGCGAAGACAAGATTGCGCAGATGTACTCGTCGATTCAGACCGGGGCTTCACAGGGGATGCAGACGCTGGATATGTGCTTGACGGATTTGGTGAGCAAAGGCCTGATCAGCCGCGAGCATGCGCGGGGGAAGGCGCGGTCACCGGATAATTTCTGAAGGGAGAATATGTAGCGCTTTCAAAGACGCCATCGCGAGCAGGCTCGCCTCCACATTGGAATGCATATCCCTGTGGGAGCGAGCTTGCTCGCGATGAGGTCGGTATTTTCACAACAAATTCCGGGTTTGACTCCGGAGTGTCGGATCAGCGCTGAGCGATGCGCAGGGTCTTCGCTTCTTTCGGCAGAACCCGCTTGGCAACCACGTAGTGGCTTTCCCAGTACGGTTTCTTCAGGGTGTCGATGGTCACCGACTTGCCACGACGCGGTGCGTGGATGAAGCGGTCGTTGCCCAGGTAAATGGCGACGTGGTTGACCTTGCGGCTCTTGATGTTGAAGAAAATCAGGTCGCCCGGTTTCAGGTCCTTGCGCTCGACTTTCTGCCCGTGGCCGGCGGCCATGGCGTTGGAGGTGCGTGGCAGATCAGCAGTACCAACGTCATTGAAGGCGTATTTCACCAGCCCGCTGCAATCGAAGCCTTTACTTGGGCTACTGCCGCCCCAACGATAAGGAGTGCCGAGCACGTTTACCGCACGGCTCAGTACATTACTGCTTTGTTTGGCTCCCATCGGCGGGACCAGTGTGCTGTCGGCCTTGCTCAGGTGAGTCAGGCCTTTTACAGCGTGGTGCTTGTTTTTGCTGGTAACTGCAGAAACATGAGATTTTGGGGTGTAACCATTAACGTTCGGAAGACGTTGCTCACGATTGGTGGCGTGGGCGGCCAGTGGCATTAATAGGCAAATGGTTAGCCATGTCTTGAAAAATGGACGCATTAGGCAAGGCTCTATATGGGGAAGCGCGCAACTTTATAACAGCTTTTTTGTCCTTTCCGAGGCCGTTGGTCGATTCAACCTGGAGGTCAAATCCGCCAAAAGCGCGGCAAAAAGGATCAATTGTCTGACACAAGTCAGGCGCTACAAGGCTTTGACGGGGGAGAAGGTAGCATTTGCCACACGTCGGGCGCCTGTAAAAAAGTCACAAAGAATTCAAGAATATTTATCTATCGTGTGAAATGAGGGAACCCATGAACACCTATCGTCAGGATTTTTCACCCCAGGACACCCACAGCAAGGTGATCGGTTACCTGCTGTGGATTTTCGGTTTTACCGGGGCTC
Source organism: Pseudomonas sp. GW822-FHT02D10 (assembly GCF_058802345.1). NCBI lineage: Bacteria > Pseudomonadati > Pseudomonadota > Gammaproteobacteria > Pseudomonadales > Pseudomonadaceae > Pseudomonas > Pseudomonas sp. GW822-FHT02D10. Next base: position 507,065 of record NZ_JBXAOB010000002.1, read on the forward strand.
ACCGCTTCTATTATGGCAAGCCGGTGACCGGAACGATCTGGTTTTTCACCTTCGGATTGCTGGGGATTGGCTGGCTGATCGACTTGTTCCTGATCCCGGCCATGGACCGTGAAGCGGACCTGCGTTTTACCGCCGGGCCTATCGAGTACAGCGTTGCCTGGATCCTGCTGACATTCCTCGGCGTGTTCGGTATCCATCGGATGTATCAAGGCAAGTGGCTGACTGGCCTGCTGTACCTGGTGACCGGTGGGTTGTTCTTTCTGGGGGTGCTGTATGACTTCTGGACGTTGAATGACCAAGTGTCGATTCGCAATGCGCAGAACAGAGGCACCTTCCAGTAATCCATCGCGAGCAAGCTCGCTCCCACAGGATTGATGCGGTCCTTGTGGGAGCGAGCTTGCTCGCGATTGGTGCGACGCGGTTTTAAGCCTGGTGGCTGATCCGCCCGTCCACCAGGGTGTAGCGCACCACGCCCGGCAGGCTGTGGCCAAGGAACGGGCAGTTTTCACCCTTCGACAGCCAGTTTTCGCCGGCCACGGTGGACGCGGCAGGATCGAACACCACCAGATCCGCCGGGGCGCCCACCGCCAGCTTGCCTGCCGGCAGGCGCAGGGCCTCGGCCGGGCCGGCACTCAAGCGTGCCAGCAGCGTCGGCAGATCGAGCAAGCCGTCTTCCACCAGCGTCAGGGCCAGCGGCAGTAGCAGTTCAACGCTGCTGATACCCGGTTCAGTCGCGCCGAACGGAGCCAGCTTGGCGTCGCGTTCATGCGGCTGGTGATGGCTGGAGATGGCTTGAACCACTCCGGACTTCACGGCGGCACGCAGGCCATCGCGGTCAGCGCGGGTGCGCAGCGGCGGCTGGACGTGATACAGACTGTTGAAGTCGATCAGCGCCTCGTCGGTGAGGATCAGCTGATACAACGCCACATCGGCCGTCACCGGCAGACCACGGGCCTGAGCCTGAGCGATCAACGCCACGCCGCGAGCACTGGTGAGCTGGCTGAAGTGCGCACGCACGCCGGTTTGCTCAACCAGCAACAGATCACGGGCCAGAGCCACGGTTTCAGCGGTTTCGGGAATACCCGGCAAGCCCAGGAAGCTCGCGGTCGGACCTTCGTGAGCCAGGCCACCTTCGGCCAGGTCATGATCCTGTGAGTGGAAGATCACCGTCAGGTCGAACGTCGCCGCATATTCCAGCGCCCGGCACAGGGTGCGGGTGTTGTGGAAGCTCTCCAGGCCGTTGCCGAATGCAATGCAACCGGCATCGCGCAGAGCAATCAGTTCGGCCAGCTGTTCGCCATCCAGACCTTTGCTCAGGGCGCCAATCGGGAAGACCTTGGCATTGCCCGCCTCGCGGGCGCGGTCGAGGATCAGCTCGGCCACGGCGGAGGTGTCCAGCACCGGTTTGGTCCGTGGCGGGCAGCACAGACTGGTGACACCGCCAGCCGCAGCGGCACGGGTTTCGCTGGCAATTGTGCCTTTGCGGCTGTAACCCGGTTCGCGCAGGGCGACGTTCAGGTCGACAAGGCCGGGAGCGACCACCAGGCCTTTGGCCTCAATGGTGTCGACGGCGACGAAACCGGCTGGAGCGGCGCCAATGGCGACGATCTTGCAGGCTTCGATGTGAATGTCGGTGACTTGATCCAGGCCGCTGCTCGGATCGATGACGCGGGCGCCGAGAATGCTGAGCTTCACTGGGCCTTCTCCTGCTCGAATTGGCGCTGGGCAGTTTGCCCGCTCATGGCCATCGACAACACGGCCATACGAATGGCGATCCCGTAGGTCACCTGATTGAGAATCACCGAGTGCGGACCGTCGGCCACCGCCGATTCGATCTCCACACCCCGGTTGATCGGGCCCGGGTGCATGACGATGGCATCCGGTTTGGCGCCGGCCAGGCGCGCAGTGGTCAGGCCGAACAGGCGATAGAACTCGCCTTCGCTCGGCAGCAGGCCGCCGGTCATGCGTTCACGCTGCAGGCGCAGCATGATCACCACGTCGACGTCTTTCAGGCCTTCGGTCATGTCGGTGTAGACCTTCACGCCGTACTGCTCGATGCCGATCGGCAGCAGGGTTTTCGGCGCGATCACGCGGATGTCCGGGCAGCCGAGGGTTTTCAGCGCGAGCATGTTCGAGCGTGCGACCCGCGAGTGCAGGATGTCGCCGACGATGGCCACCGACAGGTTTTCAAAGCTGCCTTTGTGCCGACGGATGGTGAGCATGTCGAGCATGCCCTGGGTCGGGTGGGCGTGACGGCCGTCACCGCCGTTGATGATCGCCACTTGTGGGCAAACATGCTCGGCGATGAAGTGCGCGGCGCCGGAGTCGCCGTGGCGCACGACGAACATGTCGGCGGCCATGGCTTCGAGGTTGCGCAGGGTGTCGAGCAGGGTTTCGCCCTTGCTCGCCGAGGACGTCGACACGTTCAGGGTGATCACGTCTGCCGACAGCCGCTGGGCCGCCAGTTCGAAGGTGGTGCGGGTGCGGGTGGAGTTTTCGAAGAACACGTTGCACACGGTCTTGCCGCGCAGCAGCGGGACTTTCTTGACCGCCCGGGCGCCGACTTCAAGGAACGAGTCGGCGGTGTCGAGGATTTCCGTCAGCAGCTCGCGGCGCAGACCGTCGAGCGAGAGGAAGTGGCGCAGCTGGCCCTGATCATTGAGCTGCAGCGGGCGCTTGGTGTCTAAAGGCGTCATCGCAATGGACTCTTTAAAAGGGCGAATTAAAGGGCGAGGTCTTGAAGTTCGAGTTGCAGCGGGTCGGGGCCGGTCAGCTTGACCCGTTCATGGGCCGCCAGCGACAGGGTGGCGCCGACCACGTTCGGACGAATCGGCAGCTCGCCGGCGTCCAGATCGAGCAGGCACACCAGGGTGACGCTGGCCGGGCGGCCGTAATCGAAGAGTTCGTTCATGGCGGCGCGGATGGTCCGACCGCTCATCAGCACGTCGTCGATCAGCACCAGGTGCTGACCTTCGATTTCGAACGGCAACGCTGAAGGGCGCACCTGCGGGTGCAGGCCGCTCTGGCTGAAGTCGTCGCGGTAGAAGGAAACATCCAGCGTGCCCAGTGGCGAGTCGCTGCCAAGCTCTTCGAGCAAGGCTTGAGCGACCCACACGCCACCGGTGCGAATGCCGATGTAGCGCGGTTCGCTGATGCCCCGTTTGGCCAGATAGGTGTCAAGACTGATTGCCATCTGGCTGATCAGTTCGGCGGGATTGGGCAGGCTCATGATTGCTCCTTCATGGGCCCGAGCCGATGTGTGCACCGTGCGGCTCGGGTTGTAGCTAAGAGAGGCGCCGGGCGCCTCTTCAGGATTCGGCTTTGTCAGGACTTGAACAACGCACCATTTTCGTCGAGCCAGCCTTGCAGCAGCAGGGCGGCGGCAATGGCGTCGACCGGGTTGTCGCGGTAACTGCCTTTCTGTCCGCCACGGACCAGGCGTTCACCTTTGGCCTCGAAAGTGGTCAGGCGTTCATCGTGGGTATAAAAGGGCAGGTTGTAGCGGCCGTTCAGGCGGCGGGCGAATTTCTCGGCGCGCAAGCACATGTCGCTGGGCGTGCCGTCCATGTTCAGTGGCAGGCCAACCACCACGGCGTCAGGTTTCCATTCCTTGATCAGGGCTTCGACCTGATTCCAGTCAGGAATGCCGTTTTGCGCCTTCAAGGTGCAGAGCTCGCGAGCCTGGCCGGTAATCACCTGGCCGACCGCAACGCCGATCTGTTTGGTGCCGTAGTCAAAACCCAGAATCAGACGCAGGGCCATCAGGCGTGTCCTGCCTGGTTGGTCAGCAGGCTGAGGTTGATGCCCAGTCGTTTGGCGGCCGCTTCCAGACGCAGTTCGCTACTGGTGTTGAACAGGATGTCGGCATCGAACGGGCAGGTCAGCCAGGCGTTGTCGGCCAGTTCGGCCTCCAGTTGCCCGGCTTCCCACCCAGCGTAACCGAGGGCAATCAGGCTTTTGGCCGGGCCAACGCCATCCGCGATGGCAAACAGCACGTCCTGGGAAGTGGACAGCGCCAGGTCATCCAGTTCGACCGTTGCCTGATACGTCGAGCCGATCGGGTGCAGGACAAAACCGCGATCAGTCTGCACCGGGCCACCCGTGAAAATCGGCACGTGCTGGCACAGCGGCGGCGGCTCTATGTCGGGGCGCAGCTGTTCGAGAATATCCGCCAGGCTCAGGTCCTGTGGGCGGTTGATGATCAACCCCATGGCACCATTGGCCGTGTGCTCGACGATGTAGGTCAAGGTGTGCGCAAAGTTCGGGTCGGCCATGTGAGGCATGGCGATCAGGAATTGATGCTTGAGGTAGCTGGGGCTGACGTTCTTCATAGGCGCTAGTGTGGCGTTGGAGGGGCAAACTGACAAGCTGAGCGAGTCAAAAGATCGCAGCCTGCGGCAGCTCCTACAGGGGAATGCGATCAGCGTAGGAGCTGCCGCAGGCTGCGATCTTTTGATCTTGGGTCAATTACTGGAAAGTTTGTCCCCGCGTGCAAACTTCCACGTCCGAATGATTTCCAGCCGGTCGATATCCGACAGATCGCCGGTAAACGGCGCAAACGGTGCGGCCAGGCGGACGATGCGCTGCGCCGCCTGATCCAGCAGCGGCTGGCCGGAGGATTCCAGCACCAGCACCTCATACAGCGAACCGTCGCGGTTGATCGAGACCATCAGTCGCAAATTGCCGTAGATCTGCTTGCGTCGGGCTTCTTCGGGGTAGTTCAAATTGCCGATACGCTCGACCTTCTTGCGCCATTCGTCCTTATACCAGGCGCCCTTGTCGCGCATGGTCGAGGCGGCGCTCAGGCGGTGGATGCGCGGGCGCTTGGCGTACAGCTGTTGTTCGTTGGCCAGTTCCGCTTCCAGGCTGGCAATGTCGCTGGACAGCTGCGAGCTGTCGAACGTCGGCGTCGCGGCCGTCGGCGTCGGCTCGGCCTTGACCTCTTGTTTTTTGGTCGCGGCTTTCTTTGGTGCCGGCGCGATGGTGGTCACGGCCGCTTTCGGCGCAGCTTCCTGCACCTGGGGTTTGACCGAAGGCGGTGGCGAGACTTTTTGCACCTTGTTGTCCTGGAAGGGCGCGACCTCGGTGGTCTTGGGGATCGCCTTCTTATCCAGGGTGCCGCTGCCTTGCTGGTTTTCCTGAGCCAGGAAGTCAGCTTTTTTCGGCTTGGTTTCGCTTTTGAAGGTGGCGAGGGTGATTTCCAGGGTTCTGCTGATTTGCTTGGGTTCGACAAAGGTGAACCCGACGCCCAACAGCAAGGCCAGGTGAATCAGTGCCGCGAGAAACAGGGTAAAACCGAGGCGATCGGCCGGGCGCACGCCACGGTGGGCGAGTTCGGGAGGCAGATCGGACGGAAGTGTCATAACAAGAAAACCAACATCGCGTTTTTCACAGGCCGCGCATGATAACGCAATGTTGGTCCTGCCTTGGATGTTCTATATCAACGCGCTTTAAGCTTCTGATCGATGGCAGCCATCAGCATTTCGCCGATGTTCGTGCCAAAAGCGTTGTCGATCTCGCGGATGCAGGTCGGGCTCGTGACGTTGATTTCGGTCAGGTGTTCGCCAATCACGTCGAGGCCGACGAACAGCAAGCCCTTTTCACGCAGGGTCGGGCCGACCTGTGCGGCGATCCAGCGATCCTTGTCGGTCAGCGGGCGTGCTTCGCCACGGCCACCGGCGGCCAGGTTGCCACGGGTTTCACCGGCGGCGGGAATCCGCGCCAGGCAGTAATCCACCGGTTCGCCATCGATCATCAGGATGCGCTTGTCGCCGTCCTTGATCGCCGGCAGGTAACCCTGCGCCATGATCTGCTGCTTGCCGTGCTGGGTCAGGGTTTCGAGGATCACCGAAAGGTTCGGATGGCCTTTGGTGTGACGGAAGATCGAAGCGCCACCCATGCCGTCCAGCGGCTTGAGAATCACATCGCCGTGATGATCGGCGAAGTCACGCAGTACATCGGGACGGCGGCTGACCACGGTCGGCGGTGTGCACTGCGGGAACAGCGTGGCGAACAGTTTTTCATTGCAGTCGCGCAGGCTCTGCGGCTTGTTGACTACCAGTACGCCGGCGCGCTCGGCTTGCTCCAGCAAGTAGGTGGAGTAGACGAATTCCATGTCGAACGGCGGATCCTTGCGCATCAGGATCACGTCCAGATCGCTCAGCAGCGCGTCGGTTTCGGCTTCCAGTTCGAACCATTTGTCCGGGTTGGCGAAGACTTTCAGCGGACGCATGCGCGCCCGGGCTTCACCCTCGGCCTGGTACAGATCGCGCTGTTCCATATAGAACAGCGTCCAGCCGCGCGCCTGGGCGGCCAGCAGCATGGCCAGCGAGCTATCCTTTTTATAGGAAATGCTGGCGATAGGGTCCATGACAATCCCGACACGAACGCTCATGGGTTTTTCCTCGAAATTTGGGTGGTCAAAGCGACATGAAAAAGTGGCGTCAGAGTGGCGCTGAGTGTGTTCCCGGTCAAGGAAAAACCACCTTGAAGGTCGTCCGATAGATTGGAGTTGGAGACTGTGCTAAAAAGGCAGCAATGTCGTGCTGGCCCTTGAGCATCAAGGGTTTCGAGCCCCCCGGTAACCCGCAAACGACAAATTGATTCGCAAAGGCGACGGTAGAGCAGATATGGAACAGCATTCCAGCGCCTTGAAGGTCATGGTGATCGACGATTCGAAGACGATTCGCCGCACCGCCGAAACGTTGTTGAAAAACGTGGGCTGTGAGGTCATCACGGCCGTCGATGGTTTCGATGCCCTGGCCAAGATTGCCGACAATCATCCCGGCATCATTTTTGTCGACATCATGATGCCGCGTCTGGATGGCTATCAGACCTGCGCGCTGATCAAGAACAACAGCGCGTTCAAGTCCACGCCAGTGATTATGCTGTCGTCCAAGGACGGGCTGTTCGACAAGGCCAAGGGGCGCATCGTCGGCTCTGACCAGTTTTTGACCAAACCTTTCAGCAAGGAAGAACTGCTGAGCGCGATCCAGGCCCACGTACCGGGCTTTGCCGTTGTTTCGCCGCAGTAGGACACGCACAGTGACGCTCGGCCAACGGGCCTGGCGTCTATAAGAATGGGGAAGACCATGGCACGTATTCTGATCGTCGATGATTCGCCGACTGAAATGTACAAATTGACCGGCATGCTGGAAAAGCACGGTCACGAAGTGTTGAAAGCCGAAAACGGCGCGGACGGCGTGGCACTGGCCCGCCAGGAAAAACCCGACGCAGTGCTGATGGACATCGTCATGCCCGGCCTCAACGGTTTCCAGGCTACCCGCCAGCTGACCAAAGACGCTGAAACCAGCCATATCCCGGTGATCATCATCACCACCAAGGATCAGGAAACCGACAAGGTCTGGGGCACCCGCCAGGGCGCCAAGGATTACCTCACCAAGCCGGTCGACGAAGACACCCTGATCAAGACCCTGAACAACGTGCTGGCTGGCTGACGGCCGACCCATGGCCGAGTCACTGACTGCTTTCGAACTGCTGCTGCAGATCGACCAGCGCTGCCGTCTGCTGGCGGCGGATCTGCCGTCGCAGCAAACCCGCAACCACGGCTGGAGCGGGATTGGCTTTCGCCTCGGCGAGCGCTGGTACGTGGCGCCCATGGGCGAGGTCAGCGAGGTTCTTCACGAACCGCGTGTTACGCAGTTGCCGGGGGTCAAGTCGTGGGTCAAGGGCGTGGCCAACCTGCGCGGGCGGTTGCTGCCGATCATGGACCTGTGCGGTTTCTTTGGCACTGAGCTGTCTGCGCTGCGCAAGCAGCGGCGCGTACTGGTGGTTGAGTACAAAGAGGTGTTCGTCGGGTTGATGGTCGATGAGGTGTTCGGCATGCAGCACTTTGACCAGGCCCGTTTCGAGCCGGCGTCACTGGACGCGCAGGGCGGCCCGGCGGGTGCTTTCATAAAGGGACAATTCGAACGCGAGCAACGTTGGCAGGTCTTCAGCCCGTTTGCCCTGGCGCAGTCACCACGATTCATGGATGTAGCCCTTTAACCGGTACGACGCTCCCACAGGTTCTTCGGCCAGCCCGGGCAGAGCGTTGATTAACAGGCGAGGAACGATGAGAAAAGCAAAAACAGGCAAGGCTACGGAAGGGTCGCGCAGTCGCTCGCAGATCATTGTGCTGTTCATCGCGCTGATCATATTCATCGTGTTGCTGTTCGCTAACTTCGCTTACCTCAATACCCAGGCCTCCTACGACAAACAGTACATCGGTCATGCCGGCGAGCTGCGCGTGTTGTCCCAGCGCATCGCCAAAAACGCCACTGAAGCGGCGGCCGGCAAAGCGGCGGCGTTCAAGCTGCTCAGTGACGCCCGCAACGACTTCGCCCAACGCTGGGGCTACTTGAAAAAGGGCGACCCGGCCACCGGCTTGCCGCCCGCCCCGCCGGCAGTCCGTTCGGAAATGCATGCGGTGCAACAGGACTGGGAGCGTTTGCTGAAGAACACCGATGCGATCCTTTCCAGTGAACAGACCGTGCTGTCGCTGCATCAGGTCGCCGCGACCCTGGCCGAGACCGTGCCGCAGTTGCAGGTCGAGTACGAAAAAGTCGTCGAAATCCTGCTCCAGCGCGGTGCGCCGGCCACTCAGGTGGCCATGGCTCAGCGCCAGTCGTTGCTGGCCGAGCGAATCCTGGGCGCGGTCAACACCGTGCTCGCCGGCGACGAAAACGCCCAGCAAGCCGCCGACGTCTTTGGCCGCGATGCAGCGCGTTTTGGTCAGGTGCTCAACGGCATGCTTCAGGGTAATCCGTTGATGAAGATCAGTCAGGTTGAAGACCTCGACGCCCGTGCGCGCCTGACCGAGATTGCCGAGCTGTTCCAATTCGTTTCGGGCTCGGTCGACGAAATCCTCGAAACCTCGCCCGAACTGTTCAAGGTCCGCGAGTCGGCGGGCAATATTTTCAACTTGTCGCAGACCTTGCTCGATGAGGCTTCGCACCTGGCCAGCGGTTTTGAAAACCTGGTAGGCGGGCGCTCGACCGATGCCATCGGCGGTTATGTGCTGGGCTTGCTGGCGCTGACTTCAATCATCCTGATCGGCCTGGTGATGGTCCGCGAAACCAATCGCCAATTGCGGGAAACCGCCGAGAAGAACGAGCGTAACCAGAACGCGATCATGCGCTTGCTCGATGAGATCGAAGACCTCGCCGACGGTGACCTCACGGTAACGGCGTCGGTGACCGAAGACTTTACCGGGACCATCGCCGACTCGATCAATTACTCGGTCGATCAACTGCGCGATCTGGTCGCGACCATCAACCTGACCGCCGGTCAGGTGGCGGCTGCCGTACAGGAAACCCAGGCGACGGCGATGCACCTGGCCCAGGCCTCGGAGCATCAGGCGCAGCAGATCTCCGAAGCCTCGACCGCGATCAACGAGATGGCCCAGTCCATCGATCAGGTGTCGGCGAATGCCGCCGAGTCTTCGGCGGTTGCCGAGCGCTCGGTGGAAATCGCCAACAAGGGCAACGAGGTGGTGCACAACACCATTCATGGCATGGACAACATCCGTGAACAGATTCAGGACACGGCCAAGCGGATCAAGCGTTTGGGTGAGTCTTCCCAGGAAATTGGCGACATCGTCAGCCTGATCGACGACATTGCCGACCAGACCAACATCCTCGCGCTGAACGCCGCGATCCAGGCCTCCATGGCCGGTGACGCCGGGCGCGGTTTTGCAGTGGTTGCCGATGAAGTCCAGCGGTTGGCGGAGCGCTCGTCGGCGGCCACCCGGCAAATTGAAACCCTGGTACGGGCGATTCAGACTGACACCAATGAAGCGGTGATTTCCATGGAACAAACCACCACCGAAGTGGTGCGCGGCGCGCGACTGGCGCAGGATGCCGGTGTGGCCCTGGAAGAAATCGAAGGCGTATCGAAAACCCTCGCGGCGTTGATCCAGAGTATTTCCAACGCGGCGCAGCAACAAACGTCTTCGGCGGGTCAGATTTCCTTGACGATGAACGTGATCCAGCAGATCACCACGCAGACCTCGTCGGGCTCCACGGCCACCGCCGAGAGCATCGGCAACCTGGCGAAAATGGCCAGCCAGCTGCGGCGTTCAGTGTCTGGTTTCACCTTGCCGGCCGTACCTGAGCGTAGCGCCGACAAGGCTTGAACGATGCCTGCTGGAAAAGCATTTTGATGGGAGTGGTTATGGGTGATCGGCACGACTATGTGGCCCTCGAATGGGTCAAGGGCGAAATTGCCGAAACGCTGAAGCAGGCGTTTATTGCCCTTGAAAGCGTGGCCCTCGACAACCGGGTCGAAGAACCGCAGACGGCGCACGCGATCGACGAGTGCCTGGCGGGGATTCATCAGGTCCACGGCAGTTTGCAGATGGTCGAATTCTACGGCGCGGCGTTGCTCGCCGAAGAGATGGAACAGCTCGCGGCGGCGTTGCAGCAAAACCGCGTCAGTCATCGCGATGAAGCCATTCGCCTGTTGCAACAATCCCTCGGCCAGCTACCGATTTATCTCGACCGCGTACACAGTGCTCGCCGCGACTTGCCGCTGGTGGTCTTGCCGCTGATCAACGACCTGCGCAGTGCGCGCGGTGAAAGCCTGTTATCGGAAACCAGTCTGTTCAGCCCACAGTGGCAGGAGCTGCCGCTGTTGGACGAAGACACCCTGGCGATGCTTGAGCCCGCCGAACTGCCGGATGTGCTGCGTAAACTGCGGCAAATGTTGCAGATGGGGCTGGTGGGTTTGCTTCGCGAACAGGACGACAACACCAATCTCGGCTATCTGGCCAAGGTCTTTGCACGCCTGGAAGCACTGTGCGGTGACGCGCCTTTGGGGGCGTTGTGGCAAGTCGCTTCGGCGCTGGTCGAAGGCATGGTCAGTGGCAGCATCGCCAACAGCCCGGCATTGCGCAGTCTGCTCAAGGACGCCGGCAAGGAACTCAAGCGCTTGCTGGAGCAAGGCATGACTGGGGTCAATCAGCCGGCACCGCCAGAGCTGCTCAAAAGCCTGCTGTTCTACATTGCCAAGGCACAACATCCCACTGCGCAGATGCAAATCATGAAAGATCGCTACGCGCTGGACGACGCATTGCCCGACAGCGCAATGGTCGATGAAGAACGCGCCCGTCTGGCCGGCCCGGACCGCGACGCCATGCGCTCGGTGCTGGCCGCGCTCTGCGAAGAGCTGGTTCGGGTCAAGGAACGCCTCGACCTGTTCGTGCGCAGCGACCGTCAACATGTCTCGGACCTCGACAGTCTGCTGGCGCCACTGCGGCAAATCGCCGACACCCTGGCGGTGCTCGGTTTCGGTCAGCCGCGCAAGGTGATCATCGATCAACTGGCGGTGGTCCTGAGCCTGGCCCAAGGCCAGCGAGAGCCGAACGATGCCATCCTGATGGACGTCGCCGGTGCCTTGCTTTACGTCGAGGCGACACTGGCGGGAATGGTCGGCACCGTTGAGGAAAGCCGCGAAGAGAGCCGGTTGCCAACCACCGACCTGACCCAGATCCACCAGATCGTCATCAAGGAAGCGCGCCTCTGCCTGCAACAGGCCAAGGAGATGATCGTCGACTACATCGACGCCGACTGGGATCGTCAGGCGTTGCAGCCGCTACCGGCCGTGTTGACCCAGGTGCGTGGCGCGTTGGCGATGATCCCGTTGAGCCGTGCGGCGAGCCTGCTGGAAGCCTGCAACGGTTTCATTCGCGAGCATCTGCTGGTGGACCAGACGTGTCCCGATTGGCCGCAACTCGATAACCTGGCTGACGCCATTACCAGCATCGAGTATTACCTGGAGCGCTTGAGCGAAGACCCTGAGGCGCCCGGCGAACAGCTGCTTGATGTCGCCGAGCAAAGCCTGGCGGCACTGGGGTATTTCCCCAGCGACGTGCATGTGCCGCTGCTTGAAGACGGGCTGAGCCCAGGCTTGGCGTCAGTGATGCAGGACTTGTCGGCGCTGGATAACCCACCGATCGCCCAGTCGCTGGCAGAGGTATTGGCCAGCCCAACCTGCGCCGTGAACCCGCCCGCGCTCATTACACCGGGCAGTCTGCTGCCGCCGCCGGCCGATGAAAAACCGGTGGATGATGAACTGCGCGAAGTCTTTCTTGAGGAGACCGACGAGGTCCTTGAGGTCCTGCGCGAATATTTGCCGCGCTGGTTGGACAGCCCCGACAGCGCCTCCGTCCTAAGTGAATTGCGTCGCGCGTTCCACACCTTGAAAGGCAGCGGGCGAATGGTTCGCGCACTGGTGCTGGGCGAGCTGGCCTGGGCGCTGGAGAACCTGTTGAATCGGGTGCTTGAGCGCAGTGTCGAACCGGGGCCGTTGGTGCATCAACTGCTGGATGATGTGCTGCAACTGCTGCCTGAGCTGATTGCCGAGTTCGCCGCCAACCGCCAGCGTCAGCGCGAAGATGTCGACCGCCTGGCCGCTCGCGCCCATGCGTTGGCGAAGGGCGATGAAACCTTGCTGGACGCTGCGCAGCAGGATGTTGCGGCGCTTGATCCGCAGTTGCTGGAGATTTTCCGCAACGAAGCCGAAACCCACCTCAACAGCCTCAACCGCTTTCTCGATCAGGCCGTTGAACACGTACCGTTGCAGGCCAGTGATGAATTGCAGCGTGCGCTGCACACGCTCAAGGGCAGTGCCTCGATGGCGGGGGTGTTGCCGATTGCCGAACTGGCGGCGCCGCTTGATCATCTGGCTCGCGAGTACAAGGCGCACCAGATTGCGCTGGACCTCGATGAAGTCGAACTGCTGCTCGAAGCCTACGGTCTGCTGCGTCGTGGCTTGAAGCAATTGAACAGTGATCCGCTGACGCCCATCAGCGGCGCCGAAAGTCTGATCGAACGCACCCAGACGCTACTCGCCGAGCGCCTGGAAGCCATCCTCAACGCACCGAACACGAGGCTGCGGATCAAGCGTGATCCGCAATTGATCAACAACTTCCTCGCTCAGGGCATGGACATCCTGCTGGACGTCGAAAGCCTGTTGCAGCGCTGGCAGCAGCACCCCGGCGAGCGACAGGAACTCAGCGCGCTGCTGGATGAACTGACTACCCTGGGCGAAAACGCGCACCTGGCCGATCTGCATCCAGTGGATGAGCTGTGTGAAGCCTTGCTCGACCTCTATGGCGCGGTGGAAGAAAGCAGCCTGGCGGTTAACGAGCGGTTTTTCCACGAGGCACAAAGCGCTCACGAAGCGCTGATCAACATGCTCGACGAACTGGCCGCCGGCCAGGAAGTCGGCTCGCAACCGGCGCGGGTGCGGGCCTTGCGTGATCTGCTCAATGAAGGCCTTGATCCGTCGGCCATGGGGCTGATTCGCAGTGATGGCAGCCGTACCCTGAGCGTCACCGAACTGGGCAGCGCCACCAGCGAATTGGCGCAGTCTTGTGCGACGACGTTGGCGATTGACGATGAGATCGTTTCGATCTTTCTCGAAGAAGCGGTGGATATCCTCGAAAGCGCCGGGCAGGCCTTGCAGCGCTGGCTCAATGATCCGGAAAACGCGGTGCCGCTGTCGTCATTACAGCGCGACTTGCACACCCTCAAGGGCGGAGCGCGAATGGCCGAGGTTGGGCCGGTCGGCGATCTGGCCCACGAACTGGAAAGTCTTTATGAAGGTCTGGTCGACCGACGTTTCAGTCACTCGCAAGCGTTGGGGGCGCTGTTGCAACAAAGCCACGACCGCCTCGCGGTGTTGCTCGAACAGTTGCAAAACCATCAGCCGCTGGACGACCCGAGTGCGTTGATCGAGGCGATCCAGCAATTGCGGCAAAGCACTGGCAGCACGGCCGATGGGGTCGAAGCGGCGGCCGAGAATGACTCGGCGAGCAACGATCCAGAACTGCTGGAGATCTTCCTCGAAGAAGGTTTCGACATCATCGACAGCTCTGGCGCGGCGCTGTCGCGCTGGCAGGCGGACCCGCAAAACCGTCAGGAAATGGACACCCTGCTGCGCGATCTGCACACCCTCAAGGGCGGCGCACGGATGGTCGAAATCGCCCCGATTGGCGATCTGGCCCATGAGCTCGAGTTTCTTTACGAAGGGCTGTCGACCGGCTTGCTGCACGCCACGCCAGCGCTGTTCGATCTGTTGCAACGCAGCCATGACCGGCTGGCGCAGATGCTCGACGCGACCCGAGCCGGTCAGCCCGTGCTACCGGCCGACGGGCTGCTTGAAGCGATCAAAACCTTCTCTCATCCGACCGCTGACCAGACTCCTGCTCCAGTGATTGAAGTTGCGCCGGCGGGCAAGCCTGAGACGCCCGTGCTGCAGCCTGAAGCGGGTGCCGACATGGTCAAGGTGTCGGCCGAGTTGCTTGACGATCTGGTCAACCTGGCGGGTGAAACCTCGATCTTCCGTGGGCGTATCGAGCAGCAAGTCAACGATGCGCGGGTCGCTCTGAGCGAGATGGAAACCACCCTCGAGCGTATGCGCGATCAACTGCGCAGGCTCGACACCGAAACCCAGGGTCGGATTCTCAGTCGTCAGCAGGTTGAGGCCGAACGTCTGGGCTACGAAGAATTCGACCCGCTGGAGATGGACCGTCATTCGCAGTTGCAGCAGTTGTCGCGGGCCTTGTTCGAGTCGGCGTCCGACTTGCTCGACCTCAAGGAAACCCTCGACCGGAGCAATCATGATGCACAAAACCTGCTGCAACAGCAGGGGCGGATCAACACCGAACTGCAAGAAGGCCTGATGCGCACGCGCATGGTGCCGTTCGAGCGGATGCTGCCGCGCTTGAAGCGCATCGTCCGTCAGGTTTCCAGCGAGTTGGGCAAGGACGTCGAGTTCATTGTCGGGAACGCCGAAGGCGAGATGGACCGCAATGTTCTGGAGCGCATGGCGGCGCCGCTTGAACATATGCTGCGCAATGCCGTCGACCATGGTCTGGAGTCGGCCGAAGCACGTCGTGCCGCCGGGAAACCCGAGCAAGGCCGAATCACTCTGGACCTGTCCCGTGAGGGCGGCGACATCATTTTCGACATCCGCGACGACGGCGCCGGTGTGCCGCTGGACGCGGTGCGGCGCAAGGCGATCAAACGCGGGTTGCTCGACCCAAGCAGCGACATCAACGACCGCGACGTGTTGCAGTTCATTCTGCAGCCAGGGTTTTCCACCGCCGAGAAAATCACCCAGATTTCCGGGCGCGGCGTCGGCATGGACGTGGTTCACGAAGAAGTGCGGCAGCTTGGCGGTTCGATGAGCATTGACTCTGTGCCTGGGCAGGGCGTGCACTTCCGCATTCGACTGCCGTTCACCGTGTCGGTCAACCGGGCGTTGATGGTGCAGTGTGCCGAGGATCAGTACGCGATCCCGCTGAACACCATCGAAGGCATCGTGCGTGTGCTGCCCAATGAACTGGACGGTCACTATCAGCTCGATCCGCCACGGTACGAATATGCCGGGCAACGCTATGAACTGTGCTACCTCGGCGAGCTGCTGAAGACCAGCGTGCGCCCGAAACTGTTGGGTCAGAGCCTGCCGTTGCCGGTGCTGCTGGTGCAATGCAACGAGCGCCGCATCGCGGTGCAGGTCGATGCGATGGCCGGCACCCGGGAAATCGTGGTGAAAAGTCTCGGCCCGCAGTTCGCAGCGGTGCAGGGATTGTCCGGCGCGACTATTCTTGGCGATGGCCGGGTGGTGCTGATTCTCGACCTGCTGGCGCCCATCCGCGCGATGCAGACGCATTTGCCGCCGCAACGCGTCATACCAGAACCGGTCGCAGAGACCGAGCCGCAGCGTTCGATGCTGGTACTGGTGGTCGACGATTCGGTCACGGTGCGCAAGGTCACCAGTCGCCTGCTCGAACGCCACGGCATGAACGTGCTGACGGCCAAGGACGGTGTCGACGCCATGCTGGTGCTCGAAGAGCACATGCCCGACCTGATGCTGCTGGACATCGAAATGCCGCGCATGGATGGCTTCGAAGTGGCCATGCAGGTGCGCAACGATCCACGTTTGCAGCACCTGCCGATCATCATGATCACCTCGCGCACCGGCCAGAAACACCGCGACCGGGCGATGGCCATCGGCGTCAACGACTACCTCGGCAAGCCGTACCAGGAATCGGTGTTGCTCGAAAGCATCGCCTTGTGGAGCAAAACCCATGCTTGAGCACCGCACCAGTAACCTCACCGGGCTGCTGCTGCCCCTGGCCGATCGCAACCTGATTCTGCCCAACGTCGCCGTTGCCGAGCTGATCGACTACCAGCCCGGTGCCTTCGACCTCGATTCGCCGCCCTGGTACTTGGGCCTGGTGACCTGGCGCGACCGGCAAATCCCGCTGCTGAGCTTCGAATCGGCCTGCGGCAACAAAACCGTGATCGGCGACCGCGCGCGCATCGTCGTCCTCAACGCCCTCGGCGGGCGCCCGCACCTCAAATTCATCGCTTTGCTGGTGCAAGGGATTCCACGCTCCTACAAACTCGACAGCCAGCTGAGCTACGTCGACGTGCCGCTGTGCTCGCTGGAGCACGCCGCGGTGCAGGTCGCTGAACAGGTAGCGAAAGTCCCGGATTTGCTGGCGCTGGAGGAGTTGTTGGTGGGGGCGGGGTTGGTTCAGTCGTGAGTTGATCGGTCCCATTTAGGGAGCGATCAGTCCCGCAGAGGGAACGATCTATAGCGATGACATTTGATTTGAAACATTGCGCTTTCAGGCTACAAGCCTGAGCCTTGCGCGATGTTGCAGTGATTTTTTGAGGTTGGAGACACATGTATCACGGGGAAAGATTCAATGCCTGGAGCCATTTGTTCGGGGCGATTGCGGCGTGTGTTGGGGCGGTTTGGTTGCTGGTGATTGCCAGTCTGGACGGTAGCCCCTGGAAGATCGTCAGCGTGGCGATTTACGGATTTACCTTGCTGGTGCTGTACAGCGTTTCGACGATTTATCACAGCGTGCGCGGGCGGGCGAAGGTGATCATGCAGAAGGTCGATCACCTGTCGATTTATTTGCTGATCGCCGGCAGCTATACACCGTTTTGTCTGGTAACCCTGCGCGGGCCGTGGGGTTGGACGCTGTTCGGGATCGTCTGGGGATTGGCGGTGATCGGCATGCTGCAAGAGATAAAGCCGCGCTCCGAGGCGCGGATTCTGTCGATCGTGATCTACGCGGTGATGGGCTGGATCGTGCTGGTGGCGGTCAAACCACTGCTGGCGGCGCTGGGCACCGCCGGTTTCGTCTGGCTGGCGGCGGGCGGGGTGTTTTATACCGTCGGCATCATCTTCTTCGCCCTCGACAGCCGACTGCGCCATGCCCACGGCATCTGGCACCTGTTCGTCATCGCCGGCAGTTTGCTGCACTTTGTGGCGATTCTGTTTTATGTCTTGTGAAGCAAAAGATCGCAGCCTGCGGCAGCTCCTACAGGGGATCGCGTTCGGCGTAGGAGCTGCCGCAGGCTGCGATCTTTTAGCAGGCGACATACCCGCTTAGAAATCGCCCCAAAGTTGCTGGGCCACGGCCAATGCCACTACGGGCGCGGTTTCGGTACGCAGTACTCGCGGGCCAAGGCGGGCGGAATGGAAGCCGGCGCTTTGAGCCTGTTCGACTTCCGCGTCCGACAACCCGCCTTCCGGGCCGATCAGGAACGCCAGTGTCGAAGGTTTCGCGTGGCTGACCAGCGGCTGCGCCACCGGGTGCAGCACCAGTTTCAAATCAGCATCGGTCTGCTTCAGCCAGTCGGCCAGCAGCAAGGGCGGGTGAATCACCGGAACTCGCGAGCGACCGCATTGCTCGCACGCGCTGATCGCCACCTGACGCCAGTGTTGCAGGCGTTTGTCGGCGCGTTCGTCCTTGAGTCGGACTTCGCAGCGGTCAGTGAAAATCGGGGTGATTTCCGTCACGCCCAGTTCAGTGGCTTTCTGAATCGCCCAGTCCATCCGCTCGCCACGGGACAGGCCCTGGCCCAGATGGATCTGCAACGGCGACTCGACTTGCCCGGCGAAACCTTCCGTCAACACCACGCGCACGCGCTTCTTGCCGACTTCTGCCAGAGTGCCGCGAAATTCCTGACCTGAACCGTCGAACACTTGCAGTGCATCGCCCTCGGCCATGCGCAGTACGCGGCTGATGTAATGTGCCTGGGCCTCTGGCAACTCATGCTCGCCGAGGCTCAAGGGGGCGTCGATAAAGAAGCGGGACAGTCTCATTCGGGTTCTCTGAAAAGGGTGTTGGTTATCTGAGTCGGTGTCGACATCTTTGCGGGCGGCCTGCCTGTGTGGGAGCGAGCCTGCTCGCGATAGCATCACCGAGGTCTAGGAGATCGACTTCGGGGTCCGCATCGCGAGCAGGCTCGCTCCCACATTGACCGCATAGTGCGATCCATCAGCCCGGATCACGGAAGCCCGGGTGGAAGTCCTTCGGCACCGCCACGCTGACCTTGTTGCGGGTGGCGATATCGATCCCTTCGCTGGCGACCTCGGCGAGGAAGTCGATCTGCTCGGGGGTGATCACGTACGGCGGCAGGAAATACACCACGCTGCCCAACGGCCGCAACAGGGCGCCACGTTCCAGAGCGTGCTGGAACACCTTCAGCCCACGGCGTTCCTGCCATGGATAGGCGGTCTTGTTCGCTTTGTCCTGAACCATCTCGATAGCCAGCACCATGCCGGTCTGGCGCACTTCCGAGACGTGTGGATGATCAACCAGGTGCGCGGTCGAGCTGGCCATACGCTGGGCGAGGGCCTTGTTGTTCTCGATCACGTTGTCTTCTTCGAAGATATCCAGTGTCGCCAATGCCGCCGCACAGGCCAGCGGGTTGCCGGTGTAGCTGTGGGAATGGAGGAAGGCGCGCAGGGTTGGATAGTCGTCGTAGAAAGCGCTGTAGACCTCGTCCGTGGTGACGCACGCTGCCAGCGGCAGGTAACCGCCGGTCAATGCTTTGGACAGGCACAGGAAGTCCGGGCGGATGCCGGCCTGTTCGCAGGCGAACATCGTGCCGGTGCGGCCGAAACCGACGGCGATTTCGTCGTGGATCAGGTGCACACCGTAACGGTCACAGGCTTCGCGCAGTAGTTTCAAATACACCGGGTGGTACATGCGCATGCCGCCCGCGCCCTGGATCAGCGGCTCGACGATCACTGCGGCCACTGTTTCGTGGTGTTCGGCCAGGGTTTGCTCCATCGCGGCGAACAGGTTGCGCGAGTGTTCTTCCCAGCTCATGCCTTCGGGACGCAGGTAGCAGTCCGGGCTCGGCACCTTGATGGTGTCCAGCAGCAGCGCTTTATAGGTTTCGGTGAACAACGGCACGTCGCCGACCGACATCGCGGCCATGGTTTCGCCGTGATAGCTGTTGGTCAGGGTGACGAAGCGTTTCTTGTTTGGCTGGCCGCGGTTGAGCCAGTAGTGAAAGCTCATTTTCAGCGCGACTTCGATGCAGGACGAACCGTTATCGGCGTAGAAACACCGTGTCAGGCCTTCCGGCGTCATCTTCACCAGGCGCTCGGACAACTCGATCACCGGTTGATGGCTGAAGCCGGCGAGGATCACGTGTTCCAGTTGATCGACCTGATCCTTGATTCGCTGGTTGATCCGCGGGTTGGCGTGGCCGAACACGTTGACCCACCAGGAGCTGACCGCATCGAGGTAGCGTTTGCCTTCGAAGTCTTCGAGCCATACGCCTTCGCCGCGCTTGATCGGGATCAGCGGCAGTTGCTCGTGATCTTTCATCTGGGTGCAGGGATGCCAAAGTACCGCGAGATCGCGCTGCATCCACTGATTATTCAGGCCCATTTTCACTCTCCTCGAGGCGGTCCGTGACAGGCGCGGACATACAATCGCGCAAGCCTATGCAATGCCAGGCGAGCGGACAACCTATTGTGGTGTTTGCACGTGGAAACAGAGGTGCGCCACGTGGTTGTATTGACGTGTGCATCACCTGATAGGGCACGGTAAAGCTTCTTACGATTGCGTCGCACACGGGGGTTAATCTTTCCTTAACTCATCTCTTTCAGACTCTTGATCGTATTTCTCGATATTTCAAAGCGAAATTTTCGGCTTTAAATCGATAGATAACTCGATAGTCTTGGTCGCAGTTCTTACAGGATTTGGGCAATGCAGCTACGTAACTCTTTCTCCCGCTACGGCTGGGTCGGCATCTTTCTGCACTGGGGCGTGGCGCTGGCAGTCTTTGGTCTGTTTGCCCTGGGCTTGTGGATGGTCGGTCTCGACTACTACAGCAGTTGGCGCAAAGAAGCGCCGGATCTGCACAAAAGCATCGGCCTGACGCTGTTCGCGATCATGCTGCTGCGGGTGTTGTGGCGCTTTATCAGCCCGCCACCGCCGACACTGCAAAGCTATAGCCGCATGACCCGCCTTGGCGCCAGGCTCGGTCATTCTTTCCTCTATCTCAGCCTGTTCGCTGTGATAATTGCCGGTTACCTGATTTCCACCGCAGACGGTGTCGGGATTCCGGTGTTTGGTCTGTTTGAAATTCCTGCGCTGATTTCCGGTCTTCCGGACCAGGCAGACATAGCCGGTGCGATTCATCTGTATCTGGCCTGGGCGCTGGTTATTTTTTCCGGTCTCCATGCGTTGGCAGCACTGAAGCACCACTTTATCGACCGTGATGCGACCCTGGCACGAATGCTGGGGCGCAAAGCCTGATGTTCAACCTAGACTCCCAAGGAATAGAAAACATGTTGAAAAAGACTCTCGCCGCTCTGGCAATCAGTACTGCTGTGTTGTCGGCAGGGCAAGCGATGGCCGCAGAATACAAAATCGACAAGGAAGGCAATCACGCCTTCGTCGACTTCAAGATCAGCCACCTGGGTTACAGCTTCATCCAAGGTACTTTCAAGGACTGGGACGGTAAGTTCAGCTTCGACGCCAAGGCTCCAGAAGCCAGCAAAATCGACGTCGTGCTGAAAACCGCCAGCGTTGATACCAACCACGCTGAACGTGACAAGCACATCCGTACCCCGGACTTCCTGGACGCAGCGAAATTCCCTGAAGCCAAGTTCGTTTCCACCAGTGTTAAATCCACTGGCGAAAAAACCGCTGACGTGACCGGCGACCTGACCCTGCACGGCGTGACCAAGCCGGTCGTGTTTAAGGCAACCTTCAACGGCGAAGGCAAGGATCCATGGGGCGGCTACCGTGCCGGCTTCAACGGTACGACCACGCTGCAGTTGAGCGAGTTCGGCATCAAAGGCCCAGGCCCTGCTTCCCAGACCCTGGACCTGGACATCTCGTTTGAAGGTGTTCAAGCGAAGTAATTTTCGCTGCTGACACAAAAACGCCCCTGATCGCGAGATCAGGGGCGTTTTTGTTAGCGGGGAAAATCAGCGGTTGCGAGTCAGCAACGCTGGTTTCTCGCCACGTGGACGGCTTGGCAGTTGATCGAGCTGTTCAGGTGTCGGGAAGCGGTCAGCCTTGGACTCCTTGTGCATGATCTTCGGCTGGGGACCGCGCGGGTTTTGCACTGCGGGTTCCTGACGTGGCTGGTCGTCACCGGCCGGACGACGGTTGCGCGACTCTTCGCGACGGGCCTGGCCATCACGTGGGGCGCCGCTGCGTGGACCGCTGCGTTTGGCCGGCGGGGTGCCGGTGCTGGCGCCGCTGCTGTTACGCGGACCGTTCTGACGGCCTTGTGGCTGGCCGGTGCGTGGTGCACCTGCGCCCGCGCCTTGGGCTGGAGCGCCTGGACGGCGGCCACGACCCTGAGGAGCCTTTTGCTGCGGAACGTAGTCGACGCGATTACCGAAGTTATCGACATCGTCGTCGAGGAACTCGTCCGGTGCACGATCAGCGGCGGCGCGGGGTGCCGGACGCTGCTGTTCACGGGCCGGAGTGCCTTCACGAGGCTTTTGAGCCGGGCGTTCGCCACGGCCGGCAGCCGGTTTTTCCTTGCCGCCCTTGTCCTTGCCTTTGTCCTTGCGACCGCCACCGCCACCGCCGCCGGTGCCGTTTGGACCGTCGCCGCGCGGGCCACGTGGGTTGCGCGGGTTACGCACATCCGGACGCTCGCGAACTTCTGGCTTCTCGGCTTCTACAGCGCTGGAGTCAAAACCCATCAGATCGCCGTCGGCGATTTTCTGCTTGGTCATGCGCTCGATGCTTTTCAGCAGTTTCTCTTCGTCCGGGGCAACCAGCGAGATCGCCTCGCCCGAACGACCGGCACGGCCAGTACGGCCGATACGGTGCACGTAGTCTTCATCGACGTTTGGCAGCTCGAAGTTGACCACGTGTGGCAACTGGTCGATATCCAGACCGCGAGCAGCGATATCGGTGGCCACCAGGATGCGCACTTCGCCGGCCTTGAAATCAGCCAGGGCTTTGGTGCGAGCGTTCTGGCTCTTGTTGCCGTGGATCGCGACGGCGCTCAGGCCGTGTTTGTCCAGGTACTCGGCCAGGCGGTTGGCGCCGTGCTTGGTGCGGGTGAAGACCAACACCTGTTCCCAGGCGCCAGTGGTAATCAGGTGCGCCAGCAGCGAGCGCTTGTGGCTGGCGGCCAGATGGAACACCCGTTGTTCGATGCGCTCGACCGTGGTGTTCGGCGGCGTGACTTCGATGCGTTCCGGGTTGTGCAGCAACTTGCCGGCAAGGTCAGTGATGTCCTTGGAGAAGGTTGCCGAGAACAGCAGGTTCTGACGTTTGGCCGGCAAGCGGGCGAGGACCTTTTTCACGTCATGGACGAAGCCCATGTCGAGCATCCGGTCAGCTTCGTCCAGTACCAGGATTTCCACGTGGGACAGGTCGACGCTGCCTTGGCCGGCCAGGTCGAGCAAGCGACCCGGGCAGGCCACCAGCACGTCAACACCACGGGACATGGCCTGAACCTGTGGGTTCATGCCAACGCCGCCGAAGATGCAGGCACTGACGAATTTCAAGTCACGGGCGTAGACCTTGAAGCTCTCGTGTACCTGGGCAGCCAGTTCGCGAGTCGGGGTCAGGACCAGGACGCGCGGTTGACGCGGACCGTGACGCTGGGATTTGTCCGGGTGACCGTTGGGGAACAAGCGCTCCAGAATCGGCAGGGCAAAGCCGCCGGTTTTGCCAGTACCTGTCTGCGCCGCGACCATCAGGTCGCGACCTTGCAACACGGCGGGAATGGCCCGCTGTTGCACCGGAGTAGGCTCGGTATAGCCCGCTGCCTCGATGGCGCGGACTAAAGCCTCGGAGAGACCGAGGGAAGCAAAGGACATGAGTAATCCTGTTTTTAGTTAGGGCTTGGCCCAATGGGATAGTCTTGCCTGGCGCGAATGGCGTTTAAGAGAAGCGCAATCGCGTCCGGTCCTGCCGGGCCTTGAAGGCTCATCTTCGAGTGCTCGCGCGGGCTGAAAAGCTGCGCTGTAGCAGTGTCGAGATGCCTTAAACAAGACCGGGCGTCCGGGCGTGAGCCTGGCGGGAAGGCCGGAGTATAACAGAGCAATCACGGAGCGCTGCTTTCCTGCTGCTCAACGGTTTTTCGGTTGCTGGCTTGCGGCGCGATTAACGGGTCGGTATTGACCGGGCCGGCGCCATAACGCGCACTCAATTGAGCGTAGGCCGGTTCGCGTTTGAAGCGCTTGAGCTCGGCACCGAAACGCTGCACCAGCAGGTCCATGCCGGCATTGCGGCGCAGGGCCAGAAACTGTTTTTCGTGGCTGATGACCGTCGGGTTTTCGCTGATCTGGTCACGCAGTTTCAAGGTGTCGAGCAGGGTTTGACCAACCCGGCGGTCAGTGATCAGCAGGTCGATGCGCCCGCGTTGCAGCTTGCCGAAGTTGGCTTCATGGGTCGGCGCAGGTTCGCGGGTGAACAGGGTCGAGTCCCTGAAGTCCTGGCTGTACAGGTAGCCAGGGGAGGTGCCGATGGTCAGGCCGCGCAGGTCTTCAAGGGTGCGGAAGGGGTGGGGACGCTCATTGGCATAGAACATC
This sequence comes from Pseudomonas sp. GW822-FHT02D10, assembly GCF_058802345.1. NCBI lineage: Bacteria > Pseudomonadati > Pseudomonadota > Gammaproteobacteria > Pseudomonadales > Pseudomonadaceae > Pseudomonas > Pseudomonas sp. GW822-FHT02D10. The sequence goes on from NZ_JBXAOB010000002.1 coordinate 530,909, forward strand.
ACGAATTCGACTTCCGACAGTGGTTCGCCGGGATAGAGCAGGGTGGCGTCGCGTTCGTCGCTGTGGAAGATATCCAGCACGCCGTCGGCCAACCCTTGATCGAGCATGGCCAGGCAGCGTTTCCAGGGCAGGAACTGCCACTGCACCTCAATCCCCAACCGCTGGAAGACGATTGCCGTGGTTTCGTAATCCAGCCCAAGGGCCTGGCCGTTTTCCTCGTAGACGTAGGGCGTCCAGGGCTCGGTGACAATGCGCAATTTCTCGCCCCGAGCGGTAAAGCTCAGGCAAGCGAAAAGCATGGCTGTCAGCAATTGGGCAATGACGGGCATTGCTGGAGATTACGACGAGATTTGAGCAATAGCCAGTAACGGGTGTTAGACGTGGGAGCTCTAGCACAAGGGATTTGGGTGTGTGGTCCGAAAATTAAAAGATCGCAGCCTGCGATCTTTTAATCTTGCCTGTACGACTTTTAACGCGGCAGCTTCAGGTTATTCCATACCGCCAGGCTAGGTTCAGCCTGGTTCAGGGTATAGAAATGCAGCCCTGGTGCGCCGCCTTGCAGCAAGCGTTCACACATTTCGGTGATGACTTGCTCGCCGAAACCCTGAATGCTTTGGGTGTCGTCACCGTAGGCTTCCAGTTGTTTACGGATCCAGCGCGGGATTTCCGCACCGCAGGCGTCGGAGAACCGTGCCAGTTTGCTGTAGTTGGTGATCGGCATGATGCCCGGAACAATCGGGATGTTCACGCCCATCGCCCGTACACGCTCGACGAAGTAGAAGTAGCTGTCGGCGTTGAAGAAGTACTGAGTGATCGCACTGCTGGCACCGGCATTGGCCTTGCGTACGAAATTGGTGAGATCGTCTTCGAAGTTGCGCGCCTGCGGGTGCATTTCCGGGTAAGCGGCGACTTCGATGTGGAAGTGGTCGCCAGTCTCTTCGCGAATGAAGCTCACTAGGTCATTGGCGTGACGCAGTTCGCCGCTGGCCATGCCCATGCCCGAAGGCAGGTCACCGCGCAAAGCGACGATCCGCTTGATGCCGGCGGCCTTGTATTGAGTCAGCAGGTCGCGCAAGTCAGCCTTGCTGTCGCCCACGCAAGACAGATGCGGTGCGGCAGGGACTTTGACTTCGCTTTCGAGCTGCAACACGGTGTTGAGGGTGCGATCACGGGTCGAACCACCAGCGCCATAGGTGCAGGAGAAGAAATCGGGGTTGTACGTGGCCAGCTGACGGGCAGTGGCGATGAGCTTTTCATGCCCGGCATCTGTCTTCGTAGGGAAGAACTCGAAGCTGTAGCGGCGGTCTTGGGACATTGGAATACCCTTTGAAACTCGTAAGCCGAAGGCTGACCCTCATGAGGGCTGGCTTTTGTAGGCGCCGGGCTTGCCCGCGATACAGGCACCGCGATGTTACAAGAACACCACGGTGATGCAATCGCAGGCAAGCCAGCTCCCACAAGGGGAGCGGATAGCCGCGTGAATCAGTAGCGGTAAGCGTGCGGCTTGAACGGGCCTTCGACGGTCACGCCGATGTATTCAGCCTGTTGCTTGGTCAGTTGAGTGACCACACCACCAAAGCCGCGGACCATTTCCAGGGCCACTTCTTCGTCGAGTTTCTTCGGCAATACTTCAACGGTCAGACGCTCGGCTTTCTGGGCTGGCGACAGGTCGGCGTATTTCTGGCCGAACAGGAAGATCTGCGCCAGAACCTGGTTGGCGAACGAACCGTCCATGATGCGGCTTGGGTGGCCAGTGGCGTTGCCCAGGTTAACCAGACGGCCTTCGGCCAGCAGGATCAGGTAGTCGTCGTTCTGTGCGTCGAAATCGCCAGGGCCGGTACGGTGAACCTTGTGAACCTGAGGCTTCACTTCTTCCCATGCCCAGTTCTTGCGCATGAAAGCAGTGTCGATTTCGTTGTCGAAGTGACCGATGTTGCAGACAACGGCGCGCTTCTTCAGGGCTTTGAGCATGTTCGCGTCGCAAACATTCACGTTACCGGTAGTGGTCACGATCAGGTCGATCTTGCCCAGCAGCGCTTTGTCGATGCTCGCTTCGGTGCCGTTGTTGATACCGTCGATGAACGGCGAAACCAGTTCGAAGCCGTCCATGCAGGCTTGCATGGCGCAGATCGGGTCAACTTCGGAGACTTTAACGATCATGCCTTCCTGACGCAGGGACTGGGCCGAGCCCTTGCCCACGTCACCGTAACCGATGACCAGCGCTTGCTTGCCGGACAGCAGGTGGTCGGTGCCGCGCTTGATCGCGTCGTTCAGGCTGTGACGGCAGCCGTACTTGTTGTCGTTCTTGCTCTTGGTGACCGAGTCGTTGACGTTGATGGCCGGGATTTTCAGCTCGCCCTTGGCCAGCATGTCCAGCAGACGGTGTACGCCAGTGGTGGTTTCTTCGGTCACGCCGTGGACGCGGTCCAGGATCGCCGGGTACTTCTTGTGCAGCAGCTCGGTCAGGTCGCCGCCGTCGTCGAGGATCATGTTGGCATCCCAAGGCGCGCCATCCTTGAGGATGGTTCGCTCCAGGCACCACTCGTACTCTTCTTCAGTTTCGCCTTTCCAGGCGAAAACCGGGATACCGGCAGCGGCGATTGCGGCAGCGGCCTGGTCCTGAGTCGAGAAAATATTGCAGGACGACCAGCGTACTTCGGCACCCAGGGCAACCAGGGTTTCGATCAGCACGGCAGTCTGAATGGTCATGTGGATGCAGCCGAGAATCTTCGCGCCTTTGAGCGGCTGCTCACCGGCGTACTTGCGGCGCAGACCCATCAGGGCTGGCATTTCGGATTCGGCGATGATGGTTTCGCGACGGCCCCAGGCGGCCAGGGACATGTCGGCCACTTTGTAATCGGTAAAATCTGCAGGCGTGATAACAGCGCTCATGATGAGCCTCCATTCGTAATGTATGCGAATGGGCGCCGTTGTGCGTTTAGTGTCTGGTCGATGACGACCAAGCAACGCCCCATCCGAGCCTGACAGGTCGAACCTGCTGCAGCGCCCCTCGGACAGGTGGCGGGAAAACGGTATCAATGCAACGTTACCGTTTTGAAACGGTGGCGATTATAGCGGGCTATGCTGATCTTCCAAAGCCTTTCTGCAGGTCAATGTCTGAACGGTAATCGAGACCATAGTCGATGCCCAATAGAGCTCTAGGTCGGGCTCTGCCATGATGGCGCCCATCATTCGGCAAGACGCTCAGGAGTGAATATGAATTTCCACACCCGCAAATGGGTAAAACCCGAAGACCTCAACCCCAACGGTACGCTGTTCGGCGGCAGCCTGTTGCGCTGGATCGATGAAGAAGCGGCGATCTATGCGATCGTCCAGCTGGGCAACCAGCGCGTGGTCACCAAGTACATTTCCGAAATCAATTTTGTCAGCGCCTCGCGCCAGGGCGACATCATCGAGCTGGGTATCACCGCCACCGAATTCGGTCGTACCTCGATCACCCTGACCTGCGAAGTGCGCAACAAGATCACCCGCAAAAGCATCCTCACGGTCGAGAAGATGGTCTTCGTCAACCTGGGCGAAGACGGCTTGCCCGCGGCCCATGGCCGGACCGAGATCAAGTACGTCAAAGACCAGTTTCAGGACGACGCTGGCGTCGAATGATGCGAGCCCTCGTAGCAGGGACAAAACAAGGAGTGTGCCGTGCTCGCGACGGCGTTGGTGTTGGTGGCGGCGCTGTTGCACGCGGCCTGGAATACGCTGATTAAATTCAGTGCTGAACGGTTGTTGGTCGTGGCCTGCATGGACAGCGTGGCAATGTTGTTTGTCGTGCTGATGCTGGGGTTTGTCGAACTGCCGCCGTTGGACATCTGGCCGTGGATTCTCGCTTCGGCGGCCTTCGAATTGCTCTATCGCTACCTGCTGATCCAGGCTTATCGGGTCGGTGATCTCGGGTTGGTCTATCCGTTAATGCGTGGCTTGTCGCCATTGGTGGTGTTGGCGCTGACGCTGATCTTTGCCGGCGAAGTGCTGACGACCCAGCAGATCCTCGGCATTTTGTTGATCCCGTTCGGCATGCTGTGCCTGCTCTGGCAGGGCGGTGGCGGGGAGCGTTTGCCGTGGTCGATGTTGCCGGTGGTGCTGCTGATCGGCTTTTGCATTGGCAGCTACACCTTTATCGATGGGCAGGCATTGCGGCGCTGGTCGCACCCGCTCGATTACCTGGTCTGGGTCACGTTGCTCAGTGCCTGGCCGTTTCCGCTGTTGGCGCTGGTGCGCAAGCGTCCGGCCTTCTTGCTGTTCTGGTGTGAGCAGTGGCGATTGGGCTTGAGCGTCGGGTTTTGCGTGTTGTTCAGCTACGCTTTGGTGCTATGGGCCATGCGGTTGGGGTCGATTGCCGAAGCGGCGGCGCTGCGCGAAATCAGCGTGATTCTGGTGGTGCTGTTCGGCATGCGTTACCTCAAAGAACCTTTCGGCAGGCCCAGGCTCTTAGCCTGTGGGTTGGTACTGGTCGGCATGCTCGTGATGAAGTTCTGAGTGAACGTTCGCAAAACTCTAAAAAGGAATCTGCAATGACTGTTGCTCTGTGGTGTGTATTGATCGCGATTTTCTTGCCGTACGTTTGCACCTCCATCGCCAAGATCGGGGGTAAGTTCGGGCTTCGGGATAATCATGATCCACGAGATTTTCTTGAGTCCCTCGACGGGTTTGCCAGGCGTGCCCACTGGGCCCAGCTGAACAGCTTTGAAGTGACCCCGGCATTTGCCGCTGCGGTCATCGTTGCGCATCTGGCCGGTAATGCCGAGTTGGTGACGATTAACGTGTTGTCGGTGCTGTTCATCACCAGCCGTCTGCTTTACATCATCTGTTACCTGGCGGATTGGGCGATCCTGCGTTCGCTGGTGTGGTTTGTCGGCATGGGGCTGATTGCCAGTTTCTTTTTTGTGTCGATCTGAAGTTCAGTAGCCGGAATTTTCGGTGTCTGTGCGGGCCTCCTCGCGAGCAAGCCCGCTCCCACAAGGGCGACGCAATACCTGTGGGAGCGAGCTTGCTCGCGATAGCTATCCATCAACCGAAACAGGGCTCAAGGTTTAACCGTGTCGGTCACCTGCGGCAGTTGCGGCAGCGCCGCGCCCTTTGGCCAGAGCATCCAGATTTGCCCTTGCTGCTTCATGTCGCCGGCCAGTTGCCCGGCGGCATCGCCGGTGCCCCAGAACAGGTCGGCACGAACTTCGCCGGTGATCGCGCCGCCGGTGTCCTGCGCTGCGACGGGGCGTACCAGTGCGCTGCCATCAGGGCGAGTGGTGGATAACCACAACAGGCTGCCCAGCGGAATCACCTTGCGATCCACCGCTACGCTGTAACCCGAGGTCAGTGGCACGTTCAGCGAGCCGCGCGGGCCTTCGTTGCTGTCGGGGTTGCGATTGAAGAACACGTAGCTCGGGTTGCTGCCGAGCAGTTCAGGGATGCGCGTCGGGTGGGCCTTGGCCCAGGCGCTGATAGCGCCCATGGTCACGTCTTCCTTTTTCAGCTCACCCTGATCCACCAGCCAGCGGCCAATAGGGCGGTAGGGGTGACCGTTCTGGTCGGCATAACCGATGCGCAGTTGGCGGCCGTCTTCCAGTTGAATGCGGCCCGAGCCCTGGATCTGCAAAAACTGCAGGTCCATTGGGTCGGTCAGCCACGCCAGCACGGGCGCCTTGACCCCTTTGGTTTCAATGGCGGCGGCATCGTCGTAAGGCTTGAGCACCCGGCCTTCAAGGCGGCCGCGCAGGCGCTTGCCTTTGAGTTCCGGGTAAATGCTCTCCAGGGAGACGATGATCATGTCGTCCGGCACGCCATACACCGGCACGTTGGCCACCGGGTTTTGCGTCAGGCTGCCCGGATAAACCGGCTCGTAATAGCCGGTGATCAAGCCATTGGCATTGCCAGCGGAAGAACGCAGGCCATAGACCTCCAGGTGTTCCTTGAGAAAGCCACGGATCGCGTCGGCGGCTTGCGGTACGTTGGTTGCCGCTGCGCAGGTCGCGCCCCAGACCGGGTCGGACTTCAAGCGAGTACAGGCGCTGCGCCAGGAACCGAAGCCAGCCAGCAAGTCGTTATCGGACACCGTCGGCAAGGCTTCCCAGGTCGCGCTGGAATAGGTGGCGATGGCGTGGGTTTGTGGTTTTGCGGTGTCGCCACCGTTGCAGCCGGCGAGCAGGGCGACCATCGGAAGGGTCCAGGCCAGACTGTTGCGCCAGGCCTTGAAACGACTGTTCATGCGGTACTTCCTTTGCGGGTTGCCCGAGCGCTTCCAGCGTTCAAGCAACCCGTATTGTTAATAGGGCTATTGGTCTTTGTCGGCGACGCGAGGATACTGGCTGCCGTTTCCCGTGACCTGAAGCCACCATGACTCTTAAAAGACTTTCTGTTGTATTGCTGGCCTGTCTGACGCTGTCCGCCTGTGGCGGTGTCGATCCGAACTCGCCGCTGGGTCAGCGCAAGGCGATCTTCAAGCAAATGCTCAAAACCGGCGAAGACCTGGGCGGCATGTTGCGTGGACGCATTCCGTTCGACGGCCCGCGTTTTACCGAAGGTGCGGTCAAACTCGACGCCTTGTCCCATGAGCCGTGGAAGCATTTCCCGCAGGTTCGCGAGGACGGCAAAACCAGCGCTAAAGACGATGTATGGCAACAGCAGGCGCGTTTCCAGGACATGGCCCGCACACTTGAGGCCGCCACCGGTGAATTGGTCATTACCAGTCAGGTTCAGCCGTACAAGGTCAGCAACCTGGGGCCGGCCGTGCAGAAAGTCGAAGATGCCTGTAGCGCGTGCCATAAACAGTTTCGTGATCACTGATTTATAAAAGATCGTCCGAACGATTTCTTACTTATCCAGATCGTCCAGCGCTTGCTGCAACTCCTTACGGGATTCGGCAAGTTTGTCTTTGCGTTTGTTGATCTTCTCGGCATCGCCCTTTTTCATGGCCTTGTCGAGGTCAGCCTGGCGGAGGCTGACTTCGTGCTTGGCGTCGAGCACCTTGTTCTCGCGCTCTTTCTTCAAGGCGGCGTCGGTGCAGTGGTCGGTGACTTCGCTCAGGGCTTTTTCCAGGCCAGCCTGTTGATCGGCATTGCCATGGGCCTTGGCTTGTTCGATCCGGGTGCTGATGGACTGGCGCTTGGCGGCGCATCCCGTGAGTTCCGGGGTTTTTTCGGCAGCCATCAGTGGTGCTGCCATGACGCCGCAAAGGGTCAATACGGCGAGCGGTGAAAGAAATTTCATAAAGGCTCCGTTTAAAAAACATCAGGTCGGCGAGCCGATGGGCTGTTGGAGCGCATCGATACCTATTGGGTTCAAAACTGCCGGATCTCTGAACATCTAGAAACCGTCTATTCCGGCAGCGCGTAATTGTTCGCTCAAGGCCAGAACCTGCGGGTCGCGGAAAAATGCGCTCAATTGCGCCGCGCGCCCCGGGCCGATTCCGGCTTCGGCCTGCCATTGCTTAGTGTCTCGTTGCGCCAGTAATTGCCATGAGTCTGCAAGTCTGGCCTCGCCCGTGGGCGGCAAGCCCAACGCTTTCAGCCAACGTGAAAAGGGCTGTTGCCGGGCGCTTTGCAGGCTGTTCAGCAAACGGACGCTGCTGCGCTCGCCGAAGCCGTCAATGTTAGCAAGCTCTTGGGCATCGAGGGTCAACCAATCGAGCAGCCCCTTGAGGCGGCCGGCGCTGATCAGCTTTTCCCAGGTGCCGGGACCTAGATGGCGCAGCGCCAGGCCTTGCTTGCCACTGAGCCAGCTCAGTCGTGCGAGAAACTGGCTTTCGCAGCCTGGCGTCGGTTGCCAGCAACTGAGGTGATGGAAGTCTTCTGCACGCGGCGCGCTCACCTCTGGCCGTTCAGTGCTGCGCAACACCACGCTGTCGAGCCGTGGGATGGTCAGCCCGGCAAGGCTGATGGCGACCTGATCGCCGGGACGGATATCCATGGCCTGCCAGCGCTGAAGCGAACTGACGCTCACCCGTTTGATCTGCCGGTCATCCAGCGTCACCGGAGCAAGCTCCAATACCGGGGTGATGCGTCCGGTGCGCCCGATCTTGAAATTGACCTTGCGCACTTCGGCCAACGCCTGGGCGAAAGGGTATTTCCAGGCCACGCTCCAGAACGGAGTTTTTGCCTGCCAGCGCTCTGCCGTCGGGCGCTGGCTCTGACGCAAGACAATGCCGTCGCTGGCAAATGGCAGGGGCGTGCGATACCAGTGATCACGCCAGCGCTCGGCGTCGGCAAAAGCGCTGACGGGTTGGCTATAGCGCTCACTGTCGGCGAAGCCCGACGCTTTCAGAAAGGCCAGGCGCGCCGGCAAGCTGGCCGGACCTTGTGGCCAGTCCCAGACGAACAGTCCGATTCCGCTGGCGTCCTCCCGGCTCAGCTCTTTGCGGGCCATCAACCCGGCCACGGCGCTGCGAGCGTTGAGGCTGCCGCTTCGGGCTTGCACGTGATCGGTCAGGCGCCAATAGAGCTCGCCTTGCAGTAGCAGGTCCAATGGTTGTGGTAGTTGCTGGGGGATCGCGGCGATCTTGCGCGCCGAGGGGGTCCAGTCTTGACCGTTGATGCCGTCCCCGCGGCTGATCACTTGCTGCAGTTGACCTTCACGGTAAATCAGCGTGACCGCCACACCATCGACTTTAGGCTGAACCCAGATATCGTCGCGTGGCTTGAGCCAGGTTTCGACGGCGTGACTATCGGTGAGCTTTTCCAGGCCGGTGTGGGGGATCGGATGGGTAACCGTGCCACGGGCGCTACGCAGCGGGTTTTCAGGCGTTGAAGCCCAATTGAAGCATGTTTGCCAGGTCGCAAGGCGGGCGCGGGATTGGTCGTAGAGTTCGTCGGCGACCAGCGAGCGTCCCTTTCGGTGATAGCTGTCGTCCCAGCGTTCGATTTGCTGTTGCAGCGCGGTGATTTCGGTTTGAGCCCGGATAGGGGGCCAGTCGGGGCAGTTGCTTGCATTGGCATTCAAGTGAACAAAGGTCAGCCAAAAACCGATCAACAGACGAAGCGTGGGCAGCATCATGAGCATCCTTGCTCGAGTTGGATGCCTGAAGGTTAGATCAGCTGTGAAGCCTACGAGCGCAGGTAGTTTTCAGGGTGTGTCGAGACCGGGTCTGCACCCATGAAAAAGCCCCGCACGGCGAACCGTGCGGGGCTTTTTGTGCAGCCAGGAAAGTCTTACAGACCGGCAGCGGCGCGCAGGGATTCGGCGCGGTCGGTTTTTTCCCAAGTGAAGGTGGTGAAAGTGTCGTCACCCACAGTCTTGGTTTGCGGAGTACGACCGAAGTGGCCGTAGGCTGCGGTTTCCTGGTACATCGGGTGCAGCAGGTCGAGCATGGTGGTGATTGCGTATGGACGCAGGTCGAACACTTCGCGGACCAGTTTGACGATCTTGTCGTCGCTGATCTTGCCGGTGCCGAAGGTGTTCAACGAAATCGAAGTCGGTTGAGCGACGCCGATGGCGTAGGAAACCTGAATCTCGCAACGCTCGGCCAGGCCGGCAGCCACGATGTTCTTCGCGACATAACGACCGGCGTAGGCAGCCGAACGGTCAACCTTCGATGGATCTTTACCGGAGAACGCGCCGCCGCCGTGACGAGCCATGCCGCCGTAGCTGTCAACGATGATCTTGCGGCCGGTCAGGCCGCAGTCGCCCACCGGGCCACCGATAATGAACTGGCCAGTCGGGTTGATGTGGAATTGGGTGTCCTTGGACAGCAGTTCGGCAGGCAGCACGTGCTTGACGATCAGTTCCATCACGCCTTCGCGCAGGTCTTTGTAGGACACTTCCGGGTTGTGCTGGGTCGACAGTACAACGGCGTCGATACCGACAACCTTGCCGTTTTCGTAGCGGCAGGTCACTTGCGACTTGGCGTCTGGACGCAGCCAAGGCAGCAGGCCGGACTTACGGGCTTCGGCCTGGCGCTGAACCAGTTGGTGCGAGAAGGTGATCGGTGCTGGCATCAGCACGTCGGTTTCGTTGCTGGCGTAGCCGAACATCAGGCCCTGGTCGCCGGCGCCCTGGTCTTCAGGCTTGGCACGATCAACACCCTGGTTGATGTCGGGGGACTGCTTGCCGATGATGTTCATCACGCCGCAGGTCGCGCCGTCGAAGCCGACATTCGAGCTGTTGTAGCCGATGTCGAGGATCACGTTACGGACGATGTCTTCCAGATCGACCCAGGCCGAGGTGGTGACTTCGCCGGCGATGATCGCCACGCCCGTTTTCACCAGAGTCTCGCACGCCACGCGGGCGAACTTGTCTTCAGCAATGATGGCGTCCAGCACCGCATCAGAAATCTGGTCGGCGATTTTGTCCGGATGCCCTTCAGACACGGACTCGGAGGTGAAAAGGGAGTATTCGCTCATCTCGATGTTTTCCTACAATTTACCGATGGTGAGTGTCGCCAGCCGGTCGCTGAAAATGGCGGACCTGGATCTGGAAACCATTACGTAAGCCTACATAGAGGCTTTCCCCGGGAACGAGTCCCGCAGCGGTGGCCCAACGGGCCAAATCGTCCTGTTCAAACCCCAACCAAAGATCACCGCAGGCCTCCCTGGCCCAACTTTGGTTGTGGCTACATAACTCTGTCACTAACAGGCTACCGCCTGGTTGCAGCAAACCGGCCATGTGCTTGAGTGCATCGGCTGGCGCGGCGAAATGGTGCAAGACCATGTTCAGTACAACGCAATCGGCCTCAAGGCTTACGCCATCCAATGCATCGGCCAATTGCAGGCTGACGTTAGCCAGCGTTTCACGTTCGCAGACCTGACGCGCCAGTTCGAGCATCGCCGGGCTGTTGTCGAGCGCCGTGACCTGGCTGAAGCGACGCGCCAGTTCCGGCAGAAAGCTGCCATCACCGGGGCCGACTTCAATCGCCGTGGCGCCTTCGCTGAAACTCAACTTGTCGAGCAGCGCCAGCACGCTTTCGCGGTACTGCGCCAGGCCGGCGATCAAGTCTTGCTGGGCGCGAAACTTTTCCGCAATCCGTGAGAAAAAATCCTGGCTGGCAGCGGCTCGTTGCCCGTGGACCTGGCTGATCCGTGCCTGCACATCGCTGGGCAGGGTCAGGTTGTCCACTTCTTCGAGCAGTGCCGTGTGCAGCTTGCCGCCCAACAATTCAGAGTGGGGCAGAGCACGGCGGTAAAAAATCGCATTGCCTTCGCGGCGGGTCGCTACCAGGTCAGCCTGGGCCAGCACCTTCAAGTGGTGGCTCATGCCCGATTGGCCGGTGGCGAAGATTTGCGCCAGCTCCAGCACACCGAACGAATCGTTGGCCAGTGCGCGCAAAACGTTCAGCCGCAACGGATCGCCGCCGGCCTTGCACAGGGCCGCCAGCTCATCGCAATCGTCATGGCGAATGGAAGGCACGCGTAAGTTCATAAGGCCAGCAGTCTAGTGATGCGCCGAAATCCCCGCAAGGCCAATATCAAAAAGTTTTGATATTGCTCGATGGATGGCACTTCCTGGGCTGCGCTTCACTCTACAAACGAAGCGCGGAAAGGTTTCACCAGGCGAATCCGCATTTATCCACAGGAAAAACACCCCGGATCGACTATCTGTCATTGCCCCGAGGCGTCCGGGTGAGGGAAAATGCTCGCCTTTTTTCCGTTCCGTTTTATTCACTCTCGATTCAGAATCCGCAGGAGAACAGCGATGCCCAGCCGTCGTGAGCGTGCCAACGCCATTCGTGCCCTCAGCATGGATGCCGTGCAAAAAGCCAACAGCGGCCATCCCGGTGCCCCTATGGGCATGGCGGATATCGCCGAAGTGCTTTGGCGTGACTACCTCAAGCACAACCCGAGCAATCCATCCTTTGCCGACCGCGACCGGTTCATCCTGTCCAACGGTCACGGCTCGATGTTGATCTACTCGCTGCTGCACCTGACCGGCTACGACCTGTCGATCGATGACCTGAAAAGCTTCCGCCAACTGCACAGCCGCACCCCGGGCCACCCGGAACTCGGCTACACCCCGGGTGTTGAAACCACTACTGGCCCGTTGGGTCAGGGCCTGGCCAACGCCGTGGGTTTTGCCTTGGCAGAAAAAGTCCTGGCGGCGCAGTTCAACCGTCCAGGCCACAACATTGTCGACCACCACACCTACGTGTTCCTGGGTGATGGCTGCATGATGGAAGGCATTTCCCACGAAGTCAGCTCCCTGGCCGGTACGCTGGGCCTGGGCAAACTGATCGCCTTCTACGATGACAACGGCATCTCCATCGATGGCGAAGTCGAAGGCTGGTTCACCGATGACACCCCGAAGCGTTTCGAAGCCTACAACTGGCAAGTGATCCGCAACGTTGACGGTCACGACCCGGAAGAGATCAAGACAGCAATCGAGACTGCACGCAAAAGCGCGCAACCGACGCTGATCTGCTGCAAAACCATCATCGGCTTCGGTTCGCCGAACAAGCAAGGCAAGGAAGACTGCCACGGCGCTGCACTGGGTGACGCGGAAATCGCTCTGACCCGTGAGGCACTGAAGTGGAACCACGCTCCGTTCGAAATCCCGGCAGACATCTATGCCGAGTGGGACGCCAAGGAAGCCGGCCGCGCGGCCGAAGCCGAGTGGGACCAGCGTTTCGCTGCCTATTCCGCCGAATTCCCCGAGCTGGCCAACGAGCTGGTTCGTCGTTTGAGCGGTGAGCTGCCAGAGGACTTCTCGGAAAAAGCCTCGGCCTACATCGCTGAAGTCGCGGCCAAAGGCGAAACCATCGCCAGCCGTAAAGCCAGCCAGAACGCCCTGAACGCGTTTGGCCCGTTGCTGCCGGAAATGCTCGGCGGTTCGGCGGACCTGGCCGGCTCCAACCTGACCCTGTGGAAAGGTTGCAAAGGCGTCAGCGCCGAAGACGCCAGCGGCAACTACATGTACTACGGCGTTCGCGAGTTCGGCATGACCGCCATCATGAATGGCGTTGCCCTGCACGGCGGCCTGGTGCCTTACGGCGCCACCTTCCTGATGTTCATGGAATACGCCCGCAACGCCGTGCGCATGTCCGCCCTGATGAAGCAGCGCGTGATCCACGTCTACACCCACGACTCCATCGGTCTGGGCGAAGACGGCCCGACTCACCAGCCAATCGAGCAACTGGCCAGCCTGCGCTGCACGCCGAACCTCGACACCTGGCGTCCGGCCGATGCGGTTGAATCGGCCGTTGCCTGGAAGTGCGCTTTGGAGCGTAAGGACGGTCCTTCGGCACTGATCTTCTCGCGTCAGAACCTGCAGCACCAAACCCGTGACGCGGTGCAGATCGAGCTGATCAACCGTGGTGGTTACGTGCTCAAGGATTGCGCAGGTGAGCCTGAGCTGATCCTGATTTCCACCGGTTCGGAAGTTGGCCTGGCGGTTCAGGCCTACGACAAGCTGACTGAACAGGGCCACAAGGTGCGCGTGGTTTCCATGCCGTGCACCAGCGTGTTCGATGCTCAGGATGCCGGCTACAAGCAAGCGGTTCTGCCGTTGCAGGTCAGCGCTCGTATCGCCATCGAGGCCGCACACGGCGACTACTGGTACAAGTACGTGGGCCTGGAAGGCCGCGTCATCGGCATGACCACCTACGGCGAGTCGGCGCCTGCGCCGGCCTTGTTCGAAGAGTTCGGCTTCACCCTGGAAAACATCCTGGGTCAGGCTGAAGAACTGCTGGAAGACTAAAAACACGACGCGGCGGTTTTATAACCGCCGCGGTCCCTGTGTAGGAGCTGCCGCAGGCTGCGATCTTTTGATCTTCGGTTATTAAGATCAAAAGATCGCAGCC